>NZ_JBXWNG010000012.1:0-123073 GCF_059610245.1 Ruegeria sp. YTSA075 | reverse complement strand
ACAGGCATCTCCCATCCCGCAAAATCAACCAACTTTCCTCCCAAACCAACGTGAAGAGAATAAAGAGGGGTGCGTTTCGGTGAAGTCATGGCGGGTACTGCCTTTCGTCTCTAAATGTCGCAACGCATGCGCATCAGTCTGACCCAAGCTGCAAAATTTGCAACGATTCAGCCCCGGAATTTTGATGGCAGGGCTTTAATGCGGCAGACCTGTATACGGGCGTATGCATCAATAATGTTCCTATAGGAAACTTTTTTCCGTTAGGCAACACTCGTGGTTGCAGGCCATGCGCATCCCAGCATTTATTCAAAGGCACATATCCCGCCACAGCGCCTTACCCTTGGTCAATACGCTGGGAAACTTACATATTCCATGCCCCTTATTCAGATCATCCAGCCAAAGCTCTTACAGCATGTTCCAATACGCAAAGACCAGCGACCAGGTCATCCTCGGCTGTATCCTCGGCGAAATCATGGCTGATTCCATTGATCGAAGGCACAAACAGCATCGCAACTGGCATCACGCGGGCGACATTGGTGGCGTCGTGCAACGCACCCGATGGCATCCCGCGCCAGTTGCCGGATGAGACATGTTCCGCGCCACACTCCAACGCTGCGCGCAGTGTCGGGTCCATGGCCACCGGTTCTAGCCCCAACATTGGGCCGTAGTTGAGGGTCATACCAAGCTCGTCGGCCACCTGCTGCGCGGTGGATCGAATGATTTCCTCCATGCGGATCAGCCGGCCCCCATCGCCATCGCGCCATTGCATCGAGAAACGGACGCGCCCTGGGACGATGGAGGATGCATTGGGATGCAAATCGACGCGTCCGATGGTCCACACGGTCTGAGGGGTCACCACGTTGCGGAACCGGTCATTGAGTCTTGCATTAAACAGCGACAAAGCCTGAAACGCATCGCGCCGCAAATGCATTGGCGTGGTGCCCGCGTGGTTCTGTTGCCCTTCAAAGGTGATCGACATATCCCGGATTCCGACAATATCGGAGACAACACCGATGTGCTGCCCCGCTGCGTCCAGCGCGGGGCCTTGTTCAATATGCATTTCGATGAAACCGCGGAACCGGGATGGTTCAACAAAACCATGTGACAGTTCTGCCATCTCGGATCGGGCCGCGCCAAAGGTAATGCCAGAGCCGTCGGTCAGCGGATCGGCCTGTTCTAGCGGCAGCCCACCTGACCAGACCGCTGATCCAGTGGTCACGCCAAAGCGGCCCTCTTCATCTTGAAAACTGACGACTGAGATCGGCTGGTCGCTGGACCGCGCAATTTCAAGCGCGGCAATCACACCCAGCGCCCCGTCCAGCCAGCCACCCTCGGGCTGGCTGTCGGAATGTGATCCCATCAGCAAAGACGTGCCCGGGGCAAGTCCAAACAGGTTCCCAACCGGATCAAAATGCGGCTCCAGCCCTGCTTCAGCCATACGACCCGCAAGCCATTGACGCGCGGCAATGTCCGCTGGGGAATAGGCCGGACGTACGACACCTTTGCCGACACCCGACGCCCCGAATTCGCGCAGCTTGTGCAGATCGGCCAGAAAGCGATTTGGATCGATGCTCATAGGTCCTCCAGACGCATGGTCGCGGCAACCATAGCCAGAACACAAAAAGCTGTAAGGATTTTTTGCCGCCAAAGGGAAACCCCTCTGGCCCCGACCCGGAACCTGCCCTAAGACATCCGCATAAGAGGGACCGATATGTCACATATTACATTGGTGCGGCACGGGCAGGCCAACACGGCAGCGCGGGACGAGGCGAACTATGACAAGCTGAGCGATCTGGGGCATCAGCAGGCCCGCTGGCTGGGCGCGCATCTGCGCGATACGCGCAGCCATTACCCCCGAACCTATTGCGGTACTTTGATCCGGCATGCCGAAACCGCCGCCAGTATGGGGTTGACTGATCCAATCCGCGACCCGCGGTTGAATGAGATCGAATACTTCACCCTCGCGCAATTGTTCGAAGAACAACATGGCGTTGCCATCCCCACAGATCGCGAGGGCTTTGTCGAGCACCTGCCCAAGACCTTTGACGCCTGGGCCAATGGCCTGATTGAGAACACGCCCGAGACCTTTGAACACTTCGAAACCCGCGTCCGCGATGCGTTGCGGGACATCGGGACCGAAGGTGGGCCCGCCATCGTTGTAACCTCGGGTGGGTTGATCTCAATGGTGGTGCGGCAAGCGATGGGTCTGGATATCCCCTCGATGGCGCGCGTCGCCCTTGCCATCATGAACACGTCGATGCATCGTCTGCATCCGATTGGAGCGCATCTCAGCCCGGTTCTGTTCAACGCCGTTCCGCATCTGGAAACGCCCGATCGGCAATTCGCACAGACGCACCTGTAAGGAGACACCGATGCAGCTTTATTACGCCCCCCGCACCATCTCGGTTGCCGTTGCCATCGCGCTGGAAGAGGCGGGGCTGGACTATGAGGCCATCAAGCTGGACTTTGCCGGGGGCGAGCAGGCGAAACCGGCCTACAAACAGATCAACCCCAAGGGTCGGGTCCCGGCGCTGGTGGTCGACGGGGGCATTCTGACCGAGACCGGCGCGTTGCTGGAATTCATCGCCGCCAAAACGCCTGAGGTCGGGCTGGTGCCTGCCGATCCGGTGATGGCAGCCCGGATGCGCGAGGTGATGTTCTATCTCGCCTCGACCATGCATGTGAACCATGCCCACAAACAGCGCGGGCATCGCTGGGCGGATAAGGAAGCCAGCTGGAAGGATATGACGGCGAAGGTCGCGCAAAACATGACCGCGTCCTGCGAGTATATCTCGGCCAACGGGCTGCGTGGGCCGCTGGTTCTGGGTGAGGCATTCTCGCTGGCCGACGCTTACCTCTACGTCGTCTGCAGTTGGCTGGAAGGCGACGGCGTCGATGTGTCAGCCTTTCCCAAGATCGTCGCTTTCCGCGAAGCGATGGAGGCGCGGGGGTCGGTCCAAGCCGTGCGTGCTGCCGGAATGCTCTGAGCAAAGGAAACTGCATGACACATCTTTGGGTCCGGGCAGAACAACGCCCGAATGAGGAACGGGTCGGTCTGACCCCCGATGGCGCCGCAGCACTGATCGCGGCCGGCATTCGCGTGACGATCGAGGAAAGCTCTGTCCGCGCTATTCCGATCAATGGCTACAAAGAGGCGGGCTGCGAGATCGCACCAGAGAATTCCTGGCCCGAGGCCCCATTGGACGCGATCATATTTGGCCTCAAGGAGCTGCCCGAAGATGGCACACCCCTGCCCCATCGCCATATCATGTTCGGCCATGCCTATAAGGGCCAGCATTCGGGCCGCGCATTGTTGCAGCGGTTCAAGGCCGGGCGCGGCACGCTTTACGACCTGGAGTATCTGGTCGATGAAGATGGCCGCCGGGTTGCCGCCTTTGGATACTGGGCTGGATATGCCGGGGCGGCTGTGACCCTTAAAACATGGGCTGCACAACAACGCGGCGAAGAATGTCCGCCAGTTGGCGTGTACTCTGACAAAGACGCCTTAAACGTCGAGCTTTTGGCTGAACTAGACGCCACAGGCGCAGAGCGTCCCCGCGCAATCGTCATCGGCGCCTTGGGTCGTGTCGGCACCGGTGCTGCCGACCTGTGTGAGGCGATGGGAGTCACCGTCACCAAATGGGACATGGACGAAACCGCCAGCGGAGGACCATTCCCGGAAATCCTGGATCATGACCTGTTCCTGAACTGCATCTTCGCGCGCCCCGGCACGCCGGTTTTTGTTCCGCGCGACGCGCTGACCGCACCGCGCAGGCTGACCGCCATCGGTGACGTGGCCTGCGACCCGGATAGCGACTACAACCCGGTCCCGGTCTATGACTGCGCCACCACGTGGGAAGCTCCTGCCCTGCGCGTCGCCACCGATCCAGTGATGGACGTGATGGCCATCGACAATCTGCCGTCGATGCTGCCGGTCGAAAGCTCTCAGGACTACGCCGCGCAATTGCTGCCTTCTTTGCTCACCCTGAGCGATCTGGACAGCGGCGTATGGGGTCGCGCAGAAGCAACCTACAAAACTCATATCGAAGGAATCTGAGCGATGACGATTCACTGGTGTGGCACCGGCCTTTCGGCCATCCCCGGCCTGCGCCGCCTGATCAAAGGCAGGCACAAGGTTACCGTTTGGAACCGAACCGTCGAAAAGGCCAAAGCCGAGGTCGGAGACCTGACCAACGACATCCGCGCCTTCGACATCGACGCATTGGGCGCAGTGCTGGAACAGGGCGACGTAATCGTCTCCATGCTGCCGGGCGACTGGCACGTACCGCTGGCGGAACTGGCCATCTCGAAACAGGCAAACTTTGTCTCGTCGTCCTACATCGCCCCCGAGATGCGCGCGCTGGACAACAAAGCCCGCGAGGCCGGTGTGGCGCTAGTAAACGAGGTCGGACTGGACCCCGGCATCGACCACCTGATGGCGCATGCGCTGGTTGATGACTACCGCGCCTCAGACTCGTTTGATCCGCAAAACCACCTGAGTTTCATCTCCTATTGCGGCGGCATTCCAAAGAACCCGAACCCGTTCCGCTATAAATTCAGTTGGTCCCCCTTGGGCGTTCTCAAAGCCCTGCGTTCTCCGTCCAAATCCATCCGCGACTACGCCCCGCTGAACGTCGCCCGCCCATGGGATGCAATCAGCAGCTATATCGCGCCTTTGCCGACGCCGGAGAGCTTCGAGGTTTACCCAAATCGCGACTCGATCCCGTTCATGGCACAGTACCATTTCGAAGATCACTGGCCGGTCAAAGAATTCGTCCGCGGCACCCTGCGCCTGAACGGCTGGGCCGACGCCTGGTCGAACGTATTCACTGAGATCGAAACCCTCTCGGGACCCGAAGGCGACGCCCGCCTGAAAGACATGTCCGATCAGTTCTGGGCCGAGAACGCCTATGACGAAGGTGAACCGGATCGCGTGGTTCTGTGCGTCGCCCTCAAGGCCGAGAAAGACGGCGTTGAAGTCTGGCACAAAACCTATGTGATGGACGCCTGGGGTGATGAACGGGGTACGGCAATGGCCCGTCTGGTGTCGATCCCGGTATCCCTAGCCATCGAAGCCGTTTTGAACCGCGCGATTCCAGCAGGCGTTCACGCGGCCCCGAATGATCCGAAACTGGTCCATGACTGGATGACGGAAATCGACACTCTGGCCCAGCATCTGCAGATCGTGGATCATCTGGCCTGACAATACCTACCCAAGCAGATCAACCATTTCTTCTTCTGTTCAAAAATACCTCGGGGAGCGCGAGGGGCTGGCCCCTCGCCCCCCTCAACACAGCACTACATCAGATCGTTCTCAACATCCTCGGCCGAAATCCCCAGCGCATCCAGCCCATTCTCCAGATGGTCTGACAGATGCGGCGTTCCGATCAGGTAGTCAGCGCACGGGGTTGAAGCTTCGGACCTTGCAGTTGCGATCGCCTCAGCTAGATCCTCAGCGAAAAAACTCTCGCGCCCGATCCACATGATCGCAACCAGCTCGGCCTGTTCGTCCTCACTCATCCGGTCGACAAAGGCGCGCAGTTCTCCTTCGGCCCGGTCCAGCTCACGGCCCATCATGGCCACCTGTGCGACTTTTCTTGCCGAGATTTCCAGCATGTTTCCAGCTCCTTCTGTTCGCGGTCTCAGACCATCAGACCCATTCCAAAGGCCCGCGTCTTTGATCTTACGCAAACAAAAGTCAGCTTAGTGCCGGGTGCGTGATACCGGGTGATCGGGCACGGGCGCGCTGCGGAACGGGCGAAACCGGGCTTTCTTGAGCCAAAGTTTCAGCGCCTGCCAAACGATCAGGGTAAACGTGCGCCGCGCTCCAAAAGGGCGGCGCAGCAAAGACCACAGGATCGTGCGATTGGTCAGTGGTTGGCGCGGCCCGGTCAACGTGGCAATCAGCCCCCCATCCGCACGTTCATAGTCAATCCAGACGCCCACGCGATCAGGGCGATAGTCAAACCGGAACGTATAGCTTCCTTCGATTTGCTGGAACGGAGACACATGCATCAGCTTGTCAGCCACCACCCGGTCAGACGGGCCAATAGGTGAAAAATTCGGCTTATGGCAGACATAGCTGTGACGGGTTCCATAGGTATTGGTGACCTCGGCAACAACCGCGTATAGCTGCGCGTCATTGTCAAAACAAAGCCAAAAACTGACCGGATTGAACACGTGGCCCAGCACGCGGGGCTGCGTCAGCAACATGATCTGCGCGGGCTGCGGCACCTCCAACTCATCAAAGCGGGCGCGCAGCCAGTTTGCACCGACACCTTGCTTTGGCACGCCTCCGTGATCAGTGCGCCGCCAGTTGAAGATATTCGCCCGGTCAACTGAAAACAGAAGGGGCGTTGTCAGCTGTGCCTCGGGATCAAACAGGACGTAATCAACCGAATAGCGAAACGCATTCTCAATTGCGCCTTTGCGACCATGATAAGTATGGCCTGCGATATGGTCGATATTCTTCATGTCGTCGCGTATCCTGTCTGACCTGTAAACTGTTCGAATGGCGCTCTTTTCCCTAAAGAGCTGTCATAGCTGATACGAAATCTAGCGCTGATTGGATTATTTTGTCTCGGGAAAGTGATCCGCCTTGGGCCGCCCTGCGTAATGTGGTTATGTTTACCGAGATCAATACCGTGACCTTGGACGAACCTGCGGCTGAACAGGCCGCCCGTCAGCCTTGGCGCGCGAAGAAACGCATCAGGGGTAGACAGGTGAACGGAACGAATCGCAGTTGCGACGCCAGAACCGAGTGGGTGGATCATGTCAGGCGTATCCGGGATGCGCAGGATCAGGCGGCCTTTGCCGAGCTGTTCCAGCATTTCGCGCCACGTATCAAGGCGTTCCTGATGAAATCGGGGTCAGACGCCACGCTGGCTGAGGAATGCGCGCAAGAGGTGATGGCGACCTTGTGGCACAAGGCCCATCTTTTCGATCCATCGCGGGCCACAGTGGCCACCTGGGTGTTCACGATTGCTCGGAACAAACGCATTGACGTACTGCGCAAGCAGCGCCGCCCCGAACCGGAAGAGTTGGGATGGGGTCCCGAGGCCGAGCCTGATCAGGACGATGTCCTTGCGTTACAACAGGAAACCGCGCAACTGCGCACCGCCCTGTCGGCGTTGCCAGACGCGCAGAGACAGCTGATCGAGAAGGCGTACTTCGGAGATCTGAGCCATCGAGAGATTGCATCTCAGACCGGATTGCCGCTGGGCACGATCAAATCACGGATACGGCTGGCGCTGGACCGCCTGCGCCATGCGATGAATTGAGATGAGTAAGATGAAGAACCCGATCAAACATCACCTGACGGACGATCTGCTGATGGCTTATGCCGCTGGCACTCTGCCGGAAGCGTTCGACCTGATGGTCGCGACCCATCTGTCACTGTGCGACCACTGCCGCGCGCGCGCCGAAAGCTTTGACGCTGTGGGTGGCCATGTGCTTGAGGAGCAGCTGGAGACAGCAAGCATGAGCGACACATCCCTGGCTGCCACCATGGCTTTGATCGCCCAAGGCGCACCGACCCCCAAGCCCGCGAAACCGGGCTGCGCCGTCCTGCCAACGCCACTGCAGGACTATGTTGGCGGAACCGTAGATGACATCCAGTGGAAATCCATAGGTATGGGCGTGAAACAGGCGATCCTGCCCACATCCAAGGATGCCACAGCGCGGCTGCTGTTCATTCCGGCGGGCGTTGCCGTGCCGGATCACGGGCATCACGGGACCGAGTTGACCATGGTTTTGCAAGGCGCCTTCTCGGACGAGGTCGATCGCTTTGCCCGCGGCGATGTCGAGATTGCGGATGAGGATCTGGAGCATACTCCGGTGGCCGACATGTCAGAGGATTGTATCTGTCTGGCCGTCACAGATGCGCCATTGAAGTTCAACAAGCTGATGCCCCGGCTGTTCCAGCCCTTCCTCCGCATCTGAAGTTCAGTCAGGCACTGCGATCCTGCCGGGGTATTCCGAACACGTCCAACGCACCGCTGCGCCCGCGTACTTCTACCGGGGGTAGCGATAGGAGTTCGGTTTCAGCCACCGAAGCGCCTGCGGCGTCGATCAACGCGGATGATAGGATCAGAGCCATATCTGTTGAGCGCGTCTGACTTTCCAACCGGGCCGCGATGTTGACCGTGTCACCAAACACCGAATATTCCAGCCGCTCCTGATCACCAATCACTCCAACAAAAACTTCGCCCCAATGCAGGCCGATGCCCGTATCCAACGTGGGCAGGTTTGCCTGCCTGCGCTCGGTGCTCCAATCGCGCATCTCACGTGACAGCCCAAGCCCACAGCGCAAACAGCGTTCGGCCGCCCGGTCACCCTGAAAAACAATCATCACTGCATCCCCGATGAACTTGTCGATGATGCCGTTCTCTTGCCGAACCACCTTGGAGACACGGCTGCGATACGAGGCGATCAGCTCGGACACCTGCTCGGGCTGCAAGTTTTGCGATAAGGTCGTAAAGCCGCGCAGGTCTATGAAAATCACTCCGGCCAGCTGCCGCCGCCCCTGTTTCAGCGCTGACAAACCGCTTTCGCCCAGATCTCCGACCACTTGCGCAGGCAAGTATCGGGTCAGGTTCGCGCGACGCTGTGCTTCGGTCACCGACTGAAACAGCAGAGCATTTACGCGATAGGCGGCAACGATCAGAACCACACCCGCAAGTGTGATCATGAACAGACGGATCAGGTTGGGTGGCGGCGACAAGAACAGCCAGATCGGATTTGTATCTTGCCCTCTCGAAAGTCCCGCATCCTGACCGATGAGATACAATAGTCCAAGAACAAGCAGCGCAACTTGCAACGCCATGACCTTGGGGTTGCCGCGCAAAACGCCAAATGCCAGCACCACGGGTACCAGCCACACCGCTGGCAGCACAAACATCACGTCCCCTGACAGGCCAACATTGCGCATGCCCACCCAGACATTGAAAACCAGAAAAAGCGCATCTGCCGCGGAAACTGGCCAAGCCATCCAACCGGCAAAGCGCTGTTGTCGCGCTACTGTCCATGTGACCAGGCCCAGCGCAAAATAGGCAAACATGGTGCCAAGGGCGGATACCCATTGCCGTTCCAACACGGCATGACCTGTATTCTGAACCGGTTGCACGGTGACCAGAAAGAACACGCCCAGGCCAAAGGCCACCAGCATACGCAACAGACCAACAATCTGTTCGGCATCCTGCTCAGCTTTGCCCAACAGCTCGGCAATCTCTGACGGCGGAGTGTCTTGTGCCATATCTCTGCCAGTGCGCCCCTTGATCTTACGACGCCTGTTCAGGCGCAGGCTTAGCCTTCTTGGCGCGCCAGCGGAACAACGTCATGCGAGTCGTCCGGAGCTAACTCCTCAAAGTCGAAATTGTCCAGTCGGCGCGCCCTGCGCCCAGCCTTGTCAGCACTGATCTTGATCTCCGAGATATCCTTGGCCGCTTGCCCAAAATGACGATCCAGGTTGGTCACCCGATCACCCAGACGTTCAACATCCTTGTGCAGCGCACCCAGTTCCTTGCGGATCGCGCCCGCCTGTTCGCGCATACGGGCATCTTTCAGGATCGCGCGCATGGTGTTCAGCGTCGCCATGCAGGTGGTGGGCGAAACGATCCATACCCGTTTGTTAAAGCTTTCCTGCACCAGTTCGGGGAACTTGGCGTGCAGCTCGGCATAGACGGCTTCGGACGGCAGAAACATCAGCGCGCCATCGGCGGTTTCGCCATCCAGAATATACTTCTCGGCAATGTCGTTGATGTGCTTGCGCACGGTGCTACGGAACATCTGCAGCGCCGCTTTCAACTCCATATCATTGGTCGAGCCAATAAGCGCCTCATAGGCCTCCAACGGGAATTTGCTATCGATCACGATGGGGCCCGGCGGGTTCGGCAGATGGATCAGGCAGTCGGCGCGCCGCCCGTTCGACAGCGTTGCCTGCAACTGAAAGCTGTCTGACGGCAGCGCCTTAGAGACGATGTCATTCAACTGAATTTCACCAAACGCGCCGCGCGTCTGTTTGTTCGACAGGATATCCTGCAGCGAAAGTACATCACCAGACAGTTTGGTGATATTGTCCTGCGCCTTGTCGATGGCCGACAGACGTTCCTGCAATTGGGTCAGCGAGGTTGCCGTCTGTTTCGACGAGCCATGCAGCGATTCCTTCATCCGTTCCTGCATCTCGGCCAGCGCACGCGCCGATTTCATCGCGTTATCGGCCAGCCGATCGTTCATTTGCTGCTGGACCGAGGACAGGCGCGCCTCGACCGTCTGAATCACCTGCACCTGCGCATTGGCCTGCGTGTCCGAAACATGCTGCAATCCACCGCGCAACTGTTCCTGCCCCTGCCCCAACTGCTGCACATGCTGACCCAGATGCGCCATCTGCCGCGCCAGCGGTTCTGTCATACGGGCCGAACGGTTGGCCGCCCGCAGCGACAGGAACAACATCAGCACAATTAGCGCAACAAACCCGGCTACGGTCAGGACGACCGGGTCATTTATTGGGATCTGTGCGCCTGCAATCTGGATCATGTGATTCAATATGTTCTCGTTTTGTTTTCGTCTTCTTAACGGGTCTGGAGCATCGGATCAACTGCGCCCGAACAGCCGCTCGATATCGCTCAGTTTCAATTCCACGTAAGTCGGCCGCCCATGGTTGCATTGGCCGGAATGGGGCGTCGCCTCCATCTCGCGCAGCAGGGCGTTCATCTCTTCGGCGCGCATCCGGCGGCCGGAACGGATCGAGCCATGGCAGGCCACGCGGCTTAGGATCGCCTCGATTTTGGCCTGCACCATCTGGCTTTCGCCCTGATCCGCCAGCTCGTCGAGGATATCCAGGATCATCGCGCGGGCATCAACACCACCCAGAATGGCCGGAGTTTCGCGCACGGCGATGGCCCCACCACCGAATGGCTCTAGCGTCAAGCCAAGGCGCGACAGGTCATCGGCAACGGCCATCAGGCGTGCGCAATCGCCTTCGGACAGTTCCACAATCTCGGGGATCAACAGGGCCTGCGCGGCGACGCCGTTTTCAGCCATCTGAACCTTGAGTTTCTCATAGACCAACCGCTCATGTGCGGCGTGTTGATCGACGATCACCATCCCATCGGCGGTCTGGGCGATGATGTAATTCTCATGCACCTGCCCGCGGGCAGCACCCAAAGGCAGGTCCTGCGCCGGCGGTTCTTCGGCGACCGGTTCGACAGGAGCAGTCTCGACGATATTGCCGCTGTAATCATTGGCCAGTTCCGCAAAACCCGGTGACTGCGCGCGGTACGCGGCTTGTCGCGCCGCAGGGGAGGGCCGATCCATCTGATAGATCCGCGCCGGGGTCGATTGTTCCGATTCCGGACGCATCGCCCCAAGCGTTGCATTCGCCACGGTCGAGGATGCGCGGTGCCCCGCTTCAGCCAACGCATGGCGCAGGCTGGACACGATCAGCCCCCGCGCAACGCCCGGATCCCGGAACCTCACTTCAGACTTGGCCGGATGGACATTCACATCGACCAGCATAGGGTCGCAATCAATGAACAAAGCCGCTGCCGGGTGGCGATCCCGGCTGAGAAAATCGAAATAGGCTGCACGCAGCGCGCCGGTGAGCATCTTGTCACGGACCGGGCGGCCATTTACGAACAGGTACTGCGACACCGCCGCACCACGGGAATAGGTCGGCAGAGCGGCGTAGCCGTACAGGCGCAGCCCTTCGCGTGTGGCATCAATCCGCAGAGCGTTTTCGGCGAACTCGCGTCCAATGACACGGGCCAGACGGGCGTGCAGTGCGTCGAACAGATCGCCATTCTCGCGATCCGCGCGGAAGGCCACGCGCCCCTCACCGCCTCCGGAGACATCGCGCAGGGTAAACGTCACCGAAGGTTCCGCCATCGCAAGCCGTTTCACGGTATCGGTGATCGCCTGCCCCTCGGCCCGATCAGTACGCATGAATTTCAACCGAGCGGGCGTGGCGTAGAACAGATCGCGCAGCTCAACCACCGTGCCCGCGCGCAGGGCGGCAGGTTTGACCGCATCAAGTTTACCGCCTGCCACGTGGATTTGCGCAGCCTCGGCACCGGGCACACGGCTGGTGATGGTCAAACGCCCAACGGCACCAAGCGAGGGCAGCGCCTCACCCCGGAAACCGAATGTATGGATATTCAGCAGGTCCGAGCCGTCGATTTTCGAGGTCGCATGCCGCGACAAGGCCAGCGGCAAATCCTGGGCGGAGATACCGCAGCCATCATCCGTGACCCGGATCAAGGTCTTGCCACCATCGGCGATATCGATGGCGATCCGGCTGGCGCCAGCATCAATGGCATTCTCGACCAGTTCCTTCACAGCCGACGCCGGGCGTTCCACCACCTCGCCCGCTGCGATCCGATTGATCGCTGCATCGTCGAGTTGCCGAATAACCGGGCGAATGTCGCTGATATTGGGGTTTGCTTGCGCCATACCACCACAACTAGCACATGGCACTACGATTCCGCCACCGATTTTGGCATCGGTTTCGATTTGATTTTAAACCTGAGAGAGGGGGTGTCCGGGCAGTTGCGGGCGGGTTCCAAATAAGGTGCCGCTTGTCCTCAACCACCCGGACGTTCTGAAGTGAGTGGTAGGTAACGAAATCTTACCGTCACGCGTACCATGCGCATTTTCAGAAGGCTCATTAAGAGTCACATTCGAACAATCTGGGCAGAGTCCAGCCGATGACCTGCGGAAAGCACTGGCAGGAAAGCGCCAATTCACGCAGTCGTGTTCACCCCAACCCTTACTCGGCAAGGGCCAAACATCGCGCTCAGCGCCAGAATCACACCCGACATCGTCGCGATCATGCCTGCCGCGCTGACGGCATCAGCCGCACCCAGCCAAAGCGGACCGTAGCCTGCCAGCACATATCCCGATACAGCCGAAATCACAGCGAATGCAACGCTCCACGCGACCTGAGCCTCAAGCCGGTTGGTCATCATCCGCGCCGCAGCGGGCGGGCAGATAAACATGGCAATCACAATGATGGAACCGACCGCGTCAAAGGCCGCCACCGCGGCAATCGCGGCCACAATGACCAGTGCAAGGCCCAGCGCATTGGTGCGAATCCCCAAGGTTCGCGCAAAGCCTTCGTCGAATGTTGAAATTTTCAACGGACGCCAGAAAAGCCAAGTAAACAGCAAAACACCCAAAAGCGTCACCGCGATCCGGGGCAGTTCAGGCGGCAAACCTACCAGCGCCTCAATATCCCAAAGCGACGACCAGCCTGTAGCATCCAGCCAGATCAGGCTTTCCAGATTGCCATAAAGCGCATGTTCCACATCCAGATGAACGGTCGAGGTATCCGTTTGCTCCAACAACAGCACGCCGCCCGCAAACATGGTGGTGAAGACAACGCCCATCGCCGCACCGGGTTCGATCTGACCCAGCCGTCGGATGGCCTCGATCAGGATCACCGCGACGATCGCCGCACCCGCCGCGCCCAGCATCATGGGCCAGGTTGAGATTGCACCGGTGACCAAAAAGGCCACAACGATACCCGGCAACACGACATGGCTGATCGCGTCCCCGATCAGCGCCTGTTTGCGCAGCACCAGAAAGTTGCCAGGCAGCGCGCAGGCAATGGCCGCAAAGGTGCCAATCAACAACGGTGTCAGGGACAGCGGAACGAACTCTTCACCACTCATGCCGGAATCTCCTGAGGGCCACCGATCTGCCGGTCGATCTCAGCGATTTGATCGCGGGTCAGTACGGTTTCGATGTCCCTCAAACCGTCATAGAGCGCTGCCGTCGCCTCATGCGCCTGATCCGCGCGCACAACTTCCCAACGCTTTTCGTCTCGCAACGCCTTGGCCGCCCGCGCCTTTCCGGCCTCGGTTGCCACCCCATCAGCACGAACCAGATCGGCACGACGCAGCAGGCGCAGCGTGAGCGGCTCGTATATCTTTTGATCTTGTGCCAGGGCCAGCAGCCCTTGCCGGATATGCACACGGCGCTGAAACCGCAGGTGACGCATAACAGCGGCCAAAACACCTCGGATCGGGGCAAATAGCAGCGACAAGACAAAGAAACCAAAGCTGACCAGAACAATGATCGGTCCGGTCGGCAGGTTCGGTGCTGTGGCGGACAACGCGGCCCCAATATAGCCTGCCACTCCACCTGCCATACCGGCAAGGACCACCACACGATCAGAACGGTCAGACCAGAACCGCGCCGTGACAGGCGGGATAATCAGCAGGGCGACAATCAGGATCAGGCCAACGATCTTCAGCCCGACCACGGTCACCGCCATCACCAGCCCCATCATCGCCAGATCAATCCGATGCACTGGCAAGCCCTGGGCCGTCGCATAGTCAGAATCAAACGCTACCAGCGTCATTGGACGACGCAGAATCATCACCAGCACCAGCGTTGCCGCGCCGCCAATCGCAATGATCATCGCATCCGCCCAAAGCATCCCGGCGGTCGAGCCCAGCAAGAACCCTTCGAGCCCTGCCTGACGACCAACGCCAATGCTCTGGATGACGGTCAGCAGGACAATGCCAAAGCCGAAAAACACCGACAGAACCGCGCCAATCGCGGCATCTTCGGCCAGCCGCGTGTGGCGTGTCAGCCAATTCATGCACAGCAGACCAATCCAGGCCGAAACCGCCGATCCGGCCAGTAAGCCCAACAGATTGCGACCATCCCCACCGAATGCGACCAGCAGCATGAAGGCAAGGCACACACCCGGTAGGGTCGCATGGCTGATCGCATCGCTGACAAGCGCGCGTTTGCGCAAAAACAGGAAGGTTCCGGTGACACCTGCTGACACCCCCAGCAGGGTCGCACCAATGGCAACAAGCGTGGCGTTATAGCCAAGCTGCAGGCTAAGCGCATCCCAAAGCATATGTTACCCGACTGCGCGCGAAATCTGATCGATCTGCGCGGTTGCCAGACGCCCACCGTAAGCGGATTGCAGGGTTTCAGCAGTGAACGCGTCAGATACCGGACCTTCAGCAATCTTACGGGTGTTGATCAGGAAGACATGTTCGAAATAGTCGGTGACGGTTGCCAGATCGTGATGCACAACCACCACGGTCTTGCCCGCCTCTTTCAACGACTTCAACACGGCAATGATGGCCTTTTCCGTCGCCGCATCGACCCCGGCAAAGGGTTCATCCAGCAGATAGAGATCAGCGTCCTGCGCCAAAGCACGGGCCAGAAAGACCCTTTGTTGCTGCCCGCCCGACAATTGCCCGATCTGGCGATCCGCAAAATCGCGCATGCCAACGCGGTTCAGGCAGTCCATCGCGCGGGCTTTGTGGCGCGCTCGAACCCGGCCCAACAGGCCCAACTGCCGCGACAAACCCATCAACACCACGTCAATCACACGGGTAGGGAAATCCCAATCCACACTGGCGCGTTGCGGTACATAAGCGATCCGGGCGCGCTGATCTTCCAGCGACTTTCCGAACACGGTCACCCGACCGGACAGAGGTTTCACGATCCCAAGCGCCGCTTTCAAAAGGGTCGATTTTCCCGCGCCGTTTGGACCAATGATCGCTGTCATGGCACCGGGTTGAACGGTCATATCGACCGAGAACACCGCCGGTTTCTGACCATAAGAAACGGTTAGACCTCGCACGGCCAACGGGCTGGATTCAACGCTCTGATCTTCGATCGAAACACCCTGTGAAGCGGCCAGTTCCAGCATCGCTCAGAACCCCGCCGACAGTTTGCCGTTCAGACCGCGCTCGGGCACGTCTGCGCCCAAAGCACCTGCAATCACGGTAATATTATGGTCCAGCATGCCGACATACGTGCCTTCATAGGTGCCATCGACGCCCATGGCGTCCGAAAACAGCTCGCCCCCAACCGAAACCTCGTGCCCCTTGGCCGCAGCCCCTTCGATCAGCGCGCGCATCGAACGGTCGGAGACTGAGCTTTCCACGAAGACAGCGGTCAGTTGACGGTCGACCAACGTATCGACCAGCTCTCCGATCCGGTTCAACCCGGCCTCAGACTGGGTGGAGATCCCCTGAACGCCCATCACCTCATAGCCATAGGCCGCACCGAAATAGCCAAAAGCATCATGGGCCGTCAGCAGAACACGGCTTGCTTCCGGCACCGCCGTCAAAGACTGTTCTGCATAAGCCGCCAAAGCGTCCAACTCGGCCAGATGAGCCTCGGCATTTGCCGCGAATAGGTCTGCCGAGTCAGGGCGGGCTTCGGTCAATGTGGCCTGAACCTCAGCGACAACCTCGCCCCACAAGGCTGGGCTCATCCAGATATGCGGGTCGTATTTGTCGGCATAGTCGTCATGGGCGCGCAGCTTGGATTTATCGACGCTTTCTGCCACAGCAACCACAGTTTGTTTGCGCGCGAGGTCTTCAAAGAAGTCCTCCATCTGCGCTTCCAGATACAGGCCATGCCACAGAACCAGATCCGCACGGGTCATTGCGACGATGTCGCTGCGGGTCTGGCGATACGCATGCGGGTCAACGCCTGGCCCCATCAGGCCCTTCACGTCCACCTGATCCCCGCCAACCTGACGCACCGCATCTGCGATCATGCCGGTTGTTGCGACGACTTTCAGAGGAGCTTCGGCCCATGCGGCGAGCGGAAGCGATGCAGCAACGGCCAATGCGGCAAGGAAATGACGACGAATCATATTCAGACCTCGGATCAGGCGTTCAGTTGAGATTGAATATGAGAACCATTCGCAATTAAGTCAACGCTATTGAGAACTATTCGCAACAAATTCCACATTATTTGTCCAAATGGTCAAATAATTCCGTACCTCGCGGTTCTGATGCCTTCCATTTGGGCGCGGCCCGTGCGATTTTGGCGCAAACCTCCCAAAGGACGTGACTATGGAAACGCAGAGCTCAGACAGCCCCGTGCGCACCGCGCATCTGCCGCAAGTGACCGAACCCCGAAACCCCGGGATGGACCTCGATCTGGAATGGGTCCGCGCCGTGCAGGCAAACACCTCAGCGATCGAGCGCCGCGCAGCAACCTTGCCCGGCCGGCGATCGGTGAAGAAAGACTATCAGGCGGCTTGGCTGCTGAAAGCGATCACTATGATCGACCTGACCACACTGTCGGGTGACGACACTGTGGGACGGGTGCGTCGACTGTGCGCCAAGGCACGCCAACCGGTTGCAACCGCCACTTTACAGGCGCTGGACATGCCTGCGATCACTACTGGCGCGGTCTGTGTGTATCACGACATGATCGAAACCGCCGTCGATGCGCTCAAGGGCACTGGGATTCCGGTGGCTGCCGTTTCCACCGGGTTTCCGGCTGGCCTGTCGCCATTTCACCTGCGCGTGGCCGAGATCGAGGAAAGCGTGAAAGCCGGGGCCGAAGAGATCGACATCGTCATCTCACGCCGTCATGTGCTGTCGGGCGATTGGCAAGCATTGTATGATGAGATGAAGGCGTTCCGCGTCGCCTGTGGCGATGCCCATGTCAAAGCCATTCTGGCAACCGGAGAGCTGGGCAGCCTGCGCAACGTCGCCCGCGCCTCGCTGGTCTGCATGATGGCGGGCGCGGATTTCATCAAGACCTCGACCGGGAAAGAAAGCGTTAATGCCACTTTGCCTGTGTCACTGGTGATGATCCGGGCAATCCGTGACTATTACGACCGCACCGGCTATCGCGTGGGCTACAAGCCCGCGGGCGGGATTTCCAAGGCCAAGGACGCGCTGGTTTACCTTTCGCTGATCAAGGACGAACTTGGTGACCGCTGGCTGCAACCCGACCTGTTCCGCTTTGGCGCCTCGTCGCTGCTGGGCGATATCGAGCGGCAGTTGGAACATTATGTCACCGGGTCCTACTCCGCTGGCTATCGTCACTCCATGGGCTGAGGTCAAAACAATGACAGTCAAAGAGATTTTCGAAACCATGGATTATGGCCCTGCCCCAGAAAGTGCTGCTGAGGCGTTGGCCTGGCTGGTCGATCAGGGCGACAAGTTCGGCCACTACATCGACGGGGCCTTCACCAAACCCGGCAAGGGGTTCGACAGCCGCAACCCCGCAACCGGAGAGGTGCTGGCCAAGCTGACCCAGGCCAAGCAGGCTGATGTGGATTCTGCAGTCACTGCCGCCCGCAAGGCGCAACCGAAATGGGAGAAACTTGGCGGCGCAGGCCGTGCGCGGTATCTCTATGCCATAGCACGTCTGTTGCAGAAGCATTCCCGCCTGTTTGCGGTGCTGGAGAGCATGGATAACGGCAAGCCGATCCGCGAGTCGCGCGATATCGACATCCCACTGGCCCAGCGACATTTCTACTATCACGCGGGCATGGCGCAGCTGATGGAAAGCGAGCTGCCCGACGCGCAGGCCTTGGGCGTGTGCGGCCAGATCATCCCGTGGAACTTCCCACTGCTGATGCTGGCGTGGAAGATCGCGCCTGCGCTGGCGATGGGGAATACGGTGGTTCTGAAACCGGCCGAATATACCTCGCTGACCGCGCTTTTGTTTGCCGATATCTGCACGCAGGCCGGTCTGCCGAAGGGCGTGATCAACATCGTGACCGGAGACGGTGCAGTGGGTGAGATGATCGTGAACGCAGACGTGGACAAGATCGCCTTTACCGGCTCGACCGTCGTGGGTCGCCGCATCCGTGAGGCGACGGCAGGCTCGGGCAAGGAGCTGACCTTGGAGCTGGGCGGCAAGTCGGCTTACATCGTGTTCGACGACGCTGATATCGACAGCGCCATCGAAGGGCTGGTCGACGCGATCTGGTTCAATCAGGGTCAGGTGTGCTGTGCTGGTTCGCGGCTGCTGGTGCAGGAAGGCATCGCCGACCGGTTCCACGAGAAACTGCGCGCTCGGATGGACGGCTTGCGCGTCGGTGATCCGCTGGACAAATGCATCGACGTCGGCGCGGTTGTGGACCCGGTTCAGTTGCAGACCATCAAGAGCATGGTCGAAAGCAACACTGTTGGGCAGATGCATCAAGCCGCCTGTGAGTTGCCGGAAAATGGCTGTTACTACCCGCCGACGCTGATCTCGGGGCTTGAGACCTCGGACCCGCTGATGCAGGAGGAAATCTTCGGCCCGGTTCTGGTGTCGTCCACCTTCCGCACCCCGGAGGAGGCGGTCGAACTGGCCAATAACACCCGTTACGGTCTGGCCGCGACGGTCTGGACCGAGAATGTGAACCTTGCACTGGACATCGCGCCCAAGCTTGTTGCGGGCGTGGTCTGGGTCAACGCCACCAACCTGTTCGACGCCGCCGCCGGGTTTGGTGGTGTACGCGAAAGCGGTTTTGGTCGCGAAGGCGGTTGGGAGGGGCTGACGGCCTATACCAAACCCAAAGGCAAGGCGAAACCTCTGGCCAAGGTCGAGGCGGTCATGGGTGAAGGGGCTCCGGTCGACCCCATCGACCGGACCGCCAAGATGTATATCGGCGGTAAACAAGCGCGACCCGATAGTGGATACTCGAAGCCCATCTGGGGTAAATCCGGCCTGTTGGGCCATGTGGGTCTTGCCAATCGCAAGGATGTGCGAAACGCGGTTGAGGCTGCGGCGGGTGCCAAAGGCTGGTCCAAGACCACCGGCCATCTGCGGGCACAGATCCTGTACTATATCGGCGAGAATCTCTCCGCCCGCGCCGGTGAGTTCGCTGCGCGTATTGACAGCATGACCGGCAAGAAGGATGGCGCGAAA
The DNA here is from genome assembly GCF_059610245.1 of Ruegeria sp. YTSA075. Taxonomy (NCBI): domain Bacteria; kingdom Pseudomonadati; phylum Pseudomonadota; class Alphaproteobacteria; order Rhodobacterales; family Roseobacteraceae; genus Ruegeria; species Ruegeria sp. YTSA075. The sequence continues at coordinate 103,432 of NZ_JBXWNG010000012.1, read as the reverse complement.
GAGGTCGAAACCTCAATCCAGCGCCTGTTCACCGCTGCTGCCTGGGCCGACAAATATGACGGTCAGGTGCATGGTGTACCGATCCGGGGCGTGGCCATCGCCATGAAAGAACCCGTTGGCGTGATCGGCGCGCTTTGCGCGGATGAGGCCCCGCTGCTGGGCCTGGTCTCGGCCATGGCCCCGGCGATTGCGATGGGTAACCGGGTGGTTCTGGCCGCCTCTGAGCCCTATCCGCTGGCCGCGACGGATTTCTACCAGATCCTCGAAACCTCGGACGTGCCCGCCGGTGTGGTCAACATCCTGACCGGCAGCCATAACGAACTGGCGAAACCGCTGGCCTCACACCTGAACGTGGACGCGGTCTGGTCCTTCTCATCCACCGACCTCTCGAAAGAGATCGAAGCCGTCTCAGCCGGGAACCTGAAACGGACCTGGGTCAATAACGCGACAGCAATCGATTGGAGCGTGGACCAGTCGCGCCGCTTCCTGCAAGCTGCGACCGAAGTCAAAAACATCTGGGTGCCCTACGGCGAGTAGGGCTCCTGCCAACGGAGGCCTACATGGATTTTTCAGGAAAGACCGTCATCGTCATTGGCGGGACCAGCGGTATTAATCGTGGCATTGCCGAGGCCTTTGCAGCCTCGGGCGCGAAACTGGCTGTGGCCAGCCGGTCGCAGGAAAAAGTGGATGATACCATCGCAGCTCTGAAAGAGGCGGGCGCTGAACAGGTCATCGGAGCAGCCTTTGATGTGCGCGATCCCGAGGCCGTTGCAGAAGGCCTGAAACAGTTCCACGATGCGCTCGGCGCATTCGACGTTCTGGTTTCGGGCGCGGCGGGCAACTTTCCGGCGCTGGCGGCTGAGATGTCGATCAACGCCTTCAAGACGGTGATTGACATCGACCTGATGGGCACGATCCATGTGATGAAAGGGGCCTACCCCTATCTGAAACGTCCCGGCGCAAGCATCATCAACATCTCAGCCCCACAATCCTATCTACCTTACGAAGGCCAATCCCATGTCTGCGCCGCCAAAGCAGGCGTAGACCAAATCACGCGGACGCTGTCGATGGAATGGGGGATCGAAGGCATCCGGGTGAACTCGGTCGTGCCTGGGTTCATCGAAGGAACCGAAGGCGCCAAGCGCCTGACACCTTCCGAAGACGCGCATGAAGAAATTCGCAAGGACATCCCACTAGGCCGCTGGGGGCAGCCGCAGGATGTGGCCAATGCCTGTCTGTTTCTCAGCTCGGACCTGGCCAGTTACATCAGCGGAACGGTAATGGCCGTGGACGGAGCGCTTTATCAGCGCGGTTCGGGAAAGTTCGGGCAGATGATGGGGGGTATGCTGCGCGCTCAGGCAAAAACACGGACTTAATGATTAATAGCCTGTGAAGCTGTTCATATACAGCGCATGGTCTTGAACACAATCTTGGGCCCATCACATCGCAAGGGTGGGCCTGAAGATGCTAACACTGCCGACAGACGTCACAGACATTGCACAGCTGATCGTTATGATCGGCGTATTTGGAGCCGGGTTATACATCCTCAACTACTTTCTTTTGCAGATGGGGATCGTGCGCGGGTCCGGCGTTCTATATCCCGTTCTGGTCATCGTTGCGGCAAGTTGCGTGCTGATCAGCATGGCGGAAGAGTTCAATCTGGCAGGATCAATCATCCAGCTGGCTTACATCCTGATCTCGGTGCTGGGCCTGTTGCGCGGATATCTGTCGCATCATCTGGTGCGATTTTCCGAGCCCGAACGACAGTTCGTTGACAACTACCTTGAAACGCTCAAACCCCATCACGCGCGCAAGCTGCTGAATACGGCAAAGCTGATCACATACGAACCCGGCGTTACCCTGATCGAAGACGGCATGACCATTGACTTTCTCGCTTACGTCCTGTCGGGCCGAACAACGATCCTGAAGAACAGTCAGGTCATCAATCAATGTGGCCCCGATCAGATATTGGGAGAGCTGACATTCGGCATCGGCCTGCCCGCCACAGCCACGGTGCGCACCGACGAACCGACCACCTGTCTGGTCTTTGACAGCCAGCGCCTTGGCCAAGTATTGCGACGCAACCAACAGATCGACGATGCGCTCAAGGCCGCGCATTTCCGGCATGCGCGCCAGAAACTGCTGAGCAGCAACAATCACACGGTGAAGGCGCGCACGATGTTGGCGGCCGCGGCCTGAACGTTATCCGTCCAGGCCGACCGGCTTACCCACAACGGTGAAATGCAAACCTTCTGGGTCCAGCAGTTCACTCGCGACCCGATTCACATCCTCCAAGGTCACCGCATTCACCTGATCGTTGCGGGTTGCAATATAGTCGATAGGCAGACCTTCCATCTGCATTCCAACCATGATCCCGGCGATCTGACCATTGCCGTCAAAGCGCAAAGGGTACGCCCCCGTCAGATAGGTCTTGGCATCATCCAGTTCTTTCTTTGTCACGCCTTCGCTAGCGGCGCGTGCCCATTCGTCACGAATGACCTCAACCGCTTCGGCGATGCGATCATTGGAGGATGAGACCGATCCAATATAGACCGAGGCCAAATCCTTGGGCACAAGATAGGTGCCGACACCGTAAGTCAGGCCGCGCTTTTCGCGCACCTCCTGCATCAGGCGACTTTCAAACCCACCGCCGCCAAGGATGTGATTCAAGATATAGGCCGCGAAGAAATCCGGATCGTCCCGGTCGATCCCTTTCTGGGCGAACAAGGCAACCGATTGCGGCGTGTCAAAGTCGACAACGGTGACCCCGCCTTCGATCGACACTTCTGCCTTGCCCGGAATTGGCTTTGCGCTGTCAGGCAGATCAGCCAGCAATTTGTCCAGAAGCACGCCCAGTTCTTCGGCGGTGATGTCACCAACCGCACCGACATAAAGCCGGTCTTTGGCGAAGACATTGTCATACGCCTCGACCACGTCATCGCGGGTCAGGGATGCAACACTGTCGATGGTGCCTTTCCCTTCGGTCCCGTAGGGGTGATCGCCATATGCCATGGCCGAAAAGCTAAGGCCAGCAATGTCATTGGGGTCGTTGGCATCTGATTTGAGTCCGGATAGGATCTGCGCCTTGACCCGCTCGACCGCGTCCTCATCAAACCTGGGTTCGTGGATCGTGGTGCGCAGAAGGTCCGTCACCTCATCGCGGTTCTCGGTCAGAAAGCGCGCTGAGATCGAGACGGTGTCATCGCTCGCGTTGTAGCTGAATGACGCGGCCAGCGCTTCAAGCTCGCGGGCATAGGTACGGGCGTCCATATCGCCTGCACCTTCTTCGATCAAACCGCTCATCAGGTATACCGCACCGCGTTTTTCGGGGTCATCCAGTGATGTCCCACCACGGAACCGCAATTCCAGCGCGGTGAACGGGATCGCGTGATCCTCGACCAGCCAGGCGGTGATACCTCCGGGCGACGTCACCTCTTTGATTTCGATCTCAGCCCATGCGGGCAGCGCAACCAAAAGGGCGACCAGAGTTGTAAAAAGCCGTTTCATTGCGTCACCTCATCGTCGCGCATCAGCCAGCCGGTCACCGAGGTTTCGCGCTGCAAAACCTCGCGCGCGGCAGCGATGATCTCTTCGCTCGTGACATTCTGCAGAACATCCGGCCAGGCCTGTACATCTTCAACGGTCAGACCACTGGCCAAGGCACGGCCATAACGGTTGCCAATCCCATCTACATTGTCGCGGGCATAGATCTGTGAGGCGCGGAGCTGCATCTTGATCCGGTCCAGATCCTCTTGGTTCACGCCTTCAGCGATGAAGTCTGCTACGGCCTGATCCATGGCGTCTTCGGCCTCTTGCAACGTTACGCCCTGCGCTGGGACAACCAGCAGATCAAAGGTCGTGTCATCCAGCGATACGCCGCGATAGAACGCACCGGTATAGACGGCGATCTGCTGATCGAATTGCAGTTCTTCGTTTAAATACGAGGTTGTGCTGCCCCCCAACAGTTCGGCCAGTAGGAACAGGGCGGCGGCTTTCTCCTGCGCGCCCGGGTCACGTTCGGGTGCCAGATAGGTACGGTGCACATAGGGTTGCGCCACGCGCGGGTCCTTGTAGGTCAGGCGACGCTCCGCTGTCTGCGGTGGTTCCTGTGGGCGGGCACGCTCGGCAATCTCGGGATTTGATGGGATAACGCCATAATATTGATCGGCCAACGCGCGCACCTCTTCAGGATCCACATCACCGGTGACTACAAGGATGGCGTTGTTTGGTGCATAGTGATCTGCGTAAAAGGACAGCGCATCGTCCATGTCCAGCGCCTCCATCTCATGCATCCAGCCGATGATTGGCATGCCGTAGCCATGGTTGAGATACTGTGCCGCGCTCAGCTGTTCGCCAAACAAGGCACGTGGGTTGTTTTCGGTTCTCTGGTTCCGCTCTTCCAGAATCACGCCGCGTTCAGCGGTGATATCGTTTTCGGTCAGACGCAGATTTCGCATCCGGTCGGATTCCATCTGCATCATTAGCTCCAGCCGATCCGCAGCGACGCGCTGGAAATAGGCGGTGTAGTCGTATGAGGTGAAGGCGTTATCATCGCCGCCATTGGCTGCGACCGTAGCCGAAAACTCCCCCTGTTTCAGGGTGTCCGTCCCTTTGAACATCAGATGTTCCAGGAAATGCGCGATACCTGATACACCCGCAGGCTCATCCGCCGACCCCGCCCGATACCAGACCATATGCTGCACGACAGGCGCACGGTGGTCTTCGACCACGACCACTTCCATTCCGTTATCAAGCGTAAATGTCGTGACCGCTTCTTGACCATCCTCGGCAAAAACCGGGGTCGCGGCAATCAGGGCGGCAGAAAGTGCCAAGGCCCGAACCATGGGGCATCCTCCGTTTCGTTATGAGCATAAACTACGGTGGTACGCGGCAGGTTCAAGTCAGATGACAAAAAGTTAAAATTTATTCATCTGGCGGTGACGAGGGCGTTTCGAGCCCGGCACGACGGGCAGCTTCCGTCTGCGCAAAGGGGTCCAACGCCTGACGTTCATAGACCTGCTGATAGCGATCCACCGGGAACAGGCGCAGGCCGGTCCACCGGCCACGACGCTGGCGGAACTCATCGTCTTCGGCCTGAACGATCTGGCGCGTATTCGCCGGCACACCATAGCGGCTGGTCGCGGTCACCAGCGCGGAATCCGAGGCCGGGATCGCCCCGTTCGGATTCGTCGCTGCCGGGTTACCACCCAGTGCAAGAACCGCATCTGCCTTGGGATTCGGATCTGTCAGATTACTACCACCCGGGGTTGGGGCGGGCAGAAATGCATAATCCTTGGGTTCTGTCAGAGGTTTGACCGGCAGCACCGAGAACTCATCGGGGCCATCCCCCGGAGGCGTCAGTTCGCGCAAACCAGGGTTCGAGCACGCCGCAACCGCAGCGGCAAAGATCAAAACATAGGGTGCGCGCGACAACCGCATCAGAGTCTCCAACCAGTTTCGGACGTTTTACCGCAAATCCATCGGCGCGTCACGAGGGCTTTTTCCCATCGAACAGAACGAGCCCAATGGCCCCTGCGAAGACAAAAACATCCGCCAAATTAAACACATACGGGTTGTTGATACCGCAGCAAGACATGTTCAGGAAATCCAGAACAAAACCATAAAGCACCCGGTCGACCACATTGCCCAGCGCTCCACCGATCAAGAACCCACCGCAGATCAGCATCAGTTTGGACGGTGTTGAACGGCGCAGCCAGACAAAAACGGCGATACAAATCGCAACGGAAATCGCGACCAGAACCCAGCGCGCGGCATCGGAATCACCCTGAAACAGACCAAAATTGATGCCGCGATTTTCACCGTATTTGAACACAACCAAAGGCGGCAACACGTCGATACCGCCTGGCTGTTCGGCCACGCGCATGACCCGAACGACCAGATACTTGCTGATCTGGTCGATCAGAATGGCTGCCAGTGCAGCCCAGTAGAGCAGCCGATAGGACATCAGTGCCGGAAGTGCCGCATGCCGGTGAAGACCATCGCCAGCCCGGCCTCATCTGCCGCTGCGATCACCTCATCATCGCGCATTGAGCCACCCGGTTGGATCACGCAGGTGGCACCGGCTTGGGCCGCTTCCATCAGACCGTCGGGGAAGGGGAAGAACGCGTCCGACGCCACGGCCGAGCCGATGGTCAGCGATTCGGCCAAGCCTAGCGCCTCGGCCATGCGTTCGGCTTTCTTGGCCGCAATAAGTGCCGAGTCCACGCGGCTCATCTGCCCAGCACCGACGCCTACGGTAGCACCGCCTTTGACGTAAACGATAGCGTTGGATTTGACATGCTTGGCCACTTTCCAGGCGAACAGCAGATCGCGCATTTGGTCTTCAGTCGGCGCTTTCTTGGTGACCACCTTCAGGTCATCCATGCCAACGAAACCGTTATCCTTGTCCTGAACCAGCAGGCCACCGGCCACCTGACGCACGGTTTTACCGCCCGCCGTTACATCCGGCAGACCTTCGGTGGTCAACAGGCGTAGATTCTTCTTGGCCGCAAAGATCGCCTTGGCCTCATCCGACGCGCCCGGCGCGATAACGACCTCAGTGAAGATCCCGGTGATTTCTTGCGCAGTTTCCGCATCGAGCGGTTGGTTCAGCGCCACAATGCCCCCAAAGGCTGAGGTCCGATCACAATCGAAGGCCGATTTATACGCCTCTAACAACGTCGCGCCCGTCGCTACGCCACAGGGGTTGGCGTGTTTGATGATGGCGCAGGCCGCGCCCTGTGCCGGGTCAAACTCCGCCACCAGCTCAAAGGCCGCGTCAGTGTCGTTGATGTTGTTATAGCTCAGCTCTTTGCCCTGATGCTGAACTGCGGTCGCTACACCGGGACGGTCGCTACCATCGGTATAGAACGCTGCCTGCTGATGGCTGTTTTCACCATAGCGCAGGGTCTGTTTCAGTTCGCCAGCAAAGGCACGGCGCGTAGGCGCCTCAAGCTGCAGCGCGTCAGCCATCCAATTCGACACCGCTGTGTCATAGGCCGCCGTGCGGGCATAGGCCTTTTGGGCCAGCCACTGCCGGAACCCGTATGAGGTCTTGCCGTAATTCTCTTCCAACTGATCCAGCAGGGACGAGTAATCTTCGACATCCACAACAACACTCACAAAGGCATGGTTTTTTGAAGCCGCGCGGATCATCGCTGGGCCGCCAATGTCGATATTCTCGATGCATTCATCATAGCCTGCACCTTTGGCGACAGTGGCCTCAAACGGGTAGAGGTTCACAACCAACAGGTCGATTGCACCGATGCCATGTTCGTCCATCGCGGCGACATGGGTGTCGTTGTCACGCAGCGCCAACAAGCCGCCATGCACCATAGGGTGCAGCGTCTTGACACGGCCATCCATCATCTCGGGGAAGCCGGTCACATCGCTGACGTCCTTAACCTCAAGCCCCGCGTCACGCAGCGCCTTGGCAGTACCGCCGGTCGACAACAACTCAACCCCGCGCTCGGCCAATGCCTTTCCCAGCTCGATCAACCCGGTCTTGTCGGAAACGGAAAGCAACGCGCGGCGCACGGGGTGAAAATCTGTCATGGGTCCAAAGGTCCTTTTGGCGTCAGTCGAATTCTGGCTCGTCCCGGTGCAGGTCACGCACGGCATAGGCAGTATCCTGCGCCTTGCTCAACGTCCACTGGATGCGCGTCGCATACTCCATTGCGCGGCCAGATAGAACGATCTGTTTTGTCGCGCGTGGCTTTAGGCGGCCTTTTTCAAGGTAAACGCTTGGCTGAACGTCCAATTTTCCTATGCCATCATGGCGGAAAACCCAGATCTCGCCGCTCTTGAGCGCCATCGACACCGCCGCGCCACCCAGATCAACCGCTGTGTCCACATCCGGATGCAGGTGAAAACGGATATCAAAGGGCATACCCGAGAGGCCCGAGGCATCCATTACCTTGTCAAATTGCCGTTTGGCCTTATCGGTTGCGGTCAGAAGGATATCTTCGACCGTCAATTGACGCCCGTCAAAACGCAACTCAAACGTGCGCGCATGGGTCAGGCCAAACACTTTGGCGTAACCGTCATGCCCGGACATAAAGCGGATGCCTGCGATTGCATCCTCGAAATCTGTTGGAACGCTGCGTGGGGCATCTACAAGCGCCTGCTGCTCACTGCCTGGAACCGGCTGGGCCAACCGGGCGCTGGAATAGCCGTCCAGACATAAGGTGGAATGCGACGGCGTTGCCCGGCCCGCCCGTCGCCAATCCAGCCCGAAACTGGCCCCAGACCCGCAATTGACGATCAGAGGCCGACGGCCCGACGTTAGTTCAAATGCCAAGGTCGAGGCATGCGCGTTGAACGAGGCCGCACCGGATGGCGGCGGGCTGGCATCGATAACAACCGTGGTCCGTCCAGCAGAGAGGCAAGAATACCCCATCGGCAGCTCGGTCGCCGCCTTGTGTTTGACCCCGCTTTGCGCCAGCGCCTGTTCCAGCCGTCCCTCGACCCCGCGCCCGCCGCCATGGAACCGGGCCAAGGCTCCATCCGCATGGCGCAAACTGCGCAATGTGGGAGCAATCCGCTTGATCGCGCTGGCCTGCGCCACAGGTGCACCCCGGCCCACATCGTTCAGGGCGGCGGCGGTCCAGCTGAGCAGGGTGAAGACTTCCAACAACTCCTCGGGGTTGCGGGTCGGGATGCCCCCTTGCGCATCCACCTGACGTTCGCATTCCCGCGCCAGAGCGCGGACTGCCGGGTCAGCCATTGCCTCCAGCCCTTCCAAAGCCAACCCCGATTGCACCAGCCCAGCTAGCGCTTCGAACCGTGGCAGGCCCGGCGTCGCCGCATGCCAACGCTTGGACAGGAACCACGTTTGTTGCGCCAGAGACCGAAAAAACAGCTTGCTTTGGGCATCATCGACGCCGCGCAGCAAGAACAGCGCATGGTTGATCCAGCGCATAACCCGTCGGCCCGTCAGATCGGGCACCCACCCGGGCCCGCGGCCGCGGCCATGGGCAGCGATCCAGCCCCAGACCCAGCGCTGCGCCTTTTCCCGCGCACGACTGTCTCCAACCGCAGCCAGATCATCCAGCCAGGCAAAGCCGTGGCGTTCATCATCAAATCCAACACTTGGGGCCGCGACTTCCCACAAACCAGTGTCTTGCGCCTCGACCAGATAGCCGGAGAACAGCAGGTTTCCGGCGACCAGCTGACGCCCCCGCGCATAAGACCCAACGGTACGCGGTTCAGGCTGTAAAACAAACCCGGTCACCGCCCGCTGTCTTTGACTTAGACGCGCATAAAACCGGTTCTGAAACCGCATCCACCGGCTGGTCATGGTGTCCGTTTCTGACATGACGCGTTTTACTCTGCCCCTTGCGCTCTGCTGGCGCTTGCGACCCAACGATAGACCGGGCTGATCGTCAAGTCATCGAAAAGCGTGACCTCAGGCGGATTTACTCAGGCACGCGATGTAGAACCCATCCATGCCGCCCCGATCCGCCCAATAATCCGGCCGCAGGCGCAAGCCGCCTTCTTCGGTGATCCAGTTGCTGTCCACGCCCGGCAAGCTGAGCGCCGCGCGATCCACAGTCATGTCGGGATGACTTTCCAACGCCTCTTCGACCTGCACCTCGCCTTCATCCGGCAACAAGGAGCAGGTACAATAAACCAAACGACCACCCGGTTTCAGCAGACCCCAGGCATGGGCGAGCATTCGCGCCTGAAGGTCAATCAGACCACCGAATTCGGAACCGTCCTTTGCAAAAGGCAGATCAGGGTGCCGGCGGATGGTGCCGGTGGCAGAACAGGGCGCATCCAGAAGGATCGCATCATATTGGCCCGCATGGTCCAGCGCGTCGCCGACAACAACCGTTGCAGTCAGGCCGGTCCGCACAAGGTTCTCTCGAACCCGCTCGATACGCGCCTCTGAGATATCCAGCGCCGTGACATCCGCTCCGGCAGCGGCCAGTTGCATCGTCTTGCCGCCCGGCGCGGCACAAAGGTCCAGCACCCGTTCTCCCGGTTTTGGCGCCATTACCCGCACCGGCAGGGCGGCCGCTGCATCCTGCACCCACCATTCCCCGGCCTTATATCCTGGCAAGGTCGAAATCTGACCCGCCTCTTTGATACGTACCGATCCAGTTGGCAGGGTTTCACCCGACGGGACAGAAGCCCCCGGCTTCACGGTCAGATCCAACGGAGCCCCGGTAAAATGAGCCTGTTCCATTCCAGTAACGGCATCCGTGCCCCAAGCAGTGATCAGGGGATCACGCAACCATTCGGGCAGACGCGGAACGCGCATCTTGGGCCATGCTTCGGGCCCTTCAGCCGCCACCTTGCGCAATACCGCGTTAACCAGACCCTTCAGCCGCCCGTGCTTGCGTGACCGGCTGATGATCTCGACCATGGAATTCACCACCCCATGGGCCGCTTCGCCATTGCACAGTTCGACCGCCCCCAAGCGCAGAGCGTTGTGGACCGTCAGGGCAGGCGCCCGGTTCAAATGATTGTCGAGCAGCCGGTCGGCGCGCTCCAGCCCGCGCAGGGTTTCCAGCGTCAGACGCTGCGCCCGCGCTCGATCCTCGGGGCCCAGCCGGTCCAACGCGCCGACGGCCAGACATTCGGACAGCAGCCGCCCTTCTCCCAGAATCTGATCCAGCAGATAGATCGCGCTGCGTCGCGCCGCCGTTGCGTTGTCGGACATGGAACCGCCTTTGATGTGACCCTCGCCCGCATTGCCAAGGGCGGACGGGGGCGTATATCAAGCCCCTGCACGGAAAGGAACCCGATGTCATGAATGACGACCGCACAGACCTGCCCCCCGCCGCCCAGCGCGCATTGGCCGAGGCCGAGGAACGCCGCAAAAAGGCCAAAGCAAAAGAACTGCCCAAGGAACTGGGCGGCCGCGACGGACCTGACCCTGCCCGCTATGGTGATTGGGAGAAAAAAGGCATCGCCATCGATTTCTAGGCGCCTAGCCGCGCAGCGCCTGCAGAAAGTCCTGAAGCAACGCACGCTGTTTTTTGGACTTGGCTCGGTCTTCGGGCCATGTCAGCCAATAGCCATCCTTGGTCTGCAATTCTGGCAAATCGAGCCTGCGCAATCGACCCGACCGCAAATCCGCTTGTGCCAGAGGCACCGAACCCAGTGCTACACCCTGCCCCTGACGGGCTGCGGAAATCGCATGCTCCATCGAATCAAAGCTCACTTTTGACGGTGGCAATTCCACCCCGCCCGTTTTCCTTGCCCAGTCCCGCCAGCCCGGGCGTTCGCCACGCAGATCAATCAGCGGTGTGCCCCAAACTACACCGGGCGCGGCTATCGGCACCAGTATTTCGGACGCGATCAATGCAGCATCGCGCCCCGGCCATGTCCCGCGCCCATAGCGGATTTGCAGCCACGTCCGTTCCTCATCCAACGATGACCGCCGCGCCACTGAATCGGTCATCACCCGCACTTTGGGACGCATGCCCTGAAACCGGTCCAGACTGGGAAGAACCAGCGCATGAATGCTCGACGATAGCCCTGCGACGCGCAGCTCGCGCGGGGATTTGCCGAACAAATCTTCTGTATTACGTTCCAGCGCCTGTAAACTGTCCTGCACCAGCGGCAGATAGCTTTCACCTTCGACCGTCAGTGACACGCCCCGTGCTTCACGCACAAACAAGGACCGGCCCAGCCAGGATTCGAGGTTGGCAATGCGCTGGCTGACTGCCGCCTGAGTCAGCCCAAACTCTTTCGCCGCCGCCGAAAACCCGCCCAACCGGCCCGCAGCCTCGAACACGCGTAACCAGTCCAAGGGCGGCAATCCGATCTTTTTCTTAGCCATAAGATTTTCCAAGCCTCAGCCGCAAGAAGGATTAATTGTGGTAATGCCATGAACGGCGTATCTGCTCAACCAAAGCTCGCGCCGAACAGGAGAACCCCAATGCTGCGCACAGCCACTCACACCGCCTCGGTCGTCACTGTCGTGTTTGACACTGGGGCCGAGGCCCGCTTTCACGCCATCTGGCTGCGCGACAACGCGCTGGACCCGGACACTCGCGCGCCCGGCAACGGCCAACGCCTGATCACCATCGGTGACATCCCCTCCGACGTCTCGGTCAGCGCGGCACAGGTCGTTGCGGGCGATCTGCACGTTACGTTTCAGCCCGAAGACAAGACGGTCACTTTCCCCGCCGACTGGCTGGCGGAACATTGCTATGACCGCGATCACGATGCCGCACTGGGCCGCGTCGCGCATGGCCTCACCACATGGGAACGCGGCATTGATGCGCCCAGCGGTGATTGGTCCGAGGTTCACGCAACCCCCACCGCCAAGCGCAACTGGTTGGCAGCGATCGCCGAGTTTGGTTTTGCCAAGCTAACCGGCGGCCCGGCCGAGGCGGAATCGCTGCTGAAAGTGGCCGACCTGTTCGGCTATGTGCGCGAAACCAACTATGGCCCCTATTTTGAGGTCCGAACCGAGGTGAACCCGACCAACCTGGCTTATACCGGGCTTGGATTACAGGCCCATACCGACAACCCTTACCGCGACCCGGTGCCAACGCTGCAAATCCTCTATTGTCTGGAAAACTCTGCCGAGGGTGGCGACTCCATCGTGGTCGATGGATTCCGTGCGGCCGAAAAGCTGCGCGATCAGAACCCCGAAGGTTTTGCCCTGCTGACGGGCTACCCTGCCCGGTTTGAATACAAGGGCTCAGATGGCGTCTGCCTGCGCTCGCGCCGCCCGATGATCGAACTGTCACCAGATGGTGAGCTGATCGGCATCCGCTTTAACAACCGTTCCTCGGCCCCGTTTGTTGACGTGCCCTTTGACAAGATGGAAGCCTACTACGCTGCCTATCGCCAACTGGGTGACATCATCGATGATCCGGCGATGGGCGTATCCTTCAAGCTGGAACCGGGTGAGAGCTTCATCGTCGACAACACTCGCGTGTTGCACGCTCGTCTGGGCTATTCCGGCGCGGGCTCACGTTGGCTGCAGGGATGTTACGCCGACAAAGATGGCTTGCTGTCGACCTTGGCCGCAATGGAAATTGCCCAACCGGAGGCTGCGGAATGAAACCCGATTTCACAACCCTAAACCGCGACAATATCGTGGCCTTCATCGGCGACATCTTTGAACGTCGCGGCGGTGAAGAGTATCTGGGAGAACCGGTCACCATGGCCGAGCATATGTTGCAGGGCGCTACAATCGCAGAACAGAACGGAATGCCCGAAGAGATCATCGTAGGCGCATTGCTGCACGATATCGGGCACTTCACGTCCGAGTTCGGCACGTATCACCCCGATGACACCGAAGACCGCCATCACGAGGATGCCGGGGCTGAAGTGCTGGAGCAGTTCTTCCCCTCGGTCATCACCGATTGCTGCCGGTATCACGTCGCGGCCAAGCGCTATCTCTGCGCCACCAAGCCGGAATATTTCAACCGGCTGTCAACCGCGTCCGTCCATACGCTTGAGCTGCAAGGTGGCCCCATGAGCGCCAAGGAAGTGGAAGACTTCGAGGCCAATCCAAACCTGAAAGAGATCATTCAGGTGCGCTACCTCGACGAAGCCGGCAAGCGCGCGGATATGGAAACACCGGATTTCGCTCATTTTGCCCCGATGGTGCAGCGGATGGTGGACCGGCATCTTGGCGAGGGTTGATCACAGAATTCAGCCTGCCAACTGTTTTGCAAACATCTGCCGAGCTTTGCGGAGCAGGCCTATGCTCTGCACACGGGGTGATTGCATTCCTCTCTTACGGGATGCACTCTAGAATCCGTCGGATCGGAGGCAGACTTGCTGACTGTACTGTTATTAATACTCGGCTGCTTAACCCTCATGAGTCTGTCAGTTTTTGCAGCCATGATTTTTCTCACCTCAGTCTGCCCAGCCTTCAATTTCAAGGATGAATTTATTTCGTTCTGGATCAGAACACGCGGCACCCCACCCTCGCGCAGACGGATCATTCTAAACGCATATGGCGCAGGCAACTATTTCTTCATGGCTGAAAAGTGCTGGGATCAGCACACCACCAATGCGATACGTCTTATACCCAACAGGAATCTGGTTTTGAGTTTAGCCCTAGGGTGTGCGTCTTGGAAAACAGCGATCCTGTTCTGGAGTGCGGCCTTTGTCTTACATAGTTATCTGAGATTGCTGTTCTAGCCACTATAATCCCAGAACATCCACCATGTCATACTGACCCGGTTGCTTGCCCTGTCCCCAAAGCGCGGCTTTCAGCGCGCCTCGGGCAAAGATTGCGCGGTCGGTGGCCAGATGGCGCAGGACAATGCGTTCGCCAGGGGCGGCAAACAGAACGTCATGTTCCCCCACAATGTCGCCACCACGAATGGCGTGGAATCCGATATCCCCACGCTTGCGCGCGCCGGTGATGCCGTCGCGACCCCGATCCGAGACATCAGCCAGTTTGACACCGCGCCCTTCGGCGGCGGCCTCACCTAGCATAAGGGCTGTGCCCGAGGGCGCATCGACCTTGTGGTGGTGGTGGCCTTCGATGATCTCGATATCGAAATCTTCATCCAGCGCCGCCGCGACCTTTTTGGTCAGCTGCATCAGCAGGTTGACGCCGAGGCTCATGTTTCCAGCACGCACGATCACCGCATGCCGCGACGCGGGTTCCAGCGCCGCGACTTGTTCATCACTCATTCCGGTGGTTCCGATAACATGCACGCAACGCGCCTGTGCGGCCAGCGCAGCAAACTCCAGCGTCGCCTCGGGCGCGGTGAAATCGATCACCGCCTGCGCCTGGGCAAACGCCTCCAGCGGGTCATTCGTGACGGTCACGCCCAGCGCCTGCCCGCCTATGGCTTCGCCAACGTCCTGACCGATCCAGTCATGGCCCGTACGCTCGACCACACCAACCAGTCGCGCCTGATCACTGTCGGTGACAGTCTTGATCAGCATCTGCCCCATACGGCCCGAAGCCCCTGTGATGACGATCCCCGGAATATGGGTCATGGCGATGTTCCCTTGCTGCAAACTGCTCAAAGCCTCCTACCCCGTTCGCGCCCGCTTGGCAAAGCCTCGCTTTGTGCTTAGATCGGAGACATGGCAAAGAACAAATTCCATGATGGCCCCGGCCCGTCCCAACGACAGCTGCGTGTCGGCGAACTGATCCGCCGCACCCTGTCCGAGGTTCTGGCGCGCGGAGATGTCCACGACCCCGACCTGAACCGCATGTCTATTACAGTCGGCGAAGTACGCACCTCGCCGGATCTAAAAATCGCCACCGCCTATGTGCTGCCACTGGGCGGCAAGGGGCAGGAGGACGTGATCGAACTGCTCGCCCGCAACAAGGGTGAGTTACGCCGCATGGTCGGCAAGAAAGTCGGTCTTAAGTTTGCGCCCGATCTGCGGTTTCGGCTGGATGACACGTTCGACCGGCTCGATGACACCCGCCGCATGTTCGAACAGGACGCGGTGCGCCGCGATCTGGACGAGTGATCCGTCTGGCCGTCACATCAGGCGCAATCCTCTGGGCCGCGCAGGCCTGGGCGGTGACGTGCGAGAAGGTCACGCATCAGGACAAGCGCTATACGATCTGCGAAGTAGATGCCGCCAACGAAGACCTGCGCCTGTTTCTGAACGATGAAACCGGCGATCTGCTGGGGCATTTTTCCTCGGTGAACGAGGCGCTTGCCCCCGGTGGCGAACGTCTGGCCTTTGCAATGAACGCTGGCATGTATCACGATGATCGCTCTCCCGTCGGCCACTATGTTGAAGAGGGTCACGAGCAGATGCGCGTGATTGCCAATCCGGGCCCCGGCAATTTCGGCTTGCTGCCTAATGGCGTGTTCTGCATCCGCGACGGGCGCGCCGATGTGTTTGAGACCATGTCCTTTGTCGAGCAGGCGCCCCAATGCCGCTTTGCCACTCAATCCGGTCCGATGTTGGTGATCGATGGTGCGCTACACCCGCGCTTTCTGCCCGATTCGACCTCGGTCTATGTGCGCAATGGGGTCGGCACCAGCGCGGAAGGGACGCGCGCAGTGTTCGCGATCTCGGATGACTACGTCACTTTTTACGAATTCGGCAGCCTGTTTCGGGATGTTCTGAAAACACCAAATGCGCTGTTCTTTGACGGCAATATCTCGCGTATGTATGAACGCGCCAGCAACCGGTCGGATGTCGGGTTTTCGCTGGGTCCGATCGTCGGCGTGGTCGAGGAAACGCCTGTAAATTGACAGCGTCTGGGCGATCCGCTAACTCGCGCGCCTCAGCAAGATTCTAGGTGCAAAATGGGACGCAAACGCAAAGGTCGCGATATCTCTGGTTGGCTGGTGGTGGACAAGCCTGCGGGCATGACATCAACATCAGTGGTCAACAAGGTGCGTTGGGCGCTCGACGCCAAGAAGGCGGGCCATGCGGGGACACTGGACCCCGAAGCCACCGGCGTTCTGGCTGTGGCCTTAGGCGAGGCGACCAAGACCGTTCCCTATATCACCGATGCTTTGAAGGCTTATACGTTCACGGTGCGGCTGGGTCAGGCCACCAATACCGACGATGCCGAAGGTGAGGTGATCGCCGAAAGCGATGCGCGCCCCTCGGATGAGGAGATCAAAGAGGCACTTGCGCCCTTTATCGGCGAAATCATGCAGGTCCCACCCAAATTTTCAGCTGTAAAGATCGACGGCCAGCGCGCCTATAAACTGGCCCGAGACGGCGAGGACGTGGAATTGGCGGCCCGTCCG
Source organism: Ruegeria sp. YTSA075 (assembly GCF_059610245.1). Lineage (NCBI taxonomy): Bacteria > Pseudomonadati > Pseudomonadota > Alphaproteobacteria > Rhodobacterales > Roseobacteraceae > Ruegeria > Ruegeria sp. YTSA075. The sequence continues at coordinate 86,768 of NZ_JBXWNG010000012.1, read as the reverse complement.
CTATGGGTCGAGGAGCTGGTTCTGACTGACCGGCCCGATGATGATCATGTTACGCTCGAGATGACCTGCGGCAAAGGCGGCTATGTGCGGTCCATCGCCCGTGACCTGGGTGAGGCTTTGGGTTGTCACGGACACGTCCGTGAGCTGCGCCGCATCTGGTCCGGCCCGTTCGAGGCCCAGGATGGATTGAGCATCGAACAAATCGACGAGATGGCCAAAACCACTGCGTTGGATGACTACCTGCACCCGCTGGAAACCGGGTTGTCCGATTTGCCCGAACTGAAATGCAGCGCCGAGGGCGCCACCCGCCTGCGCAATGGTAATCCGGGCATGGTACTGGCCAGCGACGTGGAATATGGCGATGAGGCCTGGGCCTCGCTGGATGGCAAGGCCGTGGCTGTGGGCATCTACAAATCCGGCGAATTGCACCCCAGCCGGGTGTTCGTTGCCTGATCCACGTGCTAGGCGAAGGGCATGATCACCCGAACCCATACCAAGGGCGACGCGCCCTCGACCGCCATCTATTCCGATTGCGAAAAATACCGCTATAGCCTGACCCGCATCTGGGACCCGACCGGGCGCAAGGCGCTGTTTGTGATGCTGAATCCTTCGACTGCGACCGAAGTGCAGAATGACCCAACGGTCGAGCGCTGTGAACGCCGGGCGCGGGCCCTGGGGTTCGGCGCGTTTCAGGTGACCAACATCTTTGCCTGGCGCGATACTGACCCGCGCAAGATGCGCGCGGCTGCCGATCCGGTGGGGCCCGCGAATGACGCAGCCATTCTGGACGGGGTTACCTGGGCCGATCAAGTCGTGGCCGCCTGGGGTGCCCACGGCGCGCATCTGGATCGTGGCCCGGCGGTTGAAGCGCTGCTGCGGAGCACCGGCCAGCCTTTGTTCAATCTGGGCCTGACGAAAGACGGGCACCCCAAGCATCCGCTCTACATCGCTTACACCCAACAGCCCGAAGCCTGGTGACAAAGGGTTAACCACACCTCCAGCTTGGCTTTGACCAACCAACAGGTCGGATGGGATAGTTCACCCTCGGAGCAGTTTGCTTTCAGAGGGTTCCCATGTTTCTGGCCGGACTAATTGGATTGGCAGCCGTTGGTGGCGCAGCATATGCGATTGGCGATGTTCTGACCTCAGAAGAAGACGAGCGGGACGAAGACGAACCACAGGACATCATCGCCGACGACATCCCCGAAGGTGAGTTTCTGGTGGTCGGCGAAAATGTCGATCCACCCGCGACAGAAGACATCCCCGACATTTCAACAGGTACGGTGATTTCCGAACATCTGGGCGATCTCGTGATCGCAGGAACGGATGGCGTGGATGAGATCAGCGGGCAGGAGGGCGACGACCAGATCAACGGCTATGCCGGCGATGACCTGATCAACGGCGGATGCGGCAATGACGTTTTGCATGGCGGCGATGGGCAGGACTTGATCTCAGGCGGTCATGGGGAGGACACGCTGCACGGTGAAGATGGTGACGACCTGCTGTTCGGCAATCAGGGCGACGACCTACTTGCGGGTCATTTCGGTGACGATGAACTGGACGGTGGCGCGGGCGACGATACGCTCTACGGTGGTCAGGGCGATGATGAACTGGCGGGTGGCAAAGGCGATGACGCGCTGCATGGCGGATATGGCGATGACAGGCTGACGGGGGGCGCGGGCAACGACGCGCTATTCGGGGGCGATGGCGATGATCTGCTGCTCGGCGGTGACGACGAAGCGTTCGACCAGACCGACTTTCTAAATGGGGGTGATGGCGACGATACCATCGTGGCCCATACATCAGATGTGGCCAATGGGGGCGAAGGGGCTGATGACATTATCCTAAGTTCGGAGGCCGAGGATGTCACAATCATGGGCTTTGAACCGGGTGAGGACAAATTGTTTATCACCTGGGAAGACCAGACCAATCCCGACATTCAGATCGAACAGGATGAGGACACTCCTAGCCTGACCCGCATCGTTGTAGACGGAGAGGAAGTTGCCCAGGTCTTTGGCGCAGACGGTATCAGCCTTGATGATATTCAGCTGATCACCGAGGCCGAACTGGCCCAATATGGATCGATGGGCTAGAGCCCCAGAAAACCTTTGCCATTCCTTGCAAAAGCGCCTATACGCGCCCATCCGCATCGGAATCGGTGCGGTTTTCTCCATGGGCCTGCGCTGGACGACATCCCGGCCTGCGCCATTAACTCTAACCTTTGAAGGAGACCCCGATGTCGATCACTGCCGCTGAAAAAACACGCGTCATGAAAGAATTCGCAACCAAGGACGGCGACACCGGTTCGCCAGAAGTCCAGGTTGCCATCCTGACCTCGCGTATCAACACCCTGACCGAGCACTTCAAGACCCACAAAAAAGACAACCACGGTCGTCGCGGTCTGCTGAAAATGGTTGCCCAGCGCCGTAAGCTGCTGGACTATCTGAAGGGCAAAGAAGAAGCGCGTTACCAGGACCTGATCAAAAAGCTGGGCATCCGCCGCTAAGGTTGGATCTCACCGCTTGCAGATTTCAAACGCCCGCCACTTTGGCGGGCGTTCTTGGTTTCCGGCCTAGATCGCCTGCCACTTTTTGTAGGTATCAACCGCCAGCGCGGTATCGATTACGAACATCGCCACCGCAGCGACCATCGCGACCATCGACAGCCAGAACGATCCGCTGGCCGAAGCCAAAGCCAGTGTCATGCCGCCCACGCAGGTGGCAATCGCGGCCGCCTTTTCCAGACCGCTCATATCGGTCAGAACGATACCTGCCAGCTTGGTGAAGCCGACCGATGCTTTGGCCACGCCCAGCATGGCCTTCATCTTGGCGACATCACCGCCTGCTTTGCCAGCCTTTGCGATGGCACCTGCATGGCGGGCAATCGGTTTGCTACATTTGACAGCGATACCGGCACCTGCCTTTGTCACGGTTTTGCTGCCTAGCGCTTGATAGACCCCCAAGGCGGCCATCGCCATGGTGATGATATCGGCAAAAGCCTTTGCTGCCGCGCCGATAAACGTATTCAATGCAGCCTTTTTCTTCTGGCTTTTGCTGGACCCAAGAGGCGCGCCCAGCAGTGGCGTATTGCCTTGCATCAGGATTAGACTGTCCGCCGTTTCTTCAATCGAGAAAGGCGCATCATCGATCGGGACAGTCGCGGCATCAGCTTCGGAGATCGGGTCCGGCGACAGGAAACGCGCCTTAATCTGTGCCTGCTGTTCTTCGGGAAGCGACCGGATATCGGCCCCCTCTTCAGAGTTATAAAGCTCTTGCCACGCGCTTTCCATGATCGCGGCAACATCCGCGTCACTTGGCTCGGCGGTTGGCGCGGCGGTCATCAGCGGCATTTCAGTAGTTTCGTCTATATCAATATCCTCGACCGCATCTTCGGGAAGATTGTCGAGCATATCGACAAATGATTCATCGAACACATCGGGATTGAATGAAATGCCTGAGGCGGAATGAAGCTGCATGAGAAAACCTTTGCTAAACTATGAAACAACAACGCGGGTAGAATAGACGGGTTTTGGATTTTCTCTGTGGTCAACCTCACACATAAAAAACGCCCGCCAAATAGGCGGACGTTTCATTTTCTCATGGCTTAAGGCGTTTTACATCTTCGCCTTTTCTGATTTCAGTGCCAGCCACAGGCAGTAGCACATGATCAAAACCACCAGCGTGAACGGTATGCCCGTAGACACCGCGGCACCCTGCAGGGCAGATAATCCGCCACCCAGCAACAGCGCGATGGCGACCAGACCTTCGAGCGTGCACCAGAAGACCCGCTGGATCACCGGCGCGTCCATCTTGCCACCTGCGGTGATCGTATCGATCACCAGCGAGCCCGAGTCCGACGAGGTGACAAAGAACACTACGATCAGGACCAACGCGATGGGCGCGACGATCCCGTAAAGCGGCAGCTCTTTCAGGAAGCCGAACAAGGCACCTTCGGGCGCATAGCTGTCAATCACCGTGGCACGCACGCCTTCGGCTCCGCCCGCGTTCAGCATGTCGATGGCGGCGCCGCCAAAGGTTGACATCCACAGCGCGCAGACCGCTGTCGGAGCCAGTAGCGCGCACAGGATAAACTCACGCACCGTGCGACCCTTTGAGATGCGGGCGATGAACATGCCCACAAAGGGTGACCACGCGATCCACCAGGCCCAGTAAAAGGTTGTCCAGCCATGGAAATAGCTGGTGTCTTCGCGCCCGAACGGATTGGATAAGGCCGGAAGGTGGTAGACATAGTCGACCATGACGTTGAAATATCGCGCGATGGCAGTGCCGACGCCGGTCACGACGATCACAAAGATGAACAAGCCGACGGCCATGATCATGTTGATCTCGCTCAGCCGTTTGACACCTGCATCCATGCCCATCAAGACCGACCCCAAAGCGATCAGCGTGATCCCGATGATCAACAGAACAGTCACGGTCGGGCTGGGTTCGATACCAAACACCTCGTTCAGTCCAGCCGCAACCTGTTGTGCGCCCAGACCCAGCGAGGTTGTCAGACCGAACAATGTGGCAAATACCGCCAGCGTGTCGATAAGGTGGCCCCACCAGCCCCAAACGCGCTCGCCTAGGATCGGGTAGAAAGCCGACCGCAGGGTCAGCGGCAGGTCCAGATTATAGGCAAAGATCGCAAGGCTCAGACCAACAGCTGCGTACACCGCCCAGCCTTCTAGACCCCAATGGTGGATCGTCCCCACAATACCGGCGTATTCATTGCCCGGAACCGCGATGTCGATACCCAATGGCACAGCGTTTCCGCCTTCGGCAAAGTTGTAATAGACCGGTTCCATCACACCAAAGAACAAGAGACCGATGCCAATACCGGCCGCGAACATCATCGCAATCCATCCGGCATAGGAATAGTCAGGTTTGGCATCCTTGCCCCCGATCCGCACCTTGCCAACCGGCAGGACGATCAGAACAAGGCAGAACAGGGTGATTGCATCCACTGAAAGCACCAAAAACCAGTCAAACGTGCTGGTCAGCCAGGGCCGCAGCCAACCGAAGAATGTAGCAGCGGATTCCTGATTGGCCAAAGCGATCAGAACGAACGCAAAGATCAGGATACTTGAGATCAAAAAGACCGGGTTGTGGATGTCCAGACCGAAGGGTCGGACATTATCCTGCCCCAGCTCGTATTCGGTCTCAAAATCATAGATCCGTGGATCCGGATCCAGCATTTTCTTGGTTTGTGCCATTCGACTTACCCTCAGTTTGCTAGGTGCAAACGCCAAGGTCTTCGGTCGGAGGCGGCATCTGTTTTGTGTTACCTTGGCGCGTTACCGTCCTCACGACCATAGGTCTTGTAGTCCAAGCCTACACTGTCACTAAATTTACACAAAACTATTCTGCTTTTCGAATGTATCTTTCGCCTCATCGCACTGGCTAAGGGGCATCGGCAGCGTCACTGGATTTGTGCCGAAGCGCTGCGCGCAGACGATCATGCAGCGTCAGGAATTCATTAAACTGTTCCTCACCACCGTCCAGAATGTCGGCCTCTTGCACCTGCATGGTGAAGGTTGCGCGCATCGGGACCGGACCGTCGATGACAAACATCTCATACTCGGTTGGTGCAATCGCCAGACGACCGGTCAGACGCACATGCTCATAATAGCTGTCCGGGGCCCAATGATCTGATAGCAGGAGGCGGATCATCTGATTGGGCGGTGGGGGCGGCAGATGACTGCACATACCAGGCTGTGGCACCAGATAGGCAATGGCACGCCCCTGTTCATCGGGCGCTGCGGGGATGACATAACCAGCGATCGAAACGATCTGATCGTCGATCGCGGGATTGCCTGTGTTATTGGCAGTCTCACGCCGCTGGATCACCGCCTCGCGCTGAGACATAAGCCAATCGATATCGATTTGGTCGACCGCGAGAGCTTCTTCGGTTTCATCCAACATCTCTTGCCAATTCAGCCGTTCTTCCACGCTGCCGACATCCTGTTGCAATCGCCCACGCAATCGAAGCGCAAACCTGATATCATCGGCCTGCTCGTCATTCAGATCACGAAACGGATCCTCGAAAACCTGCACGGCCGGATCCGGCAAGGCGGACCACTCAACAGGTTGGATAGACGCTGCCTGTGATGGCGCACCTAAAAGGGCCAGTATGAGGACGGTCAGAAACCGCTGACAAAAGGTCATGGTATCCCCAGATATCGGAGTTAATCACTATGTAATCAATTCCTCGCCCCTTGCCACGGGTGTTCATCCGGGCAACCAATGCATGCGGGATGGCGGCCCACCGCCGCATTGTGCGGTTTCGCTTCCCTTCGGCCCCATTCTCCTGTATGCGCGCGCTATCTGAGACGTTGTGCCCTGACCCCGGCACTCGAATGGAAGATAAAGTGGGGTCGGCGGCAATGGGGCCGCCATGCAAACCGGAGACCCGCAGGGGCGGGAGTGCTCCGTTCTAGGATACGCATATGTTTGATGTAACGAAGAAATCAATGCAGTGGGGCGAAGAGACGCTCACACTGGAAACCGGCAAGGTTGCCCGTCAGGCCGACGGCAGCGTGATTGCCACGCTGGGTGAGACCAGCGTCATGGCAAACGTGACCTTTGCGCGGGCGCAAAAACCCGGTCAGGACTTTTTCCCGCTGACCGTGCACTACCAAGAGAAATATTACGCCGCCGGTAAGGTTCCAGGTGGCTTCTTCAAGCGCGAGGCGCGCCCGACCGAGAAAGAGACACTGACCGCGCGTCTGATCGACCGTCCGATCCGCCCGCTGTTCGTTGACGGCTTCAAGAACGAAGTTCTGGTGATGTGCACCGTGCTGTCCCACGACCTGGTCAACGACCCCGACATCGTCGCGATGATCGCTGCATCCGCTGCGCTGACCATTTCCGGCGCGCCGTTCATGGGCCCGATCGCCGGTGCCCGTGTTGGGTTTGAGGATGGCGAATACGTCCTGAACCCGACCGTAGACGACATGCAGGACCTGCGCCTGAACCCTGAACAGCGTCTGGATCTGGTTGTGGCCGGTACCAAAGACGCCGTGATGATGGTTGAATCGGAAGCGTATGAACTGTCCGAAGCTGAAATGCTGGGCGCGGTGAACTTTGCGCATGAGCAGATCCAGCCGGTGATCGACCTGATCATCAGCCTAGCCGAAGAAGCCGCGAAAGAGCCGTTTGACTTCCAGGCCCCGGATTATTCCGAGTTGTACGCTGCCGTTAAGGCCGCTGGTGAAGAGCAGATGCGCGCCGCTTTCGCAATTACCGACAAGCAAGATCGCACCGCCGCTGTTGCCGCGGCCCGTGAAGCGATCAAGGAAGCTCTGACCGAAGAGCAGCTGGAAGATGGCAACCTCGGTTCCGCGATGAAAAAGCTGGAAGCTGGCATTCTACGCGGCGACGTCGTCAAGGGCGGCAAGCGGATCGACGGTCGGTCGACCACCGATATCCGTTCGATCGTTGCAGAAACCTCGATGCTGCCGCGGACCCACGGTTCTGCCCTGTTCACCCGCGGTGAAACTCAGGCGCTGGCCGTGACCACGCTGGGCACCGGCGACGATGAGCAGTTCATCGACGCGCTGCATGGAAACTTCAAATCGAACTTCCTGCTGCACTACAACTTCCCTCCCTATTCGGTTGGAGAAGTTGGCCGCGTGGGCGGCCCTGGCCGTCGTGAGATCGGCCACGGCAAGCTGGCATGGCGTGCCCTGCAGGCGGTTCTGCCTGCGGCGACCGACTTCCCCTACACGATCCGCATCGTGTCCGAGATCACCGAATCCAACGGATCGTCCTCGATGGCATCGGTCTGCGGCGGCTCGCTGTCGATGATGGACGCGGGCGTTCCGCTGAAAGCACCGGTTGCTGGTGTGGCCATGGGTCTGATCCTGGAAGATGACGGCGAATACGCCATCCTGTCGGACATTCTGGGTGACGAAGACCACCTGGGCGACATGGACTTCAAAGTGGCTGGTACCGAAAACGGCATCACCTCGCTGCAGATGGACATCAAGGTTGCGGGCATCACGCCCGAGATCATGGAGAAAGCCCTGGCGCAAGCCAAGGACGGCCGGATGCACATCCTGGGCGAGATGGGCAAAGCCCTGTCCGAGACCAACGAATTCTCTGTCCACGCTCCGCGCATCGAGACCATGAACATCCCAACCGACAAGATCCGCGAAGTGATCGGTTCGGGCGGTAAGGTCATCCGCGAGATCGTGGAAACATCTGGCGCCAAGGTCGACATCAACGACGATGGCGTGATCAAGATCGCGTCGCCCGACGGTGAATCGATCCAGAAGGCCTATGACATGATCTATTCGATTGTGGCTGAGCCGGAAGAGGGTCAGATCTACACCGGTAAGGTCGTCAAGATCGTCGACTTCGGTGCCTTCGTGAACTTCTTTGGCAAGCGCGACGGTCTGGTGCACGTGTCCCAGATCGAAAACCGCCGCCTGAACCATCCGTCGGATGTTCTGAAGGAAGGTCAGGACGTAAAGGTCAAGCTGCTGGGCTTTGATGACCGCGGCAAGGTCCGCCTGTCGATGAAAGTAGTCGATCAGGAAACCGGCGAAGAGATCGTTCCCGAGAAGAAAGAAAAGAAAGAAGACGCAGAATAAACTGCCCTTTTTTCCCACATCAAAGGCCCCGGTTTCGACCGGGGCCTTTTTGTATGGTCGCTTGTGGTAGCGCGCTTCCCCACAGGTGCTCAGTTCATTCCCGATGTCGGCTACGAGCCCACTTTGCTTGATGCTTGCACGACGCACGAAGGTCAGCTTTCTCCAAAATCGCCATTGACTTAGAGTTACTCTAACTCGGTATCTAGAGGTCAGAGGAACACTTGCAAAGATGAGAATTGCTGAGGCGGCGGAAGCCTGTGGGCTGTCTGCACATACGATAAGATTTTACGAGAAGTCGGGAATGCTGCCGGAGATCGAGCGTGGTCCCGATGGCCAACGTCGGTTCACGCCTCGTTTGATCGAATGGCTGAATCTGCTGTACTGGCTGCGCGAAACCGGCATGCCCTTAAAGCAAATGCGCCGGTTCACGACGCTTGCCAAAGCAGGCGTTGCCGGTATCGAAGAACGTCGCCAGATCCTTTTGGATCATGCGGCAACGCTGAAGGCTAAACGCGCAACGCTCGAAAAATGCGAGAGCATCCTTGCCATCAAGATCGCCAGCTATGGCGAGGACACGTCAGAGGATGACCCATGAAGTTTGCCTACCTTATCGAACCGCCGTTCAATTACATCGATGCGACAGGCCGTGTCACTGGCTGCGATGTGGAACTTGCACGATATGTATTGGCAGAGCTTGGTATTGCAGATTTTGAGCCGGTAGAGACGGAATTTGCTGAACTACTGCCCGGTGTCGGCGATGGCCGATGGCGCATGACGACCGGTCTTTTTGGAACAGATGAGCGCAAGAAGAACGCATTGTTCAGTCGACCGATCTGGGCATTGCCGGACGGGCTCTTGGTGGCAAGCGGGAATCAGAAGGGTTTGAGCGGCTATCAATCCGTCGCCGAAAATTCTGACGTCCGATTAGCTGTAATCCGCGATCAGTTTCAGCATCGCTCGGCGGCTGAATTTGGCGTCAGTGTAGACCGCATCATGATTTTCGAAACGTACACCGAAGCCGCACGAGCTGTTCGCGAAGGTACTGCCGACGCCTATGCGAGCGTTGGTCGAGCGCATAGCGGCTTTATCGAGCAGAACCCGTCATGGGGGCTGGAACTGGTCCTAGTGCCAGATTCAGAAAAGCCTCCCGCGTTCGGATCATTCGCGTTTGGTTTGAGCGACACAGACCTGATCAAAGAAGTCGATGCAGTTCTTTCGCGGTTTCTTGGGACCGATGCTCATCGGGAAATGGTCGCTTCGTTCGGTTTTTCGACTGCCGAAGTTGATATGGTAGCTACCTGACACATCGAAAGCAGACTCTGGCCGTGGGTTGCGCAAAGTCGGTTTCGTCCCGCATCGCTACAATCGACCGTCCACTGAATGGCACGGTATTTCTCGCGCAGCTCCGCCCATGACACGACTGCACCTTGGATTGGTAAATCAATTGTTAACTCGTATTGCGTGTATTTGCTCAAGCTTAAGATTTATTTTGTCGTTTCTAAGGGTGCCTTTCGACCGTGGCCTCAGTTACCGTATTCGAAATCAGCGCGGATCCGTTCAGCAATCGTAGCGTCGACATCACGCAGGCGTATTCAGTTGAGATCATCGACAATGATGCATTTCTCCAAGACCCTGATCCCGACAGTGCGCAGCTTGATCTCGCATCTCTGCCTGGATTTTCAGGCTCATCCCAGAATTTCAGCACGTTTGAAAGCTATACAGGTACCGTCAACGGAGCCCCTGTTCGATTTACCCTGATCCAGTTCAGCAATCCACGCTACATCATTGTCACCTCAGGTCAGGCTGCGCTGGGGGACACGATCTCGGATACGGGCTTTGCCGGAACCGCGCAGCCCGCAGCGTATCAAACCCTGCCTTCCTTCGTATGTTTCACATCCGGCTCGCTGATCCTGACACCCCGCGGCCTGCGCAAGGTTGAAAACCTCCAGCCCGGCGATCCGACCTGTGTTGCCCAAGGTGAAACCCGTATCATCCGCTGGATTGGGCGACGTCGCCTAAGCCGCCGCGATTTGCAGGCCAACCCCCATTTGTGCCCGGTTCGGATCAAGACAAACAGCTTTGGCCCCGGTTGCCCCTGCCGCGATTTGCTGGTCTCTCCACAACACCGGATCGCCGTTGCGTCCCCCGTGATGGAGCTGACGCATTGCGAACCACTTATGCTGGCCCCGGCCAAAGGGATGATCAACCAGAAAACCATCCTTCAAGAGACACCGGAAAACGGTGTTGAGTACATTCACATCCTGTTCGACAAGCATGAGTTGGTGAATGTCGAAGGTGTCTGGTCGGAATCCTTCTTTCCAGGGGACACCACCATTGACGCTCTGACCCCAGCCACACGTCGAGAGTTGTTCGAACTTTTCCCGAGCCTGGTAAAAGGTACGAGGGGTTACGGATCAACTGTTCTCCCTGTGTTGAAACCTTACGAGGTGCGGGCTCTGCAATCTGTCCTGACCACTCCGCAATGGGATGATCATCGCCCCGCCAATGAGAAAGCAGCGTAGCCCGAAACAAAGAGCTTGCCGATTTCGCAACCAACGCGCACGACCCGTGAGAACAGCTTGGAGCAGAGATTTATTCTCTCACAGGCGCATAAATTAGAGTGATCCAATGTGAAGACCCGCTGCCTTTTTATCTCCGCCACCGCACTCATATTGCCGCCAGAAGCCAATCGGAACAAAGGACAACGATTATGGTCATTCGCGGTATCCTGGCATCGGCAACGCTGGCCCTTGTCGCAACTCATGCCTCAGCTCAAAACCTGAGTGAAGGTACATATATACAGGGGTTTCTGGGCTATAGTCAGCTTCAGGACAGTGACTTCTCCGGCACGGTCGGAGGCACAACACAGTCTGTCGATACCGATTTCGATGCAGGATATGGCATTGGTATCGCGATCGGAAAAGAAATTCCGCAATGGTCAAATGACCGGATCGGCACTCGCCTGGAGCTGGAACTGTCCTATCGCGACAATGATGTCGATGGCGTAAACTTCTCGGGCAACGGGCCAGCGCTAGAAGGCAATATCTCGGGCGATATCGCGCAAACCTCTTTGTTTGCCAATGTTCTGTTTGATTTCAAACAGTCCGGTAAGGTTACCCCGTTTGCTGGTTTTGGTCTGGGCGCTACCTATTCTGACATCGACTTTGCCTACGGCCCAGGCGTTGCGCTTGATGACAGTGACACCAATTTTGCTGCGCAGTTGATCGCGGGTGTGGCTTATGAAATCAACTCAGACACTGCCTTCACGGTTGATGCCCGCTATTCACGCGCTTTCGATGTGTCATCGGATCGCTCGACCCCCAATGGCGCGCTGACCGGCACGGTCGAAGATGATCTGGAAACGTTCAGTGTGAATTTCGGGCTGCGCTACAGCTTCTGATCTGCGAAAGCTCCTCGGTCAGACGGCCCCCGTGTCAGTTGCATGGGGGCAGCATGTATCCCCAAAAGTCCGGCCCCACGTGCTTCATCTGGCCATAAATATCCTCGGGGGGAGGCGCGCCAACAGGCGCGGCGGGGGGCAGACAGCCCCCCTGACCCGGTCCCGCCTTACGACGGGGCCTTGGTCTTACGCAGATAGGGAAAAATCGTTTCAAACTCACCAAATTTCGCCTTGGCATCTTCGTTTGAAACACTCGGCGGGATGATCACATCCTCGCCCGGAACCCAGTTCGCAGGTGTCGCAACACCCTTGGACGACATCTGCAACCCGTCCAGCGCCCGCAGGATTTCGGCAAAGTTCCGACCCACGGTCATCGGGTAGGTCATCGACAGTTTCAACTGCTTGTCGGGACCGATGATAAAGACGGACCGCACGGTTGCGCTGTCGGCCGGGGTGCGGCCATCGGGCAGGTAGGCTTCGGCGGGCAGCATGTCAAAGGCTTTGGACACAGCCAAACCATCATCCGCAATGATCGGAAAGCCGGGATTGGCCTTACCGTATTCCTCGATGTCCTTCTTCCACTTCTTGTGGTCCTCAACCCCATCGACTGAAACGCCAATCACCTTGGTGTTGCGTGCAGCCCATTCGTCGTTCAATTGAGCAACAGCTGAGAACTCGGTCGTGCAAACCGGGGTAAAGTCCTTGGGATGCGAAAACAGGATCGCCCAGCTGTCACCAATCCAATCGTGAAACTGAATGGTGCCTTGATCTGTTTCTGCGGTAAAATTCGGGACCGTGTCGTTGATGCGCAAACCCATGGGGCATCTCCTTCTTTGGTTGCTGACCGAGTCGATTGCTGTGAACCTAACCACTTTGTGCCAGAGTTAAACCTTTCGCAAATCCGGCTTTGTTTTTTTCTGAAAACACATCCGTAAGAAATTTGATCAAATTCCCCTCTTGTCGCGCGCCAGGGTCAATGACAGTGTGTGCGCAACCCCAGTTTCGGACATCACGACCAGGAGAATTCGCCATGATCGAAAAGCGTAATTTCTATATCAATGGTCAATGGACCACCCCGTCCCAGGCCCATGATTTTGAGGTGATCAACCCATCAACCGAAGACCCTTGTGCAGTGATTTCACTGGGGTCAGAGGCAGACACAGATGCCGCCGTGGCAGCAGCCAAATCCGCGCTGCCCGGCTGGATGGCCACGCCGGTTGAACAGCGCATCGCGCTGGTCGAAAAACTGATCGAGATTTACCAGACCCGCAGCGAAGATCTGGCCCAAGCCATGTCACTTGAGATGGGCGCGCCCATCGATATGGCCCGCACGCAGCAGGCTGGCGCCGGAACATGGCATCTGCAAAACTTCATCAAAGCCGCCAAGGCGTTTTCGTTTGAACGGCCCTTGGGTGATCACGCACCAAATGACCGCATCATCTATGAAGCGGTTGGCGTCGCCGCCCTGATCACCCCCTGGAACTGGCCGATGAACCAGATCACGCTCAAGGTGGGTGCGGCTGCAATTGCGGGATGCACCATGGTTTTGAAACCATCGGAACAAAGCCCGCTGAACGCGATGATCTTTGCCGAGATGATGGATGAAGCAGGTTTCCCGCCCGGCGTGTTCAACCTTGTGAACGGCGACGGGGTCGGGGTTGGTTCGCAACTGTCGGCACATCCGGACGTGGATATGGTCAGCTTTACAGGTTCCACTCGCGCCGGGACGGCCATTTCCAAGAATGCAGCGGATACCCTGAAGAAGGTGCATCTGGAACTTGGCGGCAAGGGCGCCAATGTGGTCTTCGCCGATGCGGATGAGAAAGCCGTCAAGCGCGGTGTGCTGCATATGATGAACAACACGGGCCAAAGCTGTAACGCCCCCAGTCGGATGCTGGTGCAGCGCCCGATCTATGATCAGGCCGTTGAAACCGCGGCCGAAGTGGCCAATTCCGTTTCAGTCGCCAGCGCAGCGGAGGAAGGCCGTCATATCGGACCCGTGGTGAACGAACTTCAGTGGACCAAGATTCAGGACCTGATCCAAAAAGGCATCGATGAAGGTGCCCGCCTTGTCGCCGGTGGTACCGGGCGACCCGACGGGCTGAACAAGGGCTACTATGTCCGCCCCACGGTCTTTGCCGACGCCAATAACCAGATGACCATCGCGCGCGAGGAAATCTTTGGCCCGGTTCTGACCATGATCCCTTTTGATACTGAAGAAGAGGCCATCGAGATCGCCAATGACACGCCCTATGGTCTGACCAACTATGTCCAGACGCAGGACGTTGCACGCGCCAACCGCATGGCGCGGGTGTTGCGGTCGGGCATGGTTGAGATGAACGGCAAATCGCGCAGCGCAGGCTCTCCGTTCGGGGGTATGAAGCAATCCGGAAACGGGCGCGAAGGCGGCATCTGGGGTTTGGAAGATTTCCTGGAAGTCAAAGCTGTTGGCGGCTGGGCTGCCGAGTAACTCAGCGCGTATCTAGCTATGAAAAGGCGAGGCGCATCCTTTGCCTCGCCGCGTTTTTTCAGGCCGGTTGAACCACAAGCTGAGGCTCGCCATCCGAGGTGCACCGGGTGGATCGGCCATCCCAACCGATCACGCCTGTAACGAGCTGCCGGATCGCCGAAAAACTGTCGAACCGCACCACATCCACGGGCGTGTCAAAATGCAGGGTCAAACGGCGTTTCGCGCCATCACCCAGAACGGTCAATCCGCGAATTACGGCCGTGAAGGGCTGGCCCAGATATCGGCCCTGTACCCGGTCACCCACGCTGAGATGCATCCGGTTTCCCGCGATTGCCGTCAGCGTGTTCCAATCCCGTACACCGTGCTGCCGGGCCAGAAGCTCCAGCGCCGCGCTGTGCGAAACAACTACCCCGGTGGTTTTCAAAGCCTCCCGCAGGCGTTTCGCTTGTGATTTTAGCTCCACCACCGGAGCGATTGAGTCAGATCGTGTCATCATGTGCCTCGTTTTCTGCAACGGGCGCGAAGTCAGAACGGGGTTCGCATTTCCATCCACGCGCCAGAAAAGGGCAACAGATGTTCATTCAACCGGGTTTCACCAAAGCCAAAGGCTGCGAACGGCAGGAGACCCGAACCTGCCGCGCCTTTTGGCGATATCTGTATGGCTTGTCAATCAGGCGTCTGCTTGCGCCGCCTCGTAGGCCAGCATCGCCCGCTTGACCGGCAGACCCCAGTGATACCCACCAAGGCCACCCGATTTGCGCAGCGCACGGTGGCATGGGATCAGCCAACTGACGGGATTACGGCCAACGGCGGTACCTACCGCGCGAACAGCCTGAGGGGACCCCACGCGCTGCGCGATCTCGGAATAGGTGGTGACCTGACCCGAGGGGATATGCATCAGCGCTTCCCACACTTTGATCTGCAAGGGTGAACCGATCAGGTGCAAAGGCGTCTCGGACCGGTCAGACCCAAATGAGGCTTCGACCCATGGGCGCAACTTTTCTGTGTCCTCGACATAACTGGCCTTGGGCCAGCGCGCGGTCATATCCTTCATCGCGGCCTCTTCACCTGTTTCAGCTCCGAAGGCCATACCACAGATGCCTTTGTCCGTACCCATAACAAGGGCCGGACCAAAGGGGCATTCGAACCAGCCCCAATAGATCGTCAGATCCGCACCTTTGCGCGCATATTCACCGGGGCTCATCGATTCCCATTTCAGGAACAGATCATGCAGGCGCCCACTGCCGGACAGGCCGACATTATGTGCGGTTTCGAGCGTCGTAAACCGTTCACGCAGCAACGCCTTGGCATGGCCCAGCGTCAGATATTGCTGATAGCGCTTCGGCGATACCCCGGTCCAGCGCGAGAACAGGCGCTGGAAGTGGGCCGGGCTCATATCCATCTGACGGGCCAAATCTTCAAGACTCAACAACTCACCACCCTGATCAATCAGGTCAATAGCGCGGCGCATAACGTTGTAATGGTATCCGGTCTCGGGGGTCTGGACGTTCATGGCGGTCACCTCATTCGTTGTGCTGACCATATCGCGCGCGCCCGTTGCGTGCGACCCGGAACATGCGCAATGACCGCGCAAAACCTTTTGGCTTGTCTAGTCCAGACCAAGGCGGCATTAAGGCCCGGATGGCCAAGCAACTCGATTATCATACGATCCGAGAGATCTTTACGCGTTTTCAGGCAGCCGACCCCGAACCCAAGGGTGAGTTGGAGCATGTGAACGTCTATACGCTGGTCGTGGCAGTGGCGCTTTCGGCGCAGGCGACCGATGCGGGCGTCAACAAGGCCACGCGCGAATTGTTCAAGATCGCCGACACCCCGCAAAAGATGCTGGATTTGGGCGAAGAGGGCCTGATCGAACATATCAAGACCATCGGCCTGTTCCGTCAGAAAGCCAAAAATGTCATCAAGCTGAGCCGCATTCTGGTCGATGACTACGACGGTGAGGTTCCCAATTCCCGCGCCGCACTGCAATCGCTGCCCGGTGTGGGGCGCAAGACAGCCAATGTGGTTCTGAACATGTGGTGGCGGCAACCCGCACAAGCGGTGGACACCCACATCTTTCGCGTCGGCAACCGAACCGGCATCTGCCCCGGCAAAGATGTCGACGCGGTCGAACGCGCCGTCGAAGACAACATTCCAGCTGACTTTCAACTCCACGCGCATCACTGGCTGATCTTGCACGGTCGCTATCACTGTAAAGCGCGCAAACCCATGTGCGGAACCTGTATCATCCGCGATCTCTGCGAATTTGAGGACAAGAACCTATGAAGACCTACCAACTGACCGGCATCGGAAATGCCGTTGTGGACGTCATTTCCCAAGCCGATGACAGTTTCCTGGAACTGATGGGCATCGAAAAAGGCATCATGCAACTGATCGAGCAGGAGCGCGGCGAAGTGCTCTATGCCTCGATGGAGGGTCGGGTGCAGACGCCGGGCGGCTCGGTCGCGAACACCATTGCGGGCGCGGGTGCCCTGGGTCTTGATGCCGCCTTTATTGGCCGCGTGCATGATGACGCACTGGGTCGCTTTTATGCCGATGCGATGAACGAAGACGGCGTGGATTTCGTCAACCCGCCTGTGCCGGGTGGCGAGCTGCCGACCTCACGCTCAATGATCTTCGTCTCGCCCGATGGCGAGCGGTCGATGAACACCTATCTGGGGATTTCCTCGGAACTGTCGTCTCAGGACGTGTCGGACGAGGTCGCGGGCAACAGTCAGATCATGTTCCTTGAGGGGTATCTGTTCGACAAGGAAAAAGGCAAGGCGGCATTTCTTGAAGCCGCACGTGCCTGCCACAAAGGTGGCGGCAAAGCAGGGATCGCAATCTCTGACCCGTTCTGCGTGGAACGTCATCGGGTCGATTTCCTGCTGCTGATCGAGAATGAGCTAGACTTCGTGATAGGCAATGAGGCCGAGATCAAATCCCTGTTCGAAACCGACGATCTGGAGGAGGCGCTGGCCAAAACAGCCGGTATTTGCCCGCTGGTCGTGTGTACACGGTCGGGCGACGGCGTGACCGTGCTGCATAATGGTCAGCGCGTGAATGTGCCCGTCGAAAAGGTGGTTCCGGTGGATGCAACCGGTGCAGGCGATCAGTTCGCCGCCGGGTTTCTGTTTGGCATGGCCACGGGCCGGGATTTTGAGACATGTGCCAAGATCGGCAATGTCTGCGCCCGCGAAGTGATCAGCCATATCGGCCCGCGCCCCGAGGCAAACATGGTTGAACTGCTGAAAGGCGAAGGGCTGCTTTAGCCGGGTCTTCTGGTTGAATTCAGAAAGGCCGGGGTGCACGCTCCGGCCTTTTTCATTTGTCCGAGAACAGCGCGAGCCAAATTCCGGCGAACATGAATACCCCGCCGAGATTCACACAGACATGCCAGATCGCATAACGAAACGGCATGGTTTTTTGCGCGTAGAAAACCGTTCCGATCACATAACTGGAGGCCCCGGCGACGATGCACCACAGGGTCGCCATCGGTACGGTCGTCATATCGGGCATCGCGCTTAACCCGATGGCCCCAAGCCCCAGATAAGAGGCGGTCGACCATTTGGATTTGATGGTTTCGTTGGCGATCTTGTTCCAGACAGCCACGATGGTCAGACCCCAGCAGACCCAAAGCAAGGTCATGGTCCACGTCGTGCCCGCCTGAACGAAGAAGGGCGTAAACGTTCCGCAGATACTGGGGTAGATTGCTGCATGATCGATCCGGCGCAACACCATGCGACGATCATGCCAGGGGGCGAAGTGATAGGCCCAGGACGCCAGGTTCGAGACCAACGCGCACAGAACATAGACCACAACCGCAAGAAACAAAGCCGTCTCAAGTCGGGCATAGGCATTGATCAAAAGAACGCTGCCTGCTGACAGGATCAGCAGCAACCCGACCGCATGAACGGCCATGTCTGCACTACGGTGTGCCTGAGAGGTGCTTGGATAGGTCGTATACGTCATGAGAAATCCGGAAATGTCATCTCGGCGCTAACCACCAGCCTGGGAAATGTCCAATCTTCCCCGACGTTAGACGCCGCGCAAACGGTGCCTTCAGGACAGATGCGCTTTGAACGCGCTCAGAACCTGTTCGTAAACATCACGTTTGAATGGCACGATCTCGTTCACCAGTTGGTTCGGCTCTTGCCATTTCCACTGGGTGAATTCGGGATGATCCGTGGCGATATTGATCTGATCGTCAGTCCCCTTGAAATGCAGCAGGAACCACTTCTGCTCTTGCCCGCGATAGCGGCCTTTCCAGATGTTCGGAACGATGTCATGCGGCAGATCATATGGCAGCCAGCCGTCGGTTTCGGCGATGATCTCGACCAGATCAGCGGTCACCCCGGTTTCTTCCCAAAGCTCTCGCAAGGCCGCATCGCGCGGGTCTTCGCCCTTGTCCACCCCACCCTGCGGCATCTGCCATGCGTCTTGTGGGCCGTCGTTTCGCATACCCACAAAGATCTTGCCCTCGGCATTCATCAGCATCAGCCCGACGCAGGGGCGATAGGGCAGTTTGGCAATCTCTTCAGGGGTCATATGCGGCCTCGTCACTTGTGAGGCCAACCTCTAACAAGGGTGAAAGCGCACGCAAAGGGGGTGACGTTAGGTTTTGCGTGACAAAGGTGACGTGCAGGTCAATTTAGACCACAACTTCGGGAGGGAGAGTTTCGCCATGACTGCGTACCCAAACATGCTGGCCCCGCTGGATCTGGGCTTTACCACGCTGAAGAACCGCGTGCTGATGGGCTCGATGCATACCGGACTGGAAGAAACCGGTGACTGGAATCGGGTGGCCGAGTTCTATGCCGCCCGCGCGCGTGGTGGCGTGGCGCTGATGGTCACGGGCGGCATCGGGCCGAACCTCGAAGGCTCGGTCCTGCCCGGAGCCGCGATGATGACCAGCGACAAGGATGTGGCCAACCATTCCATCGCCACCGACCGGGTGCATCAGGCGGGCGGCAAGATCGCCATGCAGATCCTGCATGCGGGCCGCTATGCCTATGGGCCGAAATGCGTGGCGCCCAGCCCGATCAAGTCTCCGATCTCACCCTTTCCGCCGACCGAGCTGGACGAAGACGGCATCGAGAAGCAGATAGGCGACATCGTCAACGCCGCCGTGCTGGCGCAAAAGGCGGGCTATGACGGGGTCGAGATCATGGGGTCCGAGGGGTATTTCCTGAACCAGTTTCTGGTGACGCACACCAATAAGCGCGAGGATCGCTGGGGCGGGTCCTATGAAAACCGCATGCGCCTGCCGATTGAGGTGGTGCGCCGAACGCGCGAAGCTGTAGGCACGGATTTCATCATCATCTATCGCTTGTCGATGATCGACCTGGTGCCCAATGGCTCGACTCATGACGAGGTCGTGCAACTGGCGCAAGAGATCGAAAAGGCTGGGGCCACAATCATCAACACCGGCATCGGCTGGCATGAGGCGCGCATTCCAACCATTGCAACCAGCGTTCCACGTGCGGCTTTTGCTTGGGTGACCAAGAAACTGATGGGCAAGGTAACGATCCCGGTCATTACCTCGAACCGGATCAACACGCCCGAAGTGGCCGAAGAGGTGCTGGCCACCGGCTGTGCCGACATGGTGTCGCTGGCCCGGCCAATGCTGGCGGATGCGGATTTTGTGAACAAGGCTATCGCGGGGCAGTCGGCGCAAATCGCGCCCTGCATTGCCTGCAATCAGGCCTGTCTGGATCACACATTCAGCGGCAAGCTGACCTCGTGTCTGGTCAACCCGCGCGCATGCCACGAAACCGAATTGGTGATCGAGAAAGCCGACGCACCGAAATCCGTAGCCATCGTAGGCGCGGGCCCCGCAGGCCTGTCCACTGCGATGACTGCGGCCCAGCGCGGCCACAGCGTCACCCTGTTCGACCGCGCGCCCGAGGTCGGCGGGCAACTAAACATGGCCAAGCAGGTTCCGGGGAAAGAGGAGTTCTGGGGCCTTGTCGATTGGTACCGCACCATGATGGACGATCTGGACGTAAACGTGGAACTGAACCGCGAGGTCGGTGTGGATGACCTGATCGGCTTTGATGAGGTGGTCATCGCCACCGGCGTCATCCCCCGTGATCCGGAAATCCCCGGTCAGGATCGGGACAACGTGCTCAGCTATATCGACGTTCTACGCAACAAGGCTGATGTCGGGAGATCAGCGGCTGTGATCGGCGCGGGAGGCATCGGGTTTGACGTCTCTGAATTCCTTCTGGAAGACGGGCACAGCGCCACCACCGATCTGCCGCTATGGATGAAGGAATGGGGCGTGACGGACCCTGCCGAACACCGCTCGGGCCTTGCACCCGAAGGGCCGCAGCCCGAAGCGCCTGCGCGTCAGATCACCCTGCTTCAGCGCAAGAAACAGGCACATGGCAAAGGCTTGGGTAAAACAACCGGCTGGATTCACCGCGCGACGCTGAAGATGAAGGACGTCAATTTTGTTGGCGGCGTGAATTACGAGCGGATCGACGAAGATGGCCTGCACGTCAGCTTTGGCGAAGAGCGCGCCGATCCTACGGTGATTGCGGCGGACACGATTGTCCTGTGCGCAGGTCAGGTCTCGGACCGCAGCCTCGCCGATGCACTGATTGATCGCGGGATCACCCCGCATGTGATCGGCGGCGCCGATGTGGCGGCCGAACTGGATGCCAAACGGGCGATCAACCAGGGGACAAGGTTGGCGGCAGCGCTTTAGGCGCTGTCAGTCAGATAGGGCCAGCTTGACCCCAAGCGCACCAAAGGTTGTGGCAAAGCAGCGTTTGATCCACGCCATGACCGATGGTCGGTGGACTATATAGTCACGCGCAAACGCAGCGCATGCGCCATACACAACAAAGACAATAAACGTCATCACCATAAAGATGGCGGCAAGCTGAATCAGTGCCACACCCGCATGGGCTGTGTCAGTTGGTAGGAACTGAGGCAGGAAAGCTAGAAAGAACAGCGAAAGCTTAGGATTCAACACATTGATCAAAGTGCCGGTCACGGCAATCTTAAGGTAGCTCCGGGCAGACTTATCGGCATTCACTTCCATCGCACCGCCATCGCGGAGAATTCCCCAGGCCATATAGAACAGGTACAACACGCCAAGGTATTTGAGCACCTGAAAGGCCAAAGCGCTTGTATGCAAGAGTGCCGCCAGACCAACGATGCTTGCCAAAGCCGCTGGAAGGATACCAACAGTACACCCAACCGCTGCCGCGACGCTGGCGCGGAACCCACGCCCGAGGCCAATCGCCAACGTGTAGATCACACCCGTACCCGGCAATAGCACAACGATCAAAGACGTGAATAGAAACTCAAGCGACATGGTCCCCTCCGACTTGTCCGCGCAGAGTTCATCACTTCTGATAGGATGTAAACAGCGACCGCAATCGCGCCGCTTATTCGACGGTAATCGTGATCACCTCGGACATCACAGGTGGATTATGCGGCACGTGGCCCGCATCCCCCAGCACCAGCTGAAGCGTATGTTGTCCGGCAGGCAGGCCCAGTGTCACCTCCGTCTGGCCGCCGCCAAAATGCATGTGGTTGTCATCGGCGGGCAGGCCATAGGCCAACTCATCCTCTCCGTCTTCGCCCTCACCAATCGGTGGGCGGTTGATCAGCAGGTGGTGATGACCCGTATTCTCAGCCTCGGTTCCCGCAGGCGCAACACCCATTCCGCTGAGGCCAAAGACGACAGTGACCGGAGATTGAACGATGTCGCCATCGGCAAGATTCACAAAATAGACCTTGGCATCGGGATTCGAAGGGGTCTCGCCCCCAGCCCAGGCAAAACTTGCGCTCAGACAGAACGCGGCGATGGTTAGAAACGATTTCATAGACTCCTCCCAGGTCACAAAATTGCCATTCTAACCATAGCACAAACGCGAAATTATGTAGAATTCGGTGCTTATCGTCGATGCTGACGGACCGGAAACCACTGTTTCCGCGTTTCTGAACTGCAAACGATCCGATTCAAAACCCTGATATTATCCCATGTCTGCCCCGTTTCCGCCCAGATTCGGAACCAATATCACCTTCGAAAGCAAGACCTGGGGAACGAGTATGGATCGACTGACCGAAATGGAAGCCTTCGCTAACGTGGTGGACCAAGGTGGCTTCACCGATGCGGCCAAGAAGATGGGTATCTCCAAATCGGCAGTGTCCAAACACGTGTCGAGCCTTGAGGCGCGGCTGGGTGCACGGCTGTTGAACCGCACCACGCGTCGGGTTTCACCAACCGAGATCGGGCTGGCCTATTATGACCGCGCGCGCCGCGTTCTGAATGATGCGGGCGAGGCGGATGCGCTGGTCACTTCGATGCAATCGGCACCATCGGGCCTGCTGCGCATCAGCGTTGCAACCGATTTTGGCGTCAATCACCTGTCGCCAGTCCTGTCCGAGTTTCTGTCAGCCTATCCCGACATCACCGTGAACATGGTTTTGAATAACCGGTATGTTGAGCTGATATCCGAAGGCTTTGACGTGGCCGTTCGCATTGGAGAGCTGGAAGACAGCACCCTGCGCGCCCGTAAGCTGACGGAAACCGTCAAACGCATGGTTGCGGCGCCCAGCTACATCGAAAAGTTCGGACGCCCGCAAAAGATCGACGATCTGAACGAACACAAACTGCTGCATTATTCCAGCCAGTCCTCGGGCAGTGTGTGGAAACTGACCGCACCTTCGGGTGAAAAACGGCAGGTCCGCACCGCCGGCTGGCTGAGTGTGAATGACGGGCAGTCTCTTTTGAATGCCGCAATTTCGGGCTTGGGCATCGCCCACCTGCCTAGCTACCTTTATGCGGAAGCATTGAAATCCGGCCTTGTGCTGGATGCTATGCCATCGCTACCGGATGAGGTGCAGGGAGTATATGCGGTCTATCCTCCCGGCCGCTTTACCCAGCCGAAAGTGCGCGCATTCATCGATTTTCTGGTCGAGTCCTTCAACGAGAAGGGTCCGATGGATTGGTAAGTCTCTCCCTGTGAACTGGAACGGCCCGTGCAGAAATGTGCGGGTCTTTTTTTATGGGCGGATTATCGACAGACCTATAGA
This sequence comes from Ruegeria sp. YTSA075, assembly GCF_059610245.1. Lineage (NCBI taxonomy): Bacteria > Pseudomonadati > Pseudomonadota > Alphaproteobacteria > Rhodobacterales > Roseobacteraceae > Ruegeria > Ruegeria sp. YTSA075. The sequence continues at coordinate 63,248 of NZ_JBXWNG010000012.1, read as the reverse complement.
CCGGGCGGAAGAGCGCAAAGCGTCCTTCAGCACATTTTGACCCGGCGGTGGGGTCTCAGAATTGCGTGCCAGCAGGGCGATATCACGATTGGCGTTGGGAATGGACAACGGACGCAACCGCACCTCGTCACGGTAAATCCCTTGTCTACGGGCAAATAGATCAGGCAGAATCGCAACACCAACACCTGAGGCGGCCATGAGGACAATGGAATCGAGGGTCGTGCCCTCATATTCATCCGAAACGACTCCTCCACATTCTGCCGCCAACCCGTAGACGATGCGCGACAAGCGGTGACTCTGATCAAGGGTCAGGAACAATCGATTCTGCAAATCCGCAGCGCTGACACCATGGATATCTTGCGCCAACACGTCATCCACTGCCACGGCGATCCAAAGCGTTTCGTTGAACAAACGGTATTGCAGCGTGTTGGCGTGGTCTTCTGGTGTTGACAGGATCAAATCAAATCGGCCAGATTTCAGGCCCTGCTCCAGATCCAATGTGTTTTCCTCGCGCACGACAATGCGCAACCCTGGACGCTGCCGATGCACCTCCTTGATGGCTTGCGGCAACAAATATGGTCCGATTGACGGCAGGACGCCCAGTCTCAACCTTCCCCCGACCGGCATATCAGTGGTCATCGCGTGGCGAAGGTCTTTGACGTCCGCAAGAATCTTTTGAGCGCGCGAGATGAACTCTTCCCCTTTTGTCGTCACCTGAATTCCACCTCGGTTGCGCTCGAAGATGCGAGTGCCAAGCTCTTGTTCTACAGTCGAAATTTGTGTCGAAAGGCTGGGTTGGCTGACATTCAGCACTTCAGCCGCGAGGCTGAACCGCCCAAGGCGGCTGACCGTGACGATGTATTCCAACTGACGCAAGGTTGGGCGCATTTCATAGCCTTAAACTAATTATAATTTAGAAAGATAGTATTTGGCGAAAATGAATTTGCAAGGCACCTAGCCCGAAACCGAGGGAACAGGAGCCTATAAATGCCCGGAGTGATCGAGACGCTGTCCAGCAATCTGCTGGTGCCTACCATATTGTTTTTTGCCCTTGGGCTTCTGGCGGCCTTCGTGCGCAGCGATCTGTCGATTCCAGCAGGAGCGGCCAAGTTCATGTCGCTCTATCTGCTGCTGGCCATTGGGTTCAAAGGAGGGGCCAGCCTGGCCGCCCACGGCATTCACCTGCAACTGTTCCTGACCCTGATAGGCGGTGTTGCCTTGTCATTTGCCATCCCATTTGTTGCCTTTGGTATGCTTAGGGTCATGACACGGCTGGATCCGCTGAACGCAGCAGCGGTTGCAGGGCACTATGGGTCCATCTCGATTGTGACCTTTGTCACTGCCACCAGCCTGCTGGATCTTGTGGGCATCAGTCATGACGGTTTCATGGTGGCCGTTGCGGCAGCGATGGAGGTTCCAGCCATTCTGTCGGCGCTTTGGCTTGCGCACAAGACCGGCAGCAATGGCGTCAAGGATGACAAGCTGTGGCGGGACCTGCTGGCCAATGGCTCGATTGTTCTGCTCACCGGTGCGTTTGTGATCGGGGCCATTACCGGTGGTGACGGAATGCAAATGATCGCGCCCTTCATCGTCACACCTTTTACCGGCATCCTGTGCCTGTTTCTGCTGGATATGGGCCTGTCGGCTGGACGCAGCCTGATCAGCAATCGGGACAAGCTGTCGGTCGGTCTGTTTGCCTTTGGCGTTCTGATGCCTCTGATCGGTGCATTGATGGCATGGGCGGTCGGAACCATGATCAGTTTGCCACAGGGCAGCTTGTTCCTGTTCATGGTGCTGTCGGCTTCCGCCTCATACATCGCGGTTCCGGCTGCCATGAAAATCGCGCTACCGAAGGCCGAATCCGGGATTTACCTGACGCTTTCGTTGGGTGTTTCGTTCCCGTTCAACATCACCGTCGGATTGCCGCTTTACCTGTGGTGGGTCAGTTGACCAGCAAAACGGCCTCAACCCGGCGGTTGAGGTCGCGCCCTTCGGGCGTCGCGTTCGAGGTGATCGGGGCAAGATATCCCACGCCCTGAGCCTCGATCCGGTCAGCAGCCACGCCATGCGCTTCGATCAACCGGCTACGGACCGCCTCGGCCCGGCGTGTGCTGACCTGGATATTCGCGTCAAGATCGCCGGTATCATCGGTGTTGCCAACCAGCGCCAAACGCATGCCTGGATTGTCAGCCAGAAATCCAGCCAGCAACGAGAGCGAGGAAAATGGCCTGTCGCCCAGCGCCACCTCACCCGTTCGGAAATGCAGGTCGTCCAGAATGACGTGCCCGTTTTTCTGCAACTCGACCAAAAGGCCCTCGGTTCCGTCGACGGATTGTTCAACAACAATAGGTTCTGGCACGGGCTGATCGGCCGGTGTGACGCGGATCATTTGCACATAGCCGTCGGGCGTGTTCCGGCTGACCAGCAGGCTCAGCACGGTTTGCCCTTTCTGTGCTGCCAGAAACCGGTAGTCCTGAATGGCCACATACATGTCGGGCGTGGGTACGACCTCGGTTCCAAACCGAAAGTCAAAACCGCCACAGACACGGGCCTCGCATTCGAAAAGGATGTCATATCCTTGCGCTTCGATCTGATCCCGCAGTGGGGCCAGCAACTGCAGGGTCGTGCTGGACCCGGCCTGCAGGCGCCAAGTGTACCGCTCAACCTTCCCTTCGACGGTTCGTGATGGCACAGCCCCATCTGCAAACGATCCGGTTGGCAGATCATAGCTGTCCAGGGCCGAACTGCGGTCGCTGATCTGCTGTGCCGTCTGCGGCAAGGTCAGTTCTTGCGCCACCACAGGTCCAGCACAAACCAGCAAAACAGATACAAGCGTTCGGATCATCGAAATTGCGCGTGGTATTCGGGGTTTGGTGCCATGGCGGTGGCGCTGGCGACCCGGTTGGACATGTTGAAGAACCCGGCCACATTGGCGATGTCCCAGATGTCACGGTCGCTGAACCCCACATCGCGCAAGTGCTGACGGCCAGGTTCTTCAATCTCGGCGCTGGCCTTGGTCATTTTGGCGGCAAAATCCAGCATGGCACGCTGACGCGCATCTAAAGGTGCAACGCGATAGTTCATCGCCAGCATCTCTCCCAATTGCGGATCACCCGACAGCTGCCGCACTGCCGCACCATGGGCAACAAGACAATAGAAGCATTTGTTGATTGATGACACGACAACCGCGATCATCTCACGTTCCAGTTTGGACAGCCCGCTATCGGCCAGCATCAGGTCGTTATACATGGCGGTAAAGGCGTTCAGCTTATCGATATCGAACGCGTAGGCCCTTAGCACATTTGGCACCATGCCCAGTTTCTCGACACAGATATCAAAGTATTTCTGCGTCTCAGGTGGCAGCGGATCGACCATAGGCAGGTCCAGCGCGGTAGGCATATCTTGTTGTGTCACGGGGACCTCTCTTCGTCAGATAAGTTGACGGTAATGGTATTCGCCCACGATCTCCATCCCAAGCGCGCGGTAGAGACCATTTGCCCCTTGGTTCGCCTTGGTGCAGATCACGCTGAGCGTTTGCGCACCGTTGTCGCGCCCCCATATGGCAGCGGCCCGCATCGTCCATTCGCCCATACCCTGCCGTCGGTGATCTGGCAGAATCTCAAGCGCATGCAGCATGGCGATGTTCTCGTGCATCGCAACAAATGCAGCTCCGCAAGGTTGATCCGAATGGCGCAAGAGCAGGCTGGTCTTGGGCCCTTTGGCGCGCTCCATGATCGCCACTCTTTCAGGGCCGATCCCACCGGAGGCCCAGATTTCCCGCATGATTGCAAGCGGTTCCCAGATCTGGAAAACGGTGACCAACGGGATCGGGCGATCTGTCAGTTCTGAAACAGGGCAGGTGTAGATGTTAACCGGGTCCAGCACCTGATAACCGCGCGCGGCAAGCTGCGCATCCAACGCTTCATCACCTGGGCGCAGGCAAAAGATGCGCTTTTGCCCCATGGCAAGCATTGCCTGTTCTGCCGCATCAATATCCGCTTCGCTGACCAGGCCTACGGCACTGGCTGCCGAAACCCGCGACCCGCCGCCCTGACCCCGGCGCAGCTGAAAAGGGCCCAACTGCCCATACCCAGCCGCGGGCCAGGTGCCATCGACAACCTCGGCCCAATTGACGCTCACAATTCCAGCTCTTTTGCCAGTTGGGTCATGGCGGCGTCGATGCGTGTCCCTTCGGTTCCACGGATCACGACGTTTGCGCCGAAAACCCCGTTAACTTGGAACGGGTAGCAACCGATCGACAGGTCATCATAGGTGTCCGCCAAAGAGGCCAAAGTCGCCGCGATGTCGCCCTCACCCCGGTCCACGCGCAGGGTCTGAGACAAGAGCGGGCTGCCTCCGGTCAGCTTGGGCAAAACGCTCGCCACCATGGCCTGAAACACCGATGGCACCCCAGCCATGACATGGACGTTTTCGATGGTAAAACCCGGCGCGGTTGAGACCGGGTTGTCAATCAGAGCCGCACCATCGGGGATACGGGCCATGCGCAGGCGCGCTTCGTTCAGCTCCAATCCCGATTTGTCATAATGTGCCTGCAACAGGGCCCTTGCATCATCTCGCACATCAATATGCGCCCCAAAAGCGCGCGCTATGCAATCGGCAGTGATGTCATCATGGGTCGGGCCGATCCCACCGCTGGTGAACACAGTGTCATAGCTGCCGGACAAAGCCTTCACAGCGGCCTCAATCGCCGGGGCATCATCGCTGACAATGCGCACTTCGTTCAGGTCGATACCGTGTTTGGTTAGCTCTCCAGCGAGGTAGTGCATATTCGCATCGCGCGTCCGGCCGGATAGAATTTCATCCCCGATCACCAGCATTGCAGCGGTTGGATTGGCCATAGCGCTTCCCCTCTTGATCGACCTTAGGGGCAGGTATAGGCCCTAGGCTATGCGATTTGAAACCCCTCTTGTCCCCGCCCGCCTGATCCGCCGTTACAAACGCTTTCTGGCCGATTGCACACTGGAGGACGGCAGCCAGATCACCGCCCATTGCGCCAATCCTGGTTCGATGTTGGGGCTGGCGGAACCTGGGCAGAAAATCTGGCTGGAACCGAATGACGATCCAAAGAAAAAGCTGAAATACGGTTGGCGGCTGGTTGACCATGAGAACGGACATTTCACCGGGGTCGATACATCCGTGCCCAACAAAGCCCTGCGTCTGGTGTTGCAGTCGGGTGAGATTCCCGAACTGGCCGCCTATGATAGCGTCCGGGCCGAGGTGAAATACGGCCAGAACAGCCGCATCGATTTCCTGCTATCCGGTCCCGGCCTGCCCGATGCTTATGTCGAGGTCAAAAGCGTCACCCTGTCTCGTGAACCCGGGCTGGCCGAGTTCCCCGACAGCGTCACCGCACGCGGCACCAAACATCTGGGCGAGTTGGCCGCGATGGTCGAGCAAGGGCACCGGGCGATCATGCTGTATCTGGTGCAGCGCACCGATTGCGAACGCTTCGCGCTGGCCGCAGACATCGATCCAGCCTATGCGGCGGCGTTTAAGGCTGCACAGGTGAAAGGAGTGGAACGGTTGGCCTATGGCACTCGGATAACGCCCGAGGGCGTTTGGGTTGATACAAATGCCTGCATCGGATCTGAAACCAAGATATGATCGCAGGATGTCGGTGAAACCTGTTCGCGGCAAAAGCCAGTACGGCCAGCTAGGAGCCCCCTGATGGTAGAAGTATCGATTGAAACCTGTACCGAGTTACCGGAAAAGGACGCATTCAACAGCATTTTATCGCAGTATTATGGCCTCATCGTCCAACGAATGCAGGAAATGGGTTTCGACATAGACCCAACCGCACCCGAAAGCGCAATGGCCGAATTCTGGGCCAATTCGAACGATTATCTGCCTCCGGACGGCTGCATCGTTGTGGCGCGAGATGCCGCCGGTGAAATCATCGGATGTGGCATGCTGAAACGGCTTGATGACCAGACTGGTGAACTCAAGAGAGTCTTTGTTGTTGAGGGCGCAAGAGGAACAGGCACCGGAAAAGCACTGATCGAAGCCCGAGAAACGGCCGCGCGCGCGATGGGTCTGACACGATTGGTCGCCGATACGCTGACGCCCAATGTCGAAATGCGCAGCCTTTATCCAAAACTGGGCTTTGTAGAACTGGATGAACCAATTGAGACGACAACCTACAAAGACCAACCTATGCTGCGCCCGCATATGCACTACTTCGTGAAAGAAATTTAAGGCAATACGCCCTTGCTGGCGATACTTGAACACTGCGACACACCCGCCAATTTGGGGATCTCAGCCCCACGCCCTCTGGAACTTTCTGCACAAGCAGCGTAAATAAAGTGCTGCGCGACATATTTGGAGCTGAGCGTCGATGAAAGAGCATCGCGGCCGTATGACGAAGGACGGCATTCGCATATATGAACAGGGTGACTTTGCTGGCATGCATGCGGCAGGGGCCTTGGCTGCGCGGATACTCGATGACATTGCCGAGCATGTGTTTCCCGGTCAGACAACCGGCGCGATTGATGGGCTGATCACGCAGATGGTCGAGGATGCAGGCGCGACCTCGGCGACCATCGGCTACAAAGGCTATCAGCACGCCAGCTGTATCAGCGTGAACCACGTCGTGTGCCATGGCATCCCCGGCGACAAGAAGCTGAAAGAGGGCGATATCCTGAATATCGACGTGACCGTCGTTGTCGATGGTTGGTTCGGTGACACCTCGCGCATGTACGTGGCGGGAAAACTGCCTCGCAAAGCCGAGCGCCTGATCCAGGTCACCCATGACGCGCTGTTCAAGGGCATCGAGATGGTCAAGCCCGGCAACACGTTCGGTGATATCGGCCACGCCATTCAGGCCTATGTTGAGGCGCACCGGATGAGCGTTGTCCGCGATTTTTGCGGCCACGGTCTGGGCCGAGTGTTCCACGCACCGCCGAACGTTCTGCATTACGGCCGTCCGGGAACCGGCGCGGTGCTGGAAGAGGGCATGTTCTTCACCATTGAACCAATGGTCAATCTGGGACGTCCCGAAACCAAAACGCTGGCCGATGACTGGACCGCCGTAACCCGCGACAAATCCTTGTCCGCGCAGTTTGAGCATTCAGTAGGTGTCACGGCAGATGGGGTTGAGATTTTCACCCTGTCACCTGGCGGGAAGTATCACCCGACCTACTCGTCCTGATCGGCGGCCTGTTCGCGCAGAAGCTTCAGCAACATCGTCTCTGCCCCCCATGGCGTGACAGCATCATGGATCAACACCGGCGCATTCCGTGGCTTTGGCGGCGGGTTTGTCGCTGTATCGGTATCTGGCGCAATGCTCCAGATTGGCAGGGATAAGGCGCGGTCCATAGCGCCGACGATAGCACGGTTCGATCAAATCCCCAAAAGATCGGGAACTGCTGCCATATCCTCAAAGACCTCCGCCCCAAGCTCTGCAAGGCTCGCGCCACCCCCATGTGGTGCGTAAGCCAAACAACGCATATCGGCGCGGATGGCTGCGGTCACACCGCTGGCGCTGTCTTCGATCACAACCGGAGATTTGGCCCCAAACTGCGCGGCAGCGGTGCGAAACATGGTCGGGTCCGGTTTTCCAACGCCGATTGTATAGGCCGAGAACATCACATTCTGAAACCGGTCCCAAAGACCATGCTGGCCCAGCGTGATCTTCATCTTCTCGACATGGCCATTTGAAGCGACGCAGAACGGCAGGCCTTGCGTGTCCAGGATTGTCAGCAATTCGGGTATGCCTTTGACCAGCGGCACACCGTTGCGCAGCCGGGCATAGGTTTCTGCGTAGACTTCATCGATCCAGTCGCCGAGCAGGGCGGCGCCCATTTCGCCCGCGATCTCCTGCGCGCGGGCCATGGTGGTGCCGACGAACGTATCCATACACTCGGCCATGGTCAGGTGCAGGCCATACTGGGCCAGACTATCGATCATCACCTGGTTCATCAGTGGCTCGCTATCGACCAGAACGCCATCGCAATCGAAGATTACCAGATCGTGCATCTTAGCCCTCTGTGCGCCACATCAGTGAGATATGCGTGTCGCCATATTTTCGCTGGTCGCGCAGATCGAACCCTTCGGGCGCAGGCATCGAGGCACTCTCTTCCCAGACAATCAGGGCATCGGTGGCGAGCCATCCGCCCTGCCCCGCCATGGCTAATGCCTTCTGGCCCAGGGATTTGCCATAGGGCGGGTCAAGAAAGACAAGGTCATATGGCGCGCCGGGATTGTCACCAAGGCGGGTTGCATCGCGCCGGATCAGATCACTCTGCGTCCGGCTGCCCGTCAGCTCGATATTCTTGCGGATCAAACCCTGCGCAACCCGACCGTCATCGACAAACGTGACATGGGACGCGCCGCGCGACAGCGCCTCAAGCCCCAGTGCGCCGGTGCCTGCAAACAGGTCCAACACGCGCAGACCGTCGAAGTCGATCTGATGCATCAGGACGTTGAACAGGCTTTCACGCACCCGGTCAGTGGTGGGGCGCAGATGCGCGCCCGCATCGCCCCTGCCGACGGAGGCCAAGGCGCGGCCCCGGAAGTCTCCGGCGATGATCCTCACGCTTTGAGCAGCGGTTTCAGGTCCGCTTCCGGGTCTGCGACCACCGATGGATCCGCTGTCTTGCCTGCATCGATCAGGCGTTTGCCAACCATATAGGCGCGAGGGTCGTTCATTGCGTCGACCGCGATTAACTGATCGCCCTTATAGTACCAGAACGACACCGTCGCGCCCTCGCCTTTGCGGGTCACAACCCGGTCATACCCCGTGTTCAGCCCAGCGATTTGCAGTTTGACGTCATATTGATCTGACCAGAACCACGGCGTTGCGGTGTAGTCCTTGGCGGCACCCAGCATGTTCTGAGCCACGGTCTCGGCCTGGTCGATAGCGTTTGGGACGCTTTCAAGACGAATACGCCCTTCGCCATGCGGGAAGGATGCACAATCGCCTGCCGCCCAGATCGATGGGTCAGAGGTACGGCCGTGGGCGTCGGTTTTAATGCCGTTGTCCAGTTCCAGCCCCGCCATCTCGGCCAGTTGCGTCGATGGTGCGATGCCAACACCGACAACCACGAAATCTACCTCGATCTCGGACCCGTCCGTCAAAACGGCGCCGACCACTCTGCCGCTGTCACCGATCAGCCGATCCAACCCAACGCCTTCGCGGATATCCGCACCGTATTCGCTGTGCAGCGCACGGAAGTAATCGCTGGTTTCCTTCGCAGCGACACGTTGCAAGATACGCTCGGCCATTTCGACCAAGGTCACTTTGACCCCCCGCTTGGCACAGACGGCCGCGGCTTCAAGCCCGATATAGCCGCCACCCACGATCAACGCGCGTGCGCCTTCAGTGACACGGGGCTCCATCTCATCGATATGCGCCAGATCGCGTACCACATGTACGCCCTGCAGATCACCTCCGATCGCGGCGGGAAGATAGCGCGGGTCCGATCCAGTAGTCAGCGCCAGTTCGTCGTAGGAAATGGCATCATCGCCAACCGTCACCGTCTTGGCCTGCGGATCAATTGCGGTGACACGCTGCCCCAGGCGCAGAGTGATGTTGTTTTCGGCATAGAAGCTCACGGGTCGCAGGAAAAGGCGCTCCAATTCCATTTCACCCAGCAGATAAGCCTTGGACAAGGGCGGGCGCTGGTAGGGCAGATGCGGTTCAGCCCCGATCAGGGTGATGTCCCCTTCGAACCCGTCTTTGCGCAGCCGCGCGACAAGCGAAGCGCCCGCTTGTCCGGCACCGATCACGACAATATGGCTCATGTTCCTCCCACCCTGTCGAATTACCGTGGTCTCATCCACGCGACCACCTATATTGCGGCAAAGCCCGACTCTGCAAATCCAAACGACAGGAGGTAATAAATGATTTCAACAGGTGACACGCTGCCCGATGCCACGTTGACCCAAATGGGTGCCGAAGGCCCGGAAGAGGTGCGGATTTCCGACAAAACCAAAGGTCGGAAAGTGGTGATCTTCGCGGTGCCGGGTGCCTATACCGGCACCTGCACCACCGCCCATGTCCCCAGCTTTATCCGGACCAAGGATCAGTTCGACGCAAAAGGTGTTGACGAGGTGATCTGCGTTTCTGTCAACGACCCGTTTGTTATGCATGCATGGGGCGAATCCACCGGCGCGGCTGCGGCGGGGCTGACCATGCTGGGCGATGCCACATCGGAATTCACCAAAGCCCTCGGCATGGATTTCGATGCACCACCCGTAGGCTTGATCGCGCGGTCCAAACGCTATGCGATGCTGGTCGAGGACGGCAAGGTGGTCGCGCTGAACCTGGAAGAAAACCCCGGGGTTTGCGAAGTCTCGGCTGGCGAGGCGCTGTTGGACGCAATCTGAACCGATCTGGCCCCGACCTGTGTCGGGGCCAGATGAACCCTATTTAACTTGCGACAACGCCCCGTTGTGCGAATACTTGGCGCATAAACACGGGAGTTGATTGATGAAACTCAGATTCTTAACCCTCTGCGCGGTTTGTACTGGTGCTTTGGCCGCTTGCGGCCCGGCCCCGACCCCGCAACAACAAGCCGCGCGCCAGCACGAAATCGCCTGCCTTGGCGGCACATTAGGCGGCGCTTTGATCGGCGGTGCAATTGGCAATCAGTTCGGAGGCGGTTCCGGCAAAACCATCCTGACTGCGGCAGGCGCTGCTGCGGGTGGCATCGAAGGGCAGAGGTTCGCATGTTGAAAACATTGAAGATGAAACCGTTTTTTCTGATCGCTTCAGTGGCACTGACCGGTGCGGCCCAAGCGGAAACCGTGGCCGAGCTACACGAAAACGAGCTGCGCGCCATTGACGCCAACAATGACGGGTTCCTGTCCAAGGACGAGTTCAACGCCTTTTCCGACTACGCGTTTCAGGCGATGGACGAGGATAAGAACGGCACGTTGGGATTGGATGAGGCCAAGCCGTTTCTGGACATCAAACAGTTTCAAAACGTTGACCGGAACGACGATAGCTTTATCTCAAGGGCAGAATACGACGCGCAGATGGGCAATGATTTCACCACTGCGGATCAGGACGGAAACGGCCAGCTGGACTAGGCCAACTCTGAACAGGAGCGTGGTATGAACAAATGGATCGCCTTTGGGGCGCTTGCCGCCCTTTGCGCATGCGATGTGCCCCAAGCCCCAGTCATAACGGGGCCGGATGGCCAAGCCCGCATTCAGATCAATACCAGTGGTTTGACCTGCTACAATACAAAGTGTCTGGATATTGATCCAGCCAAGCGCAGCGTGCGTCAGGTGGGCAACCGCACAACTGGAATTCCGGGCAACATCAATGTCAGTGACGGAACCGTGACACCGGCCGAGTTCGAACAGATGGGCGTCGCCGCCTCATTGGCTGGTGGAATGGGATCGCGCGGGGATCGCGGCTAGATCAGGCTGTCCATCTTGCGTGCCAGTTTGGCATCCAGAGACGACAAACCGCCCACATCGTGAGTGGACAGCACAACTTCGACCGTGCGGTAGACGTTGAACCATTCCGGGTGATGGTTCCATTTCTCAGCCCAGATCGCCACCTGTGTCATCCAACCAAAGGCGGCAACAAAATTTTCGAAAATAAAGGTTTTGGTGATAGCATCCCGGCCTTCAACCATTGTCCAACCGTTGCTAAACAGCGGATCCAGTAGGGGGCCTCGGGTCTCGGTCGACAAAAGCTCGGTCATTGCTGTTCCTCCGGGTTCGATTTTCTGAAGGGTCCGTAATCAGTCAAGATTTCAATCTCTTCTCCTACGGCGCGGCCTTCGGCGTCCAGATATCTTTTGACAGCATCAGCAAAACCCGGATCACCGACCCAATGCAAGCTATGCGTGCGCGTCGGCAGATAGCCGCGCGCCAATTTGTGCTCGCCCTGCGCACCTGCCTCGACCCGAAGCAAACCCTGGGCAATCGCAAAATCAATCGCGCGATAGTAACACAGTTCGAAATGCAGGCAGGCGTGGTGTTCGACACAGCCCCAATACCGACCAAAAAGCGTTTCGCGCCCGATAAAGTTCAGCGCCCCTGCAACCGGATAACCGTCGCGCACGGCCAGAACCAGCGCCATGTCATCCGCCATCGTGTCCTGCGCGATGTCAAAGAACTGCCGCGTCAGATAGGGTGAGCCCCACTTGCGTGCACCAGTATCCTGATAAAACTGCCAGAACGCATCCCAGTGTTCGGGGCGCAGCTCTGACCCGGTCAAAGTGATGATCTCACCACCGAACCCGTTTGCCTGCGCCCGTTCTTTGCGGATATTTTTGCGTTTGCGCGAGGACAAGGCCGTAAGAAACCCATCGAAATCAGCATATTCGTCGTTCAACCAGTGAAATTGCTGCGAGCTTCGCAGCATCAGGCCCATCTGCTCACCCGCAAGCGCCTCATCCTCGGTGCAGAAGGTTGCGTGCAGGGATGAGACCTGGTTGTCGGCCGCCAGTTGAACCGCGCCCTGCACCAGCGCGGACATGCCAATCGCTTCATAACCTGGTCGCACCAGAAACCGCCGCCCGGTTGCGGGCGTGAAGGGAACGGCAATTTGCAGTTTAGGATAGTAGCGCCCGCCCGCATTTTCATAAGCATGGGCCCAACTATGGTCGAAAATGTATTCGCCCTGACTGTGCGACTTGGCATACATCGGCGCGGCGGCGATCAGCATTCCGTCCAGATAGCTGGTCAGGTATTGCGGGTGCCAGCCAGTTCCTGACCCGACCGATCCGCTGTTTTCCAGCGCCAACAGAAACCGATGGGTGGTGAACGGATCCAGAGGGCGCCCGCCATCTTCGGCCTCGGGGCAAGCGCAGGCATCCCACTCTGCCGCAGAAATCTGCGACAGAGAGCTCAGCACCTGAACTTCGATCTGCGCCTGATCCATGTACCCTCCGCGTCTGTTCTTTATCTGTGACAGTGCGGGGCAGGTTCAACCCGGATGGGCGGCCAAATACCCCTCGAAGGTCACATTGTCGGCAATGTCGCGGGCTTTTGCCTCTTGTTCGGGCGAACGCACTGTCCAGCACAGAATCGGAACGCCCTGTGCCTTTAGCTCGGCAACACGGGGGCGGTGCAGGTCGTGAACCTCATGGCTGATGAAGCTGGCCCCCACCCGGTCAAAATCCGGGATGCCGCGCAGATGATCACAAATGCTGTCTGACAGAGGCCAATCCTGCGGATCATAAGAGCTGGTCACGATCCCGCGCGGCAGATGCGGCGCCAAGCGCGCCAATTCAGCCACGCTGTTGGGGTTGAAGGACATCAACGCCACCGGGCCCTTGTAGCCCTGCAGGGCCCGCACGGCATCCGCCTCAAGCGGGCCAATATCGGTACCCATCGCGCCATCCTGATCTTTTAGTTCGATCAGCAAAGGCACCTTTCCGGCGACCATCGCCAGCACCTCATCCAAAGCGGGGATACCATCATCGCCATGCAGCAAGGGGACATCCGCCGCTTGCGCCGAGGTGATCCGCCGGATCGGACCTGCCTGTCCGGTCAGACGCGCCATATCATAGTCATGAAAGACCATGGCGCGGTTGTCCGACGTCAGTTGCAGATCAATCTCAATCCCGTACCCGGCGTCCACCGCTGCACGAATAGCCGCCCGGCTGTTTTCCGGGCGACGATCCGAGATGTCATGCAGGGCTCGATGCGCAATCGGAGCCTGCAGAAATTCGGCTGGCAGTTTCGGGGTCATTGGACCTCGAAAATGCCTTCGATTTCAACCGCAACGCCCAAGGGCAGAGAGGCCGCGCTGACGGCCGAGCGGGAATGACGCCCAGCGTCGCCCAGCGCCTCGACCAGGAAATCGGACGCGCCATTGATCACCTGCGGCTGCGCGGTGAAATCAGCGGTCGAATTCACAAAGCCGGTCAGCTTGATCACGCGCACCAGTTTCTCAATGTCACCACCGCAGGCCGCTTTGACCTGTGCCAGAAGGTTGATGGCGCAGACCTTTGCCGCCGCAGCGCCCGCTTCGACATCCATGTCATCGCCCAGCTTGCCGGTAATCAGATCATCCGCCTTGGAAATCTGGCCCGAAATATAGACAATATTGCCCACGCGCACGAAAGGTACATAGTTCGCGGCAGGTGCAGGGGCGTCGGGCAGGCTGACGCCCAGGCTTTCCAGTTTTGCGGTGATACTCATGCGATGATCCTCATCCCTGATTTGACTCGGGCGGACGCTACCCCCTTGGGCGCGACAGGGAAAGCAGGAAACTGGCATTTTTGAACGTGGCGTTTATCTGGGCATAACTTCTCTTATTCCGCAGTGTTGAAGCGATGTCACTTTACCACGCGCAGGCAGACGCGCTAAATGCTGGATGTTTCAATTTGGACCTGAAACATTTATGTGACCAAGACTTGTGCCAACGCGGCACTATTATCGATTTAACATCTGGCAATCATGGGCCGGATTACTTTGGAGTAGCAAAGACCGTGTTGAGCAGATTGCGTCTGAAACACCTTGTTGTGCTGTCCCTGTTGCCGATCCTGTCCGCCTGCGCCACGCAGCCATCGGAGCAGGCGGCCCGGGGCGAAGTGTTCGACCCTTACGAAAAAACGAACCGCGGCATCCACAAGTTCAACCTGGGTGTTGACCGGTTTTTGTTCCGCCCGGCCTCAAAAGGCTATGTCAAAATCGTCCCCGATCCGATGGTGACCAGTTTCAGCACCTTTGCTGAAAACATCTCGCTGCCTGGTCAGGCCGTCGATTATCTGCTGCAAGGCAATCCAAAACAGATGGGCAACGCGCTGCTGCGTTTTGTTGTGAACATGACAGTGGGCGGGTTTGGCCTGTCTGCACCCGCTGATGAGCTGAACCTGCCGCCCGTGGATACGGATTTCGGCGAAACGCTACATGTCTGGGGATTTGGAGAGGGCGCCTATGTCGAGCTGCCGTTCTACGGCCCCTCAACAACCCGCGATGCGGTGGGCGTTGTGGTCAACCTGTTCTCGAACCCGATCAACTTTACCCCCACGCGCCCCGCCGACAACCTTGGCGTTTATGCCGAGATCGTGCGCCGTATGGGCGACCGGGGGCGGTTTTCGGATACAGTTGACTCGATCCTGTATGAAAGCGCCGACAGCTATGCGCAGGCACGACTGATCTATTTGCAAAATCGCCGCTTTGAACTGGCACGCGATGATGAGGATGCCTATCTGGATTTGTACTCCGATCCCTATGCTGAAATCGGAACCGACCCTGTCAGGGACCCCTATCTAGACCCTTACGAGGACCCCTATGCCGAGTAAATCTTTGAACCGACGTCGTTTTGTTTTCTCCGGCCTGACCGGATTGGCGCTGACTGCGCTACCTGTATCCGCCTTTGCCCAGACCGAAGCAAGCGCCAAAGCGCTGGTGAACAGTGTTGTGGCCGAGATCAACCGTGTGATCGCGTCAGGCAAATCCGAAAACGCCATGCTGCGCGATTTCGAGAAAATTTTCGTGCAATATGCCGATGTTCCGATCATGGCGCGCTATGCGCTTGGCGCCGATGCGCGTACCGCCAGCCCGGCGCAGCTGAAACAATTCACCAAAGCCTTTCAGAGCTATATTTCGCGCAAGTATGGACGCCGGTTCCGAGAGTTCATCGGTGGCGAAGTACAGGTGCGCAACGCTCGCAAAATCCGCGCCGGTTACGAAGTCAGAACACGGGTAAAGTTGCAGGGCTCCTCCCCGTTCGAGGTTACCTTTCTGGTGTCGAACAAATCCGGGCGCGACAAGTTCTACAATATGTTCATCGAAGGCGTGAACCTGCTGCTGACCGAACGGACCGAGATCGGCGCTATGCTGGATGCCCGAAGTGGAGACCTCAACCAGCTGATCAAAGATCTGAACCGGACCGCGTAAGTCTCGGTTTCGTATCCAAGGGGCCGCTTTGCCACGGGCAGCGCGGCCCTTTTGTTATCTTTGACGCCCGGCCCTTCATTTCCCAGACACGTCTAGGGCATGTAGCTGCGCACAAGCGCACTGGCGATCAGGGCCCAACCATCGGCAATCACAAAGAACGCCAGCTTGAAGGGCAACGAGACGATGGCCGGAGGGACCATCATCATACCCATCGACATCAGCACGGCCGCGACAACCAAATCGATAATCAGAAACGGCAAGAAAATCAGGAAGCCGATCTGAAAGGCCCGCGCAATTTCTGACAGCATGAAAGACGGCATCAGGACAGACAGTGGTGCCTCGGGCGACAATTCCATCGCGTCACCCCCCGGCCGCAGCGCCGCCATGGCTTGAAACGTATCTACATCCAGACGCGCAGCCATGAAGGCGCGAAACGGTTGCAAGGCGCGCTCAAGTGCAGGTTCCACCTCCATCGTTTCGTCGATCATGGGGCGTATTCCTGCTGTCCACGCCTCGGTAAAGACTGGGTCCATGATGAAATAGGTGAGGAACAGGGCCAGGCTGACAATCAGCATATTCGGTGGTGATTGCTGCAATCCGATCCCTTGACGGAGGATCGACAAAACCGTGATCAGGAAGGGGAAACAGGTGATCATGATCGCCAGCCCAGGCGCGAGACTTAGGACAGTGATCAAAAGGATCAACTGGATGGTGCGCGCCGAGATCGATTCTCCGTCACCCAGCGACAGGCTCAGGTCTTGCGCCACGGCTAGCGACGGCGTCAGCACCGCTGCGGCAAGCACCAGCCCGATCAGAAGGCGCATCAGCCGATCCCGTTCTGCAAATCTGCGATTTCCGTCAGGCGCACGGCCAGTTGTCCGGCCTGATCACCTTCCATCTCTTCCAGAAGGCCGCGCGCGACCAATTGATCGCCAACGTATAAGTCCACCGGGTCTTCGATCCGTTTGTCCAACGTCAAAACAGCGTTTTTGCCCATGTTCAGCAAATCCCGGATCAACGGGCGGGCACGGCCCACCGAGACCGTGACCTCAATCGGGACCGCATCGAACGGGTTGGCTTTTTCGGGTTTCTGGATCTGGGGGTCACTCATTTTTTAATGCCTCTCTGGCTTCAAATAGATATGCATCAAAGGCCCGACCGACCGAGGCCAAAATGGCACGGCAATCCACTTCGCTGCGAGCGATACCCACCTGCAGGCGGGCTTGTCCCGGCTCTAACGCGGGGTCTTCAATGACTTTTGGGGATGAACTAAGAGGTGCCGACAACATCGCTTCGACCTCGGCTGCACGGCCTTCGGGAACCATGATGTGCATGGGCTGACCAATCTGATCGCGAGCCATCTCGGTCAATTGCTCGACCACTTGCGCGGCAAAGCCACGATCGATCATGTCGGGCAAAACCAGCCGGGTCAGGCTGTCGAACATCGGTTCCAGCGACAAGGACATTCGGGTAACCGCCTCGGTGTAGGTGAACGACATATCCTCAAGCGATTTCCCCAGTTCAGACGAAATCTGCCCACGACTTTGTTCCTGCGCCTGCGTTGCGTCCTCCCACCCCGCGCCGTAACCTTGTTCAAAGGCCGCAAGGCGCTGTTCTTCCAGGGCGTCTTCGTTCAGCAGATGAACCCGGCCGCCTCCGGCAAGTATGGTGAAATCTTCAAGAAGATGGGTGATCGACATCAGACACGCTCCTCACCTTCTTCCAGCCAGCTGCGCAGAATCTCGACCGTTTCCTCTTGCTTGTCGCCGATCATCGCTCGCAAACGATCCACCGGATCCTGCGATTGATCGACGCCAATAGCGGGCACGTCGGCTTGCGCGGCCAAAGGCGCAAACTCAGACGCACCATCAGGGGCGATCTCACCCGTCAGCACCTGCGCGTTCTCAGTCTCAGGATCCCCACTCGCCGGCAGCAAGGCAGGCATCACCGGAGGTTTCATCAGGATCGGGCGAATGACAAACAGTGCCAAAACCAGTGAAACCGCCGCCAGAACCGCCATCTGAACCAGAGACATCGCATCCAGATGAACGTTCTGCCACATTGATGCGGATACCAGTGTGCCTTGCGGCTCAACCACCGGTAAATCCAGCGATTTCAGGGTTATCACATCCCCGCGCTCGGCATCGAAGCCCACTGCCGAAGCAACAAGTTCTTGCAACGCGTCCAATTCGTCCTGCGGAAGTGGCGCAAAGCTTTCAGCCCCAGCAGCATCGACCACACGTGTGCCATTGACCAACACAGCGACTGTCAGGCGTTTGACGGCGCCGGGAGCAGTATGCACTTCAAGCTCGGTTTCTGAGACCTCGTAATTCACCCGCTCGCGTGTCTGGGTCGCATTCGAGTTCGATTCGTCGCCGCCAGCCCCATCGCCATCGGGCAAGTTCGAGGCCACCGTCACATCCGATGATTGATTGCGGGCACTGTCCGAACGTTCCTCAACATCGGTGCTGATAGCAACGCGGCCTTTGGGGTCGAAACGCCGTTCGCGGATCGATTCGGTTTTGGTCACTGTATCAACGCTGACCTCGACAACCGCGTTGCCCGCACCGACACGCGCCTCAACCAGACGCAAAACACGCTCACGCAGCTGGCGTGATTTATCATCGGCCGTTTCGGCAGCCGCAGCAGTTTCCTGCCCTCCGATCACCGCACCTTTCGAATCGATCACCGCCACGTTTTCCGGAGCCAAACCGCTAACCGCCGAAGACACAAGAAACCGGATCGCCTTGGCCTGATCACCGGTGATTTCAGCTCCCCTAGACACCAGATAAACCGAAGCAGTCGGCGCCACGCTGGGTTGAAACGGGTTTGCAGACCCGTTGGCAATATGCACGCGCGCCTGACTGACATGAGGGCTGCCAACAATCGTGCGCGCAAGCTCGCCCTCTTTGGCGCGCCAATAGGCGGCATCAAACATCTGAGAGGTGGTGCCAAACCCGCTTAGCGAATCGAGCAGCTCGTACCCGCGATTGCCGTTTGCTGGCAACCCTTCGCTGGCAAGGGTCATCCGCAGTTCATCCCGTTGCCCGCCCGGCACATAGATAGACCCACCGCGAATCTCATATGGCACGCCGCGTTGATCGAGCGAACGGACGATATCACCCGCTGCGCCGCTTTCCAGCCCCGCATAAAGCAGCGTCATCGACGGCGCAGACGCCAACCGCGACATGCCCAAAATTCCCAGAAACACCAGCACAACTGCGCCGGCAACGATGATTTGTTTTCGCCTGTCCAAACTTGCCCAGACAGTTCCGATCTGCTGCACGCTCACCTCCGACTCGCCGACATTCTGCCCGACGCGTTCTCTGTTTGGACCATTGCCCTTAACAATCGGTTAGTCCCTGACGGGTTATGACGGATTCACAATGAATGGATGAGGACGTCATGACAGACGCAACGGCAGAAGAGGCAGAAGCGCCTGAGAAAAAGGGGAAAAAGGGTCTGTTGATCGGGCTGATTCTGGCCGTCGCTGGCGCCGCGGGTGGATATTTTTTGACCACATCGGGCCTGCTGCCTTTCGGCGCAAAATCCGAGGAGACATATGCCGAAAGTGATAAGAAAGACGCCAAGGCTGAACCGCTTGCGGATGTCGGTTTCGTGAATCTTCCGCCCGTGGTCATCTCTTTGACCGAAAGCCAGGCGCGTCACTTGAAATTTCACGCGCAGCTCGAAGTTAACGCTCCGTACATCGCTGATGTGGAAAAAATACAACCACGAATCATGGATGTGCTGAACGGCTATCTGCGCGCGGTCAGGGTTTCGGATCTGGAAGATCCGATGGCTTTGACCCGGATCAGAGGACACCTGCTGCGGCGCATTGAAATTGTTACTGGAGAAGGTCGGGTGCGCGATGTTCTGGTCATGGAATTTGTACTGAATTAGGAGGCGAAATTGGAGCTTATCGCGGATATTTTGCTGGTCGCGGGCGCGCTGGGTGCAGGGCTGTATTGCTTTGTTCTGTCGCGCAGACTCAGACGGTTTACCGATCTTGAAAAGGGCGTAGGCGGCGCTGTTGCGGTGCTGTCCTCGCAGGCAGATGAGTTGAAGAGATCCCTCGACAATGCGCGCGCGGCTTCGGATCAGTCAGGCGAGTCTTTGAAGGATCTGACTCAGCGCGCCGAAAGCGTGGCGCAACGTCTGGAACTGATGATGGCCTCGATGCACGACGTGATTCCAGCAGAGGAGACCGATCCCGAAACGGTCGACATCAAGGACCCTCTGGTCGAGCCTGCACCAAAGTCTGAGGTAGCGAACGAAGTTGCTGAAACTGACGTGGAACCGCCCGAAGCGCAGCCTGAGGACACACTGAGTGAGGCCCCTGCCAAAGCCCCCGAAGGGCTGATGTTTTTCCGGCATGGCCGAAACATGAACGAGGCCACCTGATGCGTTCCAAAACTGCGGATAAAGGGCAAAATCGTCCGCGCGCGGGGGTGTTGACGGTCATCTCTCTGTTGATGATCGGATCAGCGATTATTCGTGTCGGGCTGGAAGCCGGGCCAGCGCTGGCGAAATCCGCGGATGTCGAGCAGTCGAAAGAAAAACACGCAACAACGCAAGCGCGCGATGTTGAGGGCCTTCTGGCCGAGTTGTTGCGCCGTGAAGAACGCGTGAAACAGCGCGAAGATAGGGTGATGGAAAAGGAAAAGGCTTTGGAAATTGCCAATGAGGCCATCGACATGCGCCTCGCCACTTTGCAAGAGGCCGAAGAGTCACTGCGTGCGACCCTGGCCGTGGCAGACAAAGCCGCCGAAACGGACCTGACCCAGCTGACAGATGTCTATCAGAACATGAAGCCGAAAGACGCGGCCGCGTTGTTTGAGACGATGGACCCAACCTTTGCGTCCGGCTTTCTGTCACGCATGCCGCCAGAGGCTGCGGCGAGCATACTGGCCAGTCTCAGTCCGGATGCAGCCTATACCATCAGCGTTGTGATGGCAGGTCGCAACGCGACCGCACCGCAAGAGTAGACCCCATGGACCGCACACCTGCCTCGAACATGCCTGGAGATCGCAAATGATTGGAATTGTTGGAATTATCGTCATTTTCGTAATGGTGTTCGGCGGCTACCTTGCAGCCGGCGGTAAGATGACAATCATCCTGAAATCGCTGCCATACGAGATGATGATGATCGGCGGGGCTGCCGTCGGGGCCTTTTTGATCAGCAATGATGCAGGTGGCATCAAGCACACAATCAAGGA
This sequence comes from Ruegeria sp. YTSA075, assembly GCF_059610245.1. NCBI lineage: Bacteria > Pseudomonadati > Pseudomonadota > Alphaproteobacteria > Rhodobacterales > Roseobacteraceae > Ruegeria > Ruegeria sp. YTSA075. The sequence continues at coordinate 42,198 of NZ_JBXWNG010000012.1, read as the reverse complement.
CATGGGTAAGGTTTTCAAAGGGCCAAAATGGAAGCCCGAAGATTACCGTGACCTGCTCTGCCTTTTGTTCTCATTGATCCGTATTGCGCGCGCGAACCCGGTTGAGTTGGAACAACACATCGAAGAACCCGAAAGTTCGAGCCTGTTTTCTGCTTATCCCAAGATTCAATCCGACAAAGAGGCGGTGGATCTGATCTGCGACACGATGCGCGCTGCCGCCATGAACTATGACGATCCGCATCAGGTGGAAGAAGTGCTGGATAAACGGATGGAGGCGAATTTTCATCACGCCATGCATTCAAGTCACGCATTGCAAACCGTAGCGGACGGCCTACCGGCCTTGGGCATCGTTGCTGCGGTTTTAGGAGTGATTAAGACCATGGGCTCGATTGATCAACCGCCCGAGGTGTTGGGTAAACTGATCGGGGGGGCGCTGGTTGGGACTTTTCTGGGCGTCTTCCTCGCCTATGGCCTGGTTGGCCCTTTTGCAGGCAAGTTGAAAAACGTGGTGGAAGAGGACAACCATTTCTACCAACTGATAAAAGAGGTGCTTGTCGCCAATCTCCACAACCACAACGCTGCAATGTGTATTGAAGTCGGTCGACAGAACACACCCACACATAATCGCCCCGATTTCACCGAGTTGGAAGATGCCCTGAAAGAGCTTAAGCAGGCGGCCGCATGATCCGGTTTGTCGTATTGGCATTCGCGTTGATGGCCTCAGCAACGCTGGCGTCGTCACAAGAGGTAACAATCCGCTCGGGTGAGCATGACGGATACACACGCCTTGTGTTTAACGTGCCGCCAAACACGGGTTGGGTCGTTAAGCACCGCAAAGGCGGGGCACGTTTGATCGTCGATCTGGACAATGTGACCTACAAGACCGGAGGCGTGTTCAGTCGACTGACAACAAACCGCCTCGCCTCGTTGTCGCAGAAACAGCCGGGGGATGGGCTGGACCTGGATTTTGGCTGCGACTGCGTTGCTTCTGCATTTCTTTATCGCGACTCGATGATCGTTCTGGATATTGCGCCCGGCGCGATATTGCCGCCGTTGCTAGCCAATATTCCCCCGCCCCGATCATCACCCAAGCCCGACCTTTCGTCACGCCCTAACCCATCAGAAGCCATTGAATTGCCTTTGTTGCCCCTTGGCGGGCAGAGTTTCAAGGAGCAGCTATCGACGCGTCTTCTACAAGGGGCGGATCGGGATGTATTGGATCTGAATCTGGCTACTATCGGACCAAGACGGCTGCCCGAGCTGCAGGCACTACCCTTGACGGGTGCTTTGAATTCAAACGTAGAGCTTTCGACCGCATTTGATGAACTCAATGCCCTGCTGGGTTCTGAATTCCCGCAGATCGAAGCCAAACCTACCTGTTTCACAAGCGTCGAGCTTGGATTTGAAACCTGGGCAGACGATCGGCCTTTCCTGGACCAAGTCGCACGGCTGCGCGCAAAGCTGTTTCAAGAGTTCGACAGGCTGGACGTAGACCGCGCTTTGGCTTTGTCCAAGCTTTATGCCTATTACGGTTTTGGCGTGGAAGCCCTCCAAATGCTGAGCCTTTCGAGCTTGCAAAGTGATGAGGCTCAACGGGTTGCGGCAATTGCAAGTATCGTTGACGATCAGCCGTTTTCCCAGCGCAGCCCATTTCACGGCCTTCAGCGATGCGACAGCGATGCCGCGCTTTGGGCTGTGATGGCTGAACGGAAACTGACAACCGATGCGCGCGTTGAGGCAATCGAACAAAGCTTTTTTCGATTGCCCGACCATCTGCGCCGCAGTCTGGGCCCGCGGCTATCCTCAATTCTGGTTGACGCCGAGCAACTTGAAGCGGCGCGGCGTGTTTTGCGGTCGGTAGAGCGTGTTGAATCGGAAACATCACCCTCACTCTCCAACGCCAAGGCCGAAGTGGCCTCTGCCGAAGGGGATGGCCAATCAGAAGAAGGCCACTTATCCGAAGTGATCAAAGCGCCTGAAGCCTCGACCGAGGCGCCGCTGGCCCTGGCGCGTCTGATTGAAAAACGCTGGAACGATCGCGGGGCTGTTTCGCCGCAGGAACTGGATCTCGCCGCCGCCTATGCGATCGAATATCGCCAAACCGATATGGGGCCTATGATGGCCCGAACACATGTGGTGGCACTAGGTCTGATACAGGAATTCGAACAGGCCTTTGCACTGATCGACACAATGCCAGTTAATGCAGAAGTTCCTGCCCTGCTGGACCGGCATCTGCAATTGCTTGCAGAACGTGCGGATGACTTAGCTTTTTTGAGACAAAGCCTGTCTCTCTCACAGTCTCAGAAGGATGCTGTTTCAACCGATACAGCTATTGCACTGTCCATGCGATTGACGAAGCTGGGGTTCGGCGCTCACGCGGCGGAACTTGCGAACCGCCACCAAGATCGCGCGAGGCGCGCGGAACGGGCGTTGCTACGGGCGCAGGCCGCGTTGCAGATTGGTCGCCCCTATCAGGCAGTTCTGGAATTGGCCGATGACCCGTCAGAGGCGGCCGATGCTTTGCGGATCGAGGCGATGATTGCCAGCCGCGACTTTGCCAACGCTGCAGCTTTGTTGCAGGAGGTCGGCGATGTGCAGGCCGCAAACAGATATTACTGGTTGGCAAATTTACCAGGCCGGGCCAATTCGGATATGAACGAAAAGTTCGCTGAATTAAGTGCGACGACACAGGCGCTGGCAAACCTGCCTGAACGCATGGAGGACAAACCGTTGGCAGATGCTGTAAACCTGCTGGATGAAAGTGTTCAAGCACGCGCAAGAATCGCTGCTTTGCTTGAAATCGTGGAGATCGATTAGACTAGTCAATCGACACCGGTTGCGGTCTTAAACTATGAGTTCTGGGAAAAGACTATAGGGCCGGTGGTTCATACAGAAGCGCAGCCAAATCAGCATAACGCGAATGCGGATCGGTCCAACCCAAAATCGCGTCGCGGATGGCCTCGGCCCGATCCACGCCGACGACAGGCTCAGCAAACTCCATGTATTTCGCAATTACGTCTGATCGCGAAAACGGCGCTTCGGGGCCGCCTCGGGCATGAGTATCGCCAGAATAAAGCACATGCCCATCCGTGGTGGTGATCTCAACATCGGCCCAGCGCCCCTTAGGGAACCGCGCAGTGTGCCGCTCAACTTCCGCAACCTGAATACGGGACATGAACGCGGCAACCTCGGGATCGGAAAGGCCGCTCCCCGAGATATGCTCAACACCAATCCGACCATGAAGTGCATAAACTGCCACCGCAAAAGGCAAAGAATACTGCGCTTGAGATGTCGACTGAGGGATACCCGAATACAGACAGGCCGCCTGATGAAAGCTGTTCACCTTCAGGGTCGCAATTTGGCTAGGGTTCAAATTGTGCTCGATCATCACCGCCCGCGTGGCATCGATGGCCGCGTGCGCCCATCGGCAGATGGGATAGGGTTTCACATATTGATGCTCGACCTGCCAGAAGCTCCCCAGATCCAACCAATGCGATGCCGCTTCATCAGCTTCGATGGTGATAGCCGGGGCCCCGGTGAACCCACGCTCAGCCAACACGGCGGCGGACAGACCAACCAATGCGCCCCAGCCTGACCCGTCATGCAGCATGGTGGGGTTTGCAATCTCGCGCATCATCTGGCTGCGGGGCCCATGGTATTCGGCGATGCCCATGGCCTGCCGCAGTTGTTCGGCACTTTGCGCCCGCAGGCGCGCTGCCATGGCCGCGACGCCCAATGCATTCCACGCGCCCGATGTGTGATAGTCACTGACGCTGTCATGCAGCGATATCCCGGCCCGACCGGCAATTTCATAGCCTGTGATCACCGCTGCCAACGCCTCGGGCCCTGACAGTTCGGGTCGATGTTCGGCCAAAGCTGCCAGAGTGGGCAGAACAACGACGCCGATATGACCCTTGGTCGGGTTATAGCCATCATGGCCGTCCAGATTATCGGTCTGGGCCGCGACCGCATAAGCCGCACCTGCCAGACTGACCGCGCGGCCATCGAACATCATGCGGGCGCTGAACGCTGGATCAGAGCTGGCATACAGCAGCGCTGCGGTGTCGCGCGCGATCACGCCCGCCTCCATCGGACCTGCGGCGATCAGGATACCCATCGTATCCAGCATCATCAGCGCCGCTGCCTCGTGCGCGCTGGAGGGCATATCGGAAGCCGCCCGCGTCAACGCAAATTCTGCAACTCGGGCGAAACTATTGGTCACGCCACGCCCTCCATCACCGGTTGTACATCGCGCAGCCGGTGGCCTGCCGGGTCAAACGGGGGCTCTGACAGAATCCGGGCTTTGTGCGGTTTGCCGAGGATGAAAACCTCAACCGTATCGCCGGGCTTGGCCACCTTCGGGTCCGCATAGCCGATCGCCAGCGATTTCCCCACCGAATAACCATACGCGCCCGAGGTCACGCGGCCCACCGGCGTGCCATCCAGTGCAAAGATCGGCTCGCCACCGCTGGCATCGGCATCTGCGGCGTCAACCTCGAAGATCGACAGGACCTCACGCGCGGAGTTGCCCTTGATGGACAGATAGGCCTCTTTGTGCAGGAAGTCCTTGTCCAGCTTGATCAGGCCCGCAAGGCCAACCTCTTGTGGCCAGTACTCCTGAGAATACTCGCGCCCCCAAGAGCCATAGCCCTTTTCGATACGCAGCGACCCGAGTGCGCGACCGCCAACCGGGCCACCACCATGTTCTTTCGCCGCGTCCAATAGCGCTGTATAGAGCCTGATCTGGTCGGATTCTGCGCAATGCAACTCCCACCCCAAATCGCCCGTAAAGCTGACGCGGATAGCCAGACAGGTGACACCCGCGACCTCGATGGTTTGCGAGCGCATGAAGCGGAACACCTCGTTCGACAGGTCCGAATTCGTCAAGCGTTGCAGGGTGTCGCGCGATTTTGGGCCCGCCACGTTGAAGCCAGCGATGCGGTCCGTGGCGACCTCAAGCGTGGTTCCTGCGGGCAGGTTAACCATGTTGAAGAAGCGCTGATGATAGCGCTCGGCCATACCCGAGCCGATCATCATGTATTCATCGTCTGCCACTTTGGTGATCGTGAAATCGCCTGCCACGCCGCCGCGCACCGAGATCAGCGGGGTCAGGCAGGACCGCCCAACCTCAGTCGGGACGCGGTTGGCCACCAGCTGATCAAGCCAGTCATAGGCGCCGGGCCCCTTGATCACGTAGTTGGCGAAGTTCGAGATATCGATCACGCCAACCGCATCGCGCAGCATCTTCACTTCGCGCCCCACCGGCTCCCACCAGTTCTGGCGGGTAAAGCCATTGGTTTCGACGGTTCCTGGCTGATCGGCAAACCAAAGCGGATGTTCCCAGCCGCAGTTCAGGCCAAAGACACACCCCATCGCCTTTTGCATCTCATAGGCCGGGCGCACGCGGGCGGGGCGGCCGGCGCTGCGTTCTTCGTTGGGGAAGTGGATGGCGAAACGGTGCGAATACTGATCCTCGACCCGCGCCTTGGTGAACTTCTTGTCGGCCCATTCGCCAAAGCGAGCCAGATCCCAGGCGAACATGTCGTATTGCGGCTCACCCTCGATCATCCATTGCGCCGCCAGCAGGCCCAGCCCGCCGGATTGCGAGAAGCCGGGGATGATGCCGGTGCAGCAGAAATAGTTCTGTAGCTCGGGCACCGGCCCCCAGATCGCGTTGGAATCCGGCGACCAGATCATCGGGCCGTTGATGACGCGTTTGACGCCCGCGGTGGCGGCGACCGGCACGCGTTCGGTGGCGCGGATCACGTTTTCCATGATCCGGTCCAGATCGTCGGGGAACAGATCGTGGGCGAAATCCAGTGGCGTGCCGTTTTCGGCCCAGAACCGCATGTCTTTCTCATAAGCCCCGATTAGCAGGCCATTGCCTTCCTGTCGAAAGTAGTACTCCCCGTCCCGGTCGGCGATCGACGGCAGACGGCGGCCCATATTGGCCACTTCGTCGATTGCTTCGGTGACGAAATACTGGTGTTCGGTCGGTTGCAACGGCAGTTCGATCCCCGCCAGCGACGCAACCTCGCGCCCCCAAAGACCACCCGCATTGACGACCCATTGCGCGTTGATGTCACCCTTTTCGGTCTGCACGATCCAAGAGCCGTCGGGCTGCTGTTCCGTCCCTATTACGGGGCAGAACCGCTCAATCGTGGCTCCCATAGCGCGTGCGCCTGCGGCATAGGCCATGGTCACACCGGACGGATCTACATTGCCGCCATCGGGTTCGTACATGATGCAGCGGATATCATCGAACTGCGCAAGCGGATGCAGTTCTTTCGCCTGTTCACGGCTGATCTCATAAAAGTTCAGGCCGTAGAACCGCGCTTTGGCCTCTTGCAGGCGCAGCTGATGTTCCCGGTCTTCGGTTTGGGCCAGGTATAGCGAACCTGGTTGAAATACGCCGCAGCCTTGCCCTGTCTCTTTCTCCAGCTCTTTATATAGGTTCATCGTATAATGCTGGATGCGCGTGACGTTGTTATTGTCATGCAGCCCATGGATATTCGCCGCCGCATGCCAGGTCGAGCCGGATGTCAATTCATCCCGCTCCAACAAAACAACGTCTGTCCAGCCGAGCTTGGCCAGGTGATAAAGGATTGAACAACCGACTAGGCCCCCTCCGATAACGACGGCCTGTGCGTGGGTTTTCATGAGATCTCTCCTAAAAAATCGGGCGCTGCCTGCATGGCAGGTTTCAACAAGAGTCAGCCATAGGTTGGAATAGGCATATGTTCTGTTCCCGACGCCAAATGTCGGGAACAGGTCTTTCTTAACATGAGTCTAACTCAACCCAATTAAAACCTTTATGATGTTTGGAAAGCTTCTGGGTTAAGTGGAGTAACCCTGTAATCTTTTTGAATACGGGCCTGTCATCAGGGCTGCTTTGGAGGAAAAACGCCGAACGACAGGCCAAAACCCACAGGATACTTGAAATATTCGGTTAATGTTCTATTTATGTTCTACAAAGTCAGAGGACAAACCGATGGCCCAGCACATCCGAAATTCGGCTCTGGGTGAGCCGAGCAACGATTATCACCTGCTGCCAGTGACAGACCGGCAGATGCGGTATGCCCGTGCGATTGCAGAGCAATCTGCGCTGGAAATCCCTGTTGATGTGCAACGAGACCGCAGGATGCTGTCTGACTGGATTTCAGCGCATAAGCCCCGCGCAACCTCGCAATTCGACAATTACCCAACTGGCAAGCAGGTCGCCTTTGCCGAGCGGATTTCGCGCAGCAAACGCCGACCTATCCCATCCGAATGCTTCCATGATAAACGGATGATGTCGCGCTGGATTGACCAGAACAAATAGGCACTAACCTTGGCCATTTGGGGTGTGGTTGCGTGCATAGATCGCAACCGCGGCTGCCACAAACATACCCAGCAGAATGTAACCTGTGACCGCTTCGGCCGCAGCAAGTGCGCGGCACAGTCCGACCGGGGACATGTCCCCGTAGCCGACGGTGGTGAAGGTGACATACGAGAAATACAAAATGTCCCCAGGCCCCTGTGCGCCGATCACGCAGTTGTCGTTGTAGCCAAAGGCTCCGTAGACGGCGGCAAACAGGAATGGCACGACCTGAATGAAGGACACGCCCATCAGCAGCAACAGCCGCCGGGGGGATTTCACCTGGGTCACATAGTACCACGATTGCGAGGCAATCCAGATCAACAAACCCACTGAGGCGAAAGAGCCGATTGTATCGCCAGCGGTCGCATCATTCAGGCGCGACAGGCCATACCACGCCAGAAAACTGGCAATCACCAAACCCAATGCGGCCAGCAGGGTCGATTTCCACTCTTCCAGAGTTTTCGGTTCACGATGCATTGGGGCTCCATCCCGCTGGTGTGCCCCTGATCATCCGGCTTAAGGAGCAGGCCCGCAAGCTGAATTTAGCTCGAACCCAGATGCTCAAACCCACGTTTGCGCGCCAGCAGGATTTGCTTTTGCCGTTCACGAAACCGGGCCTTGTCCGCCTCGGAGGTCTCATCGACACAGCGATGACAAGCCACGCCGTGCTCATATTCATGGCGTTTCATATCTTCGGGCAGGATCGGGCGGCGGCAGGCATGACACAGACTGTGCGGCCCCTCGACCAGCCCATGACCGACCGAAACACGGTTGTCGAACACAAAGCACTCACCCTGCCAGGTGCTGTCCTCTGCAGGCATCTCTTCGAGATAGCGCAGGATCCCGCCTTTCAGGTGATAGACATCCTCAACCCCCTGCCCCAGCAGATAGTTGGTGGATTTCTCGCACCGAATGCCGCCTGTGCAGAACATCGCGACACGCTTGTTGTGAAAGCGGTCCTTGTTTTCCTCCCACCAGGTTGGGAAGTCACGGAAACTTGCGGTTTCAGGGTCTATTGCGCCCTCAAACGTACCGATTGCCACCTCATAATCGTTGCGTGTGTCGATCACCACCACATCGTCCGAGCGGATCAGCTCGTTCCAGTCCTCCGGCTCAACATAGTTGCCGACACGGGCACGCGGATCGACATCCGGCTGGCCCATGGTCACAATCTCTTTCTTCAACCGCACCTTCATCTTGCCGAATGGCGGATGGTCTGCGGTTGCCTCTTTCCACTCAAGATCAGCACATCCAGGCAGCGCCTTGATATGCGCCAGCACCGCATCAATCCCAGCACGAGGACCCGCGATGGTGCCGTTGATCCCTTCCTGCGCCAGCAGCAGCGTGCCCTTGACCGATTGGGCGCGGCACAGGTCCAGCAACGGATCCCGCAGGGCGGCGTGATCCGGAAAGCGGGTGAAGTGATAGAGAGCAGCGATCGTATACATGCGCGCGGTCTAAACCCGCAGGCACAGAGTCGCAAGAGACCGCATTGACGACCAGCCCCCGCCCGCCTACCGATAAAGCATCAAAGGAGGCCCCAGATGACCCATGCCCTGATCATAATCGACGTCCAGAATGATTTCTGCCCCGGGGGTGCGCTGGCGGTAGCGGGCGGGGATGAGGTCGTGGCGCCCATCAACGCAATGATGAATGATTTCGACGCGGTGATCTTGACGCAGGATTGGCATCCGGCAGGCCATTCCAGCTTTGCTAGTTCGCACCCGGGTAAAACGCCGTTTGAGATGATCGATATGCCCTATGGCCTGCAGGTCCTGTGGCCCGATCACTGCGTTCAGGGCACGAATGGCGCGGCGTTTCACCCCGGTTTGCGCACCGACGCCGACCTGATCATCCGCAAAGGATTTCGCAGCGCAATCGACAGCTATTCCGCCTTTTTTGAGAATGATCGAAAAACACCGACAGGACTTAAAGGCTATCTTGACACACGTGGCCTGTCGAAGGTCACCCTGGTCGGGTTGGCAACGGATTTCTGTGTTCACTACTCCGCCGTAGATGCCGCACAGCTGGGGCTGGACGTGACCGTCCGACTGGATGCCTGTCGTGGGATCGATATGGACGGGTCAATGGCAACGGCTGAGCAGGCGATGCGCGCCGCCGGTGTGATTCTGGCTTAAGGCGTCGGGGTGCCGCTCGCCTCCAGAAACTTGAACATCACAAAAAGTATGACCGCCAAGCCCAGGGCAAAGCCGATGCGACCCGGAATGGCCCGCCGCCGGGTTCGGCTCGCCGGGATCGGTTCTGGCGTAGGCGCAGTCAGAACAGGCTGCACGATCCCTTGCACCGGCCGCGCGCGTTTCACATGCGCTAGGAACTGCAAAAGGTCGAATTCGCCGCTGTATTCACCCTGAACGCCCTGGCTTTTGATATTGGCAAACAGCACCTGCAAAATCTGGTCACGGTCGGCCTGATCTGAGGGCGGATAAACATCGGGCGCGATACCGCTGTCATGCGCGGCCAGCTCGAACCCCGCATCCTGAAATATCTTGCGAATCTTGGGCGATGCCCCGCGCAAGGCATCCGACGTTTTCACATCCCGAAACAGCGCCACAGGGCGAATCCCATCCTTGGTCTCGCCTGATAGTGTTTCAAATGCTTGATCGCCTGATGTTTTTCTTAAAATATCAAAATCGTATCGAAGACTCATTCACGAACCAACAACCTTTTCTTTCCATCCCGCACCCTCACTAATCGGTGATCAGATCAAACAATATGCCCGCTTTGTGGCGTCAAGCGGGCATTGTCACCAAATCAGCGACTCTTGCCATTCGCCGTGCCGATTGATCTAACAACGGAAATCGCAGGAGTTCCCCATGGTCGATATTGCGACCCGTGTTTACAATCACAAATGGAAGATTGATCCGATTGTGCGGTCTTTGATCGACACGGATTTCTACAAACTGCTGATGTGCCAGTCAGTGTTTCGAAACAAGCCCCAAACAAATGTCGAGTTTTCGCTGATAAACCGCTCGAATCACGTGCCATTGGCGCGCCTGATTGACGAAGGCGAGCTGCGCGAACAGCTGGATCATATCCGCTCGCTCAGCCTCAGCCGGGGGGAAAGCACCTGGCTGCGCGGCAACATGTTTTATGGCAAACGGCAGATGTTCCGCTCGGATTTCATGGAGTGGTTCGAAAACATGCGCCTGCCGCCCTACCACCTGGAGCGTAAGGGCGACCAATATGAACTGACTTTTGAGGGTAAATGGCATGAGGTCATGCTGTGGGAAATCCCTGCTTTGGCCGTGCTGATGGAACTGCGATCCCGCGCGGTATTGAACCACATGCGCCGGTTCGAGTTGCAGGTTCTTTATGCCCGCGCAATGACGCGGGTATGGGAGAAGATTGAACAGCTCAGCACCATTCAGGGCCTTGGGATCGCGGATTTCGGAACACGTCGGCGGCACTCTTTCCTCTGGCAAGACTGGTGTGTTCAGGCGATGATCGAAGGATTGGGCCAAGCCTTCACTGGCACCTCGAACTGCCTGATCGCGATGCGGCGCGAGGTCGAGGCCATTGGTACCAACGCTCATGAATTGCCCATGATCTATTCCGCTCTGGCCGACACGGATGAGGCATTGGCGCAGGCCCCGTATGACGTCCTGAGCGATTGGCATGATGAACATGACGGCAATCTGCGCATCATCCTGCCCGACACCTATGGCACCAAGGGCTTTCTGGACCGCGCGCCCGATTGGCTGGCGGGTTGGACCGGCATCCGCATCGACAGCGGCGACCCTGCTGAAGGGGCCGAAGTGGCCATCAATTGGTGGAAGTCTCGTGGTGAGGACCCGAAACGGAAGCGAGTCATATTCTCCGACGGGCTGGACGTCGACAAAATCAAGGAACTGCACGCGCAGTTTGTCGGGCGCACCAACATCTCATTTGGGTGGGGCACCTTGTTGACCAATGATTTCCGCGGGCTTGTACCGAATGAGGCGCTAGCGCCGTTCTCTCTGGTCTGCAAGGCGGTGTCAGCCAATGGGCGGCCAACGGTCAAACTGTCGGACAACCCGGAAAAGGCGATGGGTCCCGACGATCAGATCGACCGCTACAAGCGAGTGTTTGGCGTTGGTGCTCAGAAGGCCATCGAAGTGATCGTCTAGCCGTGAAACGCCGCAACCGTTTTGAGTTGTGAAAAGCCATAAAGCGCCTCGAACCCCTTCTCACGGCCATGGCCGGATTTTCCAACCCCTCCGAATGGCAATTCGACGCCACCGCCAGCGCCATAGTTATTGATGAACACCTGCCCAGAGCGCAAGCGTTTCGCCAGCCGCATCTGCCGGGCACCATCGCGGGTCCAGATACTGGCGACAAGGCCATAATCGGTGCTGTTTGCTATAGTTAGAGCCTGTTCTTCGATCTCAAACGGGATCAGAACCTGAACCGGTCCGAAAACTTCATCCTGCGCCAGAACGTGATCAGCTGGCACGTCAGCGAATAAAGTCGGTTGGACATAGGCACCATCCTCTGGCGCACCCGGAGTGATCTGCCCCCGCGCGGCTATGGTCAAATCCTCTCCCTTCGCCAGAAAACCGGAAACGATGGTTTTTTGCCTGTCTGAGATCAAGGGGCCCACCCGCAGGTCCTCCATTGCGGGCCCAACAGTCAACTGGCCATAAGCCTCAGACATTCGTGCCTTGACCTGATCATAGACCCCGCGCTGCACCAGAATGCGTGATGAGGCCGAGCAGGTTTGCCCCGCATTCTGAATGCCCGCATTAACTAGAAACGGTAAAGCCGCGTCCAAATCAGCGTCATCAAACACCAATTGCGGGGATTTTCCGCCGAGTTCCAACGTCACAGGGACTACGTTGCGCCCCGCTGCTTGCTGCACCAAAGCCCCAGTCGCGACGGACCCAGTGAACGAGATATGATCGACCCCAGGATGTCCGGATAGCGCGGCCCCAGCCTCGGCCCCCAATCCGGGCACAACATTCAGCGCGCCAGCCGGTAACCCGGCCTCAGTCGCCAGATGGGCAAAGGCCAACGCGGTCAGGCAGGCCTCTTCCGCTGGTTTCAGAACACAGGCATTGCCCATGGCCAGCGCTGCGCCGACCGAGCGACCAATGATCTGCATCGGGTAGTTCCACGGCACGATATGACCTGTCACGCCATGTGGTTCGCGCAGCGTGTAGACGGTGTAGCCGTCCAAATAAGGAATGGTCTCGCCCATCACCTTGTCCGCCGCACCACCATAAAACTCACAATACCGCGCCAGGGCTACGGCATCCGCCCTTGCCTGTGTCAGCGGTTTGCCGACATCCATCGCCTCCAACTTGGCCAAATCATCAACACGCTCCAGAACCAACCGCCCTAAGCGGCTTAGGATACGCCCCCGCTCGAAGGCAGGCATCCGGCCCCATTCGCCATCTAGGGCAGCGCGGGCCGCTGCGACGGCGGCATCGACATCCGATGCATTCCCCCGCGCGATCCGGCAGATTTCCGATCCATCGGACGGGTTGACCAAGGGCAGAGATTGACCATTGACCGGCGATTGCCACGCGCCCCCGATCAAACAGAGGCTGGGATCAAACCATATCATATTGGTCATCGGAAACTCCTACTTCGGCTCTAATACTGATGAAATCACGCTGCACCCACCCCGATCTCCGGCAGCTGCGGCGCGGCCGAAATCAGCTTTTGTGTGTATGAGTGGCGCGGGTTGGTGAAGACCTGCTCGGTCTCGCCCTGTTCAACGATCTTTCCGGCCTGCATGACCATCACCCTGTCCGTAATCGTGCGCACGACGCTCAGATCGTGACTAATAAACAGATAGGTCAGATCATAGGCCGCACACAGTTCAGCCAGCAAATCCAGAATCTGCGCCCGGACCGAGACGTCAAGGGCCGAGACAGCCTCGTCAAACAGGATCAGTTCCGGCCGGATGATCAGCGCGCGGGCAATGGCGATGCGTTGCCTTTGACCGCCCGAGAATTCGTGGATGTACTTGTCCGCATCTTCCGGGCGCAGCCCCACAGCGATCAGCATTTCGGCAATGCGATCCCGCCGCTCACCCCCAGCCGGAGGTGTTTCGAGCAAATGAAATGGTTCGGTAATCAGGCGCGCAACCCGGTGGCGCGGGTTGAAACTGCCATAGGGGTCCTGAAACACCACCTGCATTTTATGCCGCACGGCGGGGTTGGGTTTATGGCCCGAGAACACCGGCTGACTGTCCAACCGGATATCACCGGATTGAACCTCTTCCAGCCCCAGAATAGCCCGTGTTAGGGTCGATTTTCCGCATCCAGACTCCCCGACCAGACCCAGCCGCTCACCCCGGTTGAGGGTGAAGCTGACCTGATCCACGGCACGGGTATAGCCGGGCGCATCGAACAGGCCCTTGCGGGGCAGGCGATAGTCGCGGACCACTTGCGTGACCTCAAGCAGCGGCTGCGGTTGTTTTACATCAGGCAAAGCCACCTGATGGTTCGACGCCTCGAACAGCATCCGGGTATAGGGGTGCTGCATATTTTGTAGCAGAAGGTCGGTCACACCGCTTTCGACCACCTCGCCATGGCGCATGACGACGATCTGATCCGCCATATCGGCGACAACAGCCAGATCATGGGTGATCATCAGCAGACCCATCCCGTATTCAGTCACCAACCCTTTGAGAAGGTCCAGAATCTGCGCCTGTGTGGTCACATCCAGCGCCGTTGTCGGTTCATCCGCGATCAGAAGTTTCGGCCGTAGTGCAATCGCCATTGCAATGACTACGCGCTGACGCTGACCACCCGATAGCTCGTGCGGATAGCGGGACAGGGGGAAGCGATCTGAAGGCAGCCCAACTCGGGCCAATACCTCTTGCGCCCGCTCCCGCGCCTGCACAGGAGGCATCGCCTTGTGGATCAGGATGGTCTCCATCACCTGATCGCCGATGGTTTTGACCGGGTTCAGTGCGGTCATCGGCTCTTGAAACACCATCCCGATCGAAGCACCGCGTAATGCGCACATCTCTGCCTCGGGCCGGTTCAGGATTTCCTGCCCGTCCAGCAGGATCGAGCCATCACTTTCCGCCCCATCGGGCAACAACTGCATCACGGCCAGTGCAGTCATCGATTTACCCGAGCCGCTTTCCCCGGTTACAGCAACGATCTGCCCCGGTGCAATCGACAAGCTGACCTGTTTCAAAATCTCGATCCCGTGTATGCCAAGGGACAGGCTTTCGATCCGCAGCAAACTCATGTCCGCGCCACCCGGATTCGGGGATCCAACCAATCGCGCAGACCATCCCCTAACAGGTTCAACCCTAACACCGTCACAATGATCGCCAGCCCTGGGATCAGAGCCAAATGCGGGGCAAAACTGACCATGGTCTGCGCGTCAGCCAGCATACGGCCCCAGCTGGGTGTCGGTGGTTGTGCCCCCAGACCGACATAAGACAGGCCGGCCTCGGCCAGAATGCCCAGGCTGAACTGAATGGTACCCTGCACGATCAGCAGATTGGCTACATTGGGAAGGATATGTTCCGCTGAAATCCGCGCCGCGCCCTTGCCCGAGACACGGGCGGCGAGGATGAATTCCCTCTCCCACAACGACAGGGCGGCCCCGCGGGTGATGCGAGCGAAGACGGGGATGTTGAAGATACCAATGGCGATGATCGCGTTGATGGCGCCCGCGCCGAACACAGCAGTGATCAGGATGGCGATGACCAGAGAGGGGAAGGCAAAAACCAGATCGTTGCCCCGCATGATCACTTCATCCAGCCATGACCCCTTGCGTGCCGCCGCGGCCAAGCCCAGCGGCACACCTAGTGCCATACCGATTCCGACAGCAACCAGAGCCACCGCAATCGACGTCCGCGCGCCGACCATGATCATCGAGAACATGTCGCGCCCGAAGTGGTCAGTCCCGAACCAATGCTGCACGTTTGGCGGTTGTAGCTTCTGTGGGATGTCCAGCGCAGTGTGGTCGTAGGGCGTCCAGACAAAGGACACCAAGGCTGCCAGCAGAACCAGCGACGACAACACAGCTCCAAGGATCAGGTTGCGGCTCATGTCCGGCTCCTCAACCTTGGATCGACGGCGGCATAGGCCAGATCCACCAGGAAGTTCACAGTGATGACTGCGAAGACCAGCAGCATGACCACCGATTCAACCACGATCAGATCACGGGCAGAGATCGCCTGAAAAACCAGCCGACCGAGGCCGGGCAGGTAGAACACTTGCTCGATGATTATCGATCCGGCCAGCAGAAAGGAAAATTGCAATCCGATGATGGTCAACACCGGGATCAGCGCGTTTCGCACCCCATGCCGCCACAGCGCCTGACGGCGGGACAGCCCCTTGGCACGGGCGGTGCGCATGAAATCTTCGCCCAGTATGTCCAGAAGCGAGGATCGCATCACCCGCGCCAAAATGGCCGCTTGCGGCAACGCCAGGGCGATGGCGGGCAGGGTCAGAGAATGTAGCCCGGTCCAGAACCCTTTGTCCCAACCGGCGAACCCTCCGGCATTGAACCAGCGCAGGTTGATGGCAAAGATCAGGACCAGCATCATCGCAAACCAGAAATTCGGCACCGCAATGCCCAGCTGTGTTGCTCCCATCACTGTCAGATCACCCGGTTTGCCGCGGCGCGCGGCAGCGTAGATGCCTGCAGGAAAGGCGATCAGGGTCGACAAGGTCAGTGCATACAGCGCCAGTGGCAAAGACACCCACAGCCGATCCGCGATCATCTGCGAAACAGGGGTGCGATAAGTGTACGAGGTCCCGAAATCACCCACCAGCATCCCGCCTACCCAGTTGAAGTACCGCTGGGTCTTAGACATGTCCAACCCCAGCTCGGCACGCAGCGCGGCCAATGTGTCGGGCTGCGCGTTAACGCCCAACATGAACGAGGCTGGATCGCCCGGCGCCACCTCGATCACCGCAAAGATGACGACCGAAGCAATGGCAAGGCTGATCACAAGTGAAAGCAGTCGTTTGAGGGCATAGCGTAGCATTGGGGGCAGGTTAAGTGCGCGCCCTGCCCGGGTCCAGCGGCTAGTTATACTTACGCTGCTCTTGCCGAACCAGATCGAGGGCGCAGGCCGAAAGCTCTTGCGCAGGGGCTGATTCTGCCAGCGTTTCCAGATTGGTTTCGGTACGTGCCAAAGCCGCTCGGCGTAACACCATCAACCGGGCACGTGGGCTGTCCAGAAACTGCGATTGCGGGATGACGGTCTCAAAGGGGCTGTCGATACGGATGACCTCGAAGTACCCGCCCAGCAGCGCGAGGAAGGCAAAGGAACAGGCCGGAGCCTCTACCGTACAATGCGTGTTGCAAAGTTGCGCGATGGGTCGCGTCGCCTCGGCTGTCATCAGCCAGTCTTCGACGGCAGACCGCCACGGGTTACCCGGTGACAGATCGCCATAGCCCAACCCCAACGCCAAAACACCAGCCATTCCAAGCGCCTGCTCCGAGTTCGCCGAAACCGGGTCGGGCTGAATATGGCGCAGCGCCGCCAAACCATCCCCGCGGGGTTCAGGACTGTCCGAAAGATAGGCCAGATAAGGCTGCAGATCGTCCATGGTCCCGTCATAGGCGCGCAACTCATCCCGCATCGCCTGACTGCCATACAATGCAACGATCCGCGTTGAGTAATCTGTGGCTTGATGTTCACCAAGATCGTTGAGACGTTTCACCTGATCGGGATCAGGCTGAGGCTGCCTGGATCGCAGCAAGGCCTGCGCCAGTGCATTCCCCCTGGCGGCCTCAATGGTAAGCCAGGACGTGCCGAAATTGCTGTTGTCGCGACGTCGGAACAGGGCGCGGGATTCGGCAGGCTCAAGGCTCTGCCGAAACGGGGATGGCCCAAGATCTGTGGTTTCGATCCGGCCCAGCAACAAACGCGCATCCGAATTGCCAGACGCCGCCAGCGCCGCCAACATTGGCAACGCCTTGGCATCGTCGCCGTCCAGCCACAAGGCTACTGCCGCATCCAATGTGGTCTCTGCCGATGCGGATGGCGCAACACATAGCTGCGCCAGGACCATCAAGGTGAGGAAAGAGCGTTTGATCATTGGCCTTTCCTTAGACTGAACGCTACTCCGCCCAGCTGATTGCCGTCAGATCAATCGCCGCTGTCGGCGCGTTCTGCCACAACCCCTGCACGCCCGCCTTAGCCACACCCAGTTTGGCCAGCTGGAACAGGTATCCGTTGACATAGTCGTTGGAAATCAGGCGCTGCGCTTCACCCATCAACCGGGCACGCTCTTCAGGGTCGGTGGTGGTGTTCAGCAACTCCATCAAGGCCTGAAAATCGGTGCTGTCGTATTGGAAATAATAATCGGGCCGTGCATAGATGCCGATATCCATCGGTTCGGTGTGGCTGACGATGGTCAGTCCGAAATCCTTGCCCTTGAACACGGATTCCAGCCATTGTGCCCATTCTACATTGATGATCTCGGCGGTGATCCCAACCTCGGCCAGTTGTGCTGCGATGATCTCTCCACCCCGGCGCGCATAGGACGGGGGCGGCAGGTGCAGCGTAGTCTCAAAGCCTTCGGCAAACCCGGCCTCAGCCAGCATAGCCTTGGCCTTTTCCGGGTCATAGGCAGACTGCCCAGTCAGATCGACATAGGCCGGGTTATGCGGCGCGAAATGGGTTCCGATTGGGGTGCCATAGCCGAACATGGCTCCGTCAATGATGGCCTGACGATCAATCGCATGGGCCAGAGCCTGCCGGACGCGGATATCGTCGAACGGCGCTTGCTTGTTGTTGGTCGACAGGATCGTTTCGCCTTCGGTCGAGCCAACAAGGACCTGAAAGCGCGGATCAGCCTCGAACTGAGGCAGGTTTTCTGGCGCTGGGAAATTGTCGAACACATCCACATCTTCAGCCATCATGGCAGCAAAAGCGGCGGTCGGGTCTGAGATGAATTTGAACGTCGCACTCTCTAGTGCAGGCTGATCACCCCAATAGTCAGGATTGCGGTTCAATGTGATGCTATCGCCCTGCACCCATTCGCCAAAGGTGAAAGCCCCGGTACCGACCGGGTTGGTCTTGATGTCATCGATGCTCTCAGAGGCAACGATCACCGCGTCGCCCCAGGCCATGTTGAACAGGAAGTTACCGTTTGGTTCGGAGAGGGAGACCTTGACGGTCAGCGGGTCGACGGCCTCGACGCTTTCAATTCCGGCAAACAGGGCCTTCTGCGCGTTAGCACTGTCTTCGGCCATTGCGCGATCAAGGCTGAATTTGACATCCTCAGCATCCATCGCACTGCCGTCATGGAAGGTCACTCCATCGCGCAGCTTGAAGGTATAAACGGTGCCGTCATCCGAAATCTCCCAGCTTTCCGCCAGCCCCGGCACGACCGAACCATCGCCCATGAACCGGGTCAGGCCTTCGAAGATATTGGTGTAGACCACCGAATCGATGGCCTGAGCAGCCGCGCTGGTCGGGTCCAGATGAGGCGGTTCTAGCTGCATGGCGATTGTAATGTCCGATTGGGCCATCGCTTGTGTTGCCAGCACTCCGGCGCTCAGCGCCAGCACCGAGCCAAAGGTTCGAAACACCTGCTTAGTCATGGAAACTCTCCCCGTTGAAGTCAACGCAGCCGCGTGTTTGCGGGCTTTTCTGGGCCTAGTGTTCCCCTAAACCTAAGGTCATTCAAGAAAATGTTCGCGCAACCGGGGTTTCGTGGGCCCTGTTCGATCTGCTATGCCGCACTGCAACATGAACCCCGCAAGGAGCGAACATGAGCGCCACCGCCCGCAAAAAAGCCCCAAATGCAGAGGATATTCGCGCCCGGAAGGGAGGCGAGCCGCTGGTCAGTCTGACCGCCTATACTACCCCGATGGCGCGTTTGATGGACACCCATTGCGACTTTGTGCTGGTGGGCGACAGCGTTGGCATGGTGCTGCACGGGCTGGAATCGACCCTTGGCGTGACGATGGAGATGATGATCCTGCACGGGCAGGCCGTTGCCCGTGGGTTGGACAGTGCAATGATGGTCATCGACATGCCATTCGGCAGCTACGAGGAAAGCCCGGCAAAGGCGTTCCGCAACGCTGCCCGTCTCATGGCAGAAACCGGGGCTGGGGCTGTCAAACTGGAAGGTGGGGTCGAGATGGCCGAAACCATCCGCTTTCTGGTCAAGCGCGGCATTCCGGTGATGGCGCATATCGGCCTGACACCGCAATCGATCAACACCCTGGGCGGCTACAAGGTGCAGGGGCGCGACGAACAAGCCGAGGCCGTTTTGGCCGATGCCCACGCTGTCACCGAAGCAGGCGCCTTTTCTGTCGTGTTAGAGAAGGTTCCGCAAAGTCTGGCCGACCAGATCACCAACGAAGTTACGATCCCGACAATCGGTATCGGAGCCTCTGCCGGGTGCGATGGGCAAATCCTTGTGGTTGACGACATGGTGGGCTTTTTCACGGCCTTCAAACCGAAATTCGTGAAACGCTATGCCGAACTGGGCCCGCTGGCCGAAGCCGCCATCGCCGAATACGCCGCCGAGGTGCGCGCGCGCAGTTTCCCGGCGGATGAACATGTCTTTGCCGATCAGGCCCCTGCCAAAGGGCCAAAGGGATGACCGCACCAATCCTGCGCCGTCTGGCCGATCTGCGCGCGCTGACGACCGAATGGCACCGCAAGAGCGAAACCATCGGCGTTGTGCCCACCATGGGCGCGCTGCACCAGGGGCATCTGTCACTGGTTCAGGCCGCCAAGGCAGGTACAGACCGCGTGATCGTCACGATCTTTGTGAATCCCAAACAGTTCAACAACCCCGAAGATCTGGCCAATTACCCGCGCACCGAGCATGAGGATGCGCAGAAGCTGGCCCCTTACGATGTCGACGCGATCTATGTACCCGATCCCGAAGAAATCTACCCAGCGGGCTTTTCCACCACTGTTACGGTCGCTTGCTTAACGGATATGATGGAAGGGCCCTTCCGCCCCGGCCATTTCGACGGCGTGGCCACGGTGGTTGCCAAACTTTTCCTGCAAACGCAGGCGGATAAAGCCTATTTCGGCGAAAAAGATTATCAGCAACTGCTGGTCGTCCGCCGTATGGCCCGCGATCTGAACATTCCCATTGAGGTTGTAGGCTGCCCCACGGTCCGCGAGCCCTCGGGTTTGGCCATGTCCTCTCGCAACCTGCGGCTGACGCCCAAAGGGCTTGAGATCGCAGCGCGAAAGAACACGCTTATGCAAGCGATGGCCAAAGAACTCGCTGCCGGTGCATCGTTCGAGCCACTTGCACAGCAAGCCAGGGATGACCTGCTGGCCGCCGGGTTCACCGAGGTGGAATATATCGACCTGCGCTGCGCAGAAACGCTTGAGACCCTACCCAACGCATCACGCCCGGCCCGACTGTTCATCACCGCCTGGGCCGATGGTGTGCGCCTGATTGACAATATCGCTGTTCCACCTGCGGCCTGATTTCTGCTCTGGCCCCTGCGCGAGTGTTTGCGCTAAAGTCCCGCAAAACCATGCGGGGGAGGATCGCAGGCAATGACCTATATTCTGGCAATCGATCAGGGCACCACGTCCTCGCGCGCGATATTATTTGATGCACAAATGCAGGCCGTCGGCACCGCCCAGCGCGAATTTCCTCAGCATTTCCCGCAGGAAGGCTGGGTTGAGCACGATGTCGAGGATATCTGGGACAGCGTTCTAACGGTCTGCCGTGAGGTGATGGAGACCACCAGCGTCTCGGCCGACCAGATCGCCGGGATCGGCATCACCAACCAGCGCGAAACCACCGTGGTCTGGGACAAGACCACCGGCAAGGCGATCCACAACGCCATCGTCTGGCAGGACCGTCGCACCGCCGAGATCTGCGCCCGCTACAAACAGGCCGGGTGCGAGGATGATGTGACGGCCCAAACCGGGCTGCTGCTGGACCCGTATTTCTCGGGCACCAAGGTCAAGTGGCTTCTGGATACCGTCGACGGAGCCCGCGCACGGGCCGGGGCCGGGGAGTTGCTGTTCGGCACCATCGACAGCTTCCTGATCTGGCGTCTGACCGAAGGACGCAGCCATGTCACCGATGCGACCAACGCCGCGCGTACCCTTCTGTTCGACATTCACAAGGGTAAGTGGAGCCCCGAGATTTGTGATCTGCTGGACGTGCCTCTAACAATGCTGCCAGAGGTGCTGGATTGCGCGGCTGATTTTGGCAGCACGTCCCTGCTGGGTGGTAACATCCCAATTCTGGGTGTCGCCGGGGATCAGCAGGCCGCCACGATCGGTCAGGCCTGCTTCCAACCCGGTATGATGAAATCGACCTATGGCACCGGGTGCTTTGCGCTGCTGAACACCGGCGCGCAGCCCGTCGCCTCAAAAAACCGTTTGCTGACCACCATTGGCTATCAGTTAGACGGGCAAAAGACCTATGCGCTGGAAGGCTCGATCTTCATAGCCGGCGCGGCAGTGCAATGGCTGCGGGATGCGCTGAAAATCATCGATGCCGCCCCGCAAAGCGGCGATCTGGCCGCGCAGGCGGACCCGGCCCAGCATGTGGTTCTGGTCCCCGCTTTCACCGGCCTCGGCGCACCCTATTGGAAGCCTGATTGCCGGGGCGCGATGTTCGGGCTGACCCGCAATTCGGGCCGGGCCGAGATTGCCCGCGCCACGCTGGACAGCATCGCCTACCAGACCCGCGACCTGTGGCATGCAATGCAAGGCGATTGGGGCGCCGAGGCTGATGTGATCCTACGCGTCGATGGCGGGATGAGCGCGTCAGACTGGACCATGCAGGGCCTGTCGAACTGTCTGGGTGCCCCGGTGGATCGCCCGGTGATGCAGGAAACAACCGCATTGGGCGCGGGCTGGCTGGCCGGTATGAAAGCGGGTGTCTATCCTGATCAGGACGGGTTCGCCGAGACCTGGCAGCTGGACAAACGTTTTGAACCCCAGATGGCACAGGATGCGCGCGATACGGCCTACGCCCGCTGGCAACGTGCTGTACAGGCGGCCATGTCATTCTAAAGTCTGTTGCCTCGGCCAGCCGAGACGAGGAGGGATACTATGATCGCCTATGTCACTGTTGGCACCGATGACGTCGCACGGGCCAAACGGTTCTATTCAGCCTTGATGCCCGCGTTAGGATATGAGCTTGAAGAAGGGCCCGAAGGTCTAAGCTATGCCTTGCCAGTGGAACCAAACCAATCCCCGGTACTGCCCGAGTTCTATGTCAAACCCACATTCGACGGGGCTCCGGCCTCGGCGGGCAACGGTTCAATGACTGCATTCGAGGCGCAAAACCAGCAGCAGGTGCGTGATCTGCATGCCGCCGCGCTGGCTGCTGGCGGATCAGACGAAGGCGCGCCAGGCTTTCGCGCCGCTTACGGACCCAATTTCTATGTCGGCTACCTGCGCGACCCGCAGGGCAACAAGATCGCGCTGTTCTCCAGCAATCCAAACGAACCAGGACGGGATGATTAAGGCCAGGCGGCAGTTGTAGCCTTTCAAGGATGTGGCACTCGCGTTACGTTCTTTGCTGGATACAACTGCTCCGACGCGCGCTCCTATCTGCATGAAGCCGAGCCCATCGGTCAGTTGCATCACCTGTTCATCTCCAAGCCGAACGCAACGACCTAGAATCAAAAAAGGAACCGATACGCGAGCAATCGCCCATCAATCGTCGGCAAATTTGCCTTCGATCACATCTGCCCTAGAAATGCCAATCGTCGAATGACGCGACTGCGGAATAGGTCCAGAAAATAGTTTCAGGCGTATCGGACGTTTGCAGTGACAGCGATGGGTATTCTTGCTCTGTCAAATTGGACAGGGCACGTTCCATCCCGCTGGGAATCCCGCCATTTCCAGCCTGTGCGTCCGAGGTATTGAAAACAAACGCGTCACCGCTGACCAGTGTAGTGCTCGCAGGCGCGTCTTCGACGGGGCGGAAAGGAATAACCTCAACATTCAATTGCGCACCGCCACCCGCATCAGTCGCATCGGCGTTAACCAAAGCAACGATCCCGGGGGTCTTGGTATCGTCAACTGAGGCGACCTGTACCGGCAGTTCGCCTTTCAATCTGGCGATAAGCTCGGGGTTCAATTCTCGTGCACAAAAGTTACACATTGGGTTCTCCAAAACTTCTACTGGCAGGCATGGAATCCCGTCAGCTTGAATATCCAATTCTTAGCTTCCGTATCTGGGAAATGCGGCAGCTTTTGGGCCTTCAACTCAGAACGTCGCCTATGCGATGTGCAGTGACCATGGGATCTATTGCAATTTTTGACCATCGACCTTTGTGGTGCTGCCCCCGGGGTAGCGAACGGCGTTACCCAGTTGAAGGTTAGTCTATGATTTCTTTCAAAGGTGCACAGAATCCGAAAGACGTGATCCTGTTCGCAGTGTTCTTTTGTGTTCGCTACGGTGTCTCTTATCGAAACCAGCAAGAAATCATAGCCGAGCGCGGTGTTTCAGTGGGCCGCACCACGCCGAACCGATGGGTAACCCGGTATTTCGGTGCAATCTCTGAAGCAGCGCGTCGTCGCAAAGGGCCATGCGATCGTTCCTGGAGAATGGATGAGACTTACATCAAAGTGAATGGTGCATGGGTTTACCTCTGTCGGGCCATCGACAAACACGGCAAGACCCTTGATTTCAAGCTGTCTGAGCGCAGGAACCATCCAGCAGCAGCAAGGTTCTTCGCCCGGATGTCGGAGACAAATGAATTGCCGAGCAAGATTGTGATTGGCAAAAGTGGCGCCAACGTGGCTGGCATCAAGGCCATCAACAAGATGCTCAAAGGTTTTGGCTGCCCAATCCCAAGTGAGGTAGTAAGGCGTAAATACCTGAACAATATTGTGGAACAGGACCACCGTTTCATCAAGTGACGCACTCGGCACATGTGTGGGTCCAAAGCCTTCGCTTCAGTAGCGGCGACGCCAGACGGTATCGTAGTTGCGAACATGATCCGCAAGGGTCGACGCGCGCAAGCATGGCAGCCCGAAGCGGCGCATATCGCGCAAGATCAACCTTGGAATCGACGAGCGAACGCAAGAAGTCTAACCATCGAGATCACCGGAAGCTATATCGACGATGCGCCAATGCTGCAGGAACTGCTCGACCAGATCCCGGCACACGACAAGGTTGGTTCGGTGACTGCTAATGACGCTTACGACACGCGCAGATGCCACGAAGAGATTGCCGCTCGAAACGCCGCCACGCCATCTGGCGACGCCGGAGCGGATATCACCTTAGGCGCTGCGTCGAGAGCGAGATGAACTACATCAAGCTGCTCGTTCAATCGTTGATGGCATGGGACTTCAATCGCCAGGTTACGGCGTCGCAGGCCCGCATCGCCGTGCTGAACGGCTATCCCGCTCTGGGCGCCTGTCACAGAGGCCGCAGGATAAATCCGTCCGTGGAAAGGGGGACCTCGGCCTTCACCCGATTTGTGCAACAAGGCCAATAGCAGGCCAACAGTCACCACGTGATCCGGATCGGCGACATCGCCCAGATCATTGTTGCCTCTTTTTCGGTCTTGTTGCGAAAGCGATGGGCGATCATGGACGGATAGGAAAAACTGTCTCCTTCACGCAATGCAATGACCTCGCTCCCGAGACGTAGCTCAACTTCACCGCTCAGGACGATGGCATGTTGCTCACCTTCAAAGGAATACCCTTCCAGTGGCTCGGGCGGCTCTCCTGCGCCGGGGCGGAATCGCGACAGGATCAAATAGCACTGGCCGGATAACGTGCTGGAAAGCAATTCGTCTTCAAAGCCCAATTCATCTGTTGACCGCGTATACATCGCAGACAGCGCCCGGCGGTTCTCGCGTCGCACGACATGCTTGCGCTCAAGAGGACCATCGCCCGCCTGTTTGGGGAAGAACCAGTTGGGATCGACCGCAAGCGCCACACTGATTTCCGCAAGCAGTTCGTCCGACACCTTTGCCGCCCCAAGCTCAATCCGGCTGAGATAAGCCTTTGAGCACGACACCACCTCGGACAGGCGTTGAAGGGTCAGACCACGCGCTTTGCGCACTTCACGAATTTCACTGCCAAGGCTTTGGGCGTCGGTCTGGGATACGTCATTTTCCATGACTTCATGATAAGTGTTTTTAGTTGACTTTTCGAGGTAAAATCAAGCTAGTTGAAAATAGTGCAAAAAATCAACTGATTTTCTATCAGCCGGGAGAATGCTATGCGCTTTGATTTGATTGCGAATTTCAGCCCAGGAGAGACGATTCCCTGGACCCGGACTTTGGAGATGATCCTCGAACAGTGCTCGCTGGCAGAGCAGTCAGGGTTCACGACAGCATGGTTCACCGAGCATCACTTTGCTCATAACGGATATATGAATGCTCCGCCCAATCCGATCCAAATGGGAACCCATGTGGCGGCGCATTGCAAAAAGCTACGTGTAGGAACCGCCCCTATCATCCTGCCGGACTGGCATCCGCTGCGGGTGGCCGAGGATGCGGCCATGCTTGATAACATGACGCGGGGCCGGTTCGATTTCGGGGTTGCCAAAGGCATCAACGAACGTTCGACCTTGCAATTCAATAAGGATGCGGACCGGCGCGACAATGCCAAGGTCATGCGTTTATATCAGGAGAGTCTGGAGATCATCCTGAAAGCCTGGACCAATGAGGCCTTCACCCATCACGGTGAGTTCTACCAATTCCCGGTTCCCGGCTGGAAAGAAACCAACCGGTTTTTTAACCCTCTGGACCCGCGTTATCATGACGAGGATGGCGAATACAAAGCGATGTATGTGCATCCGCGCCCTTATTCCAACCCACATCCGCCCGTCTGGCTGATGTCGAATGCCCCGCCCACGTTCGAACTGGCCGGAGAGCGAGGCTGGGGTGTGATCTCGATGGCTGCCGGCCCCAAGGCGACGATGGCCTGTTGGGAACCCTACCGTCAGGCCCTGTCAATACGCGAGGGACGCGATGTAAAGCTTGGCGAAGGTGTCGGTGTCTGCACGGCTTTTTATGTTGGTGAAAGCATGGAAGAAGCGGTGAACACGATCCGTGGCCCGATCAATGCCTATTACGAATTCCTGGGCGGGTCGCGCCCCAAGGGGGAATGGACCAAGCATGGCTATCTGGATGTCGGCGAAGACATGACCCCAGAAGATGAGGAGATGGACTGGTTCGACTTTCTCAACAAACGCGGGATCATCGTGGTAGGCGACGCCGAATATGTCGCGGATCGCTTTGCCGAGCGGCAGGAAACCATCGGCCTCGATCATCTCATGCTGATGCAGCAATACACCGGCGTGCCTTACGAAAAGATCCTCGCCAGCTGGCATCGTCTGTTCGAACATGTTGTTCCGAGATTCGGCACGCAATCCATCGCGCAGAAAAGGATGCTGGAACATGCTTGAGATCTGGGGGCGCCCCTATTCATCGAATGTCATTCCGGTGATCTGGGCGGCGAATGAATTGGGATTGGACTATACCCTGCAACTTGCCGGAGGCAGCTTTGGCAAGCTCGACACCGACATGTATGCGCAGATCAATCCCAACAAGATGATCCCGGCGATCCGCGATGGGGATTTTGCACTGTGGGAAAGCCTGGCCATTGTGCGCTATCTTTGCGATCGCTACGGGGCAGGCACGCTTAGCCCCGCCGACATCCAGACCCGCGCGATTGCAGATCAGTGGATGGAGTGGTCGGCCAGCCGCGCATTTGGGCCTGTGATCTATCTGTTCTTCGCCACGGTGCGGACGCAACCCGACCAGCTTGACCCGGAAAAGATCGCCAAGCTGCGCGATGAAGCGCATGAAACCCTGACCATTCTGGATCAACACCTTGCGGACAAAGCCTATGTCTGCGGCGACAGTTTCACTATGGCGGATATTCCGCTGGGATGTGTAGCCTATCGTTACTTCAACGTTGACGTCGACCGCCCACCCTTGCCCAATGTCGAGGCCTGGTATCAGAGGCTGACGGACCGTCCTGCCTATCAGGATCACGTCATGCGTCCATTCGGGACAAACCCCGACGAATGGGCTGTGCTGGAAAGAGCTTCTGCCAGCGAAGGGGTGTTGTGATGGATACCCGAGATTACCGTCGCGCGCTTGGTGCCTTTCCGACGGGTGTTACCATCGTAGCAACCTATGACGCGGACGGAGAGCCATGGGGCCTGACCGCCAATTCCTTCACTTCTGTCTCATTGCAGCCGCCGGTGGTCTCGGTCTGTGTCGCAAAGTCAGGCCGAGTCTTCCCGACGTTGTCGCAATCGGATCATTTTGCGGTCAATATCCTGTCGGCCAACCAGAAGGACCTTGCGATGCATTTCGCCAGTGATGTCGAAAACCGGTTTACCGACACCGAATGGACCCCCGGAACAGCGACACCCCTGATCTCAGGTGCTTCGGCGCAATTGGAGTGTACGGTTCACGGCAGGGTCGACGCAGACGATCATGAGATCCTCTTGGGTCGCGTCATTAATTATACCCACATGCCCGTACCCCCACTTGTCTTTTGCCGCGGCGCGTTCTTCCCCGCGCCCCAACCCGAGGCTACGTCATGACCGATCATCTGACCTATCACACCCGTTTCAGCCCCGATGAGTTCGACGCGCAATACAATCTTCGGGCCGGGCGACCGGACTATGAAGCCACCGTTATTCCCGCGTGGACCAGCAGCAGCGAGGTTGCGCGTGCCACAACTGATTGCAGTCTCGATATCCGATATGGAGACGGCGAGAAACAAAAGCTGGATGTCTTCCGTTGCCCGGACGCGACCGCGCCGACGCTGGTTTATGTGCATGGCGGCTATTGGCAACGCGGCGACAAGTCGATCTACAGCTTCATCGCTCCGCCCTTTGTCGCTGCGGGGATCAATGTTGTGGTCATCGGCTATGATCTTTGTCCATCGGTGACCATCACCCGTATTTCCGAAGAAATCCGGGAAGCCATGGCATTTATCTGGCGCAACGCGCCTGACTTCGGCCTGAACCCCGACCGTATCACCGTGATGGGCCACTCGGCCGGCGGCCATATTACACAGATGATGATGGCGACTAACTGGCCCGCTTTCGGTGACGATCTTCCTGCGGACCTGATCAAATCCGGCATCCCGGTTTCACCGCTCAGCTACCTTGAACCGGTGCGTCTGACCCAGGCGCTCAACTCCGGTATCCGGATGACCCCGGAAGAGGCCGAGGCGGAAAGCCCGATGACCAACCATCCCCCGGTTACAAACGCACCGCAACTGGTTGTGGTCGGCGGCGCAGAAACGGACGAATTCCACCGTCAGGCGCGCATGTATGTCGAAAAATACGAGACCCAAGACCGCCAAATGGGCCTCTATTTCGTGCCCGACGTCGATCATTTTGACGAGTTGAATGCGCTTGTTGATCCGGCAAGCGCCTTCTTCAAACACACATGTAATATGCTTCAAGGAAAAGGACCAAACGCATGACCGCTTTGACCCGAGATATTGTTGACTCTGTTGGTGACGCCTTCAACGCCAATGAGATCGATACTGTGATGAAGCATTTCGCAGACGACGCCACATTTGACCACGCCGTCGGCCCGGACGAACATGGCGTGCGTCTGGTAGGGGCCGAAACGATCCGCGGTGCATTTTCTGCACTTTTCGAAAAAGTCGAAAACGTGCATTGGGAAACCCTGGACTGCGCGATCTCCGGCAACAAAGCCTACTGCGAATACCGCCGCACCGCGACGCACAAGGATGGCACAAAAGAAGAGTTCTTGAGCGTCGACATCCTGACCTACCGTGATGGCCTGATCGTCCACAAGGACACCTATTACAAGCAACGGACAAGTTGATCGGTTACCCCCTGATGCAGCAGACAGTCGGCAGTCTTGTTTGAGGGCCGCGTCGTCGCTTTGGTAGGCCCAATGACGGACGGGCTTCGGCGGGCGTGCAATACCACTGCATCCAGCGCCCTAGATTACTGTCAGTCACGGCCCAGATCGTTCGGCCCTCTCGCAGCGAAGTGCACTTCTCCAGAATACGGTTCTGCTTGGTGTGTCTGAGACGCCCGCCAGCAGCATTCTGCATAGCTGCGTAGAGGACCGTCAGCGATCTGCAATACTGTCACTGAAATCGCTGATACAGCAACTCGGGGCAGCTTTGGGCCTGATCCTGGCCGGAGCCATCGCAGAGCTCTACTCAACACCCACAGCCTGGATGTTGAGCGCCGTGTTTCTTGTTATAGCCGTTTTTCCTGATCGGCGTCCTCACTAAACGGCTTACGACCGAGAGCGAATAGCGAGTATTCTTGAAAGTGCAGCATTCGGCACTCTAGGCCCTTAACCGCCAGTCTGCTTTGCTGATCGTACATCAAATCGCGCACAATCAGCCATTCGCACCCTTCACCTCGGTTGTGGGAGTCGGATTACCCGTGTTGGACGCTGCAACGGAAATCTCGCCTCGACAGATTGGTTATCGAACTTTCCACCACATCGACTTCACGATAGTACTCGCGCGTTTGCAAGATCAGTTTTTTGAGCCGGATCAAGGTGATGAACTGACCGTTGCAACGAAATCCAAGCCGATATCGAGACAGGGTGCACTGTGAGTGATCCAGCCCATCGAAATCAGATCGACCCCGGTTTCCGCAACCGCACGTACGCTATCCGGTGTGATTCCGCCCGAGGCTTCGGCGATGGCCTGACCATCAATCATGGCGACTGCTTTGTGCAGGGTCGGCGGATCCATATTGTCGAGCAGTACTGCATCAGTACCGATCTCGAGAACCTGTGCCAGCTGTTTCAGTGTATCGACCTCAATCTCGATCTTGACCATATGGCCAACGGTCTGTTTTGCCCGGGTCAGAGCCGCGCCAACACCGCCCGCTATCGCAATATGGTTATCCTTAATCAGCACAGCGTCACTTAGCGAATAGCGATGGTTCATGCCGCCGCCTGCTCGCACGGCATATTTCTCGAGTATGCGTAGACCCGGCGTTGTCTTGCGGGTGCAGCTGATCGCTGCTGCTGTACCTTCAACGCGGCGCACCAGATCCGCCGTTACGCTGGCGATGCCAGAAAGATGCCCCATGAAGTTGAGCGCGGTACGCTCTGCAATCAAAAGGCTGCGAGACGGGCCTTGGAAAGTTGCGATTACCGCGCCGGACGTGACGGAATCGCCATCGTTGACATGGCGTGTCACCTTGATCGCTGGGTCAACCAACGCACAGGCCAGTTCCGCACAATCCAAACCAGCAATGCATCCGGCTTGACGTGCACGAGCCACAACTTCAGAGGTGTGATCCTCCGGAATAACAGCCGTTGAGGTTACATCGCCAGCGAGACCCAGATCTTCATCAAGTGCGTGACGGATTATGGGCTCCAGCATCGTCCGGGGCAGCGAGGCTAGGGGTAGGTCGGTCATGATTCAAGCAGTCCTCAAAAGGGGTTCTCGGCAGGTCAAACCTGCATGGGCAAGAATTTCCGCCAGGGTCATATGTTGAGCTTGCGCCGTGGGCTTTCGGTCGGGGAAATCGCTGCGAAAATGTCCACCGCGCGGTTCACGGCGAAGTTCTGCAAAGATCGCGATAGAAACCGCCACAAGGGCTGGATCAGAATCGCGCTGCGCCGATTCAACCAAGGGCAACAATTCTGAGATAGCGCGGCGTAGTCCCGCTTCGTTGCGGATTACGCCCAGATGTTTTGAAACCAATGGCCGAACTAAACTAAGGTCGGGATCGGGTAGCCAATCAGACAGATTGGTCGTCTTCAGGGTGGGTCCCTCACACCCAGTGATGTCCAGTGCAGCGCGACGTCCCATCACCACGGCTTCGAGCAACGAGTTACTTGCAAGGCGGTTTGCGCCATGCAGACCTGTGCCCGCGCATTCACCAATGGCCCAAAGGCCGGTCAGGGTGCTGCGGGCGTTCTTGTCAACGGCGACCCCGCCCATGTGGTAATGCGCCGCCGGGCGTACTGGGATCGGTTCGCGTCCCGCGTCAATGCCGTTCGCGGCACATATTGCATGAATGCCGGGAAAACGACGAGCAAAATCGGCCCCAAGAGCTGTACGGGCATCCAGAAACACGCGCCCGCCTTCGGCGATGACCCGATGCACAGCACGGGCGACCACATCACGTGGGGCCAGTTCGGCCCCCGGAACATGCGCCATAAAGCGCTTGCCGGTTTGGTCAACAAGGATGGCGCCTTCACCCCGCACGGCTTCACTGATCAAATGCAATGGCCTCTGCGGGGTATCCAGCGCGGTGGGATGAAACTGCACGAATTCCATGTCGCGCAAAGCCGCCCCGGCGCGCGCAGCAATCATGACACCCTGCCCATAGTTGCCCGATGGGTTGGTGCTGGCGTCGAACAAACCGCCGCAACCACCTGTCGCCATGATGACCTGAGACGTGCGCAGAACCTCAGCCTGACGGCCTTTTTGAACGTGAATGCCGGTGACGTGCCCGTCAGCCGACAACAGCCGCCGCGCCTCGACATCTGTCAGACAGGTGATCGACGGGCATTGCAGGGCTGCACGTGTCAGAGCCGATATTATTTCGGCGCCGGTGCGGTCACCACCCACATGTAGTATGCGGCGGTGGAAATGCGCGGCCTCGCGCCCAAAGGCATATGCACCATCAGCAGCCCTGTCGAAACGAACACCATAGCCTTCCAGCATTGTGATCGCCTCTTGTGCCTCGGACAGAATGCCTGATGCGATAGCCTCGTCGCACAACCCGTCGCCAGCTTGCAACGTATCGACCAAATGCTGCGCGGGATCATCATCCGCGTTCAGCGCTGCGGCAATACCTCCTTGTGCCCAGACACTGGAACATTCCTGCCCCAGTCCTGAACGGGTGATCAACACGACCGGTTGCGGTGCCAGTTCCAGGGCAGCGATCAAACCTGCAAGGCCACCGCCAACAATGGCAATATGGCCGTGAAGCCCGTCAAGCCGGATCATTTTACTGCCAACATCCGTTCCACCGAGCGGCGCGCATCTTCGGCGATGGTCGGGTCGACCATGACTTCGTGGCGGCCAAATTCCAGCGCCTCGCGGATATTGCGCAGACTGATACGCTTCATGTGAGGGCACAGGTTGCAAGGACGTACGAATTCCACGTTCGGGTGGTTAAGCGCCACATTGTCGCTCATGGAGCATTCCGTAAGCAGGCAAACCCGTGCCGGTTTCTTGGCGCTCACGAAATCCGACATCACAGCGGTAGAGCCGGAGAAATCCGCCTCAGCGACCACGTCAGGTGGGCACTCCGGGTGGGCTAGCACCGTTACTCCGGGCCATGCCTCACGCATGGCGCGCACGTCATCGGGTGTGAACAACTCATGCACCTCACAATGCCCATGCCATGCGATCAGTTCGACATCCGTTTCTTTGGCAACGTTCTTTGCCAAATACTCATCAGGTATCATCAGCACTCGCGGCACCCCGAGGGACTCCACCACTTTCACCGCGTTGCCCGAGGTGCAGCAGATATCCGATGCCGCCTTCACCGCTGCCGATGTGTTGACGTAGGTGATCACCGGTACGCCAGGGTGGGCTTGGCGCAGCAATGCGATATCCTCAGGCGTGATGGAGTCAGCCAGCGAACACCCCGCGCCCATATCGGGGATCAGCACTGTTTTCTCGGGGTTCAGCAATTTGGCGGTCTCGGCCATGAAATGCACGCCTGCCATAACAACAACATCAGCATCGACTGCAATGGCCTCGCGGGCCAGGGCCAGGCTGTCACCCACAATGTCGGCCACGCCGTGGAAAATTTCCGGCGTCTGATAGTTATGTGCCAGAATGACCGCGTTCTTCTCGCGCTTCAGTTCGAGAATAGCTTCTAAATCCTCTTCGAACAGCATCCATTCGGGTCGCGGGATGACCTGCTTAACCCGGTCATAGATATCCGTAAGGCGAAAATCTCTCATTGGTTTCTCCATTTATACTCAATTCGAGTACATCGGAGTGACAATTATTCTCACTTCGAGATTATGTCAATGAAGATTCAGGGCCGGGAGAGAGGTAATCTTGCGCCCGACAGCATGCGGGCCTCAAGAATGGCTGGGCGATATCGGAACAGACGCGCCGGACGGCCGCTGGTGCCACTGGATATCTCGCCGGTTTCCTCAATCAGTTCCTGCTGGTCGATTTGGCGGCGGAAATTGGGTTTATGCA
The DNA here is from genome assembly GCF_059610245.1 of Ruegeria sp. YTSA075. Taxonomy (NCBI): domain Bacteria; kingdom Pseudomonadati; phylum Pseudomonadota; class Alphaproteobacteria; order Rhodobacterales; family Roseobacteraceae; genus Ruegeria; species Ruegeria sp. YTSA075. The sequence goes on along the minus strand of NZ_JBXWNG010000012.1, from coordinate 8,785 downwards.
GGCGCAGACCAGACAGCGCCTCAACCGTGCGCTGCAATTGTAGCAGCGTGAAGCTTTCGGGCAAAAGTTCGAACACCACCGGAGAGTATTTGATCTTGGCCCGCAGGCGCGAAATCCCGGTCGCGAGGATGCGACGGTTGTCGCCTGCCATGGGCACACCGAATTCTGCTGCATCGACCAACCCGGCCTCGTACATCAATTCATAGCGTTGTAAAACAAGCTCTTCATTCCACGTCTTTCCATTCAGACCGAACAGGTAGTCGACACGCTGGGTCTTTAGCGGATCCCTCTGGGACCAGGCTTGGAGACGGTTGGTGATGCCTCGCAGTTCCTTGGGGCTATGGTCACGGTGATCCTCCCACGGGAAGTATCGATACCAGCTGCGCCACGTCGGACGTCTGGCCCCGGCTGCATCTTGTTCCCGCACCAGCCCGAGATAGCTGATCGAAATACGCTGCGAGGTGGTGACCTTGTCAGATCGTGGATCACGATCCTTATCTGCAAAGGTATAGAGCTGCTCGAGATAGCCCACCGGATGGCCTGTCTGCGCCTCAATCCAAGCGCGCAACCCACTCTGTAGGCTGCGATGAGAAGACTCGAACGGCCCGGAAGGCAAGGCATCGCCTCCACGCAGGGTCATGACGCGCGGCTGATCATCAGTCACGGCAGTCAGAATGGCGATCAGTTCGGCAGGGGCTAGTCCACTTGGCAATGAAAGTCCTGTATATTGAATGTCGCGAGACATTGGCTTCAATGGGGGTTCTAACTGAAACTCGATACCTTTGCTTGGGGAAAATGTTTTGTGAGGCGTGCAATTTCAGAGAATTCGGCTCCGGCCCAATTCCCCGCCTCGCCCAGCAAAAAGCAAGTACCAACTATCGTTACCATGGTTTCGAACCAGCGTTTCATACGCGATTTCGTTTCAGGTTGCGCTGGTAATCCGGTTGATCAGGCGCCAGCCTAGGGCGCTGTCATCGACATCAAGTGATGACGTATTTCATGACCTCCAACCGGAAGAAGCGATCTACTGACGCGTTCTCAATGCCTTAGCAATTGGCAGCAGAGCAGCCACAGAGATTGCGCTTCGCCCACACGGTCGAACGCGGCCGCCACGGCATAAATATCGTCGCATATCTCTGGTTCCAGTGCACTCGGTCGGCTGAAAAAATGTCCGACGGTTGTCCAATCAACCGAACCAATTCGCTCCGTCATCTGTCACAGGAAGTGGGTGGTTTAAAGAGCAGGCTCCTTGCAAAAGGAAAAGCGGGCTTTACCGTTTGTGTGCCTTTGGGCAATTGATCGGGGGGATCAATTGAGGTCTGAACGGGGTGTTATGATGTTTTTCCGACACTGGTTGCGGGAGGGCGCAACCACCGTTGCCGAACGCAATTGAAATGTCAGGTATAGGCAATGAAACCGACATACACAAAATACTACCAAACTTCTGTTGAGCGGACGTAGCCGACCTTGGGTTTTCGGCCTTCGCTGACGCAGCATCACTTTATTTCTGCAGCACGTCTGTTGCTGCTGAGCGGCACAAATCGTAGTTTCGGTCACTCGGGTTTTGCGTCAATATTTGTCAGCACGGCGGGCAGGTGTTGTTTGAGGAAGTCCAGAAACGCCTCCACCGCCGGTAGCATTCCACGCTTTGACGGCATGAGGAGGCTGATCTGCGGGGTGCCGGCGGTCCAGTACCGCAAGGCGCGCACCAGTGTTCCCGCCTCGACCTCTTTTCTGCAGACATAAGATGGCAGGGCAGCAAGTCCCAAAGACGCTGCTGCTGCATTCTTGAGCGTCGACATATCGTCACTCGCGAACCGAACAGTACAGGGCACCGAAGCCGTTTGTCCTGTTTCGTCCGTCAGCAGCCACTGATGTGTGTCTCGGGGGCGGCCGAGAACCAAGGCAGGGTGGTTCGCCAGTGCAGCGGGGTCATGCACCGCTCCCAACGCGTCGAGATAGTCATGTGACCCGAACAGGTGCCATTCGACCCGCGCGAGCTTTATCTGGATCAAGCTTGAATCTGGCAATGTGTCCATATGCCCCCGGATCGCAACGTCGATCCCACCCTTGATAAGGTCGTCGATCTGGTTGGAGGTCCGTTGGACAACGGTGACCCCGGGATTGTCTTGCAAGAAATGGGGCAGGACTTGATCGAGGCCGAACTGCGCCATGCCCACGGAACAGGACACGGTGACGGTCCCTTCTATTGTGTTGCTTTTGCGGCGAACGGCCGTTTCGGCCATCTCAAGCCGCGCCAGGGCTTCTTGAGCGTGGCGGAAGTAGTCCTTGCCAACGTCGGTCGCGATGACAACGCGCGATGTACGCTGCAACAGGCGCACGCCAAGGTCATCCTCCAGTTGCCTGACCCGGCGGCTGAGTCTGGACTTGGGAATGTTCATGGATCGCGCGGCGGCAGAAAAGCCCCCCTTTTCAACGACCTGAACAAAGTAGAACGCATCATTTAAGTCCATCGCGAGCCCCCTTCGTTCCACCAGTAGAACGGTAGGTTCTGATTTTACCCGATTTTCGAGCCATCGTCTCGCTCATATTCTCAATGCAACAAGAGCGAGAGACTGACATGACCAAGCAACATATCGACACGCTCGCAGGCGTCCCCTGCGAAACCCATGCCCAAAGCGTAGGCCGTCCGCTTAGAATTGGCGACGGTTTTGAAGCACAAAGCTATCAGCATTCAGAGTTCTGGGGCCTTATGGACCCGCTGATCATGGTCGATCACTTCACCATGACACAGCCCACCTTCGGGACACATGCCCATGCCGGGTTGTCTGCGGTGACGGTTATGTTCGAGGACAGTGAGGGGGCATTTCAAAACCGGGATTCCCTTGGTAATGACCTCGATCTGGCGCCCGGCGATCTTTATTGGTTCAAGGCGGCGCGCGGCGCCCTTCACAATGAGGCAACACGCCCCGGTGCCAGGACCCACGCATTGCAGGTTTTCGTAAACCTTTCGGCTGCACATCGGCATGACGCACCTTCCGCCTTTCACGTTTCTGCCGCAGATGTCCCGAGGCTTGCGGGTGACCGGGCCAAAGCACGGCTGGTCCTTGGTGAAGCGGCTGGCGTTCAGGGGGCGATAGCACCGGATAACCCGTTGACGCTGCTTGACATCGACATAAAGGCTGGCGGCCGGTTCACTCATAAAGGTGACAAGGGCCACCATGCATGGATCCTCGCCATTCACGGCGCGTCCCGCGTGATGTGGGACACAGGCTCGGCCGATTTGCAGCCCGGCAAGGCCATTGCCTTCGCTGATGCCTCCGACATCTCATTTTCTTCGGAAGAGGGCGCTCATGTCGTTCTGTTCCGGGGCCACCCCCTTCGCCAGGCCTTTGTCCAACGCGGCCCCTACGCAATGGGCACCGCAGCAGAGCTTGACGCAGTCGAGGCGGCTTATCGTTCCGGTCGCCTCGGATCACTTGACTGAAATCAACGCCACTGAAGACCTATCCAGAAAGGAAGACTTATGACCGCAGTATTCAACCCCGAACCGCTGACTCGTGACAACGCCGCCGTCGTGTTCGTCGACAACCAGGTCGGCCTGATGACCGGTATCCGAGACTATTCCGTCGCCGATCTCAAGCACAACATCGTAGGCCTTGCAAAGGCTGCAAAGGCGCTTGACTTGCCGATTGTGACGACCACCACCTCGTCCCAGACGCTTTGGGGACCTGCCATTCCCGAACTGCAAGAGGCCTTGCCCGATCAGACCTTTATCGACCGGACAACCGTCAATGCATGGGACGATCCGAGTGTGGAAGAGGCCATTCGCGCGACCGGACGCAGCAAGCTGATCTTTGCGGGTCTGTCCCTTGAAGTGTGCGCTGCCTTCCCGGCTATGCAGGCCGTGCGCGAAGGGTTCGAGGCGTACGTCGCCGTTGACGCCAGCGGCACCTTCAACATGACCAAACGTGAAACCGCTTTGGTTCGGCTGACCCAGGCCGGGGTTGTTGTGGCCGATGGCGCGAGCCTGATGATTGAGATCCTGGCAGACAACGCCAGCAATCAGGCAGGCGAGGTTTATGGCGCTTTGGGCATGGATTGGTCGATCCTCGTCGGCCAAGTCCGTGAGAGTGCGTAGCCATGCATCGCTCTCCCTATGCGCCCCGTAGCAGGTACTCGCACAGGGGCATGCAAACCCAATTTTATCGCATCTACGTCACGTCGCTGTTCTGTTTGATCGCGATGGGATGGGCGGCGGCCCTGTTCTTTTAAAGGCCGCAGCCACCATACCAGCACTTCAGCAACCACGAAATCAGGGTGGGCCCACGGCTCACCACAGGAGAAAGCTATGTCTAACGAACCTATCCTCGTCATCGGTGCCACTGGCAAAACCGGCTCTCGCGTTGCAGCAAAACTGGAAGCTAAAGGCGTCTCTGTCCGGCGCGGCGCACGGCGATCCGAAACCCTATTTGATTGGGAAGATCGAAACACGTGGGTCCAAATCCTGACCGGTGTCTCAAAGGCCTATGTCACCTACTTCCCCGACCTAGCCTTCCCCGGCGCCATCGAAAAGCTGGAAGCTTTCGCAAAGGTCGCCCGCGACACCGGCCTGCAGCACATCGTGCTGTTGTCCGGTCGGGGCGAGCACTTCGCTAGCATGGGTGAAGAGGTGATCCGCAACTCGGGTCTTGGCTTTACGATCGTGCGGTCCGCCTGGTTTGCGCAGAACTTTTCAGAAGGCTACTTACGCGACCCAATCCTGGGTGGTGTCCTTCCCATGCCCGGCGGCGATATCGCAGAGCCGATCATCGACATTGACGATATCGCAGACGTGGTTGTCGCGGCGCTGACCGAAGACGGGCATCTAGGCAAACGGTACGAAGTCACGGGTCCACGCCTGATGACCTTCGCTGAGATGGCCGAGGTCCTGAACGCAACCTTGGGACGCCGCATCCAGCATCTGCCCATCACGTTTGAGGACTTTCACGCCAATGTCGCAGCCTCTGGCGACACATTTGTCGCCGACGTCTTCACCGCAATCGCCCGCGAAACGCTGGACGGGCGCAACGCCTATACAGCGGACGGGGTTGAGCGGGCCCTGGGCCGCAAGCCACGAGACTTCACGGAATTCGCCCAAACCGCAAAAACTGCTGGCGCTTGGCCAAGCGCCGCCTAACCACACACACCTGGAGGTGGGTGGCGCGGGCCACCTGCCTCCTCTGAGAAAAAGGAACCAATGACATGTCCACCACGACTTTTTTCCTGATCCAATTCGCCATTCTCGCCTATGCCCTCGTCGGCGGCGCCTTTCTGGCCTTTTCCGACTTTGTGATGCGGTCGCTCGCCCTCACCAGCGGTGCCGGTGGTGTCGAAGCCATGCAATCCATCAACCGAGAGGTATTCCGCTGGATCTTCATGGCTCTGTTCATCGGCCTCGCACCTGTTTCCCTCTTCATGGCGGGCTACGGCGGTTGGGTTTTGGGCGGTCAGCCTGGCACGCTGATGCTGCTCGCTGGGGTCATCTATTTTATAGGATGTTTCGGCGTGACCGTTCTTTTCAATGTCCCGATGAATGAAGCATTGGCCGGGATGGATGCCCAGATTGACGCAACACGGGCCTACTGGGAAGAAATCTATCTGCCACGTTGGACCTTCTGGAATTCGGTGCGTACAGTGGCCTGTGCGGTATCTGCTGCGCTGTTGCTGTTTGCCTTGCTGTGGGCCAGCCAACTTCAACTGGCTTGACGAGATCAAGGAAAGCGGTCTCAAAACGAGTCGCCCTATTGTTGCCGCAACGCTTTGCTCAAAGTAGCAAGAGCCGGAGCGCGCAGCCAAGTAAATTAGCTTATCATGTCTAAACCTATGTTCAGCTGCTCAGCAGCGAACAACTGGCATCACCAGCGGTGTCTCCCGCTGTGCCTGAGGAGAGCCAAAAGCGGTTCTCGGAGTTGTGATTTCAAACGCTCGCCTCGCCTGGCGGCTTGGTCCTTGCCGTCTTGATCTTCGGCAGGCGACGAGCGAATGGCAGGTATTGCCGCCGTAGTGCAGCGCCATATAATGGCCAGGTGCAGCGAACTCCATGTTGCGAGCGCGCGCAGCGAGAAAAAGCAATGACAGAGTCGGGCTCAGCACAGACCAACGCCGCATGGAGCACAAACACCTGCTTTTAAATGGCGAACGGGGGGACCGTTCGCCAAGGTGGCTCAGATATCGATACGCTCAGCGATGCTCAGCGCATCTTCGAGCTCAACGCCAAGGTAACGTACTGTACTGTCGACCTTCGTATGACCCAGCAGCAACTGGACCGCACGGAGGTTGCCGGTCTTTCGATAAATCTCCGCTGCCTTTGTCCGGCGTAGTGAATGGGTGCCGTATCCGCTTGGCTCTAGCCCGATCGCTGTGACCCAATCACGCACCAACCGTCCATACTGGCGAGTTAAAATGTGGGGCCGGTCATGGAAGCGGCTGGGAAACATAAACCGGCAGGCAAACATCTCGGGTGACTTGACCCACGCCAAGACAGTTTCACGTGTGTTTTCCGTCAGTTCAAACTGCACCGGTCGCTTAGTCTTGCTCTGGATGACTGACACGCGTTCTCGCACACGGTCATCCTTTACCAGGTCAGTCACGGCCAATTTTACGAGATCACAGCCGCGAAGCTTGCTGTCGATGGCGACATTGAACAGCGACAGATCGCGTAGATAACCTGCCAATTCGAGCCGAGCACGGATCGCCCAGACCTGTTTTGGCAGCAAGGGCCGTTTCTGACCGATGATCCGCCCCTTGTTCCAGGCTCTGCGTTTCGGGGTGGTTGCGGGAAGTTGGACTCTTGGCATGATATGCCCTCCGATCCTCCCTCCGCACCCAATCATCAGCACCGCGCTGACAGGACGATCCTACCGTCTGATCTAAGGGCCGGTGTTAGAGACCCACAATGGTGATCGTTGCCGCGGAAGCATTAGGCGGCTCTGAGCCCTTCTTGACTGATACTGCACTGTCCGCAGGTGACCGGTGGTCGTCGAAAGCCGACATTGGTTGAAGCAAGGGAGGGAGCCCTTAAGTGCCGCGCAGAAAGCAACGCAAGAATTCGAGGCGGGGCGCGAATAGACGCCCCGCACAAAGGCTTTATCCGATGGCTGTGGCTACCGCCGAGGCGAGTGGCGTTGTCGGGCGCCCGATCAGGGTGGAAAGCTGCGTTCCTTCATCAAACAACGCGCCCTTAGACGCCTCGACGTCACAATGGGCAAGGAACCCAGCCAGTTCGGCAGGTAGGCCCGCGCCGGTGAGCGCTGCCGCATAGTCGGGCTCAGGCATATCGACATAAGGGATGTCCCTGCCCGCCTGGGCAGACAGCGTCGCGGCCAGATCGGTCAGGGTATAGCTGTCGTCACCGGAGAGCTCGTAGGTCTTGCCTTGAAGGCTCGTGTCCAGCAGGACAGCCGCAGCAGCGGCGGCGTAGTCCTGCCTCGTGGCTGAAGATATCCGGCCATCCCCGGCCGCACCGATTAATGCGTTGTGTTCCAGTGCCGCGGGCAGCCCCATGGTGTAGTTTTCCGTGTACCAACCGTTGCGCAGCACGGTATGGCCGATGCCAGAAGCGGCCAGAAGTTTTTCTGTCTCCACGTGTTCCAGCGCAAGGCCCAGCGTGCTGTTCGGTGCGTTCAGCATGCTCGTATAGACAATGTGCTTCACACCCGCAGCTTTGGCGGCTTCTATCACCGCTGCATGTTGAGGAACGCGGCGACCGATATCGCTGCCCGAGATCAGCAGCAGCGTCTCAACGCCTTCCAAAGACGCGGCGAGCGTTTCAGGGGCGTCGTAATCGAAAGCACGGACAGGCACGCCCAGATCGGCAGCCTTATCGGGATTGCGAGCCAAAGCAACGAGGCCCTCGGGCGCGGTTTTGGTTTTCAGGGTCTCGGCAACAAGGCGGCCAAGCTGGCCGGTGGCGCCGGTCACTGCGATTGTCATGACAGATCTCTCCATTTTTCTTTCCATGCGGCACAGCTAGGCCCTTTACTTACAAAAGGTAAGTACATACATTTTTGTTAGTATAAAATTTTGAGGTCGCCATGCCGAAACTCAGTGACGCCGTTCGTTCGGGCAAATTGATCGGGAACCTGCAAGCGCAGCAATGCCCGTCGCGCAGTATCCTCAAGCATGTCACAGGCCGCTGGGCTGTTCTGACGCTGATTGCGCTTCAGGGAAGGACGATCCGCTTTGCTGCGCTCAGGCGGACGATCGGCGGGGTCAGCGACCGGATGCTGACACAGACGCTTCAGACATTGGAAGCGGATGGCTTCGTGCATCGGCAGGACTTCAAGGTCGTGCCGCCCCATGTTGAATACAGCCTGACCCCGATGGGAGAAGAGGTCGCGCAACATGTGCGCGTGCTCGCAGACTGGATCGAAGACAACACCAGCAACATCCTGTCGACGCGGGAAGAGATCGCGGCAGAATAGTCGGACGCTATGGAGATCAAACAGGCGGCAATCATATGCGCCGTAAATGATAGCGCCGCCTATGCTGATTTTCGCGGCTGTCGCGACCCGCAAAAAGCGGCCTTTTAGATCAGAAATGGCAATGGCAGCAAAGTCCCGCGACTTGATCCTTGCCCGCCGCGTACATGCTGCGGTTGGCATGAATGGCTCGTTTCGCCGCTGCATGGCAGCGTCCCGAACTAAGCACTTGCAGCGACTTTCGTGCTGCGAGCGCATGCAGCACAAAATCACAATGGCCGAGTCGGGCTCTTCGCCTCTTTCTCTGCGGTTGGCGCCGACTGGTGGAAAGAGCCCATAGCCAACTTTGACATATTTCCGCC
>NZ_JBXWNG010000011.1:0-125238 GCF_059610245.1 Ruegeria sp. YTSA075 | reverse complement strand
ACAGGCATCTCCCATCCCGCAAAATCAACCAACTTTCCTCCCAAACCAACGTGAAGAGAATAAAGAGGGGTGCGTTTTAGTTCGGACATAATTCCAACCTTTCGATTAGCGGGACTGGTCGCGAACGACCATCACGGTGCAATGCGCGTTGCGCACGACACGGGCCAGGTTCGGGCCGATCTCATAATTCGGGAAGTCGCCCTTGGTGGAGGCCATGATAATCAGGTCAAAACCGTCCTTATAGGCGAGTTTCAGGATTTCGCGGTAAACGCTGCCTTCTTCAACATGGATCGCCACATCGGAGGCATCGCCCTGATCCAGGATCGCCTGAACCGCGTTGCGGACATGCTCTTTCGCGCCAGCGCCGTAGTTGGCGGGCAGGTTCGGCAACTGGATGATCTCGGGGATGACAGCGACCGCGTGCAGTTCGGCACCGTAGAACTTCGCCTGTTCCTGCGCCAGCGGCAGGGCATTTTTCCACGACCGATCATCAGTGTGATCTATTGGCAGCAGGATTTTCGTCGCCATCACGTCTCTCCTCGAGATATGGAATACTGTTTCGAAGCCGAGGGGCCGGGTTGGCCCCCCGTCATTTCATCCGAGATTACTCGGCAGGTGTTGCGCCCGGCTCTTCGGACTTGCCACCTGAGGCAAAGAACTCTTTCGTCAGTTTGAAGACGATCGGGCTCAGCAGCGCCAGGGCAATCAGGTTCGGGATGGCCATCATGGCGTTCAGCGTGTCCGCCAGCAGCCAGATAAAGCCCAGATCCGCAGTTGCGCCAAAATAGATCATGACGATCCACAGGACGCGGTAGGGCAACAGCGATTTGACACCCAGCAGGAACTCGACGCATTTCTCGCCGTAGAAGGACCAGCCCAGGATGGTGGTGAAGGCAAAGATCGACAGAGCGATGGCGATCAGATACCCACCGATGCCTGGCAGCGACAATTCGAACGCGGCCGAGGTCAGCGCGGCGCCGGATTCACCCGATGTCCAGGCACCTGACGCGATGATTGCCAGACCAGTGATCGAACAAACGATGATGGTGTCGATGAACGTACCCAGCATCGCGATCAGGCCCTGATTGACCGGACCTTTGGTCTCGGCTGCGGCATGTGCGATCGGAGCGGAACCCAGACCGGCTTCGTTCGAGAACACACCACGGGCCACACCAAAGCGGATCGCGGCCCAGACGGCTGCACCGGCAAAGCCACCTTCGGCGGCGGACGGGGTGAAGGCGTGGGTGAAGACCAGCGACAAGGCAGAGCCGATATTGCCGATGTTGATCAGCAGAACCAGCAGGCCTGCGACGATGTATGCGATGGCCATGAACGGAACCAGCTTACCAGCAACCGCACCGATACGGGTGATGCCACCCAGGATCACGGCAGCGGTCAGGACCATCAGGACAACACCGGTGATCGAGGTGTTCAGGCCAAAGTTGGCTTCCAGAACCTGCGCCACACCATTGGCCTGCACACCGTTGCCGATGCCAAAGGCCGCAACGGCGCCAAACAAGGCAAAGGCTACGCCCAGCCAGGCCCATTTCGCGCCAAGACCGTTCTTGATGTAGTACATCGGGCCGCCAACATAGTTGCCCAGCTCATCCTTCTCGCGGTACTTCACCGCCAGAACAGCTTCGGCATATTTGGTGGCCATGCCCACCAGGGCGGTCATCCACATCCAGAACAAGGCACCCGGACCGCCCAGGAAGACAGCAGTGGCCACACCGGCGATGTTCCCCGTACCGATGGTCGCCGACAGCGAGGTCATCAGCGCGTTGAACGGACTGATCTGCCCTTCGCCCTGACCTTCGCGGCCTTTGAACAGCAGGCTGAAGCCCGTGCCAATGCGCAGGATCGGCATGAACTTCAGCCCCACCTGCAGGAAGAAGCCGACGCCAAGAATGAGAACCAGCATCAGCGGCCCCCACACGACGCCATTGATGGCCCCTACGATTGAATTCAACGCTTCCATGGATTCCCTCCCAATTGCGTTTTCGTTATGCCCCTTTGGCGATAGCCCGCTGGCGGGCCTGCTTGAGGGCGGCAAAGTCTTTGTCCGCATGGAACGACGAACGGGTCAGCGGCGTGGCCGACACGTGCAAAAAGCCCTTGGATCGAGCGACCTGCTCCAGTTGGGCGAACTCCTCCGGTGTCCAGAACCGGTCAATCGGGTGATGTTTCGGGGTCGGTTGCAGATATTGACCGACCGTCAGAAAATCGACATTGGCCGCGCGCAGGTCATCCATGACCTGCCGCACATCGTCCAGGGATTCACCCAAACCGACCATCAGGCCGGACTTGGTGAAAATCTCGGGATTTGCGCGTTTGGCATCGTCCAGCAGGCGCAGCGACGTGTAATAGCGCGCGCCGGGCCGGACCGTTGGATACAGGTGCGGTACCGTTTCCAGGTTGTGGTTGAATACGTCGGGGGCGGCCGCAAAGACCAGATCGGCCGCGTCCCCTTTGCCCAGAAAGTCGGGGGTCAGAACTTCTACCGTCGTGCCAGGATTCTGGTGCCGCACAGCACGGATGGTTTGGGCAATATGTTCAGCGCCGCCATCAGCCAGATCATCACGGTCGACTGAGGTGATCACCACATGACGCAGGCCCAGCTTCTTGACAGCAGCGGCAACCCGGCCCGGTTCAAACGCGTCCAGCGCATCGGGGCGACCAGTGGCAACATTGCAGAAGGAACAGCCACGGGTGCAGACCTCACCCATAATCATCATGGTGGCGTGACGTTTGGACCAGCACTCGCCGATATTGGGGCAGGCGGCCTCTTCACAGACCGTTGCCAGGCTGTGCTCGCGCATCAGGCGGCGGGTTTCGTAATACTCGGCGCTATCGCCCTTTTTCTTACGAATCCACTTGGGCTTGCGCGGGATAACGCTGTCTGCCTTTTTGGCTTTTTCCGGATGTCGGGGGCGAAGCTGGATGGTCATCTGGCCGGTCTTCCCTTACGCGTGGATCGCACGGCCCATGGCGTCAAGGCAGGCCTCTTTGACCGCCTCGCCCATGGCCGGGTGCGCATGACAGGTGGCTGCGACCTCGGCGACTGTTGCGCCTTTGGTCATGGCCAGAACCAGTTCGGCGATCAGATCACCACCATGGGCCCCGCAGATATGCGCGCCCAGGATTTTTCCGCTGGGGTCCGCCAAAACCTTGACCGCACCATCGGTTTCACCGGTCGACCGCGCACGCGAGTTCGCCATGAAAGCAAACTTTCCCACCGCGTATTCCGTGCCGGCTTCTTTCAGCGCCTCTTCGGTCAAACCAACCGAGGCGACCTCGGGGTCGGTGTAGACCACGCCCGGCACGGTGTTGTAATCCACATGGCCACCCTGCCCGGCCAGCATTTCCACACAGGCCACGCCGTCTTCTTCCGCCTTATGCGCCAGCATCGGACCAGGCACACAATCGCCAATGGCATAGATGCCGGGGACCGAGGTCTGGAAATGGCCATCAACCTCGATGAAGCCGCGCGGGTTCACCGCGACGCCAAGGTCATCCAGACCAAGCCCGCGCGTTACGGGACGCCGCCCAACAGCAATCAGGACCTTGTCAGCCTCGATCACCTCTTCCTTGTCCTTGCCGACGCGGTCGACGGTCAAGCTCAGGCCCACATCACTTTTGTCGACCGACTTCAACGCGCGACCCAACTGGAATTTCAGCCCGCGCTTGGACAGCGCCCGCTGCGCCAGCTTGGCAATCTCGCCATCAATTCCGGGCAGAACCCGGTCCAGATATTCAACAACAGTGACCTTGGCACCCAGACGCGCCCAGACCTGACCCAGTTCCAGCCCGATTACGCCCGCGCCAATCACCACCAGATGGTCCGGCACAGTCTCCAGCGCAATTGCGCCGGTTGAACTGAGGATATCCTGCTCGTCAATCTCGATCCCCGGCAGCGGCGTGGGCTCGGACCCGGTGGCAATCAGGATGTTCCGGGCCGTATGGATGTCGTCGCCTACCTTGACCTGTCCCGCGGCGGGAATGCTGGCCCAGCCTTCAATCAGATCAACGCCGTTTTTCTTGAACAGAAATCCGATGCCCTTGGTCAGATCGCCAACGATCTTGTCCTTTCGGCCCATCATCGCGCCCAGATCAACGCTGGCCCCCTCGACCTCAATGCCATGGGAGGAGAGATGTGCAAGCTCGGCATATTTGGCCGAGGAGGTCAGCAGCGCTTTGGAGGGTATGCACCCCACATTCAGACAGGTCCCGCCAAGGGCACCACGCCCTTCGACACAGGCCACTTTCAAACCCAACTGAGCCGCGCGGATCGCAGCGACATATCCGCCGGGACCACCCCCGATGATGATGAGGTCATAGGTGCTCATTGGGTCTTCTTTCAGTAAATTGGATGGTTGGCGCACAGGGCGCGGACTTTTTCGCGGGTCTCGGTCTCGACAGCGGCGTTGCCTTCGGGCGTCTCACGCAGGGCATCCAGAACGTCGCCGATCAGGTGGCCGATCCGGGTGAACTCGTCCGGGCCAAACCCGCGGCTGCACCCGGCTGCCGTTCCCAAACGGATACCGCTGGTGATTGTCGGTTTTTCCGGATCGCCCGGTACGCTGTTCTTGTTGCAGGTGAAACCGGCACGTTCCAACGCGGCTTCAGCGTCTTTTCCGGTCACGCCAAGCGGCCTCAGGTCGACCAGCATCAGATGGTTTTCGGTGCCGCCTGAAACAATGTCACATCCCCGTGCCATCATCACATTGGCCAGCGCTGCCGCGCTGTCGACGACGCGCTGCATGTAATCCTTGAATTCAGGTTTCAGCGCCTCTCCGAATGCGACGGCCTTACCGGCAATCACATGCATCAGCGGACCGCCCTGAAGACCGGGAAACACCGCCGAGTTGATCTTTTTTGCCAGCGCTTCGTCATTCGTCAGGATGATCCCGCCGCGCGGACCGCGTAGGGTTTTGTGCGTGGTCGACGTCACGACATGTGCGTGACCAACCGGTGAAGGATGCAACCCGGTCGCAACCAGACCCGCGATATGGGCCATGTCAGCCAACAGCCAGGCCCCTACCTCATCCGCGATGGCGCGGAACCGCGCGAAATCGATCTTTTGCGAATAGGCCGACGCACCCGCGATGATAAGCTTCGGCTTCTCTGCTTTGGCCAGTGCTTCGACCTGATCATAATCGATCAGCCCCGCATCGGTCAGGCCGTATTGAACCGGGTGAAACCACTTGCCCGATTGCGCGGGCTTTGCGCCATGGGTCAGGTGCCCGCCCGCATCCAGGGACATGCCCAGGATCGTGTCACCGGGGCTGAGCAGCGCCAGCTTTACAGCGCCGTTTGCCTGCGCACCGGAATGCGGCTGGACATTGGCATGTTCGCAACCGAACAGCTTCTTGAGCCGCTCGATCGCCTCGACCTCGACCTCATCCACATATTCGCACCCGCCATAGTAACGACGACCGGGATAGCCTTCGGCATATTTGTTCGTCAGTACGGAACCCTGCGCGTCGATCACGGCCTGCGAGACAATGTTCTCGGACGCAATAAGCTCAATCTGCTGAGCCTGGCGCTCGCCCTCGCGATCAATCGACGCGGCAATGACCGGATCAGCATCCGTGAGTGACGTTTTGAACATGATTTCCTCCCTCATGCTCTATTCCCAAGTACGAAACTTTGTTTCCTATAGGGGAATTATATGGGCAAAAGCAACAGAAATCTCGGATTGTAAAGTTGTGTCAGCAGGTGGAAATCGGTAACCTGCGGAAAATCGGGGGGATTTCCATGGTCGATGACAGCCTGAACGACGCCGTCGGGCCGGATGAAGAGGATGAAGGCGCCGCCTTGGGGCGCTCGATCCGGGACGCACGCCGCGCCAAAGGGTGGACGCTGGAGGAAGCCGGGCGCGCTGCGGGAATCGGTCGATCGACGCTGTCCAAGATCGAAAACAACCAAACAAGGCCCAGCTTTGACATTGTGCGACGACTGACACAGGCCTTGGACATGAGCACCCCGCAGCTTTTCCTGCAATCAGGCCAGACAGGGATCGCGGGTCGGCGCGATTTCACCCCAAAGGGCGAAGGTGAGATGCGGGACACCCCCACCTATCTGCACGAGCTGTTGTGCCCGGAACTAACCAGCAAACGCATGCTGCCCTATATCGCGACCATCAAGGCCCGTGACGTTTCCGAATTCGAAAACTGGATCAGACACAGCGGGGAAGAGTTCCTGTATGTCATCAGCGGAGAGCTGACCTTTGTGTCCGAACACTATCGTCCCCTGCCGATGAAAGCCGGGGATTCACTGTATTACGACAGCGGCATGGGGCATGGCTGTATCTCGACCAGCGAAGAAGATGCGCGCGTTTTGTGGGTGTCTTTGGAGTAAGCCGCCCGGATCACCCCTGTGATTCAACCAGTGCCTTCAGGTTGGACAAGCCCCGCTCGTAGTCTCCACCGACCCAATTGTCCATCATCAGGCCCATCCAGCGCGTCATGGGATTCAGGCCCAGATCGGATTCAAAACCCCAGGTAACCTGAGTCTGGCCGCCCTGGGGCTGCAGCACAAACGCAGCCATCGCCGTGCCCATCGGGCCGAAATCAAGCGCAGTACGGACGGTTTGGATTTCGATGCTTTCGATAATCTCCTGCGAACCGGTGCCAACCTGCGGGTGGTCCGAACTCCAGTTCAGGGTGTTGCCAACTCCTGCCTCCGGACCTGCGTAGGACAGTTTGGTGTCGGGATCACGATGCAGCCAAGGGGACCATTGTTCGGTCTCTTGCATGGAGTTCACGAAAGGAAAGATTGCCTCAGCCGGGGCGTCGATGGTGATTGATCGAGACACCTCGGCCTTTCCAGGCAGCAGATAAGAGATGCCCACCAGCGCCACGACAATCACAAGCAAAAAGACAATAAGACGTTTGACAAATCTCATGGGTCCAGTCCGATTCCAAAAAACAATGTAGCCGGACCATACCAAAAAATGGCTCGGAATCAGAGGCCTGATCCGAGCCATTTCAAATCTGCCCACGCCAAGATCGACTAAATCGTCAGGAATCTCTTTTCATTCGGGTCATAGCACTGCAGGCCGCCTTCCCCGATATCTGTCCATAGCCCATGCAAGCTGATCGAGCCATCTTCAACCGCAGTAGACACAAAGGGGAAAGTCATCAGGTTCTCCAGCGACGCGACAACCGCCTGCTGTTCGAACTGCCGCGCCTGTTCTTCGCTATCTTCGACATCCGCAACCAGATCGTATTTCGACTTCAGAATATCCATCCAGCGACCAACAAAGCTCTCTTTCGCCTCCAAATGCGGCGCCTTGCCTTTGCACATGTCGATGCAGCCCTGAACACCACCGCATTGCGAATGTCCAAGTACGATCAGATGCGCCACCTTCAGGGCCGTGACCGCGTATTCAATCGCTGCACTGGTACCATGGTGATCGCCGTCGGGCGCATAGGGCGGCACAAGATTGGCGATATTGCGGTGAATGAAAAACTCACCCTGATCCGCACCAAAAATCGAAGTCACGTGAACCCGGCTGTCACAGCAGGAAATCACCATCGCACGCGGGCGCTGCCCTTCGTTGGCAAGGCGGCGATACCAGGCCTGGTTTTCGGCGTATGTGGTAGATTTCCAACCGTGGTAACGCTTGATCAGATACGCCGGTAGTGGTTTGGCGAGGTCCATACTAAAGCCCCAATTCTTTTCATTTGAAGCCGGTATAGTGCGGGTTATCGGAAAATTCGAATAGTTTTTCTGTGCCGGGGCAAGGTTTTGCAAAGGAATTCCCGACAAACATCTGGTCTACGCCGTGGGGGCGACTGAACTAGGGTGAATGTGGTGGAAAAGATACTCACGCTTGAACATACAGAAACGGTACGGCTGGACCCGGACAGGTTGAGCGGCCTGTACCGGCAATTGGGCGACAAGAACGCACTGGACGTCCTGTGCCGCACGGTCGAGGAACTGGCCGTGCGCCTGTCGAATTGCGAACGGTTCTGGCGGAAACGCGATTGGGACAATCTGCGCAAATGCTCGAAATCGCTGGTGGCGATTGCCGATCAGATCGGGATGACGGCGCTGGCAAGGGTTGCCGGTGATGTTGCACAGTCGGTTGATGCTGGCGATGCGGTTGCCGCCGGGGCGACGCTGGGGCGGCTGATCCGCATCGGCGAACGGTCATTGACGGCGATTTGGGATCAGCAGGACTTGTCCCTCTAACGGGGGTTGCAGGCGGATCGCGGGTGGCTAGTCTGGGCGCAAAGTCAAACAACCGAGACGTCCATGCCCCTAAGCTTTGCCGAACCGACCAATCCCTTTGTCCCGCTTCATGTCATCGCCCAATCCGAACTGGACGCGTGGCTGGCGGATCAGCCTGAACATATAGGCCACTGGGTCGCGGCAAACGGGTTCACCGCTGCACTGGGTCAAACGCTGTTGGTGCCCGGCGATGGTGGCGGTACCACCTGTGCACTGGCAGGTTATGGAACCGAGGCGAAACGCGCCCGCAAACGCTTTCCCTTGGCTGCCGCAGCCGAGGCACTGCCCGAAGGCACCTATCGGATTACATCGGGCCTTGATGCGAACCGGGCTGAAATGGAATGTCTGGGCTGGCTGCTCACCGGATACACATTCGACCGCTACGCAAGCCAATCCGCCGCCAAGGCACGGTTGATCGTGCCGGATGGTGTCGATGCTGCACGCATCGAAGCAATGGCCAATGCCGAGGCACTGACCCGAGATCTGGTCAACACGCCCGCCTCGGATATGGGGCCAGCACAATTAGAGCAGGTCACCAAGGCACTGGCGGAAGAATTTAGCGCATCCTGCAAGACCATCCTGGGTGATGCGCTGTTGGAACAGAACTTTCCGATGATCCACACCGTCGGGCGCGCAGCGGATCAGGCCCCTCGATTGATCGAGATGAACTGGGGATCGGCTGGGCCAAAACTAACGCTTGTCGGCAAGGGGGTGTGCTTTGACACGGGTGGGCTGAACCTGAAACCCGGTGCCTCGATGGGTTTGATGAAAAAGGATATGGGCGGCGCGGCCAATGTCTTGGGTCTTGCCCGGATGATCATGGCGCTGAACCTGCCGCTGCAATTGCGCGTTCTGATCCCGGCAGTCGAGAATGCGGTGGCGGGCAATGCCTTCCGACCCGGAGACATCCTGACCTCGCGCAAGGGGCTTACGGTTGAGATCAACAATACCGATGCCGAGGGGCGGCTGGTGCTGGCGGATGCACTGGCTCTGGCGGATGAGGGTAACCCCGATCTGGTGATCTCGATGGCCACCCTGACGGGTGCAGCGCGCGTGGCTTTGGGCCCCGATCTGGCGCCGTTCTATACGGATGACAATCAGACCGCAGCCTTACTGTCGGACGCCGCACAACGGTCCGCTGATCCGGTCTGGCGGATGCCCTTCCACACGCCTTATGAGGCTATGATCGAACCAGGTATCGCCGATCTGGACAATGCACCTTCGGGCGGGTTCGCGGGGTCCATCACCGCTGCCCTGTTCCTGCGCCGCTTTATCGAGAACAGCCCATATATGCATTTCGACATCTATGCGTGGCAGCCCAGCAAGTCGCCTGGGCGTAGCAAAGGTGGGCTGGGCCAAGGCCCCCGCGCCATCCTGGGCGCTTTGCCGGAGGTTTTGGGCCTGTGACCCGGCTGCGTACCATCAAGCCTGTGGTTGACCTGTTACATCAGCCAGGTGGTCCACGCGATCGTCAATTGCTGTACGGCGACACGGTCGAGGTTACGGCCAATAAAAACGAGTGGAGCCGGATAACCGCTGACAAGGACGGCTATTCCGGCTGGGTCCGCTCAACGCATCTCGGCCCGGATATCCCGCAAACCCATAAGATCACAGCCCCCGCAACACATGCTTATGAACAAGCGGATATGAAGACGCGCGATTTGACCTCGCTGAGTTTCGGCAGCACGGTGCAAGCCCTATCAGAAACCGGGACGTTCGTAGAAACCGAGCTGGGCTTCATACCCGTAGCGCACACCACCCCAATCGCTGAGATGCAAACCGATCCAGTGGCCGTGGCAGAGCTGTTTCTGGGCACGCCTTACCTGTGGGGGGGCAACAGCCGGTTCGGGATCGACTGTTCCGGTCTGGTTCAGGCGGGGCTTCTGGCCTGTGGCATCACCTGCCCCGGCGACAGCGGGGATCAGGAGCGGGCGGTAGGCACCGCTCTGCCAGAAGGGTCCGAACCCGTGCGCGGTGATCTGTTGTTCTGGAAGGGTCATGTGGCGTGGGTATCAGGGCCTAACATGCTGCTGCATGCGAATGCGCATCACATGGCGGTGGCCTATGAGCCAATGGATCAGGCGATTGCGCGCATTCAGGCGCAAGGTGACGGGCCTGTGACCGCCCATAAACGGCTCTAGTCCGGGGAAACAGAACGGATCAGCTTACGCTCCAACACGCGCAACACCGTGCGCAGGTCGTGGCCGCGTTTCAGGATGCGGCCGTCCATGCCAACGACAGAATACATCCCTTGCTTCTGCCGCAGGCGCGGGTGTTTTTCGATGCGGTAGATCGGGTGTTCGGCTGTACGCCGGAAGATCGAGAAGATTGCCGTGTCACGCAGGTTGGATATTCCGTAGTCACGCCATTCTCCGGCGGCGACCATCCGACCGTAGACAGACAGGATATGGGACATCTCGCGCCGGTCGAACGCGACGGGCATCTGGGCCGAGTTTGCAGAGAACCGGCTGGGAGGCTGCATATTCATATCTCAAGCCTTGCCGGAAATCGCGCCCGAATCAAGCCCGATGCACATCAGCGCTGTATTTCCTTACCGCCGCCCGATCTGCCGACAGATCAGGACCACCGGCAACAATCCAACAGCCAGTATGACCAACGAAGGCACGGCGGCCCCTTCGAGCCGTTCGTCCGAGGCCAAGCGGTAAGCCTGCACAGCCAGTGTATCAAAGTTGAACGGGCGCATGATCAGGGTCGCGGGCAGCTCTTTCATCACGTCGACGAAGACGATCAGCAACGCGGTCAGCAGCGATGGTGTCAGGATGGGCAGATGGACCCGCCGCAATGTGCCCAAAGGCGTTTGGCCCAAAGACCGGGCAGCAGCATCCATATTCGCGTGAACCGTGCTCTGCCCGCCTTCATACGCGCCCAATGCTGCAGCCAAAAACCGCACCATATAGGCCGCGACCAACAGCCAGATAGACCCCGTAACCAACAAGCCGGTCGAGATATCAAACGTCTGGCGCATCCATGCGTCCAGCGCGTTGTCAAACGCAGCGAAGGGCACAAGCAACCCTACCGCGATCACGCCTCCGGGCACCGCATAACCCAGCCGCGCCAGATACGCCGCGCTGGTCGAGGCACGCCCGGGCCTTAGGCGCTGAAAGAACCCGACGCTGACCGCCGCCGCAACAGTGACCAGAGCCGCCGTACCCGCCAGGATCAGAGAGTTCTGGATAAACCCAAGGTACCGGTCCGACAGCAGGTTCTGTTCAGACTCCAATCCCATGTCGACCAGAATGAGAACCGGAAACACGAACCCAAACAGGACAGGCACGGCGCAAAGAAGAAACGCCCCAAGGGCGCGCCACCCAGTCAGATGCGCGGCAGGGTGCGCCACATGGTGTTTACCGCTTTGATGATATTTTGCATTCCCGCGCAACGTCCGTTCGGCCACGGCCAGCATCAAGGCAAACCCCAGCAAACACAGCGCCAGTTGCGCGGCCCCAGCGCGATCACCCAGCGAAAACCAGCTCGTGTAAATGCCGGTCGCAAAAGTCTGAACGCCAAAATATGAGACGGTTCCAAAATCCGCGATGGTCTCCATGATTGCCAGCAGCACCCCACCTGCAATCGCCGGGCGCGCCATGGGCAACGACACACGCCGAAACGCCAGCCACGGATTGTTCCCCAGGGCGCGCGCCGCCAGAAACGCCGTTGCGCTTTGCTGCAGAAACGCGGCGCGGGCCAGCAGGTAGACATAAGGATAAAGTACAAGGATCAGCATCGCCGCCGCACCCTCGGTCGAGCGGATCTCGGGGAACCAGTAATCGCGCGGGCCCCACCCCATCACATCGCGCAGGGTAGCCTGCACAATGCCTGGATGGTCCAGAACAAAGGTATAAGCATAGGCCAGAACATAGGCCGGGAAAGCCAGGGGCAATACCAGCGCGATTTCCAGCAATCGTACACCGGGAAACCGAGTCATTGTCACCAGCCAGGCGGCGCCGGTTCCGATACAGAATGTGCCGATGGCCACCAATATGACCAGAATAATCGTGGTGACTGTGTACCTGGGCAACACGGTCTCGGCCAAATGCGCTATTGCATCGGTGCCACCGGTCAGCGCAGCCAGAACAACCGCGATCATCGGCAACAGGCACGCACCAGCCACGACATAGGCCAGCCCGGCCAATAGCCGGGTCCCGCGCACGCCGCGGTTTCGCGATCCGTTTTCAGAATAGTCGATCTGAGCCATTGCCTTGCTGCGTAGATGCCGAAGACTTCGCCTTTAATCGACCAAAACGCTCGGAAACGCCAGTGTGTGGGTTACAATTCTGCGGCACAAACTGCCGCAGACCTTACTCATAAACCCGCTGATCCTCGATCACCAAGCCGTCTTTCGGAAGGGAACCGGGGGCGACCACCTCGATCGCGCCTTTCAGCTTCAGCACTTCGGCCACTGATTTGGCATAGGCCATGTCATCGCCGCCGGGGCTTTCAATCTGAACGGTCATGGTGTCCATCTCTCCCTGCCGAGCAGCGATTACGCGGGCCTTGACGATCTCGTCATGCTTTTCGACCAAAGCGGCGACCTGTTCAGGGCGAACAAACATCCCCTTGATCTTGGTGGTCTGATCGGCACGGCCCATCCAGCCTTTGATCCGCATATTGGTCCGTCCACAGGGCGAGACACCCGGCATCAGGGCCGACAGATCCCCAGTGGCAAAGCGGATCAAGGGATAGTCGGGGTTCAAAGAGGTCACGACCACCTCACCCACCTCACCCACGGACACAGGAATGCCAGTTCCGGGGGTCACAATCTCGATGATCACATGCTCGTCGATGATCATCCCCTCCATCGCGGCGCTTTCATAGGCAACATTGCCCAGATCTGCTGTGGCATAGCATTGCAGGCAGGAAATCCCGCGATCTGCATAGTCCTGACGCAGTGACGGGAACAGTGCCCCTCCACCCACGGCTGCTTTGGAGAACTTAAGCGCGACCCCCATCGCATCGGCCTTGTCCAGGATGACCTTCAGGTAGTCAGGGGTGCCCGCATAAGCGGTGCATCCGATGTCACGCGCGGCGGTGACCTGTAGTTCGGTCTGGCCAGTTCCGGCGGGCAGGACGGCGGCACCAACCGCGCGTGCACCGCTTTCAAAGATCATTCCAGCCGGTGTCAGATGATAGCCAAAGCAGTTCTGAACGATATCACCCGCGCCGATACCAACCGCATTCAGGAAGCGACCCATGCGCCACCAATCCTGATCTGTGTTACCGGGCTCATAGATTGGCCCCGGCGACTGGAACACGTGATGGAACTGATGCGCTGGCTTCACGGTGAACCCGCCGAATGGCGAATGGGCGGCCTGGGCGCGGGTCAGGTCTGACTTGCGTAGAACCGGTAACAGGGGCAAATCTTCGGCGGATTTGACCTTATTAGTGTCTATTTCGGCGAGATGCTCTGCAAACCCGGGTGCGGAGGCCACCTGCACAAGCTGCGCCCGCAAAGCTGCGGCCTGATCCAAGGCGCGCTGATCGGCAGAGCGCGTTTCGAGTGTGTCGAAATAGGTCATCGCCATATCCTCCATCAGATCACAACCACCGCTTGCGGCGGCGATAGGACCGCACGTCACGAAAGCTCTTGCGGCCGTCCTCGGACATGCCGAGGTAGAACTCTTTCACATCGGGGTTTTCACGCAGCTCAGCCGCTGGACCATCCATCACAACGCGACCGGATTCCAGAATGTAGCCGTAATGCGCAAAGCGCAGTGCCACATTGGTGTTCTGTTCGGCCAGCAGGAAGGATACGCCTTCTTTCTCGTTCAAGTCTTTCACAATGCCGAAAATCTCTTCGACCAGCTGAGGAGCCAGACCCATCGAAGGTTCGTCCAGCAGGATGGTCTCGGGTCGCGACATCAAAGCTCGGCCCATCGCGACCATCTGCTGTTCCCCGCCCGAGGTATAGCCGGCCTGCGACCGGCGACGCTCTTTCAGGCGTGGAAAATAATTGTAAACAAGTTCCAGATCCTGCTGGATCGCGGCATTTCCATCCTTGCGGGTATAGGCACCGGTCAGCAGGTTTTCTTCGACTGTCAGGTGTTCAAAACAGTGACGGCCTTCCATCACCTGGATAACGCCCTTTTCAACCAGATCGGCAGGGTCGCTTTCGTGCACGCTTTGGCCGCGATACTTGATCGTGCCTTTGGTCACCTCGCCACGTTCGGAATGCAGCAGGTTCGAAATCGCCTTCAGTGTCGTGGTTTTGCCCGCACCATTGCCGCCCAGCAAAGCCGTAATTCCGCCCTTGGGCACAGTCAGGCTGACCCCTTTCAGCACAAGGATCACATGGTTGTAGATCACCTCGATATTGTTGACCTCAAGCAGGGTTTCCGCCTGTACGTCAGTGGTTTGTGCCGCATCCAGCATCAGCGCGTATCCTCATGCCTGCCCAATAAGGGCGGTTCGTGAGGAGCGGCAAGCAACCCGCCGCTCCGTTTGTCTGGGGCGCCCCGGAAAACCCGGGGCGCGCGCTCAGTTTCTTACTCGCAGCGCTGCGAGATGTTGTTTTCAGCCGCGTATGCGCCCGAATCTTCTTCGATCAGCGCATTGATCACGTCGGCATCGGTCGGTTTGAAATCCTGAACCGAATTCCACGTGCCTGCTGCTGCATCCCACTGAACGACGCCGACAAGGCCGGGGCCGCCGTGATTTTCACAGCTGACCGAAAACTCGGGGCCGAAACCAGACATGCCCAGCGCTTCCATCTTGGCGTTGGTCATCTCCAGCGCTTCCATGCCATCGCGCATCATCGATGCGTCGATTTCTGCAGTGCCATGCATGTCCTGTGCAGTTTTCACCGCTTCGGCAGCCAGCATCGCGGCGTAGAGACCACGGTTATACTGCACCGTGCCCAACTGATCACCCGCGCCAGCGGCTTTACCAGAATCGACAACGTATTTCTGCAGATCGTCATAGACAGGGTAGTCATCACCCAGACCGGTGAAGGTCAGCGCCTTATAACCGGTGGCTTTGTCACCCGCAGGCTGCACATCGAATTCCGCACCGGACCACCAGACGCCGATGAAATTCTCCATCGGGAAGCGGATGTTGGCAGCCTCCTGCACGGCAACCTGGTTCATCACGCCCCAGCCCCACATGATCACATAGTCGGGCTTCTCACGGCGGATTTGCAGCCACTGAGATTTCTGCTCTTGCCCCGGATGATCCACCGGCAGCAGGGTCAGGTCATAGCCATGCTTTTCGGCCAGTGTTTCCAGCGTGCGGATTGGCTCTTTGCCATAAGCAGAGTTGTGATAGACCAGAGCGATTTTCTTGCCACCCAGATCTCCGCCATTCTGATCCAGCAGATAGTTGATCGCGCCCGACGCACCGTTCCAGTAGTTGGCCGGATAGTTGAACACATGGCTGAATACTTTGCCGTTCGCGGCCGAAGTCCGGCCATAACCCATCGTATGCAGCGGAATGCCATCTGCGGTCACTTTCGGGATCAGCTGATAGGTGATGCCGGTCGACAGCGGCTGATACACCAAAGCGCCCTCGCCTTTGGTGGATTCATAGCATTCCACACCTTTTTCGGTGTTATAGCCGGTCTCACATTCCAGAACGCGGGCCGGAACACCGCCGATCCCACCGTCACGTTCATTCAGCAGGGTAAAGTAGTCAGCATAGCCATCCGCAAACGGGATACCGCCCGCCGCATAAGGTCCCGTCCGATAGCTGAGTGACGGGAACACGAGGTCGGCCATAACCGGACCTGCGGCCATCACAGCGCCCAGCGCTAGAGTTGCCAGTTTCTTGTTCATCGGGTGTCTCCTCCCTTGGTTAGTCCGATGTTGGGTTTCGGGCTTGAGCTGCCCGTCTTTTGATTGGGCCGGCCCTTAGTGCGGGAACGGCCAGAGTCTGAGTTTCTCTTTCGCGACGCGCCACAGCTGTGCCAGCCCATGCGGTTCGAGGATCAGGAACATGATGATCAAAGCACCAACGATCACCAGATTGAGATGCGCCACGATATCCGTGGGCCAGCCCAGCAAATCGACGCCAACCAGCTTCAGAACAACCGGCAGCAACACCAGGAACGCGGCCCCGGCAAAGGATCCGAAGATCGAACCCAATCCACCGATGATGACCATAAACAGCACCAAGAACGATTTCTGAATGCCAAAGACTTCACCGACCTCAACCGCACCCAGATAGACGGCAAAGAACAGCGCTCCGGCCACGCCCACGAAGAATGAGCTGACCGCAAAGGCAGTTAGCTTCGCCTTGAGCGGGTTCACCCCAATGATCTCGGCCGCGATATCCATATCCCGGATCGCCATCCATGTCCGGCCCGTGGTGCCTCGCGTCAGGTTGCGGGCAATGATTGCACAGACGGTCAGGAAGATCAGGCAGAACAGATATGTCGCCCATGCGGGCGCATTAGGCCCGGTGATGATAATGCCAAATACATCGCGCTCTGGCGCATTGATCTGACCCGAGGCCGAGTAGTTGTAGAACCACGGCACCCGGTTGAACAGCCAAACCAGAAAGAACTGCGCCGCCAGCGTGGCCACGGCAAGATAGAATCCTTTGATCCGCAGCGAAGGCAGGCCAAACAGCACGCCAACAATCGCGGTTATGCCACCTGCCAGCAGAACATGGATGAACATGCTGACATCGGGGAACGCCGTCATCAATTTATAGCAGGCATAGGCCCCCACGGCCATGAAGCCGCCAGTACCCAGACTAACCTGTCCGCAATAGCCAACCAGAATGTTCAACCCAATCGCGGCAATCGCATAGATCAGGAAAGGCAGCAGCAAGGCGTTCGCCCAGTAATCATTGATGATGAACGGAATGATGCCAAACGCCACCGCCAGCACGACATAGTAGCGATACCGGTCAAACTTGATCGGGAAGGTTTGGCTGTCAGCAATGTACGAGGTTTTGAAATCCCCGGCCTCACGATAGAACATGCGTCACTTTCCCCATTGTTCCTGTGCCCGACCCCGGGCAGCAGCATCCAGTTGATTGGATCCTTTGGCATATCCGCTCGCCTCGGACGCGCGGACCAGTTTCATGTAAGCCATGATGCCGGTGACCAGCCCGGCAAAAGCCAGGATCGCCGCCACGACCAGTTGACTGTCGCTCAGATCATCCGAGGTAACGGCGATATACCCAAACGCCCAGAACCCGGCCCATGCGATGACGTTGATGATGGCGATCAGCTTGTGCATGGCTAAACCCTTTCGATGATCTTCTCGCCGAACAGGCCCTGAGGTCGGAACACGAGGAAGATCAGCGCCAGCACGTAAGCAAACCAGTTCTCGGTTGCGCCGCCGACCAGCGGTCCGATGGCAAACTCGAACAGCTTCTCGCCCACCCCGATGATCAGCCCGCCGACAATCGCGCCGGGGATCGATGTAAACCCGCCCAGCATCAGCACCGGCAGCGCCTTGAGCGCGATCAGCGACAGCGAGAATTGTACACCTGACTTGGTGCCCCACATAATCCCCGCGACCAGAGCGACGAACCCGGCGACTGACCAGACCATGATCCAGATGAAGTTCAGCGAGATTCCCACGGACAGCGCCGCCTGATGGTCATCGGCCACCGCGCGCATGGCGCGACCTTGCTTGGTGTATTGGCTGAACGCGACCAGAGCTGCCACCAGTAGCGCCGCGATGATCGTCGCCACGATGTCCAGGTTGTCGATGAAGAAGCCATAATCGAAGATGTTAAAGGTCGTCTCGTCGATCCATAGGTTGATGCCTTGCGGCAGGCCCACATCCAGCGTCTTGATCTCAGACCCCCACATCAGATCGGCCACGCCCTCAAGGAAATAGGCTAGCCCGATGGTGGCCATGAACAGAATGATCGGCTCCTGCCCGACCAGATGGCGCATGACGAAGCGCTGCACCGCCCAGGCCAGCAACACCATCACACCCATCGTCAGGATGATCGCCAACAGCGCAGGCACATTCCAGCCAAAGTAGTGGATATGCGTGCCGAATGTAGCGTTGATCAGGTGCGCAAACGGCACCTGACCCTTCATGATCCCAACCAGCGTCATCGCCGCAAACAGGGCCATAACCCCTTGGGCATAATTGAAAATCCCCGAGGCCTTGTAGATTAGCACAAAGCCCAGCGCGACCAGAGCATAAAGCACCCCGGCCATCAGACCGTTGAGGATGACCTCCATCGCAAATACGAGTTGTTCAGGCATCAGTTGCACTCCTCAGGCCACAACCGGCAAGCTTGTTCGGTCTTGTCGATTTTCGTCATCGATATCTGTAGAATTCCGAGATCAGGTTTTTCGAACCCGCGTAGATCACCATACCATCCGGTCACTTTGATGAACTGGTCTTCGAACGGTCGAACCGCCCACGCTGTCGACTCATCGCGATACTTCTGCAATAGGCCTTTGCCTCCGCGTACCGCCCGATAACCTCGGTAAGTGCTAGTTTCGTCCAAGAATTGTTGAGCCCAAAGCTCCTCGAAACTTCTCATACCTCTGGAATCTAACGCGACCAAACGGCATTCGTACGTCATGGGAGAAGCGACAAAAACAGGAGCTATACCGCTCGATAACCAGAACGCATATAGCTCAGCATCTTGGACAGAATCACTTCCTAATGTGTATTTCAAGACCTCACGTAACTGCTGGTATTGTGGGCCCTCAAGCTTCTGAAGAAGCGCGCGAATAGAGATGTCTCCACGCTCAATTTGCGGCGCACAAATCTCTTCGATTGCAGTCTGGTACGAAGCGTACTCAGCGTAAGTTTC
The DNA here is from genome assembly GCF_059610245.1 of Ruegeria sp. YTSA075. NCBI lineage: Bacteria > Pseudomonadati > Pseudomonadota > Alphaproteobacteria > Rhodobacterales > Roseobacteraceae > Ruegeria > Ruegeria sp. YTSA075. The sequence goes on along the minus strand of NZ_JBXWNG010000011.1, from coordinate 106,251 downwards.
GGCACCACTTATGCTGGGCGGTATCATCAATGACAGCGCTGTCGTAAATCGCTTCAGTACATGCGATTCTAGAAGCTGGAGCAGCTTAGTCATGGCTGACCCCCAGATAGGCGTCGATAACCTCTTGGTTGTTGCGCACCTCATCCGGTGTGCCATCGCCGATCTTCTTGCCGTAATCCATCACGACGACCCGATCGCTCAGGTCCATCACCACGCCCATGTCGTGCTCGATCAGAGCAATGGTGGTGCCAAATTCGTCATTCACATCGAGGATGAAGCGGCTCATATCCTCTTTCTCTTCGACGTTCATGCCCGCCATGGGTTCATCCAGAAGCAGCAGCTTTGGCTCCGCCGCCAAGGCACGCGCCAGTTCGACCCGCTTTTTCAGCCCGTAGGGCAGGCGCGAAACCGGCGTTTTGCGGATGTGCTGAATCTCGAGGAAGTCGATGATCCGCTCAACCGCCTCACGATTCTCGGTCTCTTCGGCTTCGGCCTTCCCCTTCCACCACGCCTGTTGAAGGATATTGGTCTTCATAAAGCTCAGGCGCCCGGTCATGACGTTGTCCAGAACGCTCATGCCTTCGAACAAGGCGATGTTCTGGAAGGTCCGCGCAATCCCCTGCTGCGCTACCTCAAACGGCCGCATCGGAGGGCGCTTGGAGCCGTGGAACCAAACCTCCCCTTCCTGCGGGACATAGAACCCCGAGATCACGTTCAGCATCGAGGACTTACCCGCTCCGTTCGGCCCGATAATGGCGCGGATCTCACCCTCGCGAATATCGAACGAGATATCCTTGATCGCCACCACGCCGCCAAATCGCAGGGTGATGTTCTTCATCTCCATCACCACACCGCCGATCTTACGGCCGTCTTCGGTGACATATCCTTCGGAATGATCCAGCATCAGCCTCTCCCAGACCTACGCGAAAACGGGACGGCGGGCGGGGCGATGACCGCAGGTCGAGCGGCGCTCGAACGGCCCATCATTCCGCCGCAACCTTGTGCTGCGTGACCGGCACAACCGGCGCATCAACGATCTCAAGCGTCGCAGAAATCGACCCCTTGCGCCCATCCTCATAGGTCACTTCGGTTGTCGTCGAGACGCTCGGGGACCCGTCATAAAGCGCGGCAATAATGTCGTGGAATTTGTCCTCGACAAAGCCGCGGCGCACCTTGCGGGTCCGGGTCATTTCGCCATCATCAGCATCCAGCTCCTTGTGCAGAACCACAAAACGATGCACCTGACAGCCCGACAACATCTCATCTGCCGCGACCGACTTGTTCACCTCTTCCACATGGGATTTGATCGTCTCCAACACACGTGGATGGCCTGCCAGTTCCTGGTATGACGCATAAGCCACGTTGTTGCGCTCGGCCCAGTTTCCGACCGCCGTCAGGTCGATATTGATAAAGGCAACGCAGCGATCCTTGCCGTTGCCGAACAGCACGACCTCAAGAATATCGGGATAGAACTTCAACTTGTTCTCGACATATTTTGGGGCGAACATCGCCCCATCGGCCATCTTGCCCACATCCTTGGCACGGTCGATGATCCGCAGGTGACCCGAGTTTTCCTCGATGAACCCGGCGTCGCCGGTGGCGACCCAGCCTTCAGCATCCTTGGTCGAGGCGGTGGAATCGGGGTTGTTGTAGTACTCAACAAACACACCGGGCGAGCGATAATAGATCTCGCCATTGTCGCCGATCTTAAGCTCGACATCCGGGGCCGGAACACCAACCGTATCAGCACGCACTTCACCATCCGGCTGGACCGTGATGAACACGGTCGCCTCGGTCTGACCATAAAGCTGTTTCAGGTTGATGCCCAAAGAGCGATAGAAATCAAATATTTCCGGCCCGATCGCCTCACCCGCCGTGTAGCCCACGCGGAAGCGGCCATAGCCCAGCGTATCCTTGAGCGGCCCATAGACCAGCATATTGCCCAGCGCGTATTTCAGCTTGTCGCCAAAGCCCACCGGCTTGCCGTCCAGCAACAGGCCACCGACCTTCTTGGCATGCGCCATGAAGTGATGGAACATATTGCGCTTCAGCTTGCCCGCATCCTCCATCCGGATCATCACATTGGTCAGCTGGCTTTCGAACACGCGCGGCGGGGCGAAGAAATAGGTCGGCCCTATCTCGCGCAGGTCCGTCATCATCGTATCTGCGCTTTCCGGGCAGTTCACGCAGAAGCCGCACCAATAGGCCTGACCAATCGAGAAAATGAAATCCCCAACCCAAGCCATTGGCAGATAAGAAAGAATGTCTTCGTTCCGAGTCAGATGATCGAACTCTGCCGAGTTCTTGGCGCTTTCAATGACATTGCGGTTCGAGAGCACCACACCCTTGGGTTTGCCCGTGGTGCCCGAGGTATAGAGCATAACGCAAGTGTCGTCATAGGTGATCGCCGCAATGCGCTTGTCTAACTCGGCATCAAACCGCGCGTGACCGGCGCTGCCCTCGGCCATGATGTCCTCAAGCGCGTTCATCTGGGAGTGGTCATACTTCCGCATTCCGCGCTTGTCGGTATAGAGGATGTGTTTGACCTGATGCAGGTTTTCCTGAATCTCGACGACCTTATCGACCTGCTCCTGATCGCCACAGACCACATATTTCGCGCCGCAATGTTCCAGCACATAGGCCATCTCTTCGGCGACTGAATCCTGATACAAAGGCACCGGAACTGCGCCCACCATCTGAGCGGCCACCATCGACCAGTAATGCGCCGGGCGGTTACGGCCTATGACAGCGATATGATCGCCCTTCTCAATGCCCAACTCCAGAAACCCTAGCGCAATGGAGCGGATCTCCTTGGCAGCTTCTGCCCAGGTCCAGCATTGCCAGATCCCGAATTCCTTTTCCCGATAGGCCGGGGCATCCCCGAACTGGGTCATATTGCGGTGTAGCAGCGCCGGAAGAGACTGCATCCCTTCAGCGCCCGACTGCGTCTGAGCCAATCTTTCTCTCCTCCCCAACCGACCCCTCCCCGAGGTCGGAAACGACAGGCCGGGGCCATGCCCCGAATGCCGATGCCCCGATAAGGGACGCGGGAAAGATCAACGTCAAGTTTTGCCTGATGTTTTCTCAATTCTTACGAATTGTAACAGGCATTGGACGGTGAGAATTCCTCAAGATGTGTAAGTCGTGTCATTGTACGGACCAACCAGGGGCTGGTTCGGTTTTAGCGCGAGCACCTGGAACCTTCGTGAAAAAACTCATCCACTCAAAGGCCGCTGAAACAAGTTAACACTTACGCCACTACACCACGAACGGAATTCGGGACCAACCCGGAACACTGCTCAGAAAATCCCACAGCGCGACAACCAACCCCTTTTTATCGAGAAGCGCTAGACAATACTGGCTATCCGATCAATATGAGGTGGCCTTCAAATTACTTCAGGACAGAAGCTTGGGACTACGGCGATACATTAGACGGCATTTTTGCCCTAAAACGCAAACTCAGGTATACCACGCCGGTGCCGGGCATCCGCTGTATAATTACACCTGCGAGTTCCCAGCCATGGACCTGATCCGTGATTTTGCCGAACCTGACCCACAAGCAAGTGACGGGTTGATAACCAACTTCCTTGGCGTCAGGATTGAACCTCGCGTGATGCCCAGCATTCTGGAACCGATGGCAGGTTCGGTCGAGGCGATCCCTGATCCGGGAAACTGGCATGCTGACATCGCAGAGTGGGCGGCGGCACTTCTGTCCGTGAAAGAGGCCTCTGGCACTTACAGAATAATCGAGCTTGGATGTGGTTGGGCCTGCTGGTTGAACAACATGGGTTTCGTTGCAAAAAAGAGAGGCTTGACCGTTGATCTGATCGGTATTGAAGGTGACGGTTCTCATCTTGCGAATGCCGAGCGAACGTTTCAGTTGAACGGCTTCAATCCCAGCGAATACCGTCTGGTCAACGGAGTTGCTGCCAGTAAGGAAGGGATTGCCCTTTTCCCGAAACTTCCAAGCGGGCACGAAAAATATGGTGCAGAACCGATTTTCTATCCGAACGATGAGGTCCTGGCCAAACACCGTGCCGAAGGCAACTATACCGAGCTGGATTGTTATACGCTCGAGAATCTCTCAGATGGCAAAGCCGTCGATTTGCTGCATATCGACATTCAGGGATCAGAGCTGGACTTTGCGCAGAACAATTTCGAAAGCATAGAAAGACTTGTAAAGCGTGTGTTTATAGGAGCGCACTCTCGTTATCTTGAAGGCGCCTTGCAGGAATTTTTCCTGTCAAAAGGATGGAAGCTTGAGATGGATCGCCCACTTATTCATAAGTTGATCCAAGGGAGTCCACGGATCGAAACGGATGGCGTATTGCTGTTTAAGAACCCGAACCACAACAAGCTGCCGCTGCACTGAAAAGATTGCGGTCTGACTCTGAAGGCTTTCACAATCGGCTTTTTTCGCGGCGTGAGAGCGCCTGGATAGTCTTTTGTCCACTCTTAATGTCCACCTATTAGCAGATTTTGAGGGTCATCCATTGATCGTCCGTGAAAATTTGCCTCGTCAATTGGCACGACGATAGCGAACGACGTAACAAACCCTGACCCTGATCGCTGCGGCCTCAGTTGAGGACAAGAGGCTCGATCAGCGTCAAGTTTTGCCTGATGTTTTCTCAATTCTTACGAATTGTAACAGGAGGGCGCCGCGAACCGCCCCAACCTCAAAACCCCTTCTTTTCAAGACGTGTCGGCAATGCTATGGGGGCTGACACACAGTCTGGCGATGGCGTCGCCGGATACCACTCGTGTTCACCCCACATCCTGTACGCCGGGACTTTCAATCACGGGATTGAGGGCCCCGCCCCGATCTCTGCCACAGCAGGAGGCAATCATGGCCTGGTCGCCAGACAAAACCGAAGTCAAAAGCTGGAACGAATGGGACACCCTGCGCCACGTCATCGTGGGCCGCGCAGATGATTGCCACATTCCACCCGAAGAACCTGCGCTGGACGCCAAAGTGCCGGAAGACAGCGACATGCGTGGCCAGTGGGGCCGCCGTCCGCAGGAAACGATCGACCGGGCCAATGAGCTGCTCGACACTTTCGCCGATCAACTTCGCAACCGCGGAATCCGCGTGGATCGCCCCACGTCCATCGACCATTCGCAACCGGCCACCACACCGGATTTTCACACCGACAGTCAGTTTGGCTGCATGCCGCCGCGCGATGTGCTGTTGACCGTTGGACACGAAATCCTCGAAGCGACAATGTCCTATCGCTGCCGCTGGTTCGAATACCTGAACTATCGCCCGCTGATGCAACAATATTGGGATGAAGACCCCAGTTTCCGGCACGAGGCCGCACCCAAGCCGCGCCTGACCGATGCGGACTACCATCCCGATTATCTGAGCGAGAAAATCGGCGTCGAAAAGCGCCTGCAATGGGCGGCTGAGAAGTTCTTTGTCACCACCGAAGAAGAGCCGCTGTTCGACGCCGCCGACGTGCTGCGGTTTGGCCGTGATCTGGTGGTGCAGCATGGATTTACGACGAACCTCAAGGGCATCGAATGGCTACGCCGTCACTTCCCCGATCACCGCGTCCACACGGTGAACTTCCCCGGCGATCCCTACCCGATCCATATCGATGCCACCTTCACACCGCTGCGCCCCGGCCTGATCCTGAACAACCCACAACGACGCCTGCCCGAAGACCAGCGCGGCATGTTCGAGAAAAACGGATGGGAGATCGTGGACGCCGCCCAACCTGCCCACAACACGCCGCCGCCGCTCTGCTATTCCTCGACCTGGCTGTCGATGAACGTGCTGGTGCTGGACCCGAAAACCGTCTGTGTCGAGAAGTCCGAGGTCTATCAGGCCGAGCAGATGGACAAGCTGGGCATGGAAGTAGTCGAAGTCGAGCTGCGCGACGCCTACGCCTTTGGCGGCGGTCTGCATTGCTGCACGGCGGATGTCTATCGCGATGGCGAGTGCGAGGATTACTTTCCCAATATGTAGGGTTTTCGGTTTGAAAACAGGGTGCCCGGGTTATGCTCGGGCATCTGCACTCAGGCACGAAGACGGTGCCGCATAGGTGTTGTGGTAAAGGAAGCGATGAGCACAAAGCGACGAATTTCCTCTCGGCGGCTAGGTAAGTATATAGGCCCCTAAATCAAAGACTGATAAATCGACTGCAATAATCGAGAACGCGAACGCAGCGCGTCTAGAGGTCAACATCGCCTAAACTACGCGGTGTGGGCCACAAAGAAGGACATTCAGTCTGCTCGTCAAACCAACCCGCGCGTATCCCATGACTTTCAAAATAGGCCGCTGTAGACCACATCGCAAAACCAAAGCCCACGAGCGTGAGAAACTTATAAACAAACGGACGATCTTCTCGGGAGAGCGGTATCTTACCGGGTTTTGGGCTAGCGCCAGTCACAGCCGCTTTCTGCTTAAATTTCCGCTGAAACGAGAAAAACGCGATTAGTATGGCTACGACAAACGCGTAGAAGGATAAACCATATCCCAAACATCCGACAGACCCAGCCCCTATAGACACTGCGATATCTTCCATATCCAATTTCTCGTTTGCTCGTCTGAAATTAGGTGTGCCAAATCTGGCCCGCGCTATTATGGACGCGGTCAAAACTTCAAACTAGAGCGGATTCTGGAGCGAACGCAGCGTAAGCCCGTTCTGTCCATAAATCGGACAAATAGCCACAACCCTGTCACCAACCCGCAACTACAACCAATCCCGCAAAATCGGGATCAGGGGTACATCCGCCGCAGGCATCGGGTAATTCCGCAGATCGTTCGCGCGCACCCATTTCAAAGCCTGACCTTCCTTAGACTGCGGAATCCCCTCCCATTTGCGGCAGGCAAACAGCGGCATAAGCAAATGGAAATCGTCATAGCTGTGGCTGGCGAAGGTCAGCGGCGCGAGGCATGAGGTCCAGGTATTGATGCCCAGCTCCTCTTCCAACTCGCGGATCAAGGCGGCCTCGGGGGTTTCGCCGGGTTCGATTTTGCCGCCGGGGAATTCCCACAGACCGGCCATGGATTTGCCCGCGGGGCGTTGGGCCAGCAGGACGCGGCCTTCAATGTCGATCAGGGCGACAGCGGATACCAGAACCGTTTTCACGAGCGATAATCCGCGTTGATCTCGATATAGCCATGGGTCAGATCGCAAGTCCAAACAGTGGATTGCCCCTCACCCAGCCCCAGATCGACAGCGATCACAAGGTCCTGACCTTTCATGTACGCGGCCACGTCTTCTTCGCGATAATCGGGACTAACCCAGCCTTTTTCGGCCACAAGGATATCTCCGAACGAGATTCTTAGGCGGTCGCGGTCGGCGGCGGCACCGGATTTGCCGATGGCCATAACCACGCGGCCCCAGTTCGGGTCCTCACCCGCAATCGCCGTTTTGACAAGAGGCGAGTTGGCGATGGCCAGCCCGTGGATCTTGGCATCGGCATCGGTGGCCGCACCGGTCACGCGGATTTCCACAAATTTCGTGGCCCCTTCGCCGTCGCGCACAACCTGCTGCGCGAGGTCCAGCATCACCGTTTCAAGCGCTTCGGCAAATGCAGCATTTCCAGTGGCATCAACGCCAGAGGCCCCGGTGGCGCATAAAAGCAGGCTATCCGAGGTTGAGGTATCGCTATCGACGGTAATGCAGTTAAACGTCCGGTCTGTCTGCGCCCCCAGCATCGCTTGCAACGCGGATTGGTCTACCTGCGCGTCGGTGAAGATATAGACCAGCATCGTCGCCATATCCGGCGCGATCATGCCTGACCCCTTCGCGATCCCCGCAATAGAGACTGTCTTACCATCAATCTCGACCTGCGCACTCGCCCCTTTTGGGAAAGTATCCGTGGTCATGATGGCGCGCGCCGCATCTTCGATCGCATGACGGCTGAGGCCTGATTTCAACGCCTCAAGCTGCGCAACGATCTTGTCATGGGGCAAAGGCTCACCAATCACACCGGTGGATGAGGTAAAGACCCGCTCAACCGGTACTCCGGTCGCTTTGGACACGGCCAGCGTGACTTCGGCGACCGATGTCTGGCCATAGTGACCAGTAAAGGCGTTGGCGTTGCCCGAGTTCACCAGGATCGCCGCCGGGCCATCGCAAGGCCCGCCGATCTTGTCCTGACAATCCAGCACAGGCGCCGCGCGGGTGGCGGATCGGGTGAACACCCCGGCGACCGAGGTGCCGGGGTCCAGAACGGCCAGCATAACGTCGGTTCGACCCTGATACCGCACCCCGGCCTCAACGGTGGCGAACCGCACCCCGTCGATTGAAGGCAGGTCAGGGAAACCAGCAGGGGCCAGCGGCGAAACCTTGGTGATCGTGGCCACGAAGATTACTCCTGAATCAGGTCCAGTTGGCGGATGATCTCGGGGCCCGCCCCTTCCAGCGGTGCGCGTTCGATCTGCGCTTGCTGGGTCAGCTCATCAATCCGCGCTTGGATCGCGTCCTGCTGCAGGGTCTCGGCCAGTTCATCCCGAACCGCATCCAGTGCGGGCGCTTCTGATTTGCGTTTGTCGTTCAAAATCACCAGATGCCAGCCAAATTGGGTTTGAACCGGGTCCGAGATTTGACCCTTTGCCAGACCAACGACAGCGTTTTCGAATTCTGGCACCATTTGACCCTTGCCGAACCAGCCCAGCGATCCGCCATTCGGACCGGACGGCCCGGTGGAATGTTCGCGCGCCATCTCGGCGAAATCCGCACCGTCATCCAGCTGTGCCTTGATGGTTTTGGCTTCGTCTTCGCTCTCGACCAGAATGTGGCTGGCATCGAACTCGTCTTCACCTTCGAACTCGGCATATTGCGCGTCATAGGCGGCCTGTATGGCCTCGTCCGTTACAACTGAGTCGGTCAGGGCGCTGACGGTCTGCACCGCCAGCAAGGACCGTTTTTCGTTGTCCAGTGTCAGCGCGTTCTGCGATGTCAGCTCTTGCTGTTGCTGACCCAGCAACTGCTGTTGGATCAATTGCTCAAGCACGAAATCATACAGAACGTCATCTTCGATCTGCTGATATTGCGGCGGCAGCGCCGCGACAGTGGCGATGATGTGACCCAAAGTGATCTCATCGCCGTTGACCCGTGCCAATACGGTGCTGGCGTCAGACTTGGTTTCGGCGGCCAACGGCAGCGCCATCATGGCAGCCAGAGCCAGCGATGGCAGAAAAGTGAGGCCTTTGGGCATGGAATCTTCCTATTTCTTTGCCGCGACAGGGCGCGGCGTTGACACTTCAGAACCTGCCGCTTACATCGCTTTGAAGCCTTGGACAGGGCCGCCTTTCACCCCCCGTATCTATGGGTTGAGCGCAAGGTGGGCAAGCCTGTCGCAACCAAGACAAGAACAGATCCGCTGGAGTGAACATGCTGGGACTCGGAACGCTCGCCAAAAAGGTGTTCGGAACACCGAACGACCGCAAGATCAAGGCGACCCGCCCGCTGATCGCACAGATCAATGCACTGGAGCCCGAGTTCGAGAAACTCTCTGACGATGGTCTAAAGGAAAAGACCGAGGAACTACGCAAACGCGCGCTGGACGGTGAAAGTCTGGATGCGATGCTGCCCGAAGCCTTTGCCAATGTCCGTGAAGGCGCGCGCCGGGCGCTGGGTTTGCGCGCCTTTGACGTGCAGTTGATGGGCGGCGCCTTCCTGCATCAGGGCAATATCTCGGAAATGAAAACGGGTGAGGGTAAGACGCTTGTTGCCACTTTCCCCGCCTATCTGAACGCTTTGACCGGCAAGGGTGTGCATATCGTCACCGTCAACGAATATCTCGCCAAGCGGGACGCGGAATGGATGGGCAAGGTGTTTGCCGCGCTGGGTATGACAACCGGTGTGATCTGGTCGGGCCAGCCTGATGCAGACAAAAAAGCCGCCTATGCCTGTGACGTGACATACGCCACAAACAATGAGCTGGGTTTCGACTACCTGCGTGACAACATGAAGGCCGATCTGGGTGAGATTTACCAGAAACACCACAATTTCGCGATTGTGGATGAGGTGGATTCGATCCTGATTGATGAGGCGCGGACACCGCTGATCATTTCGGGGCCGTCACAGGATCGCTCGGATCTGTATACTGCGATTGACGCACTGATCCCGTCGCTGAGCGATGAGCATTTCACGCTGGACGAAAAGTCCCGCAACGTGACCTTCACCGATGAAGGCAACGAATTCCTTGAACAGCAACTGATCGAGGCAGGTCTGATCCCCGAAGGGCATTCCCTGTATGATCCTGAAAGCACGACAGTGGTGCACCACGTGAACCAGGGCCTGCGCGCGCATAAGCTGTTCCAGCGCGACAAGGATTACATCGTCCGCGATGGCAATGTCGTTCTGATCGACGAATTCACCGGCCGGATGATGCCGGGTCGCCGCCTGTCAGAAGGTCTGCACCAGGCCATCGAAGCCAAGGAAGGTGCACCGATCCAGCCCGAAAACGTGACGCTGGCCAGTGTGACCTTCCAGAACTACTTTCGCCTGTATGGCAAGCTGGGCGGCATGACCGGTACAGCGCTGACCGAGGCTGAGGAATTCGCTGAAATCTACGGTTTGGGCGTGGTCGAAGTGCCGACCAACAAGCCAATTGCACGTCTGGATGAAGACGATCAGGTCTATCGCACCGCAATGGAAAAATACGGCGCGATCATAAAAGAAGCCAAAGAGGCCAGCGCAAAAGGTCAGCCTGTTCTGATCGGCACCACTTCGATTGAGAAATCCGAAGTTCTTAGCCAGATGCTGAGTAAGGAAAAGATCGAACACAACGTTCTGAACGCCCGCCAGCACGAGCAAGAAGCGCAGATCGTGGCAGATGCGGGCCGCTATGGGGCGGTGACCATCGCCACCAACATGGCCGGTCGTGGCACCGACATTCAGCTGGGCGGCAACGTGGAAATGAAGGTTCTTCAGGCTCTGGCCGAGAACCCTGAAACCGACCCGGCCGAACTACGCACGGCAGAAGAGGCCAAACACGCAGAAGAAAAACAAAAGGTTCTGGATGCTGGCGGTCTATATGTCATGGCATCCGAGCGCCACGAAAGCCGCCGGATTGACAACCAGCTGCGTGGTCGTTCGGGCCGTCAGGGTGACCCGGGCCGCACCGTATTCTACCTAAGCCTCGAAGACGATCTGATGCGCATCTTTGGCTCAGAACGGCTGGACAAGGTTCTGACCACACTGGGCATGAAAGAAGGCGAAGCGATTGTACACCCTTGGGTGAACAAGTCGCTTGAGCGCGCGCAATCCAAGGTCGAAGGCCGCAACTTTGACATGCGCAAAAACGTTCTGAAATTCGACGATGTGATGAACGATCAACGGAAAGTGGTCTTTAGCCAACGGCGCGAGATCATGTCGGCAGACGACCTGTCCGAGATCGTCTCGGATATGCGCGAGCAGGTGATCGACGATCTGATCGACGAATATATGCCGCCGAAATCCTATGCGGATCAGTGGGATACCGAGGGTCTGCATGAGGCAATCAAAGACAAGCTGACCATCGACGCACCGGTTCAGGACTGGGCCGCCGAAGAAGGCGTGGATGATGAACAGGTGCGCGAACGTCTGATCAAGTCCGCCGACGAAATGATGGCGCAGAAGGCTGTGGCCTTTGGCCCAGAAAACATGCGCAACATCGAAAAGCAGGTGCTGCTGCAAACCATCGACAGCAAATGGCGCGAGCATCTGCTCACGCTGGAACATCTGCGCTCGGTTGTTGGATTCCGGGGCTACGCCCAGCGCGATCCGCTGAACGAATACAAAACCGAAAGCTTCCAGCTGTTCGAAGGCATGTTGGACAGCTTACGCGAAACCGTGACACAGCAACTGTCACGCGTACGTCCGCTGACCGAGGAAGAGCAGAAAGAGATGCTGGCGCAGATGGCGGCACAGCAGGCTCAGACGCAAGCGGCGGTGGATCAGGCAACTGACCGAGCCGAGGCCAAAGCCGAAGCCGCCGCATCGGGTGACGCACTGCCCGGCTTTGACGAAACTGATCCGTCAACATGGGGGAACCCGTCGCGCAATGACCCTTGCCCTTGCGGATCGGGCAAGAAGTTCAAACATTGCCACGGTCGGTTAACCTGACGTCATCGACACCTTGATCACAATGAGTCCGTTTCGAGGACACAAATAAGCCTCGATTCAGGGTCAGTGTGCGACTCGCTCCTTCAACTGGGGAGGGTGTGTTGTTTGTTGTAAGAAACTACGTGACCATGTGCGGCACAATCGCCTGTGCCTTGGGCATTGGTTACTTGATGCAATATGGAACAGCTGCGCAGCCAAGCGATGCGCAGAACCAAATTGCTGCGGCTACACAAACAAATCAAACGTCGGTTCTGGCAGGGTTGGATAGCATCGTGCTGACCTCGGCCTCGGCAACCGCATCTGACACTGACACTGACGACGTGGCGGTTGCACCAAAAACGACCCGTGTCGAACCCCGAAAAAAGCCAGCACAGAAAGCCTGCAACCTAAGCGCCCGCGCTGTTGCCGTACCCGGCGCGCAGGCCCGCCTGACAATCAAATCTCCGTGCCGCGGCAATGAGCGGATCAGCATCCACCACAGCGGCCTGACCCTGACGCAGGTCACCGATAAAAGGGGCACGCTGAGCGTAACCATCCCGGCGCTGTCTGAATATGCGATCTTTCTGATCTCATTCCCGGATCAAACCGGGACCGTCGCCACGACCCATGTGCCTGATCTGCAGGAATATGATCGTGTGGCGCTGCAGTGGAAGGGCGACAAAGCGTTGCAAATTCACGCGTTAGAATTCGGAGCCAGTTATGGTGGCGAGGGGCACGTCTGGTCGAACAGCGCCACAGCAGGCGCTGGCAGTGTTGTCAGCCTGGGCCATTCGGGCCTGACAGATGCGCAAAACATCGAAGTGTATTCTTTCCCGGCGGGCCAGTCCCAGCAATCGGGAACCATCGACCTGACTGTCGAAGCGGAAGTGACCGAAAATAATTGCGGTCATACCCTGAACGTCCAGTCCATCGAACTGCGGGCCAACACAGGCCTACGGTCACGTGATCTGAGCCTGACTGTACCGGACTGCTCACAATTGGGCGAGTTTCTGGTGTTGAATAATCTGCTCCAAGACCTGACAATCGCGGCAAAGTAACCCGTAGGCAGGCTCGACTCTCTGATGACATTTTACCGTGTGGCAGTGGCCGCGCTGATTTCAGCAACACTTGGAACAGGTGCTGCGGCGCAGGACATCACGCTCACTTCGCATGACGGCCAAGTCGAAATCACGGGCGATCTACTGGGTTTTGATGGTGAATTCTACCGCGTCGATACACAATTCGGAGAGCTGACAGTTGATGGCTCAGGCGTCACCTGCGACGGTCCAGCCTGCCCCAATCTGACAGATTTCGTGGCCGAGGTTTGGTTCTCAGGCTCGTCGGTCATGGCCGAAACCGTGCTGCCCGCCCTGATCATTGGTTTTGCGCGGCAGGAGGGGCTGACCGCAACACCGAAACGGGTGGATGAACGCAGCTTTGCCTATGAACTGTTTCAGACCGGGCGAACAGCGCCACTGGCGCGATTGTTCTTTCGCGTTGGAAACACGGATCAAGGGTTTGCCGATCTGATCGCAAATGACGCCGACATCGTCATGGCCCTGCGCGAAATCCGCGATGCCGAACAGACCGCGGCGGCAGAGGCCGGGCTGGGCGATCTGACCCGCCCTCGCAGATCGCGGGTAATTGCCTTGGACGCCATGGTCCCGGTCGTTGCCCAGGACAACACTACCCGTCAGATTTCACCCGCCGATCTGGCACGTGTTTTGTCCGGTGACGTTACGAATTGGGCGGATCTGGGCGGCCCCGATGCACCAATTGCGCTGCATATGCCGGATGCGGGATCTGGTTTGGCCCAAGCGGTTGAAGATCAGCTGTTGGCCCCGGCAGGAGCGGCCCTGTCCTCCGATGCGATACGCCACGGGCGCAATGGCGATCTGGTACAGGCCGTCGCGCGAGACGCGTTTGCCATCGGGATTGCCAGTCATGCCTCGGCCGATACCACACGCGCATTGCCTTTGACCGGTGGGTGCGGGCATGCGCTCGCCGCATCACGCGACGCCATCAAGACCGAGGATTATCCGCTGACACTGCCGATGTTCCTCTACCTGCCCGAGCGCCGCCTCCCGCGGATCGCACGTCAATTGCTGGCCTATAGCTTGGGTGCTGATGCCCAATTGGCTATTAGGCAGGCCGGGTTTGTCGACCAGACACCGGAAAGAACGCGGATTGGTCTGCAGGGCGACCGGCTTTCCAACGCCATTATGTCCGGCGGGGTCGAGGTTGGGTTGGAAGAGGTTCAGCGCATGGTCGAAACCTTGCGCCCGATGGCGCGTCTGTCGCTGTCGGTTCGGTTCGAACCCGGGTCATCGCGGCCCGACGCCCAATCACGCTCGAATATCCAATATCTTGCTCAGGCGCTTGAAACCGGAACGCTGAACCCCCGCAAGGTGCTGTTTGTCGGATTCAGTGACGGGGATGGACCCGCCAGCACCAATGCCCGGATCGCCCTGCGGCGTGCGCAAACCGTTCGGAACTCGGTTCTCGGGGCTGTTGAGACCGAGATACCCGACAGTATCGAGATCGCCGTCGACGGGTTCGGCGAGGCGATGCCCATGGCCTGCGACGACACCGAATGGGGCCGCAAGGTGAACCGCCGTGTTGAAATCTGGGTCGAGTGACCAGCTAGAGGTATCCCTCGGACCGAAAACTCAACTCGGTCGACTTTCCGATGATGAGATGGTCATGCAGGGTCAGGCCCAGCGCAGTGCAGGCATCTTGAATGCGGTTGGTCATATCGATATCGGATTTTGATGGTGTCGGGTCGCCTGACGGGTGGTTATGCACCAAGATCAGCGCCGAGGCATTCAGTTCCAGCGCGCGCTTCGCCACCTCGCGCGGATAGACCGGTACGTGATCGACGGTGCCTTTGGCTTGTTCCTCATCTGCGATCAGCACGTTTTTGCGATCCAGATAGAAGACGCGAAACTGTTCGGTTTCCCGATGAGCCATGGTGGTATGGCAATAATCCAGCAGCGCTTCCCAGCCTGAGATCACATGCCGCTGCATCACCCGCGCGCGGGCCATACGATGGGCGCACGCCTCAAGGATTTTCAGGTCGGTGATCACCGTATCCCCAACACCCTTGATCTGCCGCAGCCGTTCTTCGGGCGCGGTCAGGACGCGGTTGAAATCCCCAAACGTATCCATCAGCGCCCGTGCCAAAGGTTTCACGTCTTGTCGGGGGATGGATCGGAACAGAACCAATTCCAGTAGTTCATAATCCGGCATCGCGGCAGAACCACCCGCCATGAACCGTTCGCGCAGCCGCTTGCGATGGTCTTTGATGTAGGAGGGTAACCGACCCGTCGGCAGCGGCTGCGCTGGCGCTTCGTCCGTATCGAACAGCATGGGGGCTTCGGCAAAGGCGTCCTGGGTCATGGGCCCCACCTTGGCGCAGAATCGGTTTCTGAATGGTTAACGCATCTCACCCGCCATACGCGCCGTGGCGCGGCGGACGACCATGTGCAGAACAATCGAAAACACGCCTAGCGTCAGCATTGCGGCAAACATCAGATCGGTCTTAGCGCGGCCATTGGCCAACAGCATCAGATAGCCCAAGCCTTGTGACGACCCGACCCATTCACCGATCACCGCCCCGATCGGTGCATAGACCGCCGCCAACCGCATCCCTGATGCCAGCGAAGGCAACGCCGCCGGTATTCGAATATGCCAGAGCACAGATCGTTTGCTGGCCTGCATGGTGCGCGCAAGGTCCAGATACCCGGACGGCGTGCGCATCAACCCGTCAAAGAAAGACGAGGTAATCGGGAAATAGATGATCAGCACCGCCATCGCGACCTTGGACCAAAGGCCATAGCCCAGCCACAGCGTCAGCAACGGGGCCAGCGCAAAGACCGGCAACGCCTGCGTGAACACCAGCATCGGCTGCACCAGCACACGTGCGGCGCGGGAATTGGCCAGTTGTAGCGCAGTGACCACGCCCAGAAGTGTGCCGCACGCCAGACCAATCATCACCTCGATAGCAGTGATCCAGGTGTGTTCGGCAATCAACCATCGGTTCTGCCACCAGGTCTCGGCCACAATCGCAGGGCCAGGCAAGATGAATTTCGGCAGGCCGGTGATCGAGACGATGGCTTGCCAGATCGCCACCGCGAACACTGTTGCTGCAAGGGCAGAGAGGTATTTCATGATGCCTCTCTCAACAGCTTGAGCAACGCTCCTTGGGTTTCCAGCGTCTCAAGGTCGTCAACATGACGCGGCGCCGGGGCCTGGGGTGGTGCGCAGGGAGTCAGACCATCCTGCGTCATAACGGTGATCGTTTGGCCCAGACGCGCGGCCTCCGCCGGATCATGAGTGACAAGCAGAACGGTGCGCCCCTGCAACACCTCAGCGGCCAGATCCTGCATATCGGCGCGGGTGCGGGCGTCGAGGGCCGAGAAAGGCTCATCCAAAAGTACGATAGGACGATCTTCCATCAACGTGCGGGCCAAGGCCACGCGCTGGCGCTGGCCGCCGGACAGTTCGGATGGTTTCTTGGTCATATGATCCTGCAAACGCATCCGTTCAATCAGACCGTCACGGCGATGTAGATCGGGTTTCTCACCCCGCAACCTTGCCCCCAATGACACGTTCTGCGCGACGTTCGCCCAAGGCAGCAGCAAATCGTCTTGCGCCATATAGGCGACACGATCCGGCACCGGCTGTCCGTCGCCTGCGATGATCTGACCAGTGAACACGGCCCCGGTTTCCAGTCCGGCAATCAGCCGCAGAACGGTGGTTTTGCCCACGCCCGATCCGCCCAGCAGACAAGTCCACGCCCCGGCCCCAAGGGTCAGGCTCAACGGCGCGAACAAAGGCGCGCCGTCGATGGAGGCCGTACCGCTGATGGTCAGATCGGGGGCTGGCGTCATGGCGTCAGGCCCATTTGCCAGAAATTAACCTCAAGCTGCGTTGCCATCTCAAAGGTCTTGCAGAGGTCAGCCCAGACCGGCAGCGCGGCATAGTCCGGGCCCAGGCGCCGAACCAAAGCGCCATCCATCAGCGCGCCGATGTCATGACAGTAGCTTTGATACTGATCACCTGCATAGGTATCGATCCAGGGGCGATAGGCCTCGGATGTTGCCTCTTGTGCCAAACGCACACCGATCTCGGCATAGCCAATGACGCAGGGCAACAGCGCGGCCAGCAGGTTCAGATAATCGCCTGAATAGCCGGATTCGAGCACAAAGCGGGTATAGGCGAGGTTTTCAGGCCGCTCAGACGTCGCCATCAGGTCCTCGCGGGAAATACCTGCGGCTTCACAAACGCCAACATGCAGCATCATCTCTTCATGCATCAGCCCGTTTACCGTTGCGACGGCCACCTGCATTTCCTCATGCGTCTGCGCCTTGACCACAGCCAATGCCCAGGCACGCGAGAAATGGGTGAGAAACACATAGTCCTGTCGCAGATAGTGCAAGAACGCGTCACGCGGTAGCGTCCCGTCCTTCAGGCCCTCGACGAAGGCATGGCGGGTGTACTCCCGCCACGGCCCTTGCGCCGCATCGCGCATCAGCGCAAAGGCGTTGCCATAAACTCTCATTGGGCGGTCACGTCGATTGTGATCTCGCTGACCGGGTTGACGCTGTCGATCATGCCGCTGTCCTTCAGGAACTGCTCGAACCGCGCATAACGACCCGCGTCAAAACCGGCAGGGCGCAATGCAAAGCGGGGCAGCGTGTCAACCCAAGCGCGCGCGTTCAACTCATCCTGCAGTTCGGGCGAAGTGGCGGCAAAGATCTCCCAGCTTTTTTCCGGGTTGTTGACGATGTATTGCGTCGCCTTTTCGGTCGCGGCCAGGAAACGCGCGATCTTGTCGGCATCCATCGTGTCGGGATTGGCGACATAAATCAGCTCATCATAGGGTGGCACACCCTCTTCCTCGATATAAAAACAGGTGCCAGGGACACCTTCGATTTCCATCTGGTTCAGCTCGAAATTGCGATAGGCACCAATGACGGCGTCCACCTGACCGGTCATCAATGACGGCGAGAGTGAAAAGTTCACGTTGATCAGCTCTACTTCATCAAGCGCAACGCCATATTTTCCCAGAACGGTGGTCAACACTGCTTCTTCCACACCGGCAACCGAGAAACCGATCTTCTTTCCTTTCAGATCAGCTGGCGACTTTATCGGTCCGTCTTCAAGCACCAGCAGGCAGTTCAAAGGGGTGGCAACCAGCGTACCGACGCGCTTTAGCGGCAGGCCTTCGTGGATCTGCAGGTGCAGCTGCGGCTGATAAGATACGGCCAGTTCGGCCTGACCTGCCGCCACCAGACGCGGGGGGGCTGAGGGGTCGGCAGGCGGAACGATCTCAACCTCCAGCCCCTGCTCGGCGAAATAGCCGTTTTCCTGCGCCACAATGATAGGCCCGTGGTCGGGGTTTACGAACCAGTCCAGCAGAACGGTCATCTTATCCTCGGCCCAGGCGGGCGCTGCGGCCAGCAAGGCAATAGCAGCGATCAGTTTCTTCATGTCTCGCGTTTCCTTTTCACTCACATGGTTGAGGCCGCGACGAGGACAATCTCGCCCGACCAATCCGGTTCAATCTGTTCAGCTGCGCGCCAGGCGCGCAGGCCGGTTGCACAGCACAGAGCTAATCTTTGGCCTTTATTAGACTCAGTTTTTAGTTGCTCGTCCGTCAGTCGGCGGGCCTGAGCGTGTATGGGCTCGGGCGCTTCATTCTGATTGCGCAGTTCGACAATCAGATCGTCCTGTTCCAGTTGCGAGGGCGCCAGAAAGGGGAAGAATTTTTCAGGTTCAGGCGCATCGTCAAAGCGGAAACCGGTGCTGCGCAGAGACCGGGCATTAAACTGTACCAACTGACCCAGGGGCGAGGGTTCAACCCCCAAAATCACCCCCAGCGCCATCTGCGCCTGCATCGCGCCGATCATCCCAACGACGGGACCCAGGACACCCGCCGTGGCGCAGCTGGCCCCGCTGTCCGGCGCATCCGGAAACACAGCCCGCAGCGAAGGCCCGCCACCGCAGAACCCGCCGACATAGCCGGACAAGCCCAGAACCGACGCGCTGATCAGCGGCTTTCCCTGCGCCAGACAGGCGTCCGACAGGGTATAGCTGGCGGCATAGCTGTCTGCGCAGTCCAGGATTACATCTGCCCTGGCGATGATTTCAGCGGCATTTCCACTTGTTAGAGCCTGTTTCTTGGCGTCAATTCCGATCTCAGAGTTCAGCGCACGACACCGATCCGCCGCAACCCGGGCCTTTGGCCGACCACAATCCGCCTCGGCAAACAATGTCTGCCGGTGAAGGTTCGACAGGGTGACACTGTCTGGGTCCAGAATTGTCAGGTGCCCGACACCTGCTCCGGCCAACAGCGGCAGAACCGGAGCCGCCAGCCCCCCCGCCCCAACCACCAAAACCCGCGCCGCAGACAGGCGTGCCTGACCTTCGGCGCCGACCTCAGGCAGGATCATCTGACGGGAATAGCGGCTCATCTGGTGGCCTCGATCCACTGGCGCACCCGCACCTCGGGGTCGGCATTCAGGGTGATGTCAGTAACGACCGAGACAATGTCGGCACCCGCCTCAAGCACGCCGGGCGCGCGTTCGACGCTCATACCGCCGATCCCGACCAGAGGGATATCGCCCACACGGGCCTTCCACTCGGTGACGCGCGGCAAGCCCTGCTGCTCCCACTTCATCTTTTTCAGGATCGTGGGGTACACCGGGCCGAGTGCCACATAGTCAGGGTCCATGCGCAGGACACGCTCCAACTCATCGTCGTCATGGGTCGAAACGCCCAGCTTTAGACCCGCTTTGCGGATCGCTTTCAAGTCGGCGTCGTCCAGATCTTCCTGCCCCAAGTGGATCCAATCGCAGCCCGCATCTATCGCGGCCTGCCAATAGTCGTTCACCACCAGAACCGCACCATGATCACGGCAAAGATCACGCGATGCCGCAATCTGAGCGCGCACGACATCGTCCGGCTGATCCTTTATACGCAGCTGTACCAGCTTGACGCCCAAAGGCAGCATGCGCTGCAGCCAGTTCGAGTGATCAAAGATGGGATAAAATCGGTCAAGGCTCATGATAGAAACGCCTTTCCAACAACGGGGGTTGAGGGTTCGGCCATGTCCCGCGCCTCGATCGGGTCGGCCTGATGAGCCAGTTGCCCTGCCTCGACCGCGCGCATCATGGCCCGCGCCATCTGAACAGGATCACCGGCCCGCGCCACGGCGGTGTTCAAAAGAACTGCGTCATAGCCCAGCTCCATCGCATGCGCGGCATGGCTGGGCAAACCGATCCCAGCGTCGATAACAAGCGGCACATCTGGAAACTCCGAACGCATCGCACGCAGGGCATATTCGTTGTTCAGCCCGCGCCCCGATCCAATCGGCGCGCCCCAGGGCATCAGAACCTCGCACCCGGCTTCAAGCAAGCGTTCACCCACGATCAGGTCGTCGGTTGTGTAAGGGAAGACCTCGAACCCGTCCTCGGTCAGGATACGCGCGGCTTCGACAAGTTGAAACACATCCGGCTGCAGGCTGTCAGTGTGACCGATCAGCTCAAGCTTGATCCACTTCGTCTCGAACACCTCACGCGCCATGTGGGCAGTGGTTACCGCCTCTTTCACCGTGTGGCACCCAGCTGTGTTGGGCAACACCAGCACACCCAAATCGCGGATCATCTGCCAGAAGGTCTGCCCCGCTCCAGATTCACGCCGCAATGACACCGTTGCCACAGCCGCGCCGCTTTTGCGGAACGCTTGTTCCAATATGGCGGGACTGGGATACTGCGCAGTGCCCAGCATCAACGGGTTGGGTAGCCCAACCCCATAAAAGCGTTTCATCCCTAACCCCCTTGCATGGGTGACAGAATCTCGACCCGATCATTGTCGTTCAAAGCATGGGCAATGCGCAGGCTGGAAGGCACGAATTCCTCATTCACTGCCGTTGCGACGCGGCCTGAGAATCCGCATTCTTGCAGCAGGTCCGATAAGGTTTGGGCACACACGTCGCGTGGCTCGCCATTAAGCACGATCTTCATCGACCATCTCCGAATGTTTGTTCTCAAGCGCCAGATCGGCCACGCCCTGTGCCAGAGCAGGGGCCAGCAAATAGCCGTGGCGGTAAAGCCCGTTGGCATAGATCGTCCCGCCCAAACGCCGAATGCGTGGCAGGTTATCAGGGAAAGCCGGGCGCAGATCGACGCCGATTTCCAATACCTCAGCTTCACCAAAGGCGGGGTTCAGCGCGTATGCGGCACTCAGCAGTTCCAGCATCGACCGGGCGGTGATCCGGCTGCTGTCTTCGCTTTCGATCATCGTTGCGCCCAGCATGTAGATGCCGTCCCCGCGCGGCACGATGTAAAGCGGTATGCGTGGATGCAGCAGGCGCACCGGGCGCGTCAAGGTCACATCCGGGCACCGCACGACCAACATCTCGCCCTTTACGCCGCGTAGATCAGGCAAAGCATCCCGCGCCTGAAGACCCCGGCAGTCAATTGCATTCTCCAGCTGCGCCGGCGCGGGCTTGTGATGAAACACCACGCCTCGGTCGTTCAGGTTCTGATATAAATCACTCAGCGCTTTCCGGGGATCAAGATGCGCCTCTTGTTCAAAGTACAACCCTTTGCTGAATCCATACAAATCAGGCTCTAATTGGGCTATTTTTGCCTTGTCTACCTCACAAAATGCCTCCGTCCGGCGCGCGAAACGCCGTAAGTCAGGCACATCCCGAGTGCTCGCAACGATTAACGTACCACACCGGTTCACGCCGGTACGATCCGCCCACCACGCGATAGCCTCTTGGCCCAGTCGCAGAACCGGTTCTTCGGCGTTTTCATATTCACACCAGGGCGCTAACATGCCCCCTGCCCACCAGGAACAACCATGCGGGCCGGGCGGGCCTTTGGGATCGTACACCTGCACCTTCGCCCCACGTGCGGTCAACTCGCTGGCAACGGACAGCCCCGCCACACCGGCCCCTATGACGGACCAGATCATCACGCAGACCACATCCGGTGGAAGTGATGCACCGGACCGTGGCCCGCTCCAATCTTTAGTGTATCTGCCTGAGCAATCGCACCCTGCAAATAGTCATGCGCCAGGCCCACTGCCTCGGTCAAAGACAGACTTTTAGCCAAACCGGCAGCAATTGAAGACGACAGCGTGCAGCCAGTTCCATGCGTGTTCTTTGTATTTTGCCGTGGCGCCTGAAATTCGGCAATCACACCCGTTTGGTCGATCAGCAGATCGTGGCAGATATCACCCTCGCCATGACCGCCCTTCATCAAAACCGCCCCCGCACCCAGCGCGCACAGCGCTTTGCCCTGAGCAGCCATCTCTGCGGGTGTAGCCGCGCTGCGCTGATCAAGCAGACACGCCGCCTCGGGCAGATTCGGGGTCAGGATCGTCGCGCGCGGCAGCAGAACCTCACGCAAGATCTGAACCGCCTCTAGCGCCAACAAAGCATCACCGGATTTTGCCACCATTACTGGGTCCAGTACGACAGGGCCGCCAAACCCTGCGATCCCTTCAGCAACAGTCCGAATGATCTCGGGCGTTGCCAACATACCGATCTTGATGGCCCGAACATCCAAATCGCTCAACACGGCGTCGATCTGAGCGGTGATCACATCCAGCGGAATACCATGCACAGCCGTTACAGCCTGCGTGTTTTGCGCGGTGACCGCGGTGATTACGCTAGAGCCAAACACGCCCAATGCCGACATCGCCTTGAGATCGGCCTGAATCCCCGCGCCGCCGCCGCTGTCGGATCCTGCAATAGTCAAAGCAATTGGTACCACGTCGTTGCTCCACTTACTTGGGCAACCGGGCATGGAAAACGTCTGTTTGCGCTAGACCGTTCCCTCCGCCGGTATTGCCCGGATCAGGTTCGATGGGTTGACGCGCGCGCCTCTCAGCCCTGCAATCAGGGCACCCCAACGGTTGATCAGGACAATCTCAGGGCAGGCCACAGAAATCAAGCATCAATCGGCGGGTCATATGTCCACATCCGACAAGGAAATAAGACCAATTGACGTTGAATTCATGCGAGGCTCTGCCTCGCGCTCCGGGATATTTCTGGCCAGATGAAGCAGGGGATCCAAACTTCATCTGGCTCTAAATATCCCGGGGGAGACGCCCGCAAGGCGGCGGGGGCAGAGCCCCCTAAATGCACAAAGGCCCCCCAGTTTGGAACGGCTCATTTTCTGCTTTAGCTTTTCATGCCGTCCCAGAAGGACTTGACGGATGAGAAAAAGCTTTTTGATTCCGGATGGTTATCCTCACCAAGATCGTCAAACTCACGCAAAAGCTCTTTCTGGCGGCTTGTCAGATTGACCGGGGTCTCCACCGCCAGTTCGATGAACATGTCCCCGACACCGCCGCCGCGTAGCGCTGGCATGCCCTTGCCACGCAGGCGCATCTGGCGACCTGACTGGCTGCCCGCCGGGATTTGCACCCGACCTCGACCGCCGTCAATTGTCGGAACTTCGATCGATCCGCCCAGCGCGGCTTTGGCCATGCTGACCGGGACGCGGCAGTAGAGGTTTACGCTGTCACGCTCGAACAATTTGTGATCGGAGACTTCGACAAAGATATAGAGATCACCCGGGGGACCACCGCGCATGCCAGCCTCGCCTTCACCCGCCAGACGAATGCGGGTTCCGGTTTCGACACCAGCGGGGATGTTCACCGACAGGGCGCGTTCTTTTTCCACCCGGCCTGAGCCGCTACAGACCTTACACGGGTTTTTGATGATCTGACCCAGGCCGGAACAGGTAGGGCATGTGCGTTCAACGGTAAAGAACCCTTGCTGAGCGCGCACTTTACCCATGCCGGAACAGGTGGGGCAGGTTACAGGCTCGGCGCCGCCCTCGGCCCCGGTTCCGTCACAAGACGAACAGGCAACAGCGGCAGGTACGTTGATGGTTTTTTGCAGGCCTGCATAGGCCTCTTCCAGCGTTACGCGCAGGTTGTAACGCAAGTCGGAGCCGCGTGCCGCGCGTCGGCCACCGCCGCCACCCCGCTGGCCACCCATGAAATCGCCGAACAGATCGTCGAACACATCAGAAAATGCGTTCGAGAAATCGCCCTGTCCAAAGCCACCGCCAGGTCGACCGCCACCTCCCATGCCGTTTTCAAAGGCAGCATGGCCGAACCGGTCGTAAGCGGCTTTGCGTTCAGCGTCCTTCAGCACGTCATAGGCTTCGTTCGCTTCTTTGAACTGCGCCTCAGCATCCGGGTTGTCCTTGTTGCGGTCGGGATGCAATTCCTTGGCTTTCTTGCGAAAACCCTTTTTAATTTCGTCCGCCGATGCGCCCTTGGACACGCCGAGCACATCGTAATAGTCGCGTTTTGACATCAGTGTTTCCTTCTGCCTCAACGTAATCGGGCCGGCCCGATGACCGGACCGGCCCGAATTGGCCCGGTTACCCGTTATTTACGCTTGTCGTCGTCCAGATCTTCGAACTCGGCGTCGACGATGTCATCATCGGCAGGTGCTTCATCTGCCGCGGCAGGCTCGTCCTCGCCTTCTTCAGCTTGCGCCTTGTAGATGGCTTCACCTAGCTTCATGGCCGCTTCAGTAACGTTCTGGATGCCGGACTTGATCTTGTCAGCATTTTCAGTTTCCAGCTCGTCCTTCAGTGCGGCAATCGCCAACTCGATGGCTTCGATGGTGGTCGGGTCGACCTTGTCTGCATGCTCTTCCATCGACTTCTCGGTCGAGTGGATCAAGCTTTCCGCCTGGTTCTTGGCGTCGACCAGCTCGCGGCGTTCCTTATCAGCTTCCGCGTTCTCTTCGGCGTCCTTGACCATCTTGTCGATATCTTCATCCGACAGACCACCCGAGGCCTGGATGGTGATCTTCTGCTCTTTTCCAGTGCCTTTGTCCTTGGCGGAAACCGAGACAATGCCGTTGGCATCGATGTCGAAGGTCACCTCGATCTGGGGCATGCCGCGCGGTGCGGGCGGGATGTCTTCGAGGTTGAATTGACCCAGGATCTTGTTGTCCGCGGCCATTTCACGTTCACCCTGGAACACGCGGATGGTCACGGCGTTCTGGTTGTCCTCGGCGGTCGAGAAGACCTGAGACTTCTTGGTCGGAATGGTCGTATTGCGGTCGATCAGACGAGTGAACACGCCACCCAGCGTCTCGATGCCCAACGATAGCGGGGTCACGTCCAGCAGAACCACATCTTTGACATCGCCCTGCAGAACACCGGCCTGAATGGCAGCGCCCATGGCAACCACTTCGTCCGGGTTCACGCCTTTGTGGGGCTCTTTGCCAAAGAATTTGGTGACCTCTTCGATCACTTTCGGCATCCGGGTCATACCACCGACCAGAACAACTTCGTCCACGTCAGCAGCCGACAGACCAGCATCTTTCAGAGCAGCGGCGCATGGCTTCATCGACTTCTTGATCAGGTCCGCAACCAGCGATTCCAGCTTGGCACGGGTCAGTTTCATGACCATGTGCAGTGGCTGACCATTCGAGCCCATCGATATGAACGGCTGATTGATCTCGGTCTGCGAGGTCGAGGACAGCTCGATCTTGGCTTTCTCAGCGGCTTCTTTCAGACGCTGCAGGGCCATTTTGTCGCTGGACAGATCGACACCGTGTTCCTTTTTGAACTCATCCGCCAGGTAGTTGACGATCCGCATGTCAAAGTCTTCACCACCCAGGAAGGTGTCGCCATTGGTCGACTTAACCTCGAACAGGCCGTCGTCGATTTCCAAAATGGTCACGTCGAAGGTACCACCACCAAGGTCATAGACCGCGATGGTTTGGGTTTCTTCCTTGTCCAGGCCATAGGCGAGCGCGGCAGCTGTCGGTTCGTTGATGATCCGCAGGACTTCCAGACCGGCGATCTTGCCGGCGTCCTTAGTGGCCTGACGCTGGGCGTCATTGAAATAGGCCGGAACGGTGATGACGGCTTGCGTGACTTCCTCACCCAGATAGCTCTCGGCAGTTTCCTTCATCTTGCCCAGAGTGAAGGCCGAGATTTGGCTTGGAGAGTACTTTTCACCGCGGGCTTCCACCCAGGCGTCGCCATTTCCGCCATCAACGATGGCATAGGGCACCATTTTCTTGTCTTTTTCGACTTCGGCATCATCCACACGACGACCGATCAGGCGCTTGACGCCAAAGATCGTGTTGTCGGGGTTAGTGACCGCCTGACGTTTTGCAGGCTGACCGACCAGACGCTCTTCTTCGGTGAAGGCGACGATCGAGGGCGTGGTCCGCGCCCCTTCGGCGTTTTCGATGACCTTCGGCTGCGAGCCATCCATGATGGCCACACACGAGTTTGTGGTTCCAAGGTCAATCCCGATTACTTTTCCCATTTTTGCAATCCCTTTCTCTTCAAGGCGATGTCCCGAGGGCCGGACCCGTTATGGCATCCTGTCCCCGATCTGATGTGCGCGACAGCACTACACCATCGCGCGTCCCGGCGTATATAAGGTCCGGACCAATGGCCTGCAAGCACTCAGAATCGCAGGTTTTCGGGAATCTGCGGCCTTTTTGGGCAAGGATTTGGTAACGAATGGGGAATCGGGGATGACACGGCTGCTTTTGCGGGGGTTCGATATCAGGAAGGGGCATCTGGACGGTGTCGATCAGACCCGACTGATCGACGCATTGCGCCCGATTCTGAAAGCCGCACCTCTGGTGCGGCCCGTGACACCGTCTGGCAAGGAGATGTCGGTGCGTATGACCTCGGCCGGGGCGCTGGGTTGGGTCACTGACAGGTCAGGCTATCGGTATCAGGATCACCACCCCAAAGGTGGAAAATGGCCCAAGATACCCGAACCCATCCTGACCGTCTGGCACGATCTGGTCAGCCCCGAACGTGAACCCGATTGCTGCCTGATCAATTACTATGACAACAGCGCCAAAATGGGCCTGCATCAGGACAAGGACGAGGCGGATTTCTCTTGGCCGGTCCTTTCAATCTCGCTGGGGGATGACGCCCTGTTTCGCATCGGCAATGCAACGCGCGGCGGCAAGACTGAATCTGTTTGGTTAAGCTCTGGCGATGTGGTGATCATGGGCGGCCCGGCCCGGCTGACCTATCACGGCATTGATCGGATCAGGCCCGGATCATCCCGTTTGTTACCAAAGGGCGGACGGATCAACCTGACCCTGCGCGTGGCGCGTTAGCGGCGGGCATCCCAGCTTTGGGACATATGTTTGCGGGAAAAGAACTCGCCTAACAATCCGATCATCAACAGCGCGATCCCAACCCAAAAGGCGTATTCCCAGCTTGTGTTGCGGGGATAATAATTTCGGAACACGAACCCACGACACTGATCAATAAGGTGAAACAACGGGTTCCAGGCAAACATCATCAGGATTGCCCCGCCCAGCGCGTTGGCGACGAACATCTTACCAGAAAAGACCATATTCATGCGTCGGTACACATTGCTGAGCATCATCGATGTTGTCGGAAACCACGGCTTGAGTGCCATGAAAACCAAGCCCACGGCACATCCGGTAAACCAGGCCAGGATCAACATTCCAAAGGCGCCGCCTGGGTGCTGTATCTCTAGCGGTGCAACGGCCACGCTGTAGATAAACAAGATGACCAAGATTGACATCATTTGCTTATAAAGCGTGCCGAACGCAGCGGCCAAAATCATGACCATCGCATTCATCGGCGAGTGCTGCATCATCGGATTGTTCTTGCCGCCCAGTTTCGCAACACTACCCACCGACTGGGTATGAACCATGAATAAAAAGATACCCGACAAGAGATACAGGATGAACTCACCCCTGATCTTGGCAACCCGTGCACCCATGAATGACATAATCAGATAAAACACCATCGCCATCAGAACGATCTGCACAATGTTGATCAAGATCGCGATCACGGCATTTGAGTGTTGCGTTCGCACGTCGCGCACCACGCCGTGGAACACCAGTTCTGCGGTGGTAAAGGCGCTGCCCAGCAACGATTGACTGCGCTTGAAATAAAACACGCGAGGGGTCTTTCCTGTTTTGTTGCCCTCAAACTGGCACGAATACCTTGCCGTTCGGTAACCGGCGCATCATAAGTCCGTCAGAGATTTGGATCAACAAACCATGTAAACGGAGCATTTTTGTGACCTACGATGCGCTTATCCCCGTCATCCGACGTCTGGCCCTGGAAGCTGGCGACAAGATCATGGAGATCTACCAGGCGGATGATTTCGACGTGAAGGTCAAATCAGATGAAAGCCCCGTGACCGAGGCGGACGAAGCCGCCGACGCCTTGATTTCCAAAGGGCTGCGCGCAGCCTTCCCGGATATCTTGCTGGTTACCGAAGAACAGGCAGCGTCGCATTTGACCAAAGGGGATACCTTCCTGATCGTTGATCCGTTGGATGGTACCAAGGAATTCATCAACCGCCGTGGTGATTTCACCGTCAATATTGCGTTGGTTGAAAACGGCGTTCCCACACGCGGCGTTGTCTATGCTCCGGCGCGCAGTCGGATGTTCTATACGCAGGCTGATGGGCAGGCGGTGGAAGAAACCGGCAAATTGGACAAAGCTCAACCCGGTGAGGTCACGCCGATCTCGGTCTCAGACCCAGACAATTCCGCGCTTTTGGTGGTGGCATCAAAATCCCACCGGGATCAGGCGACGGATGACTACATCAACAAATACCAGGTGCAGGACAGCAAAAGCGCGGGATCGTCGCTGAAATTCTGCCTGGTGGCCACGGGTGAGGCGGATATCTACCCGCGCGTTGGTCGCACCATGGAATGGGACACCGCAGCCGGCCATGCAGTTCTGTCAGGCGCGGGCGGTCAGGTGGTCCGGTTCGACGATCATACCCCGCTGACCTATGGCAAGGACGGTTATGCGAACCCGTTCTTCATCGCCTACGCTCCGGGTGTAGAGCTGAAAGACGCCTGATGTCTGTTCTGATCGCCATCCCGGCCCGCTATGCCTCGACCCGATATCCCGGCAAACCTTTGGTGCCGCTGACCGGTGCAACCGGTCAGGCGATGACGCTGATCGAACGATCCTGGCGCGCCGCCTGTTCGGTTTCGGGCGTGGACAAGGTGGTCGTGGCCACCGACGATGAGCGCATCCGCACCGCCGCCGAAGGGTTCGGGGCCGAGGTCGTCATGACGTCGGAAACCTGCCAGAACGGCACCGAACGCTGTGCCGAGGCACATGCGGTCCTGGGCGGCGGGTACGACATCATCGTCAACCTGCAAGGTGATGCGCCCCTGACCCCGCAGTGGTTTGTCGAAGACCTGATCACCGGCCTGCGCGCAGCACCTGATGCCGGCGTGGCGACCCCGGTTCTGCGCTGTGACGGCGGTGCCCTGAACAGCCTGTTGAACGACCGCAAACAGGGGCGCGTTGGCGGCACCACGGCGGTGTTCGCCCAAGACCACAGCGCGATGTATTTCTCGAAAGAAGTCGTTCCTTTCACCTCGGACACATTTTCTGGCGATGCGCCAACTCCGGTTTATCACCACGTGGGTGTCTATGCCTATCGGCCGGACGCCCTGGCCGCCTATCCTGGCTGGCCAACGGGCCCGCTGGAACAGTTGGAAGGTCTGGAACAGCTGCGCTTCATGGAAAATGGGCGCAAAGTGCTGTGTGTCGAGGTTGAAGCCAAAGGTCGCCAATTCTGGGAGCTGAACAACCCCGAGGACGTGCCCAAAATCGAAGAGATGATGGCCGCTATGGGGCTGGAGTGACCTCTTTTCCCCCTGACCCCAAACTCAAGATGGCGTAGGAACGCCCAACCCTGACACCATGGATCGCACATGAAAACTGTTCTTGTCACCGGTGGCGCTGGCTATATCGGATCCCATGCTTGCAAGGCGTTGTCGCAGGCGGGGTATGTTCCCGTGACCTATGACAACCTGATCACAGGCTGGCAGGATGCAGTCAAGTTCGGGCCGTTCGAACAAGGCGACCTGCTGGATCGCACCCGTTTGGATGAGGTGTTCGCCAAATACCAGCCAGGCGCCGTGATGCATTTCGCCGCGCTTAGCCAGGTGGGCGAGGCGATGGCGGAACCGGGCAAATACTGGTCCAACAACGTGACCGGCTCCCTGAACTTGATCGAGGCTGCGGTCGCGGCGGGATGTCTGGATTTTGTGTTCTCATCGACCTGTGCCACCTATGGCGAGCATGACAATGTGGTTCTGGATGAGACCACATCACAGCACCCGCTGAACGCTTATGGCGCTTCAAAACGCGCTATCGAAGATATCTTACGCGATTTCGAGGCCGCCCATGGCCTGCGCCATGTGATCTTCCGCTATTTTAATGTGGCAGGCGCAGACCCGGAAGGTGAGGTGGGCGAGTTCCACCGCCCTGAGACGCATCTTGTACCTTTGATGCTAGATGCAATCGACGGCAAACGGGACGGTCTGACCGTGTTCGGCACGGATTACGATACGCCGGACGGCACCTGCATCCGCGATTATGTCCACGTCTGCGATCTGGTCGACGCCCATGTGCTAGGGTTGAACTGGCTGGAACAGGACAAGGGCAGTCAGGTCTTCAACCTGGGCACCGGATCGGGCTTTTCGGTTCTTGAGGTGATCGAGCATTCCAAAGCAGTGACCAACCGAGCCGTGCCTTACACGGTCGGAGCCCGCCGCGAGGGCGATTGCACCAAGTTGGTTTCAGGCTCAGTCCGCGCCGAAGCCGAACTGGGCTGGAAGCCCAAAAGATCAACGTTAGAGACGATGATTGCCGATGCCTGGCGTTGGCATCAGAACGGACATTACGACCAATGAGGCGGGATTGAGCGGCGCTTCGCCGCAGACCCTGCCCCGGATTGGATGGGCTGACGCGTACCGCCTGCGCTGGAAACGTCGCCGCCTGTTGCTGCGATCCTGGCGCAGCCGCCATCAACTGACCAGTCTGAACAATCAGACCTCTAAAATCAAACCCGGCAACATCCTGGCGGTTACCACGCTGCGCAATGAAATCACCCGGATCCCGTGGTTTCTGCACCATTATCGGCAGTTGGGCGTTGATCACTTTCTGATCGTCGACAATGGCAGCGACGATCGCTCGACCGAATTGCTGCTGGATCAGCATGATGTCTCGCTCTGGCAAACCCATGCGAGCTATCGCGCGTCTCGCTATGGGCTGGACTGGCTGACCTTGCTGCAAATGCGATACGGCCATGGGCATTGGTGCCTGATGGTCGATGCGGATGAGCTGTTGATCTACGCCCATCACGAGACACAGACCCTGCATGATCTGACCGCATGGCTTGACCAGAACCAGCACCGGGCCTTTGGAGCACTGATGCTGGACCTTTATCCAAAAGGTGCACTGGGGGATCAGAGCTATGACCCAACAACCGACCCAACAACCGTGTTGAACTGGTTCGACGCAGCCCCCTATCGCGCCCAGCACCAAAGCCCTATGGGTAATCTTTGGGTTCAGGGCGGGGCGCGTGAGCGCATGTTTTTTGCAAAAACGCGCCAACGGTCACCAACACTCAACAAGATTCCTCTGGTGCGCTGGTGCCGACGTTATGCCTATGTGAATTCTTGCCACTCAGCCCTGCCGCGGCAACTGAACGCGGCCTATGACGGGCCCGGCGGGGAGGCACCTTCTGGCGTTTTGCTGCACACCAAGTTCCTGCCTGAAATCATCGAGAAATCTCAGATCGAAAAACAGCGCCGCCAGCACTTTCACGACCCCGATCAGTTCGGGTCGTACTATGATGGGATCATTGATGGCCCAACCCTTTGGACAAAGCAATCGGCGCCATTTGAAGGGTGGGAACAGCTCGAAACATTGGGGTTAATGAATGCCGGAGGATGGCAGCCATGACGAATACATACACATATATGTCATGTTTTCTGCTAACCGGTTCTAAATCCATTGCCCTGCAATATGCAAAGATGACATAACTTAGCATAATCCCGGCCCTTTTTTGAAAAGGGGCGGTGAATGCTCGCGTCACAATAAGGGTAGGCTAAACGCGTGAGCCTGTTGGATTCGTATCGGATGAGATTGCGGCGCAAGCGCCGTATTTTGCGCTGTCTGCGCCGTCGACGCGAGCTTGAACCCGCCAGCAACAACACCGCCGCTATTCGGCGCAACGATATCCTGTTGATGAGCGTTGTGCGCAACGAAAAAATCCGCCTGCCGTATTTTCTGGAATACTACCGCAAGCTGGGCATCGATCACTTTCTGTTTGTCGACAATGACAGCGATGACGGCAGCTTCGAATTCCTTCGGGCACAGCCGGATGTCTCGGTCTGGCGTACAAGAACCAGCTATAAGCGCGCAGGGTTTGGGCTGGATTGGTCGAACTACCTGCTGCGCAAATATGCCCATAAACACTGGGTTCTGACCGTCGACCCGGATGAATTCTTTATCTACCCGTTCTGCGATACCCGCCCGATCCGGGCCCTGACCGATTGGCTGGATGGCAGTGCTGTGCGCAGTTTCGGCACCATGCTGATTGATATGTACCCCCAAGGCCCCGTCGAGGATGAACCCTATCACGAAGGGCAGGACCCGTTCGAGATTGCGCGCTGGTTCGATGCGGGCAACTACATGATCACCAAGAACCCCGAATACAATAACCTCTGGATTCAAGGCGGCGCGCGGGCGCGTGTGTTCTTTGGCGACAATCCCTCAAAGGCGCCGGCATTGAACAAAATCCCCCTGGTGAAATGGGACCGGCGCTATGTCTATGTCAGCTCGACCCATTCCTTGCTGCCACGAGGCCTGAACCAAGTCTACGATGAATGGGGCGGTGAAAAGACCAGCGGCGCGCTGCTGCATGCCAAGCTTATCAATAGGCTAGGCGATAAGGCCCGCGAAGAATTGCAGCGCGGGCAGCATTATCGCGGATCAGGCGAATACAAGGCCTATGCCGAACAACTGGATGAAAAGCCGGTGTTCTGGTGCGATTTTTCGGAAACCTATATCAATTGGCGACAGCTTGAAATTCTGGGCCTCATGTCAAAAGGAAACTGGGCATGAGCTCTCTGGGCGTCGTTATGCTGGTTCACACAGCCCTGGATCGCGCCGAACAGGTGGCGCGGCATTGGACCGATGCAGGCTGTCCCGTTGTGATCCATGTGGACCTGAAGGTCCCGGACCACGTATATTCGGAATTCGCTGCCTCTTGCGCCGACGACCCCCTGATCGCGTTTTCCAAACGTCACAAATGCGACTGGGGCGGCTGGGGCATCGTCGCAGGAACGCAAGCGGCCTCTGAACAGATGTTGGAACAGTTTCCGGATGTGCGGCATGTGTTTCTGTCCTCCGGGTCCTGCCTACCCCTGCGCCCGGTGCAGGAGCTTGTAAGCTACCTGTCCGATCGCCCCCGTGTGGACTTCATTGAAAGTGCAACCACCGCTGATGTCAGCTGGACCATTGGCGGGTTGGATCATGAACGTTTCACGCTGCGTTTTCCGTTTTCCTGGCGCAAACATCGGAAACTATTCGATACCTATGTCAGGCTGCAGCGCGCCCTGGGGCTGCGCCGCCAAATTCCCGATGGCCTGATGCCCCATATGGGCAGCCAGTGGTGGTGCCTGACCCGCCAGACACTCTCTGCGATTCTTCAGGACCCGAAACGTAAAACCTATGATCGTTATTTCAGGCATGTCTGGATACCGGATGAAAGCTATTTTCAGACCTTGGCACGGCTCTATTCGACCCATATCGAAAGTCGCTCGCTGACGTTGTCGAAATTCGACTATCAGGGGCGTCCGCACATCTTCTATGACGACCACCTGCAATTGCTCCGCCGCTCTGATTGCTTTGTGGCACGCAAGATCTGGTGGCGCGCAGATCGTTTGTATCAAACCTTTCTCACAGATCAGTCCGGCGCAATGCGACCGGCAGAGCCCAACCCCGGCAAGATCGACCGGGTCTTTGCCAAAGCGGTCGAGCGTCGAACCCATGGTCGCGATGGGCTGTACATGCAAAGCCGCTTTCCCAAACATGGCAGCGAGAACGGCCTGACCTCATCGGCTTACTCGATGTTTCAGGGTTTCACCGATTTATTCGAGGATTTCGAGATCTGGCTAGAGGCCGCGACGGGTGCCCGGGTGCATGGTCATCTGTTTGGCCCTGATCGTGCCGAATTTTCCAAGGGCCAGACCATCACCAATGGTGCGTTGAGCGACGACGCGACATTGCGCGATTACAATCCCACAGCGTTTCTGTCGAATCTGGTCTGGAATACACGCGGTGAGCGCCAATGCTTTCAATTCGGGCCGAACGACACCCAAGACATCAACTGGTTCATGGCACGGGATCGAAATGCGCAAATCTCGGTCATTACCGGTGCCTGGGCGATTCCGCTGTTCCGATCAAACCTGAACTTCGCCGATATCAGGTCCGAGGCCGCACGCCTGCAACAGATTGAAACCAAGCAGATTGAGGTTCTGACCTCGGTCTGGACCAAGGCCAATGTGCGCAGCTGGACCTTGTCGGACTTTGTCGAAGCGCCAATGGAACCGCTACAAACCATCATTGATGAAATCGGCACCCAGATGCCCAGCCACCTGACCGAAGCGCCCACAATGGTCGATCTGTCCGGCTTTGGTCAGTTTCTGCAGAACCTGAAAAACCAGGGAATGCACCCGAAACTGATGGGTGATTTCCCTGCGGATGACGTGTTTGGAACCCAGACCAAACCGTTCCGAAAGCCCTATCTGGTTCAGTGATGGCCGATGACCCGACCGTTTGACTACTTCGTTATACTGGCCGCCATGCGCACGGGTTCGAACCTGCTCGAGGCCAATCTGAACGTGCTGGATAGCATCACCTGCCATGGCGAAGCCTTCAATCCGCATTTCATCGGTCGCGTCAAAGCGCAGGATGTGCTGGGCATAACTCTGGAACAAAGGGATAAGGATCCCGCACAGTTGATTGAGGCGATGCGCTCTGACCCCAATGCGTTGAACGGCTTCCGTTATTTTCAGGACCATGATCCCAGAGTGCTGGAACCGGCCCTGAACGATCCACGTTGTGCCAAAATCATCCTGACCCGCAATCCGCTGGACAGCTATCTGTCGCTCAAGATCGTGCTCGAAACCAAGCAGTGGCAGCTAAAGAACATCAAACGACGGCTTGAGGCCCAAGTTGTCTTCGACGGGCCCGAGTTCTCTGACTATCTGGATCAACACTATGGGTTTCAGTCCCGTCTGCGCACCCATATACAACGCACCAGTCAGACCGCGTTCTACATTGATTACAAAGACCTGACCGATCTGAGCATTCTGAACGGCCTCGCCGCCTGGCTGGGGGTTTCGTCAAGGCTAGGCCAATTGGATGACCGACTGAAACCACAAAACCCGGCACCAGCTGTATCGAAAGTCACCAACCCGGACGAAATGCAAAAAGCACTATCCGGGCTGGACCTGCTGTCCATTACGCGCAGCCCGAATTTTGAACCCAAGCGCGATCCTGCGATGGATAGATACATCATCGCGGCCAAAACACCGCTGATTTACATGCCCCTGCGTAGTGGTGTCGATCCGGTTGTGCAGCAGTGGGTGGCCGCACTGGACGGTGTGGATGCCGGTGCATTGCACACAAATCTGACCCCCGATGCGATCCTCGATTGGATGCGATCTTCGCCCGGTCACCGCAAATTCACGGTGCTACGCCATCCCCTGGCACGTGCCCACAGTGCGTTCTGCACTCATATCCTGAACAAAGGGCCGGAGTGTTTTGAGGACATCCGCACCCTGTTACGCAATCGGTTCAAGCTGCCAATCCCGGGGCAGGTACGCGAAAAGAATTACTCCCAAGATCAGCACTATGAGGCATTTTCCGCCTTCCTGACCTTTCTGCGCCACAACCTTGCAGGCCAAACCCCAATCCGCGTGGATGCAAGCTGGTGCACCCAGGCACAAGCACTG
The DNA here is from genome assembly GCF_059610245.1 of Ruegeria sp. YTSA075. NCBI lineage: Bacteria > Pseudomonadati > Pseudomonadota > Alphaproteobacteria > Rhodobacterales > Roseobacteraceae > Ruegeria > Ruegeria sp. YTSA075. The sequence continues at coordinate 70,353 of NZ_JBXWNG010000011.1, read as the reverse complement.
GAGGGGATATCGACCTTCGCCATGCCTGACCTGATCCTGCGCGAGGATGAGCTGGCAACCGCCCTACCCGATCTGGCGCGAAACATGGGTCATGACAATCCGCCAACGCCGCAGGACAGCGCAGGGGAAACACCGTTTTCTCTGCATCAAATCTGTGATGACAGGTTGCAGGCGCTGGCGGTCGAAACCTACCAGCGCGACTTTGATCAGTTCGGGTTTGACAAATGGCGCCCGGTCAGGCCCGCAGGGTGATCAAAGTACCCCGATTGACCATCGCGTAGATCTCTTCCATCTCGTCATTCTTGACCGCGATACAGCCTGCCGTCCAATCCGGCGTCTTTTTCGCACGCTTGAATTCAGACCGCAGGTTCGGCTGACCGTGGATAAAGATATCCCCGCCCGGATCGACCCCGGCAGCTTTGGCCTTGGCGATATCAGCCGAGTTTGGATAGGAAATACCCAAGGACAGATGATACCGGCTGCGTGGGTTGCGGCGGTCGATCAGATATGTCCCTTCGGGTGTCCGGCCATCACCACGCCGGGTTTTGGTGCCCCTCGGCGCAAAGCCCAGATCAACTTCATATTCCCGAAGTATCTGTTCGTTGTGCAGAAGATACAGCTTCCGCGCACCCTTGTTGACAACCAAAGAGGTCACTTCGGGCCCGTTGTAAGATAGAATTCTAGGGCTGGCTGAGGCACAAGCCGAAAGGCTTAACGTTGCCATCGCACCCAATCCAAATGCTCGACGATCCATGTTTCACTGCCTGCTACTCTGTTTTTTTTGGCTATTATGCCAAAAAATCAAAAAACTGAAATCACTTTTTGATGTTTGAGTGTTCGATTAAGCGGCGTTCGATGGCTTCTAACCGTTCCAGCACCTCATCACGGTAGGCGTCTGTTCTAACTTCGTCCTCGGCATGATGGGCATCCTGCATCGAATTCACGATCAGACCAACCAGCAGGTTCACCACCGCAAAGGTGGTCACCATGATGAACGGGACAAAGAACAGCCAGGCGTAGGGATACACTTCCATCACCGGGCGGACGATGCCCATGGACCAGCTTTCCAGCGTCATGATCTGGAACAATGTATAGGCCGACAAACCCAGATCACCGAACCAGTTCGGGAAGCTTTCCGAGAACAGCTTGGTCGAGATTACCGAGCCGATATAGAACAGGATCGCCATCAGCAGGAACACACTGGCCATACCCGGCAGCGCCGAGATAAAGCCTTCGACCACCCGTCGCAGCCGCGGTGCAACCGAAATGACGCGCAACACCCGCAGGATCCGCAGTGCCCGCAGAACCGACAAGCTGCCAGCACTGGGCACCAAGGCGATCCCCACGATCACGAAATCAAACAGATTCCAGCCGCTTTTGAAGAAATTGCGGCCTGTCGCCACCAGCTTCATCGCAATCTCAGCAACGAAAATGGCAAGGCAAAGCTTGTCCAGCGTTACGATCAGAGGGCCCGCGATTTCCATCAAAGTCGGAGAGGTCTCCATGCCCAGCAGCACGGCGTTGAACATGATCACACCAGTGATGAAACGCCCGAACAGGGGTGTTTCGATGATGTGCTGCAATCGCTGTTGAAAGCCCATGTTCGCTGTCTCCTCAGGATGCGGGGTTCAAAACAAACCGCGCGGCCAGTTCCGTATGTGACGACCACCGAAATTGGTCAACAACCTGTACCCATTCAAGGGTGTAGCCTGCGTTAACAAGCATTTTTGCATCGCGCGCGAAGGTCACCGGATTGCAGGACACATAAGCGATTACCGGGCGCAGCGCCTGAGCCAGTTCAGCCACTTGCGCCTCGGCCCCCGCGCGCGGCGGGTCCAGCACGACCGCATCAAAAGTCTTAAGTTCATCGGGCATCAATGGGCGGCGAAACAGATCACGCGCCTCGGTTGTGACGCGTTTCAACCCCATCGCCCTGCGCCAGCCCTGATCCAGTGCTTGGGTCATCGCGGCTTCGCCCTCAACTGCGTGAACTTCCGCCGTCTGAGCCAGTGGTAATGAAAACGTCCCGCTGCCCGCGAACAGATCAACAACGCGCTTGGCACCTTGCGTTGCTTCCAAAACAGCCCGTGTTAGAGCCTGTTCACCATCCTTCGTCGCCTGCAGGAATGCGCCCGGAGGCGGTATTACCGCGGCCTGCCCAAACCGCTGAACCGGGGGCTGCCGCATGGCGATAACCTCGCCATCCCAGCTGAGCCGGGCAAGCCCGTGCTTTTCGGTCGCTTGCGCAAGGACCAGTTCCAACGGCCCATCCAGCGATTTGCCACCCGTTACCGCAACGTCCAGCCCGCCATCGGACAAGGTCAGTGTCACGGCCAGAACGCCCTTGCGGCTGCCGCCCAGCATCGCAAGCGCCTCGGCCACAGGGATACCAGCGATCAATGCAGGGTCCAGCAGATGGCAATCGGGGATCTCGGTGATCACGTCGGATGCACGCCCGTGAAACCCTGCCAAAGTACCTTTCTTCGTGCGCCGCACCGCAATCGTTGCACGACGGCGCGAGTGCTCGGGCGAGGTATGGATCGGGCGCATTTGCGCCTGCAGCCCCTGTGCGGACAATGCAGTTCGGACAACATCCACCTTCCAACCAGCGACGAACGCGTCAGATGCGTGCTGCAGCTGGCACCCCCCGCAGGCTTTGTAGTGGCGGCAGGGTGCCTTCACACGCTGATCAGATGGGGTTTCGACGCGGATATCAGATAGAAACTGATCCAGTAATGTACCCGAAACGACCTCACCCGGAAGGGTGCGGGGCGCATAGACCGGGCCATCGGCGATGCCGTCGCCCTGATGGCCAAGCCGGGTTATGGAGTAGGTTTCCGTCATACCGGGCCTGATAACGGGGGTTCGGCCGCAACAAAACCCTTATTCGGCGGCTTCTGCCTGAATGAAACCACCCGACTGGCGATGCCAGAACCGCGCATACAGACCGCCCTGGTCCAGCAGTGTGTCATGCGTACCGGTTTCGACAATGCGCCCCTGATCCAACACAACGATCCGATCCATCTCGCTCAGCGTAGACAGGCGATGCGCAATGGCCAGAACGGTTTTTCCTTGCATGACGCGATGCAGCGCAGTTTGGATCGAGGCTTCGACCTCAGAATCCAGGGCCGATGTGGCCTCATCCAGCACCAGGATCGGGGCGTCTTTCAAAATGGCACGGGCCAACGCGATCCGCTGTCGCTGACCCCCGCTGAGCTTTACCCCACGCTCTCCCAGATGCGCGTCATAGCCTTTGCGACCCTGCGCATCTTGCAAACTAAGGATGAACTCATGCGCCTCGGCTTTTTCAGCGGCCTCGATCATCTCGTCTTCGGACGCATCTGGGCATCCATACAAGATGTTTTCACGTGCGGATCTATTAAACATGGCCGTTTCCTGCGTGACCATGCCGATCTGGCGGCGCAAACTGTCCTGCGTCACCTGCGAGATATCCTGACCATCGATGCGAATAACGCCATTTTCCCCATCGTAGAGCCTGAGAAGCAGCGAAACGAGGGTGGATTTGCCCGCCCCGGATGCCCCTACGATCCCAAGCTTTTCGCCCGGTTTGATCGCCAAATCCAGATCGGAAACGCCGCCGATTTCCCGACCATAGGCAAAGCTGACATCGTCAAAAGTGATCGCACCATGGGTCACTACCAGATCTTTGGCCTGCGCTACATCCTCGACCCGGTCGCGCTTGGCCAGGGTTTTCATCCCATTCTCGATCTCGCCAATATTGGCGTAGAGCCCCATCAGCGTGAAGCTGACCCAACCAGTCATTTGCGAGATGCGAACCGAAACAGCTCCCGCCGCCACAATATCGCCGGTTGTCGCGGCACTACTTTGCCAAAGCAACAGCGTCGCCCCAATCAGCATCACGGGCAACACCCCGGCCAAAGTCATCAGGATGAGGCGAAAGCTGGCCGAAAGAAGCCCGAACTCCAACGAACGTTCACGCAGATCAACCATCGAGTTGCGCGCTGCCTGATCCTCGTGCTGGGCATGGGCAAATAGTTTGACCGTTTTGACATTGGTGATCGTATCAACAATCTGCCCCGACACCATGGCCCGCGCCCCGGCGCGTGCACCTGATCGTTTGCGGATACGCGGCAAATACCAACGCACCAACATGAAATAGACCACCAACCAGGCAACAAAGGGCAGCATCACCAGAGGATGGATAGACCCTAACAAAAGCAATGAGCCCACTAAAGAAGCCAAAGCAAAGACAATTGCACTGATCGTTTCCGAGACGACTGAGGCCAGAGCGTTCGCGGTCTGAACCTGTTTCTGCGCGATCCGTCCCGCAAAATCATCGTCGAAATACGTGACCGACTGGCCCAGCGTCCATCGGTTCAGCTTGGCCAGAACCAGCGGCGGGATATTCGGCATGACGACATAGTTGTTCGAGAAGGCCGAGAACCCAAAAAATACAGGCCGCAACACCATAAAGAATGCAATGCCACCCAGGATCATCCACAAATTACTGCCGGTCAGAAACCCGTCGGGCCCACTGGTCGTGGACAAATCGATAACCCGGCCCAATATCCAGGCTGTTCCCGCCTCCATCGTACCGGCTGCCGCCGAGAAGAAGGCCGCAACAAAAAGCATGGGCCAAGCACCGGACAACGCCCAGCGAATGAACGCCCCCAACGTTTGTGGTGGAGGCGTTTCGATGTTTTTGAACGGGTTGATGAGGTCAGCGACCCTCATTCAGCGGCCTCCGGGTTCATGAAGCCGCCAGATTGCCGCGCCCAGAACTGGGCGTAAAGTCCACCCTGCGCCAGAAGATCAGCATGCGCGCCTTCTTCGACAATCCGGCCCGCATCCATAACCAGAATACGGTCCATCTGCGCGATGGTGCTGAGCCTGTGGGCAATGGCGATCACGGTTTTACCTTGCATCATGCCGTAGAGGGTTTCCTGAATGGACGCTTCAACCTCGGAATCTAGGGCAGATGTCGCCTCATCCAACAACAAGATCGGCGCGTCCTTCAAAATCACCCTGGCAAGGGTCACCCGCTGCCGCTGACCGCCGGACAGTTTCACGCCCCGTTCACCCACATGCGCGTCATAACCGGTGCGCCCCCGCGGATCTTGCAGGTCAAGGATGAATTCATGCGCCTCAGCCTGTTTGGCGGCAGCAATCATCTGTTCTTCAGTCGCATCCGGGCGACCATAGAGGATGTTGTCACGCACCGACCGGTGCAACAGCGCGCTGTCCTGCTGAACCATGCCGATATGACTGCGCAAGCTGTCTTGCGTGACCTGGGCAATGTTCTGATCATCGATCAGGATCGCTCCTCGTTCGACGTCATAAAACCGCAAAAGCAGTTTAACTAGGGTCGATTTACCGGCACCAGACCGCCCAATCAGGCCGATCTTTTCGCCCGGCTGAATGGTCAGGTTGATGTGATCCAGACCACCCGTTTCACGACCGTAGTGGTGCGACAGATCGCAGATTTCGATCTGGCCCTTACTCAGCTGCAATGGCTTTGAAGCCGGTGCATCCAGCAGATCGATTGGCTGAGCAATCGTCTCCATCCCTTCGGCCACGATGCCAAGCTGACGGAAGAAGCTGGTCAACGCCCACATGATCCAGCCGGTCATTGCGTTCAAACGCAGTGTCAGCGCCGTAGCAGCCGCAACAACGCCAACCGAAGCGGTACCCTGCATCCAAAGCGCAATTGCCCAACCAACAATCCCAACGATCAGAAAGCCGTTCAAGGTAACCAGAACCGCATCCATAATCGTGAATATCCGCATCTCGACCTGAAAGGTCCGACGCGTTTCTTCAATCGCTTCACGGGCATAGTCCAACTCTTGCCGACCATGGGCAAACATCTTGACCGAGTGGATATTGGTATAGCTGTCGACAACCCGACCCGTGACGGTGGAACGTGCATCGGATGCGGCCTGAGATGCCGGACCAACACGCTGCACTGTCCAACGCACCAAAAGCGCATAAAGCGCAAACCAGATCAGCAAAGGGATCAAAAGGCGAGGGTCTGCTGCGTATAGCAGGATCGCTGCACCAATCAGATAGGCCAGCGAGAATGAGATCGCGTCAAAGACCTGAAAGACCACTTCACCCGCAGCCGGAGGGGTCTGCATAATCCGGTTGGCGATCCTGCCTGCAAAGTCATTCTCGAACCAGCCAACTGATTGGCGCAACACATGTTTATGCGCCCGCCAGCGGATCAGTGTACCAAAGTTCGGCAGGATCGTATTATTCAGTAGCAGGACATCGACCAGATGCAGCAGCGGACGCAGCAGCAGGATAAAACCTGCCATTAACAACAGCTCGGTCCCGTGGTTCTGCCAAACCTCTGCCGGGGTGCCACCCAACAGATCGACGACGCGACCCATATAGTAGATCAACCCGATCTCGACAGCGGCCACGATGATGGAAATCAGCGCAGCCCAGAAGAACACCCGGAAAAACGGGCGTGAGTAATCCAGCATGAACGGCCACAGCCGCGTCGGCGGCTTATCGGTCTCACGATAGGCAACAAAAGGGTCAACAAGGTTTTCGAAATAGCGAAACATGGAGAGTGCTCCGATTGAGCAGAAATACAGACATGCGAAGAAGAATGGCGCCTGAACACCACCCTTTACGGGGAAAGTGCCCTGGCTTTAGTCGAACCAGATCCCGTAATACATTCGCATTCCTCCATCCATGAGTCTGCCGCAAGTAACCACAAACAAAATCGTTTGTCATCCCCTTTTGAGACTTCGTTTCAACCGGCCAGCAAATCTTCGCGGGACAGGGTGAAGTCAGACGCGATCCAGCGCGCCTCAAGCTCGGCCAGTTTCTTGCCCAACGCGGGGCCAGTGAAGTCGGGGATCAGATCGGCGGCACTGATCGGGAAACGCGCCGCCGCACCTTGATGCAGGGCGTGTCGCAGGTTTTCGGACCAGGGATTTTCAAAGAAGGCGCAGCGCAGCAAAGTTTCATGCAAACCCCCTTGGTCCCCATAGCGATAGCCCAGCTCGGCAACGCTGGTCGAGGCTTGCGCCTCCTCCCGCATCCGGGTCAGACGTTGCAGCTGCGCTCGACTCAGGCGCAGTGTCGCAGCATCCTCGGGCGTGGCGATTGCAGCCAGCCTGCGCACCGGATCGGGCTCTGCTCCGGCGGCCTGTTCTATGGCGATCAGCGGGGCCAAGGCACGGTCATCTGAGCCGGGCAACAGATGCGACAGAACACCCGCGCTGCGCATCGCCGCCACCGAAGGCGCAGGGTCTGGCGCCCCTAACAACTTTATCAACTCAGCCCCAACCCGTTCGCGGGACAGCGACGTCAGCCCATCCAGATTGGACGCAATCGCAGCCAATGCTTCCGGATCAAACCCGGCATCGGCGTCGCCGTACCAAGCGTGAAACCGGAAATAGCGCAGCGAACGCAGATAATCCTCGCGTATGCGGTTCTCAGCGGTTCCGATAAACCGCACACGCCGCGCCTCAAGGTCGGGCATTCCGGATAGCGGGTCCAGCACCGTGCCTTCGGGTTGCGCGTAGATCGCGTTCATCGTGAAATCGCGGCGCGCGGCATCTTCTTCGACGGTGTCGGCAAAGGCCACAACCGCACGGCGGCCATCGGTTTCCACATCCCGCCGAAAGGTCGTGACTTCATGCGGGATGTGATCGCAAACGATGGTGATCGTGCCGTGTTCCAGCCCTGTCGGAATCGCCTTAAGACCAGCCTTTTGGGCCAATTCGATCACCCGCTCGGGATGCGCATCCGTAGCAATGTCGATATCCGAGACGGGCGCGCCCAAAAGGGTGTTGCGCACGCATCCGCCCACGAACAAGGCCTGCGCCCCGCCTTTGGTGAGGGCCGCACAAACCGCCTGAGTCGCCGGGTCCAAAACCCAAGGCGCACTGATTTTCTTCATTCACTTACCCGTGCTGCAAGCCCGCGCAATATGCGAGCCGTCGCGCCCCAGATATAATAAGGGCCGTAAGGAACAGCGAAATACTTTCGCCGCTGGCCACGCCACCGGCGCGACTCGATCACATAATTCTCGGGCTTTAGCAGATGTGCAAGCGGAACTGTGAAAACCTCATCCACTTCACCGGGCTCGGGCACCGGATCGAAACCCTGGTGGATGATGGCCACAACCGGTGTAACGTCGAATGAGGTCACGGTTTCATGGCTGGGCAGAAAGCCGATCACCTCGGGTAACTCTGGATGCAGGCCGATTTCCTCATGCGCTTCCCGCAGCGCCGCAGCGGTGATATCTGCGTCCCCTTCATCCTGTTTACCGCCGGGAAAGGCGATCTGGCCAGGATGGTGCTTCAAAGCCGATGACCGCTTTGTCAGGATCAAACGTGGCACATCCCCGGAAACTAAGATCGGCACCAGAACCCCGGCCGGACGCAATTTGCGCCCGGGGGGAAGCACGGTCTCGGGGTTCAGATCAAAGTCACTGGACCCATGGCCCGGACGCCGCAACGCCGCGGCGATCTGATCCGTTGGATCATGCACCGCTGGCGTCTTCCGCATCAAAGCCAACCGTCGCAGGATCCAGCACATAATGCGCCCCGCAGAACTGACAATCGGCAGTAACCTTGCCTTCGGGCGTCGTCATCTTTTCGATGTCCCTAGCCGAGTAGATCGAGAGGCTTTGACGAACGCGTTCTTCCGAACAGGTGCAGCCAAACTGTACCATCTGCGCGTCATAAACGCGTGGGTTTTCCTCATGAAACAGGCGGATCAACAGATCGGTCGGCGCAATCGATGGGCCGATCAGTTCCAGATCGTCAACCGTGTCCAGAAGGATGTTGACCCGACCCCAGTTTTCACCTTCTTCGCCGTCGACCAGATCATTGGCGGTGAGGATTTCACCCGTCCCCTCGCCCGAGGCTGCAAAGGGCGACGCTTTGGGCATGTGCTGCAACATGATCCCACCGGCGCGCCAATGCTCACCCACATCAGGTTCGGTCGATTTACCGAAGCTGAGCGAAAAACGGGTCGGCAGCTGCTCGGACTGGGCAAAATATGCCTCGGCCGAGGCGCTGATCGACGCTCCGTCCAACGGAGTAATACCCTGATAAGGCTGCGTACCTTCGCCCTGATCGAGCATGATCGCAAAATACCCGTCGCCCACCTGATCAAAGGGGGCGCTGTCGGTCAGTCGATCCCGATCAAAGCTGGCATAGGCGCGGATACGCGCCGGTTCACCTTCGACAGTGGGCGCATAGTAATCGGTCGCGATCATGCGCACCGCGCCCTTGGATTGAACCTGCAACGACAGCTTCCAGCGCAGCGAAACGGTCTGGCCGATCAATGCGGTCAGCAAGGCCATCTCGGCCACCAGCGCCTCGACCTGTTCGGGATAGTCATGCTGTTTCAGGATGCCATCCAGCACCCCGTCCAGGCGGGCCACACGGCCACGCATGTCCGACACATCAAGTTGAAAGGGCAGGACGGTATCGTCCCACGCGATTTTTGTTCCAAGAGACATGGGGTTTCCTTACACGCCACAGGTTGGCATACCGGCACCATATAGGTCACAGAGTTTTGGTTGTAAGGGGCCATACATGATCAGACGGTTTGGTGAAAGCCCCGAACCCGGGCGATCCTATACGCGCAGGGTTGGTGTGTATGCGTTACTTCCGCGTGAAAAACACCTGCTTTTGACCTGCCAGACCGAACCGGGCCCCGATCTGCAACTACCGGGCGGTGGCATTGATCCCGGCGAATCGCCCATCACTGCGCTGCATCGCGAAGTGTATGAGGAAACCGGATGGCGCATCGCCACGCCGAAACGCATCGGTGCGTTTCGCCGGTTCACCTATATGCCTGAATACGATTTATGGGCCGAGAAGATCTGCCTGATTTACCGCGCCCGCCCTTTCCTGCAATTGGGCCCGCCGACCGAAGCTTTTCACGAGGCACTTTGGATGCACAGCGCGGATGCGATTGAACTGTTGGGAAACGACGGCGACCGTCACTTTGCAACCCTGCACCTGAACAGTCTCTAGAGTCCGTTATACTCAAAGAACACTGCAGAAACGTCATCGCCCATGCCTTCATTAGGCGGCATGCGCTGAGTCAGCCGCCAGAACATATCATCCAGAAACTCTGATCCGCCCTGGCCTGAGGCGCAATCCAACGCCATTTCGCGCAGCCCCTCTTCCTCCAGCAGCCCGCCCCCTGCCAGGTGACATTCTGTGAAACCATCGGAATGCAATAATAGCCGGTCACCCGGGTTCAGCGTTGTTTCAACCTGCTGAAAACTCGCGTCTGGGATCAATCCGATAGGAAGGCCGCCATCGCCAAGATATTCGGTACTGCCATCCTGCCTCAGCAACAGCGGGTGCGGATGTCCGGCCTGTACCATTTTCATATGCCCACTGCGCAGATCGACAATGGCATAGACCATCGTGAAATACTCTTCGATCCCGGTGTCCACCATCAAACGTGAATTGAGCGTTTCGGCCACTTGCTGCGGCGGCAACAGCGCGTAGAACTTGTTCATCCGCTTTTCCAGCGCCACATTCTGATCGAAATGCTGGCTGGACAGATACCCGCCAAGCCGCGCGGTCATCATCGCCGACGTGATCCCATGGCCCGAGACATCGATGCTGTAGAACCCCAGCCGGTTCTGGCCAGGCGAGAACATGCCCACCAGATCGCCGCCAATATGACCGCAGGGCTTCAACAACAGGCTAACCCGAGATTTTCCAAACTCTCGCGTCAGTTCCGGGACCAATGACTCCTGTATCTTTCGGGCTTGTTTCAGGTCTTTGTCGATCGCATCATGGGCCAGTTTAAGTTCGTCCAACGCAGATTCGATCAGACGGTTCTTGTCAGAAAGCTCTCTCTGCATGTCCAGTATGCGCGCGCCGGCAGAGATACGGGCCCGCAGTTCATCCGCCTCTAGCGGCTTGATCAGAAAATCATCCGCCCCAGCATCCAGCCCACGCGCGACTTCCTGCTTTTCGCTTTTTGAGGTTAGAAGAATGAAATAGCTGTAATGTTCGGAATCGAGCGCCCGAAATGCGCGGCAAAACTCCAGCCCGCTCATGCCTGGCATGACCCAATCGCTGAGCACAAGATCGGGTGCAAATTCGGCACAAAACTCAAGAGCCTTTTCGCCATTATCGGCCTCAAGCACCTCGAATCCCCATTTCTTGAGCGAGGCCACCAGAATGCGCCGTTGCAGGCGGCTATCATCCACGACCAGCACCTTTCGGATCGCACCGAAATCCAGTTCAGAACCGGTTTGTTCAAGACTTAGTGCTGACACCCTTTAACCCCAGGCTTCCTTCTTCAGGGACGCCGCAAACCTATCGGGTTGGGGTTTAACATCCCGTGAAGGCCCCATGGTCTTTGGCCTTAACCGCACATTTACCTGATCTGCGTTAGCAAAGGTCATCCCTATTCCGATGCAGGAGGATGACGATGATCCACTGGCCCCGAGTCAGACAATTGCGCGACGAGGTCGGCGCAGATGAGATTGATGAGGTCATCGCAATCTTTTTGGACGAAGTGCAGGAAGTGATCGCACGATTGCATACCGATACCGAACGACTCGAGTTGGAACAGAACCTGCATTTCCTGAAAGGCAGCGCCATGAGCCTGGGGTTCGATCAGTTCTCGAAACTCTGTCAGGATGGCGAGCGACGCGCCGCTGCCGGACAAGCGGCAGAGGTTGATTTGGCAGAAATCCTAGACGCTTATGACGCATCCAAATCTGTGTTTCAGGCCGAATTGCCCAGTAATCTGACCTAAATCACGAACTGTGCCAGCGTCTCATCTTCGGTGATATCAGTATAGGTAAACCCGGCCTCATCCAGATGCGCGAACAGGCGTGCAAAATTCTCTGGCTTGCGGGTTTCGATCCCGATCAGGACTGACCCGAAGTTGCGCGCGGATTTCTTCATATATTCAAACCGGGCAATGTCATCCTCGGGGCCGAGGATGTTCAGGAACTCTTTCAACGCGCCGGGGCGCTGCGGCAGACGCAAAATGAAGTATTTCTTGACCCCGGAATAGCGCTGCGCGCGTTCCTTGACCTCGGGCAGGCGTTCAAAATCGAAGTTCCCGCCCGATGTCACGCACACCACGGTTTTACCGCGGATAAAGCTTTGCACATCTGCAATCGCTTCGATGGCCAGGGCCCCGGCGGGCTCCAACACAATACCCTCGACATTCAGCATCTCGATCATGGTGGTACATATGCGATCTTCAGACAGGACCAGCACATCCGACAAATGCCGTGATTTCAACAGTTCGAATGGTTTGGTCCCAATCTTTCCAACTGCTGCGCCATCGACGAAATTGTCCACCTGATCCAACGCCACCGGATGCCCCGCCGCCATCGCCGCATGCAGACAGGCGCCGCCCTTGGGTTCGACAAACAGGCAGTGGGTGCGATCCCCAAACCATGTGGCCACACCCGCAGACATGCCGCCGCCACCCACAGGCAGCAGCACATGGTCAGGTACCCGACCCAACTGTTCTTCGATCTCGACCGCCAAGGACGCCTGACCTTCGATCACATCCTCATCGTCGAAAGGCGACAGGAAATGCCCGCCCTGTGCGGCACACCAAGCCTGTGCCGCGGCCAGAGTGTCATCGAAATAGTCCCCGGTCAGGTGAATCTCGATGTTGTCACCGCCGAAGATGCGGGTTTTCTGGATTTTTTGCTGCGGCGTCGTCACCGGCATGAAGATCACGCCCTTCACGCCCAGATGCTTGCACATATAGGCCACGCCCTGCGCGTGATTGCCCGCGCTGGCGCAAACGAACAGCTCCTGCCCTTGCTGTTTGCGCATCGCATTGAACGCGCCGCGAATCTTGTAGGATCGCACCGGGCTGAGGTCTTCGCGCTTAAGCCAAATGTCTGCGCCATACCGGTCGGACAAATGCGCGTTTCGCTGCAACGGTGTCGCCGGGAACACGGTACGCATCGCCTGTTCGGCGGTTCGGGCACGGGTCATAAAGTCAGTCATGCCCGTTTCAGTGGCCTATCCCGACTAAAAGGGCAAGGAATACATATGTGTACGACGTGTTCGACCTCGTATGTTCAAAATAGGTATCCTACCCCGTCCAGGCACCGTTTTTGGGTGCGTCTTTGCAATTCCGACGCGCGGTCAACGCACATAACTTGCCCCCGCGTTCAAAACCCGCTAGGGGCCAGTCGTTCTACGCATAAAGGGAAATCAGATGTCCGCGCCCAAGAAAGTTGTTCTGGCCTATTCCGGTGGCCTTGATACCTCGATCATTCTGAAATGGCTGCAGACCGAGTATGGCTGTGAGGTTGTGACCTTCACCGCCGATCTAGGTCAGGGCGAGGAGCTGGAACCCGCTCGCCAGAAGGCCGAGCTGCTGGGGATCAAGCCCGAAAACATCTATATCGAGGACATCCGCGAGGAATTTGTCCGCGACTTCGTCTTCCCGATGTTCCGTGCCAATGCGCAATACGAAGGTCTGTATTTGCTGGGCACCTCGATCGCGCGGCCTCTGATTTCGAAACGTCTGGTCGAGATTGCCGAGGCCACTGGTGCTGACGCCGTCGCTCACGGCGCAACCGGCAAGGGCAACGATCAGGTGCGGTTCGAGCTGGCAGCTTACGCGCTGAACCCCGACATCAAGGTCATTGCGCCCTGGCGTGAATGGGACCTGTCCAGCCGCACCAGGCTGTTGGAATTTGCCGAACAGAACCAGATTCCGATTGCAAAAGACAAACGCGGCGAAGCTCCGTTCTCTGTCGACGCAAACCTGCTGCACACCTCATCCGAGGGCAAAGTGCTGGAAGACCCCGCCGATATGGCACCCGACTATGTCTATCAGCGCACCGTCCACCCCGAAGACGCGCCCGATCAGCCCGAATTCATCGAGATCGGCTTTGAAAAAGGCGACGCGGTCAGCATCAATGGCGAGGCGATGAGCCCGGCGACCATCTTGACCAAGCTGAATGAATATGGCGGCAAGCACGGCATTGGACGTCTCGATCTGGTCGAAGGCCGTTTCGTCGGTATGAAATCGCGCGGCATCTATGAAACCCCCGGCGGCACCATCCTGCTGGAAGCACACCGCGGGATCGAGTCCATCACCATGGACCGTGGCGCGATGCACCTGAAAGACCAGCTGATGCCGCAATATGCAGAGCTGATCTATAACGGTTTCTGGTACTCACCCGAACGCGAAATGTTGCAGGCGGCTATCGACAAGTCTCAGGAACATGTCACCGGCACCGTGCGGGTGAGGCTGTACAAAGGTCTGGCCTCAACGGTGGGCCGTTGGTCAGATCACTCGCTCTATTCCGAGGCGCATGTAACTTTTGAGGAAGACGCCGGCGCATATGACCAGAAAGACGCGGCAGGTTTCATCCAGCTAAACGCGCTGCGCCTGAAACTGCTGGCCGCGCGCGACAAGCGGCTGAGGAAGTAAGCAATCCCCAAAGCGATTTAAAAACCCGGCAGTCCTTTGGATGCCGGGTTTTTTTGTACACTACTTCCCGTAGGGTCAGGCTTGCCAGTTTCGCCTGGATATCTTTACGCATACGTCAACCAAAAAGGGACGCTCAATGCTGCAAGACATCGCCGACGGAATTCAAAAAGGGCTGAACGGCAAAAGCTTTGATGGATCGCTCAAGTTCGATTGCGGCGAGGCGGGCGTTATCGTACTGGCCGATAGTCAAGCAACCACGCAGGATCAGGAAACCGATTGCACGATCCGGATTTCGCAGGACAATCTAACTAAACTGCTGACCGGTAAGCTGAACCCGATGACTGGCGTCGCCATGGGAAAGCTCAAGATCTCGGGCAATATGGGCGTCGCGATGAAGTTGGGTCAGTTGCTGGGATAGGCGATAAAATCGTCTCACCAGCGCGTGACAATCGATGTCAGCGCATTGCAAGGCGGGGCATCTGCGGGCAGCTTGGTCTCGGAAGGAGACCTGCGATGACCCGGACTGCTTATCTCGACTACATAAAACCTTCAGTGCTGTTTTTATTGATCCTGCTGGCTGCGATGCTGCGCGCCGCACCAGGTTCAGCCGCAGAGACCGAGACCCTAACAGTTGCCGGCGGGTGTTTCTGGTGTGTCGAATCCGATTTTGAAACCGTACCCGGCGTAATCGGTGCGGTATCCGGATATACCGGCGGCACCACCGCCAACCCCAGCTACAAGGACGTAACCAAGGGTGGAACCGGCCATTATGAAGCGGTTCAGATCACCTTTGATCCCAGCAAAGTCTCTCGCGACACCTTGTTGGACATGTTCTTCCGCTCGGTTGATCCGACGGACGCAGGCGGGCAGTTCTGTGACCGGGGTGATAGCTATCGTACGGCCATTTTTGTCTCTAACACAGGCGAAAAAGCCGTAGCCGAGCAGGCAAAGGCCGACGCTCAATCCGCACTCGGCCAAACCGTTGTGACGCCTATCCTGCAGAAAACCACGTTCTATCCGGCAGAGGCGTATCATCAGGATTACTACAAGGGCGACAAGGTTGTGTTCACCCGCTTTGGACCCAAGCGCCAAAAGAACGCCTACAAAGCCTATCGCAAAGCCTGCGGTCGGGACGCGCGGGTCAAGCAGCTTTGGGGTGCAGATGCGCCATTTGCCGGGTCTTAATCGAACTGCGCGTCGCGCACTTCCCGCAAGTCTGGGATAACATCCGCCGTTCCGTGCCGTGTGACCATCAGGGCAGCGGCGCGGTTGGCTTGCAAAACAGCCTGCTCCATCGGCATACCCCGATCCATCCCCGCCAGCACATAGCCGGTGAACGTGTCGCCTGCCCCGGTCGTGTCAACGGCCTGTACCTTATGCGCAGCAAAGTCGACCGGATCGCAGCCTTGCTGCAAATACCGCGCGCCTTTGGACCCAAGCGTCACGATCACATGTCGCACAGGCAGCTCAGCCGCACTTAGGCCTGTTTCCTGCTGCAGCTGTTCAGCTTCAACCTCATTCAGGATCAGGAAATCCAGATAGGGCAGCACGGCCTGTACCGCCTCGGCCTCGAACGGGGCTGCTGCATAGCAAACGGTCAAACCAAGCTCGCGCGCCATGCGGGCGGCTTCGACCTGTGCGTTGGTTTCATTCTGAAAAACAAGCAAATCGCCGGTGTTGGCAGACGCAAGCGCCTGCCCGATCTGCCCACCTTCAAGCGCGTGATTGGCGCCGGGATACAGAATGATCAGGTTCTCACCCTGCGCGTCGACCGCAACGATGGCATGACCCGTGGGGTTGCTGACCTCAGCAATAAACCGCGTGTCGACGCCATATTCCGTCAGCCGCTCCTGTGCCCAGCGCCCATCCGCACCAACCGCTCCGATGTGGCTGACGCGTGATCCCGCCCGCGCGGCGGCCACCGACATATTGGCACCCTTACCGCCCAGAAACTTCTCGAGCCCATTGGCCGCCAGAGTTTCCCCCGGCGCAGGCAGATGCGGCAAGGCATAGACCATGTCCGCATTGATCGAGCCTAGGTTCCAGATTGTCATGGCTTACCCAATCTCACACGAGGCCAGAATGGCCATGTTCAGGATATCATTGGCCGTTGAAACGGTCGAACAAATCTGAATTTGCTTGCCGATGCCGGACAAGATCGGGCCGATCACGGTGGCCCCGCCCATTTCCTGCATCAACTTGGTTGAAATGCTGGCCGAATGGCGCGCAGGCACAATCAGGATGTTGGCCGGGCCAGTGAGGCGCTGAAACGGATACGCTTGCTGCTGATCCACATTCAACGCGACATCGACGGTCATTTCACCTTCGTATTCGAAATCCACGCCGCGCTGATCAAGCACTGTGGGCGCTACATGCATTTTCTCGGCCCGCTCTGACACCGGATAGCCAAATGTCGAGAAACTGACAAAAGCCACCCGAGGCTCTAGCCCCATATGGCGGGCCACGGCTGCGGCACGCTCGGCAATATTGGCCAAATCGTTTTCGTCTGGCCATTCATGAACCAACGTATCACCGATCAGAACAATCCGCCCCTTGTGCAACAAGGCGGTCACACCTGCGGCCCCATGTACCGCATCGGCGTCAAACACGTGATTGATCCGATCCAACACATGTGCCGATTTTCGGGTGGCGCCCGTCACCAAACCGTCACCATGTCCATGGGCCAGCATAAGCGATGAAAACACGTGCCGGTCCCGCGCGGCCAGACGATGGATATCCTTGTGATCAAAGCCTTTGCGTTGAAGGCGCTGATACAGGAAGTCCTTGTAGCCGTCCAAATGAGCTGTATTGGCTGCGTTTACGACCTCAAGCTCGCGCACGGCGTCGCCCAGTCCCGCCGCTTCCAGTTTTTCCTTCACATCGTCTTGGCGGCCAACCACCAGCGCCTTGCCAAAGCCTGAGCGCTGATACATCACCGCCGCGCGCAGCACGCGGGGATCGTCGCCCTCGGCAAAGATCATCCGGCTTTGCGCCTGACGGGCACGGGCATTCAGGCCGCGCAGGATGCTGGCGGTCGGATCCATGCGGGATTTCAGGCTTAGTTCATAGGCGTCCATGTCAATGATCGGACGGCGGGCCGCTCCGGTATCCATACCTGCCCTGGCAACCGCTGGAGGAATACGGTGGATCAGACGGGGGTCAAACGGCGTCGGAATGATATAGTCCCGGCCAAAGGTCAGTGATTTGCCATAGGCCATGGCAACCTCATCCGGCACATCCTCACGCGCCAGACGGGCCAGAGCGTGGGCGCAGGCGATCTTCATCTCGTCATTAATGGCACGGGCATGAATGTCCAGCGCACCGCGGAACAGGTAGGGAAATCCCAACACGTTGTTGACCTGATTGGGATAATCGCTGCGCCCAGTAGCGACGATGGCATCAACGCGGACCTCATGCGCTTCTTCCGGTGTGATTTCCGGATCCGGGTTCGCCATGGCAAAAATCACAGGATTGTCGGCCATGCTGGCCACCATGTCCGGTGTCACCGCCCCCTTGACCGACACGCCAAGGAACACATCCGCACCATTCATGGCTTCCTCCAAAGTGCGCAGATCTGTGGTAATAGCGTGGGCTGATTTCCACTGGTTCATCCCCTCGGTCCGGCCCTGATAGATCACACCTTTGGTGTCACAGACGATACAGTTCTCATGCCGTGCGCCCATCGATTTGAGCAGCTCGATACAGGCGATCCCCGCAGCACCCGCACCGTTAAGAACAATCTTAACGTCCTCAATTTTCTTGCCCGAAATATGCAGCGCGTTCAGCAGGCCCGCCGCACAGATCACCGCTGTGCCGTGCTGGTCGTCATGGAAGACCGGAATATCCATCTCTTCCTTCAGGCGCTGTTCGATGATGAAACACTCAGGCGCCTTGATGTCTTCCAGATTGATGCCACCAAAGGTCGGCCCCATAAGGCGCACCGCGCGGCAAAACTCATCCGGGTCTTCGGTGTCCAGCTCGATATCGATCGAGTTCACGTCGGCGAACCGTTTGAACAGGACCGACTTGCCCTCCATCACCGGTTTCGACCCCAACGCGCCAAGATTGCCAAGACCCAGAACCGCCGTCCCGTTCGAGATCACAGCAACCAGATTGCCCTTGTTGGTATAGTCATAGGCTGTCTCGGGCGCCTCAGCGATTGCTTCACATGGAACAGCGACGCCGGGGCTATACGCCAGCGAAAGATCGCGCTGCGTTGTCATGGGAACGGTGGCCTGCACCTCCCACTTGCCGGGGGTCGGGTCGAGGTGAAAGGCCAGCGCCTCTTCTTTGGTGATCTTCGCTTTGGGCATTTTGAACGTCGTTTCCATGACTTCGGGGCTCATGCCTCATAGCGCAGGCGGGCGCGCGCCTCAACGGGAATGAGTTTTCGGCTTTTATAGAAGATGCGGGGTTTGTAAGGTCGCGTCCGGAACACGCCAGAAGGGGGCCGCTTTTGTCCACAGTCACGCCAATGATGGCGCAGTATCTTGAGATCAAAGAGGCCCATTCTGATGCGCTGCTGTTCTATCGCATGGGTGATTTCTACGAGATGTTCTTCGAGGATGCCGTCAACGCCGCCGAAGCGTTGGACATCGCCTTGACCAAGCGCGGCAAACACAATGGCGACGACATTCCGATGTGCGGTGTCCCAGTTCATGCGGCCGAGGGTTATTTACTGACCCTCATTCGCAAAGGGTTCCGCGTGGCCGTCTGCGAACAGATGGAAAGCCCGGCCGAGGCGAAGAAAAGAGGCTCTAAATCGGTGGTAAAGCGCGATGTCGTGCGTTTGGTGACGCCAGGCACGCTGACCGAAGATGCTCTGCTGGAGGCCCGCCGCCACAACTTTCTGGCCACCTATGCCGAGGTCCGGGATGAGGCCGCGCTGGCCTGGGCCGATATATCCACGGGCGCATTCCACGTGATGCCCTTGACTTCGGTACGCCTTAGCCCCGAACTGGCACGTCTGGCCCCGTCCGAATTAATCGTGGCCGATGGATCCGATCAGACATTGCAGGAGCCCATCCGCGATCTGGGGATCTCACTAACCCCAATCGGGCGCGCCAGTTTCGACAGCACCGCGGCTGAAAAACGCATCTGCGCGCTGTTCAACGTCGGCGCTCTGGATGCCTTCGGTTCATTTGGACGAGCCGAAGTGTCGGCCATGGGTGCCCTGATCGACTATCTTGAGATCACGCAGAAAGGCAAACTGCCCCTTCTGCAAACGCCAATGAAGGAATCCGAGGACCGCGTGGTGCAGATCGACGCCGCCACGCGCCGCAATCTGGAACTGACCCGATCGCTGTCGGGCGGGCGCGCCGGATCGTTGTTGTCGGTGGTCGACCGCACGGTCACGCCGGGTGGGGCACGGTTGCTGGAACAACGCCTCTCAAGCCCGTCGCGCAACCTAGATGTGATCCATGCCCGTCTCGACGCTGTCAGCTTTGCCGCCGAAGACAGCCTGATCGCTTCGGACCTGCGCGAGGCCCTACGCAAGACCCCTGATCTGGACCGCGCCTTGTCCCGCTTATCCCTCGAGCGCGGCGGGCCCCGCGATTTAGCCGCCATCCGCAACGGCCTGACACAAGCCGCCGCAATTGCGGGCATTTGCGAGGGGCAGGATCTTCCAGTCCTGCTGGCAACTGCCTTGCAAAACCTCGTTGGCTTTGACGACCTCCTGAACTTGCTGGATGAGGCTTTGGTCGCCGAACCACCCCTGCTGGCCCGCGACGGAGGTTTCATCGCCCCCAGCTTTGACCCCGAACTGGACGAAGCGCGTACCCTGCGCGACGAAGGCCGATCCGTCATCGCCGGGTTTCAGCAGAAATACGCGGAACACACCGGTATCACCTCGCTGAAGATCAAGCATAACAACGTGTTGGGCTATTTCATCGAAACCACGGCCACCCATGCCGAGAAGATGCTGAGCCCGCCGTTCTCCGAGACATACATCCATCGCCAAACCACCGCCAATCAGGTGCGGTTTACCACTGTCGAACTCTCGGAAATCGAAACCCGTATCCTGAATGCTGGAAATCTGGCGCTTGAGATCGAAAAGCGGCTCTATAAAAGGCTTTCTGATGAAATTTTGGCCCTCGCCGCCCGCCTCAACCAAGCCGCCCGAGGGCTGGCTGAGCTGGACTTGACCGCTGCGCTGGCCGATCTGGCGCGCGGTGAGAATTGGTGCAGACCGCAAGTCGACATCTCCCGCGCCTTCGACGTGCAAGGTGGTCGCCATCCGGTCGTTGAACACGCGCTGCGCCAGCAAAGTGGCGACGCCTTCATCGCCAATGACTGTGACCTGAGCGCCGATGACGGGGCCGCCATCTGGCTTCTCACAGGTCCCAACATGGCCGGTAAATCCACCTTCCTGCGCCAGAACGCCCTGATCGCGCTGCTCGGCCAAATGGGCAGCTATGTTCCAGCCGAACAGGCCCATATCGGCGTGGTCAGCCAGCTGTTCAGCCGCGTTGGCGCGTCAGACGATCTGGCACGGGGCCGCTCAACTTTCATGGTGGAAATGGTCGAAACCGCCGCCATCCTAAACCAGGCCGATGACCGCGCGCTGGTAATCCTGGATGAGATTGGCCGAGGCACCGCCACCTATGACGGCCTGTCCATCGCCTGGGCCACGTTGGAGCATCTGCACGCGGCCAACCAATGCCGCGCCCTGTTTGCCACCCATTACCACGAACTCACCGCGCTTGCCGGAAAACTCAAAGGCGTCGACAACGCCACCGTGGCCGTGAAGGAATGGGAAGGTGAGGTCATCTTCCTGCATGAGGTCCATAAAGGCGCCGCCGACCGGTCCTATGGTGTACAGGTCGCGCAACTGGCTGGCCTTCCAGCCTCAGTTGTCGACCGCGCCCGTGTCGTCCTCGATCAGTTGGAAAAAACCGAGCGAGAAGGCGGCAAGCAAAAAGCCCTGATCGACGACCTGCCGCTGTTCTCAGCCGCGCCTCCCGCGCCACCGCCGGCCACCAAAACTTCTCCAGTCACCGACATGCTAACCAAGATTCTGCCCGACGAACTCACCCCACGCGAAGCGCTTGACCTGATCTATAAACTGAAAGAAGCGGCCAAACCCTGACCGCCTCTTCTTCTGTTCAAAAATACCTCCGCCGGAGGCTTGGCCTCGCAGAGGCCAATCAGCTCGCAGGTGTCGACGACACGCCAACCTGCGCCGGGCGCAACAACCGGTCGTACAGCATAAACCCCTCGGCGGACACCTGAATAATATCACCCGCACGCGTTCCCGGCACCGAGGCCTCAAACATCGCCTCATGCACATTCGGATCGAAACGGTCGCCAACTTCGGGCGTGATCACCTCGATCCCGTGCTTCTGAAAAACATCTTTCAACGCCCGCATGGTCAGTTCGACGCCTTCCAACAGAGGGCCAGCAACCTCTTTCTGCTCATCGGTCGCCGCCTCAAGCGCACGTTTCATGTTGTCGTATACCGGTAGCATATCGCGGGCCAGCTTTGATCCGCCATACTGTTCCGCATCCCGACGCGCCTTGTCGCCACGCTTACGCGCGTTTTCGGCATCCGCCAGCGCACGCATGAACTTGTCTTTGTAATCGTCCCGCTCGGCACGCAGCGCGTCAATCTCCAACGCCTCTTCACTGATGTCCATCAGGTCCTCGGCCAGCTCTTCCGCCTCGGCGGTTGCGATGTCATCCAGAAAATCTTCGTTCTTGGGCTCTGCCATCTCTTACCCTCTAGCTCCGGTCGGAAATCAGCTTGCCGACCAGTTGCGCCGTATAATCCACGATCGGCACGATCCGTCCATAATTCAGACGCGTGGGCCCGATGACCCCAACCGCACCGATTATCTTACGATCAGCGTTCATATATGGAGACACCACCAAAGAGGAACCCGAAAGTGAGAAAAGTTTGTTCTCAGAGCCAATAAAAATGCGCACACCTTCGCCTTCTTCAGCCAATTCAAGGAATTCCGCAATGTCGCGCTTGCGTTCCAGATCGTCAAACAGCGACCGGATGCGCTCTAACTCCTCTTCCTGACCGGGTTCTCCCAACAGATTCGCCCGCCCGCGCACGATCAGACGCGCGGAATCAGACCCGTCGCCATCCCAGACCGCCATTCCGCTTTCGACCATCGCGCGTGCCAGCACATCGATCTCCTGCTTTCGGGCAACAATCTGGGACTGCATCTGGCGGCGCACCTCGCTAAGCGTTCGCCCTTCGATCAGCGCATTCAGAAAATTCGCCGCCTCACGCATCGAGCTGGGTGTTTGCCCCGGCGGCGGCGTGAACAGCCGGTTTTCCACATGACCATCGGCAAAGACGAGAACCACCAACGCACGATCATGGGCGAGTGAAACAAACTCGATATGCTTGATCTCGGATTCATGCTTGGGCGTCAGGACCAGCGACGCTCCATGTGTCACGTGTGACAAAGCCGATCCTACGCGGTCGAGCATCCCGCCAACATCGCCCGCGTTAGAGCCTAAAGTCTCATCCAGTTTCTGACGGTCATCAGCGCCCAGATCACCAACTTCCAGCAACCCATCCACAAACATCCGCAACCCCTGTTGCGTTGGTATGCGTCCCGCGCTGACATGGGGGCTGTCCAGCAGGCCCAGAAACTCCAGGTCCTGCATCACATTTCGCACGGTCGCCGCGCTGACTTTTTCCGAAAGGGTGCGTGTCAGGGTGCGGCTGCCGACTGGCTCACCGCTGTCCAGATAGCTTTCGACGATCAGTCGGAAAACCTCACGCGACCGGTCGTTCATCTCACTCAGAATTTTGCTCGCTTCGCTCATCTGCGCACCCTTGCTGGACAGCCATTAAATAGCAGGCACAAGAAAGGTCAATCGGGGTTGCATCGTAACGCTACGGGGCGGTATCCCCAAACCAGCAAACAAAGGATTTTTCATGCGACCCTCAGGACGTGATCTAAACGAAATGCGCTCCGTTTCCATCGAGACGGGCTTCACCAAACATGCCGAAGGGTCGTGCCTGATCAAAATGGGCGACACCCATGTACTGTGCACCGCCACGATCGAGGATCGCGTGCCTCCTTTCATCAAGGGTTCGGGCCTTGGTTGGGTCACTGCCGAATACGGTATGCTTCCCCGTGCAACCAACACGCGGATGCGGCGTGAGGCTGCATCGGGCAAGCAGGGTGGGCGTACTGTTGAAATTCAACGCCTGATCGGCCGTGCCCTGCGCGCCGGCGTTGACCGGGTTGCCCTAGGTGAACGACAGATCACCGTTGATTGCGACGTCATCCAGGCGGATGGCGGCACCCGTTGTGCCTCAATTACCGGGGGTTGGGTTGCTCTGCGTCTGGCGGTCAACAGGCTGATGAAGACGGGAGACGTTATTTCCGACCCTCTGGTCGATCCCGTCGCTGCGGTGTCTTGCGGCATCTATGCGGGTCAACCGGTACTCGATCTGGACTACCCTGAGGACAGCGAAGCAGGTGTCGATGGCAACTTCATCATGACCGGCTCCGGCAAACTGATCGAAGTTCAGATGAGCGCCGAAGGCTCGGTCTTCAGCCGCGCGCAAATGGATCAGCTGATGGATCTGGCTGAAAAAGGCGTGGCTGAACTGGCCACCGCCCAGAAAGCCGCCACCGCATGACCCGTAAGTTCGACGGGGGCAGGTTACTGGTCGCAACCCACAACAAGGGCAAGCTTGAGGAGATGGCGCATCTGCTTGAGCCCTTTGGCGTGACAGTTGTTGGCGCGGCGGAAATGGACCTACCCGAACCGGAAGAGACTGAAGACACCTTTGTCGGCAATGCCCGGATCAAGGCTCATGCTGCCGCCAAAGCAACGGGTCTGCCTGCCCTGTCGGATGATTCCGGGATCACAATCGACGCCCTAGACGGAGCGCCGGGTGTTTACACTGCCGATTGGGCCGAAACCGGCAATGGCCGCGATTTCCTGATGGCGATGACCCGTGCGCATAATGAGCTGGAAGCCAAAAACGCCGCGCATCCCCGCCTGGCTCAATTCCGCTGCACGCTGGTTCTGGCATGGCCCGACGGGCATGATGAGGTGTTCGAAGGCGTCGCGCCCGGTCATCTGGTCTGGCCGATCCGTGGCAAGGACGGGTTTGGGTATGACCCAATGTTTGTCCCCGAAGGCTACAACATTACCTATGCCGAGATGGATCGCTGGGAAAAGAACAAGATCAGCCATCGCGGTCGCGCGGTGGAGATGTTCGTGAAAGGCTGCTTTGGCGGATGATTGGCGCAACGGGGGCTTTGGCCTATATGTGCATTGGCCCTTTTGCGAGGCCAAATGCCCCTATTGCGATTTCAACAGTCATGTTTCCCGTGAAATCAATCAAAAACAATGGCTTGAGAGTTATCTGAGCGAACTAAAGCGTTCGGCCGCCGAAACGGCTGATCGGGTTCTGAACACGATCTTCTTTGGCGGCGGCACACCTTCACTGATGGCCCCTGACACCGTCGCCGCCGTGATCGACGAGGCTCGCGCTCTGTGGCACCCGGCCAACGACATGGAGATCACGCTTGAAGCCAACCCCGGCTCTGTCGAAGCGGGCCGGTTTTCAGCATATCGCGACGCTGGGGTGAATCGGATCTCAATGGGCGTGCAGGCGTTGAACGACGAAGATCTGCGCCGTTTGGGCCGCATTCATACAGTCTCCGAGGCACGCGCTGCGTTCGACATCGCCCGCACTTGTTTTGACCGCGTCAGTTTTGATCTGATCTATGCCCGGCAACACCAGACACTGGACGCTTGGAAAGCCGAACTGACCGATGCGTTGTCGATGGCTATCGACCACATGTCTCTGTACCAGCTCACAATTGAAGACGGCACAGCCTTTGGCGACCGATACGCGGTCGGCAAACTGCGGGGCCTACCCGAAGATGACAGCGCCGCAGATATGTATCTTGCCACACAGGAGATTTGCGACGCACATGGCCTGCCCGCCTACGAAGTATCAAACCACGCTAAACCCGGCGCCGAGTCACTGCACAACCTGATCTATTGGCGATATGGCGACTATGTCGGGATCGGCCCCGGCGCACATGGCAGGATCACCGTTTCCGGGCAGAAACTAGCGACCGAAACTTATCTGTCGCCTAATGGGTGGCTCACCGCAGCGCAAAACGGGTCGGGAGAGAAAAGCCGCACTGCCTTACCCCTGCAAGATCAAGCAAGTGAATACCTTATGATGGGTCTCCGTATTAAAGAAGGACTAGATATAGATCGGTATCGTGCATTGGCCGGAGAACCGCTGGAGCAATCCAAGCTGGATCACCTGACGCAGATCGGCATGATCTCACAACACGGAAACCGTGTGTCAGCAACCAAAGACGGGCGCGCCGTTCTGAATGCTGTCATCCGAGAGCTATTGAGCTAGGTGCATGCGGTATCTTTGGGCCACATTCGGATTGCTCTGTGTTGCGCTGGCAATGCTTGGCATTGTCCTTCCCCTATTGCCCACGGTTCCGTTTCTTCTGCTGGCGGCATTTTTCTTTGCCAAATCCTCATCCCGCCTCCACAACTGGCTTCTGACGCATCGGCTGTTCGGGCCCATGATCGAAGATTGGCAAAGATCAGGCGCTATTCGTCCAGCCGCAAAAAAGGCGGCAACCGTTTCCGTCGCCGCCGTGTTCGGCATATCCGTTATTGTCGCCGCCCCGCCCTATGTCCTGATCGTCCAAGCGATAGTCCTAAGCGCTGTGCTGACTTTTATATGGACTCGCCCTAACGGCTAAGTTTCGCGCAGAGATCGTCGAGCTGATCCAGGTTTTCATAGGTCAGAACGACCTGACCACTTTCAGAGCCCGGCTTGTGGTTGATCACCACTTTCATTGCCAGAATGGCCGAAAGATCCTTTTCCAGCGCGCGTGTATCTGCATCCTTATCTGCATTCAAATTGCGGGACTGAGGCGCAGTGCGGGGCGCATCCCCCTGCTGCTGCTTTTTCACCAGCGCTTCGGTCGCCCGAACCGACAAGCCATCTTTGACAACACGTTTTGCTAATTCAGATGGGTTTTCAGCCGTAATAAGCGCCCGCGCGTGGCCGGCTGACAGCTTGCCTTCGATCACCAGCGTCTGAACATCCATTGGCAAAGACAAAAGGCGCAACAAGTTTGCGATATGGCTGCGGCTTTTGCCCAAAGCCTCGGCCATTTTTTCTTGTGTATGACCAAACCGATCCATTAGCTGCTTGTATCCAGCGGCCTCTTCAACCGCGTTCAGATCAGCACGTTGAATGTTTTCGATAATCGCAACTTCCAGTACTTCGGTATCGTCAAAATCACGGATTATAACTGGAATATCATGTAGTTGCGCCATTTGTGCCGCGCGCCAGCGGCGCTCACCCGCAACAATCTCATAAGCCCCCTCGCCAATCGACCGTACGATCAAAGGCTGGATGATGCCCTTTTCCTTAACCGAGGCTGCAAGCTCGTTCAGCTGCTCGGGCATAAATGTACGGCGCGGCTGGTCGGGGTTGGCCTTCAGCTTTTCAATCGGGATCGTCATATCCGGGCGGCGCGGCTCTGCCGGTACACGGCCATCTCCATCTTGTGTCACGTCCGCCATCAAAGCAGACAGACCACGCCCCAGGCCCCTTGATTTTGTTTTCTTGGCGCTCACGACACCCTCCTGACTTGTCGCTTAAGCGGCGACTTTATTGTTTTTGTGCATGACTTCGCGCGCCAGATGCCGATAGGCCATCGCCCCAAGCGATCCAGAGTCATATTGCAGAACCGGCAACGCAAAAGATGGTGCCTCACTGACCCGCACATTTCTTGGTATCTTGGTCTTAAAAACCATCTCACCCAGATTGTCACGGGCGTCTTTTTCAACCTGACGGGACAAATTGTTGCGGTTGTCATACATGGTCAACACAACACCTTCGATTCTCAGGTCTGGATTCGCGGTCTGTCGAACCTCTCTGATCGTCAACATAAGTTGAGAGAGACCTTCCAGCGCAAAAAACTCACTTTGCAGTGGAACCAATACCGAATGTGCAGCCACCATCGCATTCACCGTCAATAGATTCAGCGAAGGTGGGCAATCAATCAGAACAAAATCCAGATCAAACTCATCGATCGACGTCTGTCTCAACGCGTCGTGCAACAAATAACTGCGTTTTTCGTTTGAAATCAGTTCAATATCAGCCGAGCTCAAGTCCACGGTCGCGGGTACGACGAACAGACCACCGATCTCAGTCTCTTGAACAACTGCCTCAAGCGGCGCCTCGTCGAGGATCAAGTCATAAGTTGTCCAGTCTCGGTCTTCGACACCCAGCCCGGTTGATGCGTTGCCCTGCGGATCAAGATCAACCACCAAAACCCGGCATCCGGCCTCGGCCAGCCCAGCCGCTAGGTTTATTGCCGTTGTGGTCTTCCCAACACCACCCTTCTGATTAGCAACCGCGATAATCCGGGGGCCGGAAGGACGAGACAAATCAACCACGTGATACTCCTTTGATCTTAAGGATAACGGCCTGAGGTTCAGTTAAACTTGTAATTTGCTCCGCATCGAATTTCCATTCCTCACGCGCCTCGTCCATCTCTTTTTTCCAGTTTGCGCCTTTCGGCAACAAGGCTAGGCCAGGTTCGCTTAAGTGTCTGTCACAAAATGACAAAAGCGTCTTTAGATCAGCCAGGGCCCGAGCCGATAGGATATCCACACCCAATGGATCAACTGCCTCGATCCGCTTTGAGATCACCTCACAATGAACACCACATTCCCGCGCGACATTGCGCAGAAAAGCCGATTTGCGCTGATCGCTTTCGATAAACTTAAAACGTGCTTCTGGCGCCTCGTCCGCAGCCATAATCGCGCAGACCATTCCTGGAAACCCGCCCCCACTTCCCAGATCAGCCCATGTTTGAAAGGGCACCGCGCAACGGAACACCTGCACTGAGTCCAGGATATGCCGGTTCCAGATTTCCTTCAGGCTCTTGCGTGAAACTAGGTTTATCTTTGGGTTCCAGCGCTCAACCAGATCTACGTAGGTTGTGAGGCGTTCCAGTGTTTCACGTGAAACATCTAAGGCGCCAAAATCCAGGAATTCAGGTCTCATGCCCGCCGCAACCTTTCGTCACGACGAAGCCTTGCTAAAACCAGTGTAAGTGCTGCTGGTGTCACGCCCTCAACCCGGCTGGCCTGTGCGATGTTAGCCGGGCGCGCCTTGGAAAGCTTCTGTTTCATTTCCGCAGACAGCCCATCCAGCGTATGATAATCGAAACCCCGCGGAATCACATAAGCTTCATCCCGTTTCATCGCTTCCACATCACGCTGTTGCCGAGCAATGTAATTGGCATAAAGCGCGTCCCGTGAGATTTGCTGGCGAATTTCCGGAGCGATATCGACGATATCGGGGATCAATGGCAATATGTCTTCAAAAGACACATCTGGAAACGCCAGGATCGCCAAACCATCGCGGCGATTTCCGTCTTGATTCACATTGATGCCAGCCGCTTTTATCTCTTTCGGGGTGTAAGTACGCTCGGTGAGCACACCTTTTGCACCCTCCAATTTCGTCATCTTGTCTTCGAAATGCGCACATCTTTTTTCACCAATACAGCCCAGCCGCATACCGATCGGCGTCAACCGCTGATCCGCATTGTCCGCCCTTAGTGACAATCTGAACTCAGCCCTTGAAGTGAACATACGATAGGGTTCAGCTACACCTCGTGTCGTCAGATCATCGATCATAACGCCGATATAGCTGTCCGCTCGAGTGAAATGTACGGGCTCTTTCCCCTGCACCTCTAACGCGGCGTTAAGTCCAGCGACCATACCTTGGGCTGCTGCTTCCTCATATCCTGTGGTTCCATTTATCTGACCCGCAAGATATAGACCCGGCACAGAAGGAAGGGACAGCGAGGCAGTCAAAATCCTTGGATCCACATAATCGTATTCAATCGCATAGCCGGGCTGGAGAATCTCAGCCCGCTCAAGGCCCTTGATGGATCGCACGTAGTCCTGCTGTACATCCTGAGGTAATGAGGTCGAGATACCGTTGGGATAAATCGTGTGATCATTGATACCCTCTGGCTCCAGGAAAATCTGGTGCGAATCCTTATCTGCGAACCGAACGATCTTATCTTCGATAGATGGGCAGTATCTTGGGCCAACACCGTCGATGTGACCGCCATACATTGCCGATTTACTGAGGTTCTTTTCAATGATCTCATGTGTCCGGACATTTGTATGCGTGATACCGCAAGAGATTTGAGGCGCAATGACCGATGTCGATAGAAATGAGAACAGCGTCGGTTCATCATCCCCGATTTGCTTATCCAGATCCGACCAATTGATCGTCCGACCATCTAGCCTGGGTGGCGTGCCGGTTTTCAACCTGCCGATGGGTAAGTCATAGCTATCCAATCGCTCGGCCAGCTTTTTAGATGGGCGATCGCCCATCCGACCACCCGGTCGCGAAACATCGCCAATGTGGATTACCCCGCGCAAAAATGTACCAGAAGTCAGGATAACCGCGCGTGCTGAAACCTCGGATCCGTCACCAAGAATCACACCTGCGACGCGCTCGCCTTCCATTTTGAAGTCGACGACTTCGCCAACCAGAACGGTCAGATTTTCTTGCTGTTCCGTTTCCGCTTGCATTGCCCCGCGATATAGCGCTCGGTCAGCTTGCGTTCTTGGGCCTTGAACGGCTGGGCCTTTGCGGCGGTTGAGTAACCGAAACTGAATACCTGAACGATCTGCTACGCGACCCATGACACCGTCTAGCGCATCAATTTCTCGTACCAGATGACCTTTACCCAACCCACCAATGGCAGGGTTACAGGACATCACACCTATATCGGTTGCGGACAGGGTCACGAGCGCAGTTGACACACCCATACGCGCAGCCGCATGCGAGGCCTCCGCTCCCGCGTGTCCTGCGCCAATAACAATGACATCAAAACCCGAATGTTTCACGTGAAACACTCCTTATTTTCCCAGGCAGAAACTTGAGAAGATTTCATCTAGCAAGTCCTCAACACCTATTCTGCCCACCAAAGTTTCAAGCGCCCGGATTGCAGTACGCAACTCCTCTGCTGCGATATCATACAGGTCCGGGCCTGATTCCAGAACCGACATCGCACTGTCCAAAGCACGCTTTGCAGCAATCAGCGCAATCCTGTGCCGCTCCCGTGTTGCAATACCATGACTAGTAGTCCGTTCACCCAACACACGCGATATATTGGTGACTAACATATCAATCCCCTGCCCGGTTTTCCCGGAAACACCATCTTCGATATCTGGTCGAAGATCTGATTTCGGTCGAACCGAGATGTCACCCACCTGAATCGATACGCCAAGTTCTGAGGGATTATCAGAAAGAAAAACACGCAGATCAGCAGTTTCCGCACGTTTGCGCGCCCGTTCGATGCCAAGGTTTTCAACATGGTCTTCGGTTTCTCGCAAACCTGCAGTATCCAACAACGTCACGGGTAAACCAGAGAGGTCCATGCGCACCTCGATCACGTCCCGCGTGGTTCCAGCATATTCCGACGTAATCGCAGCCTCACGCCCTGCAAGCGCGTTCAGCAGGGTGGATTTACCGGCATTCGGTAATCCAACAATCGCCACCTCAAATCCGGTTCGAACACGTTCGGCAATTTGAACACCATCAGCCTCGCGTTGAAGATCCTCGATAACGCCAGAAATCAGCTGCCGAACTTCGGGCGTAACGTCAGTTGGGACCTCCTCATCAGCGAAATCTATCACTGCTTCCAATAAAGAAGCCGCTCGGATCAGATCGCGCCGCCAGCGTTCCGCAAGATGCCCCAACTCGCCTGCCAATATGGTCTGCGCTTGCTGTCGCTGCGCTTCTGTTTCCGCATCTATCAGATCGGCAAGGCCCTCGACCTGTGTCAGGTCCATCTTGCCGTTTTCCAAAGCCCGCCGGGTGAATTCTCCGGGGTTAGCCAGGCGCACGCCATCGATATCAGACAGGCATCGCATAACGGCGTTTACGGTAGCCGTACTGCCGTGAATCTGCAGCTCAGCAACGTCTTCGCCAGTAAAACTGGCTGGCGCTTGAAAGGTCAGGATCAAACCATCATCCAAACGAGAATCCGCAGGATCACGCAAGGTGCGGAACGTCATACCCCGCGGCGACAGGGCACCGCCTGACATCTCAGCCGCAGCGCGATGTGCATCGGGACCCGAGAGGCGGATGACCGCCACCCCGGCTTTACCCTGCGCGCTGGCCAAGGCGAATATCGTATCCATTCGAAGGCCTCGCGTTGGTAAGACCTGTGTCAGGTATTCATCGAATCGAAGAACTCACCGTTTGTCTTCGTCTGTTTCAACTTGGATAACAGGAACTCGATTGCGTCGGTGGTGCCCATCGGGTTGAGGATACGGCGCAGAACGAAGGTCTTCGCCAGATCGCCCTTGTCGACCAGCAGGTCCTCTTTCCGGGTACCGGACTTGAGAATGTCGATGGCCGGGAACACGCGCTTGTCTGCGATCTTGCGATCCAGCACGATTTCCGAGTTACCGGTGCCTTTGAATTCTTCGAAGATGACTTCATCCATCCGGCTGCCGGTATCGATCAGTGCGGTGGCGATGATGGTCAATGATCCACCCTCTTCGATATTCCGCGCGGCACCAAAGAACCGCTTGGGCCGCTGCAGCGCATTCGCATCCACACCACCGGTCAGAACTTTGCCCGAGGATGGGACCACAGTGTTAAAGGCCCTACCAAGTCTTGTGATCGAATCAAGAAGAATAACAACATCTCGTTTATGTTCGACCAAACGCTTGGCTTTTTCGATCACCATCTCCGACACGGCGACGTGTCGTGTTGCTGGTTCGTCGAAAGTTGAAGACACAACTTCACCCTTCACTGAACGCTGCATGTCAGTCACCTCTTCCGGGCGTTCGTCGATCAGTAGGACGATCAGATAGCACTCTGGGTGATTCTGTTCGATCGAATGCGCGATGTTCTGCAGGATCACCGTTTTACCGGTCCGCGGAGGCGCCACGATCAAAGAACGCTGGCCTTTACCGATCGGCGAGACCAGATCAATAACACGGGCTGATTTGTCCTTGATGGTGGGATCCTCGATCTCCATCTTCAGACGCTCGTCCGGATATAGCGGCGTCAGGTTGTCAAAGGCAATCTTGTGCTTGGCTTTTTCTGGTTCTTCAAAGTTGATCTTGGTAACTTTGGTCAGCGCAAAGTAACGCTCGTTCTCATCAGGTGCCTTGATATCACCTTCAACCGTATCACCTGTCCGCAGCGAGTGCAGGCGGATCATATCAGGCGAAACATAGATGTCATCCGGACCCGGCAGATAGTTTGCCTCGGGCGAGCGCAGAAAGCCAAAACCGTCCTGAAGAACCTCAAGCACGCCATCGCCGCCAACGGTCCAGCCCTCATCCGCGCGTTCGCGCAGGATTTGGAACATCATCTCGCCCTTACGCATGGTCGAGGCGTTTTCGATCTCCAGCTCTTCGGCCATCGCCAGAAGGTCTTTGGGGCTTTTGGCTTTCAGATCGGCCAGATTCAGGGATTCAGTTGTCATGACATATACCTTCACCGCTGATTGCACGGCACGAAGTGGAATTTCAGTACGGAAAATACACCGCCCGGACGGGCGTGTTGCGGTCTAGATAGGCGCTTACTTGGAAAGAGTCAAACGGGCCGTCAGAACTTCAAAACAACCGAGAGAACGATGATCACCATCAAAACGGTGGGAACCTCATTCATCATGCGATACTGGCGCCCTGTGAGCGTGTTTCGACCCGCGACAAAGTCTTTGCGGCGGGCCATCAGCCAATGATGAAACCAGGTCATCCCAATCACGGCCACCCCTTTTAACCATGGCCACGCGAAATCCCAGCTGACGATACCCGGCGTAAACACCATGATCAGCCCACAGACCCAAGCCACAATACTGGCTGGTCCCATGATCACGCGCAGCAGCTTTTCTTCCATTTCAAAGAAAATCTCTTGCGCGCCATCTACCGCTTGCGCCTTCTCTACGTGATAAACAAACAATCGGGGTAAATAGAACAAACCGGCCATCCAAGAGATCACGGCCATGATATGGAGCGACTTCACCCACGGGTAGATCGTGAAAAGAAGATCAGTCATTTTGGCTCCGAACGTTGTTCGTCCCTCTCCCTATAAAAAAAATAAGAAAGAAGAAAGGATGATGGTTTTGTAGTGCGATCAATTTTGGTGGATTACTTTTTTACCCTTTGGTTTTCCTCAGGTGGATAGTTTTGCCGGATATTGGGCTGATTCTGTGAGTTTTATAAATATTATATATTATACAAATACTTATATGAATTTCATTCTATAGATTCTGGGGATAACTACCTGTATATCTATGGGGGAGAGAGTTATCCCATGTGTCAGACTTATCCTTGTCCCGGCTGGACAATGTTTGAGCGACTCAGGGAAGTTTTGCGGGTTTTTCCCGGGCTTGCGTGTCAATCTGAAAACCATACAAAGCGTCCCTGAACACTCATGGATTTGCACACGGGGTTGTCCACATGTCTGTCCCCATCATTTTAGCCTCGGGCTCAACCATTCGCGCGCAGCTGCTGGAAAACGCAGGCGTGCCGTTCACTGTGCAAGTGGCGCGGGTGGATGAGGATACCATAAAGCGGGCGTTGCTGGCTGAGGATGCCCCACCCCGCGACATCGCGGATGCGCTGGCCGAAATGAAGGCGCGAAAGGTCAGCGACAAATCTCCGGGCGCGATGGTCTTGGGTTGCGATCAGGTGTTGGATTTCGACGGGCAGCTGCTATCGAAACCCGAAACGCCCAAGGATGCGTTGAAACACCTCAAAGCCATGCGGGGTAAGCGCCATATGCTTTTGTCGGCAGCGGTGATCTATCAGGATGGTGAGCCGATCTGGCGGCATGTGGGTCAGGTTCGTTTGCGCATGCGGATGAGTTCGGACTCCTATCTGCGTGATTATGTTGAGCGGAACTGGAACAGCATTCGCCACGCCGTAGGGGCCTATAAGCTGGAAGAAGAAGGTGCGCGCTTGCTTGCCGCCATTGACGGGGACTATTTTAACGTCTTGGGTATGCCCCTGTTGGAACTGCTCAACTATCTGGCTGTCAAAGGGGTGATCGATCAATGACGGACTATCAGGTCCCTCTGGCCGGGGTGATTGGGCATCCGATCGGGCATTCGCGGTCGCCCAAGCTGCATGGGCATTGGTTGAAGACTTATGGGCTGCCGGGGCACTACATTCCGATGGATGTGGCCCCTGCGGATCTTGAGACCGTGTTGCGAACCCTGCCCAAGGCCGGGTTTGTGGGCGCGAACGTGACCGTGCCCCATAAAGAAGCTGCTTTGCGGATTGCCGATCATGTCTCTGACAGGGCAACGGTGATCGGGGCGGCAAATACATTGGTGTTTCGCGAGGATGGTTCGATCCAAGCTGACAACACCGATGGGTATGGGTTTATGGAGAATTTGCGTAGCGGTGCGCCAGACTGGAATGCTCAGGATGGGCCAGCTGTCGTGTTTGGCGCAGGCGGAGCGGCGCGCGCGGTGTTGCAGGCGTTGGCCGATGCAGGTGTGCCTGAGATTCTGCTGACCAACCGCACCCGCACTCGCGCGGATCATCTGAAAGAAGAATTTGGTCAGCGGATTACCGTGGTCGATTGGGTTCAGGCCGGAAATGTTATTGAAAATGCGGAGCTTGTGGTCAATACAACCTCGCTGGGCATGCAAGGTCAGCCGGAATTGCGGGTACCTCTGGACGGGTTACAGCCCGGCGCTGTGGTGACCGATCTGGTTTACGCACCGTTGAAAACCAATCTGTTGAAAACAGCGGAAGAGGCCGGGTGCACCACAGTCGACGGTCTTGGTATGTTGCTGCATCAGGCGGTTCCCGGGTTTGAACGTTGGTTCGGCGTCCGGCCAGAGGTTGACGCCGACACCCGCGCGGCGGCTTTGGCATGAGTTTCGCGCTTGGCCTGACCGGCTCGATTGGCATGGGGAAAAGCACCACGGCGCAGATGTTTGTCAACGAAGGCTGCGCGCTTTGGGATGCGGATGCAGCCGTGCATCGGCTTTATGCGCCCGGCGGAGCAGCGGTTGAGCCGATGAGCACCACCTTTCCTGACGCCATCATCGACGGAGCGGTCAGTCGGGATGCTTTGAAACAGATCATTTCTCAGGACGGCTCTGCGCTTAAAGCCATCGAGGTCATTGTCCACCCCTTGGTTGCGGCGGACCGTGCGGCATTCCGCGAAAACGCAACGGCGGACATTCTGGTCTTCGACATCCCGCTGCTATTTGAAACCGGCGGCAACGAAGCCATGGACGCGGTAGCCTGCGTTTCTATTCCTGCTGAGGAACAAAAACGCCGGGTCATGGCGCGCGGTACGATGACTGAGGCTCAGTTCGAACAGATCCGCGCCAAGCAGATGCCAAATGATGAAAAATGTGCGCGGTCGGATTATGTGATCGAGACTGACACTCTGGACCACGCCCGCGCACAGGTGCAGGATGTGGTCAGGCAGATACGGGCGGGGATGGCAGATGCGAGAGATTGTACTTGATACCGAAACCACAGGGTTCGATCCCGAAAATGGGGACCGGATCGTGGAAATCGGCGCAGTTGAGCTGTGGAATCATGTCGCCACGGGTGAGACTTATCACGTCTATATCAACCCCGAACGATCCATGCCCGAAGAAGCGTTTGGTGTACACGGCATCGGCCCTGACCTGTTGGAATCCCCGCGCCCGGCAGAAAAAGGTGAAGTCACGCTGAAAGACAAACCGGTTTTTTCAAAGGTCGGTCAGGGGTTTCGCGATTTTGTGGGCGACGCAAAGCTGGTGATCCACAACGCTTCGTTCGACATGAAATTCCTGAACGCAGAACTGAAATGGATGGGTATGGCCCCGCTGCCGATGGATCAAGCAATTGATACGCTGGCCATCGCGCGGAAACGCTTTCCCGGTTCGCCCGCGTCTTTGGATGCGCTATGCCGACGGTTCAACATCGACAATTCGAACCGGGTGCTACACGGGGCGTTGTTGGACTCGGAGATCTTGGCCGAGGTCTATCTGGAATTGATCGGTGGTCGTCAGCCCGATTTTGGCCTGTCCACCTCTGCTGTCTCGGGTCCGGGTGGAGCAGATGACTGGCGGCCAAGCCCACGCACGACATCTCTGCCCTCACGGATCACCGATGAGGAACGCGCTGCGCATGAGGCATTTGTTGAGAAATTGGGCGAAAGCGCCCTTTGGACCCGCGCCTGATCCCGTCAGGCACGGGTCAAAACCCTAGGCGTCGGTCTTTTCCGACTGAGCTGCCTGACGGCGCATCAACTCGTTGCGATACAGCGCAACAAAATCGATGTTGTCCAGGTTCACCGGCGGGAAGCCACCGTCACGGGTTACATCGCTGACAATGCGGCGCAGGAACGGGAACAGCATGCGCGGGCATTCGATCATCAGGAACGGGTGCATCTGGTCTTCGGGCACACCTTCCACGTGGAACAGGCCGCAGTAGTCCAGCTCGCACATGAACAGAACATCATCCATGCCCTTGGCTTTGGATGTCAGGTTCAGTTTGATCGACACCTCGAACTGATGTTCGTTCGGGCGTTTCTTGGCATCCAGGTTCACCTGAACCTGAATTTCGGGCTGCACGTCACCCGACACGCCTTTTTGCGCCATCACGTTTTCAAAGGACATATCGCGGATGAACTGTCCCAGAACGCGCATTTGCACCTGAGGGGCAGTTTGTGCCGCGGTGTTTTCTGCAGCGTTTTCTTCGGCCATGGATCTACTCCAAAAATGAAATTCGCCACTGCTTATCAACTTGGGCGCGGCACCTCAATGCTCGTGGGGGCCTTCGACCCATTTCGATGGTTTTGAGGGGTCTTTCCGGGGGCGCACTTCGGTAAATTCTCCGTCAATCACATCACCCTGATCAAAAGGGTCACGCTGGGTCTGAAAGCCTGCCCCTGACCCCATCTGGAATTGCGTGACTTTGACTTTGGACTTTAGATAGCGGAACACCGCGACCCGGACACCGGGGATAAGCAGTGCAAACCCAACAGCATCCGTGAAAAAGCCGGGCGTCAGAAGCAACGCGCCCGATAGCAGGATCATCGCGCCATGGGCCAGCGGTTCGGTCGGGTCATCCAGTGTGGCAAAGGATTGCTGCAGCTGTCCCAGCGCCATGCGACCTTGTGTCCGCACCAAAGTGGTGCCCAAAATCGCTGTCAGAACCACAATTCCCAGCGTTGGCCACAGGCCAATCAGGCCGCCAACCTGTATGAACAGGGCGATTTCGATGATGGGTACCAACAAAAATGCCAAGAACAGGTACATTTGCGCTATCCTTTCCATATGGCCAGGCTGTGGACTTGCCTCGCCCTGTCACCTACATAGTGGCAAGAGGCCGTGTACACAAAGTCTTGGCTCTGAGAAGAGGATGAAATGAACGAACCCATGATCCAGTTGCTGGTCCTGGCCGGAATTGCCGTTTTCCTGATCCTGCGCTTGAAAAGCGTATTGGGTTCGCGTGAGGGTTTCGAAAAGCCTCCTGTCCCGCAACAGCCCGATACAAGCGCGTCGCGCCGTGATTTTGAGGTGATCGAGGGTGGCCCCGATCATGACATCACCGACCATGTGCCCGAAGACAGCGATCAGGCGCAAACTCTGGCCGCGATGAAGCGGATCGAGCCGAGCTTTTCAGTCAGCGAGTTTGTTCAGGGCGCACGCGGCGCCTATGAGATGATCGTGATGGGCTTTGAAAAGGGCAGCCTGGATGAAATCCAGCCCTTCCTGTCGGAAGAGGTGTTTGACACCTTTGTTTCGGTTGTCGCCGACCGCGAAGACAAGGGCCTGACGATCGAGGCGGAATTCATCGGCGTACGGGAAACTACTCTGACGGATGTGAAGTTCGACAAAGACACCAACGAGGCCGAGATTACCATGAAGTTCGTGGGTGAGTTGACCTCGGTCGTGCGGGATCGTGGTGGCGACATCATTGAGGGCAGCCCGAACACCATGAAACGCCAAAAGGACAGCTGGACCTTTGCCCGCGTGATGGGCAAGGACGATCCGAACTGGCTGCTTGTTGCCACGGACGCATGATTGCAACGCTCCGGTCGCTTTTTCTGGTGGGCGCAATGACCACCGCCAGCGCCACCGGAGCAGAGGTGACGCGATCCATTCTTTCATTTGATGACTTGCAGGGCTGGGCCGAGGATGACCACGGCGCGGCCCTTTCCGTGTTTCTGAACACCTGTGGTGATCTGGGACATCCGGATTGGCGCGCGCTTTGCGGTGTTGCGCGCAGCTATGACACAGAAGCTGCACGCACTTTCTTTGAACTGTTCTTTCGTCCGGTTCTGGTTGAGGATGGCGAGGACGCGTTGTTCACCGGGTATTTTGAGCCAGAACTCGATGGTTCAAGGGTTCGCACAGAACGTTTCAGATATCCGATCTACAAAATGCCGCCCGAAGCCCGAAGCGATGGACCATGGCTGAGCCGCCGGGAAATCCTGACAAGCGATGTGATGAAAGGCCGTGGCCTGGAAATCGCTTGGGTCGATGATCCCGTCGAACTTTTCTTTCTGCAGATCCAGGGCTCGGGCCGGGTAAAACTGCCCGATGGTGGCGCGCTGCGTGTTGGCTATGGTGGTGCCAATGGTCATCCCTATCGGTCCATCGGCGTTGAACTGATCCGGCGCGGGATTTTGGGGTCGCACGAAGTCAGCGCTCAGATGATCCGCGCCTGGGTGCGTAAGAACCCGCAGGCCGGGGCCGAGTTGCTGTTTCACAACCCCTCCTACGTGTTCTTCCGCGAGGTGAGCCGCGTTGCACCCGAGCTGGGGCCGCTGGGCGCCATGAACCGGTCTGTCACCACCATGCGGAGCATTGCTGCCGATCCGGCTTATACACCATTGGGCGCGCCGGTCTGGGTCGAGAAGGACGGCGCAAACCCGCTGCGCCGATTGATGATCGCCCAGGATACCGGATCGGCCATCAAAGGCGCACAACGGGCTGATATCTTTTTCGGGACTGGTGACGACGCCGGAAAAGCCGCAGGTAGGCTGAAAGATCCGGGACGGATGATCCTGTTGTTGCCCATTCAACGTGCTTACGCCTTGTTGCCGGATGAATTCTGATGACCCAGCGCAAACTGACCAGTGACGAGATCGAGCTTTGGCGCAAGGTCACCAAACAGGCTGAGCGTTTGCACCCTGAGGTCCCCCAGAATGTGCATCCGACAACCCTGCCGAAGCCGACACCCAAGAAGCTGCCGAAACCTCGGCTCGAAACCTTTGAGCTGGGCCAGACCCTTCAAAGCAAACCGTCCGGTAATAGTTTGAAGCCGTCAATTACGGAAACGTTGCGCGCCGCGCCGGTGCAGATGGATACCAAGGCGTTCGGCCGGATGAAGCGCGGAAAACTTAAGCCTGAGGGCAAGTTAGACCTGCATGGGATGCGGATTGAAACAGCACATCCGGCGCTTGTGCGCTTTGTTCTAACGGCGCAGGCACAAGGCAAACGGCTGGTTCTGGTAATCACGGGCAAGGGCAAGGACCGGGACGAACCTGGCCCAATCCCGACCCCGCGCGGCGTGCTGCGCAATCAGGTGCCGCACTGGCTGACCATCCCGCCGCTTGCGCAGGCGGTGATGCAGGTGACCCCGGCCCATATCAGCCATGGCGGAGACGGGGCCTATTATGTCTATCTGAGGCGCTCGCGTTAGAAACCAGCCCTCGCACGCCGGATGCCAAACCAAACTGATGCGCAGACCAGCAGGAAAAACGCGGCGATCCACAGGAATTGCAGGCTGAGCGGGACACCAAAGTCGATCAAAACACCGGTCAGAATCGGTCCTATGGCAGAACCCAGTACCATCAGCGCTGTCGCCAGGGCTTTGATGGCCCCGATATGTCGGGTGCCGTAAAACTCGGCCCAAAACGCGCTGGGCAAAGTATTGTGGGCCCCGCCAGTGATGCCCATGAAGATCAAGCCAATCAAAGCGATACCGATGGTGTCTGCGAAGGCCATGACGCCAAAGCCCATCGCCATTGGTATCTGATAGAATGGCATGATCCGGGCGGTGCCCCATTTGTCCAATGCCCATCCCGCCGCAAACATCGAGATGATCGAAATGACGGTAAAGATCGGAAACAAGGCCACCAGTTGGATATGGGCCCAGTCTTTGACTTCGGCCAAGTGGACCTGATGGAAGAAGAAGGCAGTGATGAACGCCGAGGGCCCCAGAATAGCTGGCGCCATGCACCAGAACAGCGGATGTAAAAATGCCTCACGACGGGTCCAGTGACGGCCTTGCATTCCTGTTGCCGCATATTCATCCGCAAGGCTTTGGGGTGTTCGTTCCTGACGCAGCAGCCGGAACAGGACCGGGATACCCAGCAGGATCAGACCTGCCACCAAAACCCAAAGCCAGCGCCAATCCACAAAGGCCATTGCGGCAACAAAGCTAAGGGGTAGCAGCGCCTCACCGATGGAATAGCCCAGTGAGGCGATTGACAGGGCCTTACCCCGCGATGCGGTAAACCAGCGTGCCATGGCGACTTGTGCCAGATGCGTACTCATCCCCTGCCCGAACAGGCGCAGCAGAAAGATGGCAACCGGCAAAAGAGCCACCCAAGTATTCCAGGCCAGCGCAAGCGCGGCAAGGGCAAGACCCGCAAGGACAACAGGCCCCAGAACGCGGACGCGGAACAGATCCGTCAGGCCCCCGGCCCAGATCATTACCCCGGCTGAAACCAAGGTGCCCAGTGAATAAAGCCCGCCCCAAGCCCCATGACTTAATCCATAAGCGGCGCGGATTTCGCCCGCGAAGACCGAGATGAAAAACGTCTGCCCAAAGCTCGACAAGAAGGTCAGTAGAAGACCAGCGCCGAGCCAGGTTGCATTGTCATGAAGGAATTGACGCAGGTTGAACCGCGTCACGGTGTTGTCACCTCTGCCTGTCCGGTTTCGGTCAGCACAATTTCGGTTGCGCCATCGGGGTTGCGTTGATCTTCAGGCACCAGAGTGTTGATGCCCCGGCTGCGCCCGTCATCCGGCCCGAACGTGCCGCTGACGCGCCGGACCGAGCCGAGAATCGCCAGAAGCGCTGGCGAAGTGGCTGCCACGAAATGCGAGGATTGCGCATCACTGTTGAACGCAGTTGTGTCGATCACGTTGATCGGAAACTCTTCCAGCGCGTCGATCGAGCTGATGTTCCCCAAGCGCTCACCTTCTGCCGTCCCGCGTAGGCGGGCTGAGATATTGAGTATCTTGTCCTTCTGCGACACCATCACGATGAACGGGTCGGGCGGGTTTGCGATACGGGTCATCTGAGATCGAAACAGATCGACATCCAGATCAGGAGAGATCAGAACAACACCTTCCAGATTTCTTTTAGCCCAGCCAGGTTCTTTCAACTCAGCCTGTCGCATCATCTCCATCGACAGCGCGCCACCCATGGAATGCGCAACCAGAACAACACGTTTCACACCCATGGATTTCAAACTGCGAACGGTTTGTTCCAGCCCATCGCGCGCAAACAGCGTGCTGTCCAGATCATAGGCATAGCCAAACCCGGTTGCGCGGCTGGGCCATGAATAAACCAGGATGGAACCGGGTATCCCGATGTCATTTGACAGCTGGGCCGCACGGAACAGGGTTTCGGTCTGGGTCGAGTTGTAGCCATGGACAAAGATCGTCACGTCGTCCTGACCATGTAGATGTTCTTTTAACCCGTTGGGGCCATCCAGTTCGGTTACATTGGCCAGAACAAACTCTTTCTTCGGGTTTGCGTTGGCGTATGAAAATTTAAGCGTTCCGGGTGTATGGGTCGGAGGGATTGAAACAGTGGTTTCAAGAAAGCGCAGGCTGTCGCCGCGCCGGAACCCATAGGATCCATCCGGTTCTTTTGCGCGTGAAGTGCTGGCGAACACGGTCTTGGGCGTACCGACTGACAGGGCGGAGGGCACGGTTTCCGTGACGGTTCTGTCGACACATGCCCCAACCAAGAAAATCAGAAATAGAATGAGCAGATAACGCAACGCAAAATACCCTTAATAAGGTTTGGCGCTAAGCTATCGATTTCTACCCCCACGTCCAGTGACTTGGGGGATTGCGGCGGCAAAATCTGGCTGAGCTTGTTACAGAACGTAACGGCTCAGGTCGGCGGATTTGGTTAGCTCGCCCAGGTTTTCTTCCACGAAGGCGGCATTAACCGTGATTTCAGACCCGGCCTTGTCGGGCGCGGTAAAGGACAGCTCCTCAAACACCCGTTCCATCACGGTGTATAACCGCCGCGCACCGATGTTTTCGACGCTTTGGTTTACATCCGCCGCGATCCGGGCCAGTGCCGCAATACCATCTTCGGTAAAGCTGACCGTGACTTCTTCGGTGCCCATCAGGGCGGTGTACTGGCGGGTCAGCGCGTTGTCGGTTTCTGTCAGGATGCGCACGAAATCTTCTTCGGTCAGCGCGCGCAGTTCAACCCGAATGGGCAGACGCCCCTGAAGCTCGGGCAGCAGGTCCGAGGGTTTGGCGATGTGGAAGGCTCCGGAGGCGATGAACAGGATATGGTCGGTTTTCACCGGACCATGTTTGGTGCTGACCGTGGTGCCTTCGATCAGAGGCAGCAGGTCGCGCTGCACCCCTTCGCGGCTGACATCGCCGCCGCGCGCGTCCGAGCGGGCGCAGACCTTGTCGATCTCATCCAGAAAGACAATGCCGTTTTGTTCGACGGATTCCAGTGCAATGCGGTTGACGGTTTCATCATCCAGCAGCTTGTCGGCCTCTTCGCCGATCAGGGCATCATAGCTTTCAGAAACGGTCATCCGCTTCTTGACTGTCCGCCCGCCGAAGGCTTTGCCGAATATATCACCCAGATTCATCATTCCCATCTGGCCGCCCGGCTGGCCGGGAATATCGAACATCGGCATCGGGTTTGCGGTGTCGGACAGCTCCAGCTCAATCTCGGTATCGTCCAGCTCACCTGCTTTCAGCTTTTTGCGGAACATCTCG
Organism: Ruegeria sp. YTSA075; assembly: GCF_059610245.1. Lineage (NCBI taxonomy): Bacteria > Pseudomonadati > Pseudomonadota > Alphaproteobacteria > Rhodobacterales > Roseobacteraceae > Ruegeria > Ruegeria sp. YTSA075. The sequence continues at coordinate 26,959 of NZ_JBXWNG010000011.1, read as the reverse complement.
CGCGTGCCTTCGCGGGCGTCTTCGCCGGCAATGGCGGTGATCACACGATCCTCGGCGGCCTGATGCGCGCGTGCCTTCACATCTTCGCGCATGTATTCGCGGGTCTGAACGATGGCGGCGTCGGCGAGATCGCGGACGATCTGCTCAACATCACGGCCAACGTAACCGACCTCTGTGAATTTGGTGGCTTCAACCTTGATAAAAGGTGCGCGCGCCAGTTTGGCCAGGCGGCGGCTGATCTCGGTTTTGCCCACACCGGTGGGGCCAATCATCAGGATGTTCTTTGGATAGACCTCATCGCGGATATCATCAGACAGCTGCTTACGCCGCCAGCGGTTGCGCAATGCCACGGCTACGGCGCGCTTGGCGTCTTTCTGACCGATGATGAAACGGTCCAGTTCCGAGACAATCTCGCGCGGGGTCAGGTCGGTCAAGGCGCAGTCCTTTCGGTCGGCAGGTCAAAACTTTGGCTTAGGTAATCATGTGAGGCATGAAAACAACCAAGTGGCTTCATTGGCAGCGTTGGTTAGCAACGCACCCTCCGGTTTGCAATGCTTTCTATAGGTGAAGCGCGCCCGCTCTGATACAGTGATTTCAATGCCTTGTGGGTCAGGAGTGCAGAGATGACGAAAATCGCCAAGATCACCCTGTTGTTTGTGGTGTTTGTAGACCTGATCGGACAGGGGTTGGTGTTTCCCATTATCAACTCACTGATCATGGAGACCAAATCCGGGTTTCTGCCGGACAACACACCCGAGGGGCGACGGCATTTTTACTATGGTCTCGTGATCGGGTGTTTCTTCCTATCTTGGTTTCTTGGCGTGGTTTATGTCTCGAAAGTCTCAGATTCCATCGGGCGTAAGAACGCTTTGCTGGTCTGTCTGGGCGGGGCGTTGGTGGGTTATGCCCTGACCATTGCGGCGCTTTATATGAACAGCCTGCTGATGCTGATCGTCGGGCGTTCGATCACAGGCTTCACTGCCGGCAACCAGCCCATCGCGCAGGCGGCGATGATTGATGGCAGCACCGATGCCGCCGACCGAGACCGAAACATGGGGTATATCGTGACTGGCGTTAGCTTTGGCCTTGTGGGCGGCCCGATTATTGGGGCCGTCCTGTCAGATGCCGCCCTGCTGGGCAGTTATGCTACCCTGAAAACCCCGTTCTACGGGGCCTTCGTTCTGGTGATGGTCGCTATCTTCCTGGTGATGACATTTTTCAAGGACACTCGCACAGACCGCGAACCCTTTGTCTTCCGCCCGCGCGACATCGCTGACAGCCTGATCGCGGTGCGCGGCCACCCGATGGTTCTGAAAATCCTGCCGGTCTATTCCTTCTTCATGATCGCCAACGTGACCTTCTATGTCTTTGTCGACAACTTTTTAACCAGTCGCTTTGGCTACGGGGTAATCGGCGGCAGCGTGGCCATGGTGGTGATCGGCGTTGCGCTGGCGTTCTCCAGCACCTTCCTCGTCAAACCCGCGCAAGAGCGGTTCAGCAAGCATTCGATCATCTACACATCGCTGATCGCCATGGTGATCTGCGGGCTGGCTTTTGCCTTCAGCCCCAACGGTGTGCTCAGCTATGTGCCGGTTTTCCTGTTCTATTTTCTGTTCGGCGTCGCCTACCCGACCCTGCTGGGCCTGTTCTCGTCCAGCGTCAGCGAGACCGATCAGGGCTGGGTCATGGGCGTGACTACTGCCGTGTTCTGTTTGGCCGGAGGCATCATGTCGCTGATTGGCGGCGGGCTGATGAGCATCGACATCCGCGTGCCCTATTACATCGTGGTCATTGCCGCGATTTTCGGCTTGATCGGGATGCACCGCCGCTGGAAAGGGAAGGAGATCAAGGCGCTACTCGCCTGAGATAATTTTCGTTTGATTTTGTTTCGAAATACGCTGCCTCTCCCTACGGTCGAACGCGCATTTTGATGCATTGTTTTTGGGTTTACGTAAAACGTCCTAGATCGTCTCAACCGTCAGATTGCCGTTTGTATAGACACAGATATCCGCAGCAATCGCCATCGCTTCGCGCGCCACCTGCTCGGCCTCTTTGTCGCTGTCCATCAGCGCGCGGGCTGCGGCGAGCGCAAAGTTCCCGCCTGATCCGATGGCAGCCACGTTATGCTCGGGCTCCAGCACGTCGCCTGCCCCGGTGATCACCAGCAGGTCTTTGCCATCGGTGACAATCAGCATCGCCTCAAGCTTTTGCAGGTACTTGTCGGTACGCCAGTCCTTAGCCAGCTCTACCGAGGCGCGGGCCAGTTGGCCGGGTGTGGCTTCAAGCTTGGCTTCCAGTCGCTCCAGCAGCGTGAAGGCGTCGGCAGTTGATCCGGCAAAACCAGCAACCACCTCGAACCCACCGGGCGACAGGCGGCGCACCTTGCGGGCGGTGCCCTTGATTACGGTCTGGCCCAGGCTGACCTGCCCGTCCCCGGCAATGACAACCTGCCCGCCTTTCTTGACACCGATGATGGTCGTACCGTGCCAACCGGGGAAATCGCTGTCTGCCATGAAAGCCTCCGTTCTGCTTGTCGCTATATATGGGCCGGACGCAGGATCGGCGCAACCCGTTCTAAAACTGCGTAAAAGATATGCAATGGATGCAGATCGGGACTGTCAAACAAGCAATTGTGAGTCCGGGTCGCGCATCCTACATGGGGCTTACAACCGACAACGGGTCGGCTGTTTCAAATCCAAGGACTGCGCACATGGCAACCACTGCAAATATTCATGCGCCGCTCGGAGCAGCTACCATCCTGCACGTAGTGGACGCGTTCTCGAACGCTTTTGAAACCGTTGTTGAATGGAACAAGAGTCGCAAAACCCGCAAGCTTCTGTCCGAGCTGACCGACGCTCAGCTGGAAGACATCGGCTTGGTTCGCGCGGATATCGCGAAGCTCTGATCCTTCGACCGGATCACCAAATCAGAACAGCCGCCCGGATATCCGAGCGGCTTTTTCTTTGTCAGTTCTGGATATAATTCCCGATCTGAGATGGCACAAAGGCCTCAATCGCGGCGGTTGCAACCACGTGCCGCGTGCCAGCAGCCGTATCCACCACATCTTGCCCACCCAGAACCGCGCGCACCTCGGCCTTGCCGCGTGGAAGATCAGCTGCGACCAGATCACAATCGACTTGTTCGGGATTTTGCACACCAATTGTCACCTGCACCCGCATCTCGGCGTGATCGATCCCAAGGTTCGAAAACAACGTGATCGAGGAATGGTGCAGTGCATCCTGTACCGCCCTTCGTGCAGCTTTGGTGTAATCCTGACCATAAAGGTCATTCCCCATGCCCATCTCAAGAATGATGCGCTGTTCGCTCATTGCGCGGCCTCCATATCAAAAGAAACGGCCAACGCTGCATTGGCGATCACCGTTAGGCCCTGTCCGCCCGGTTTCTCGATATCAAGGCCGCCTTTGGCAACCGTGATGCTGGGGGTTCCATACGGAAACACAGCCAAAAGCTTATCGGCATCCACCTGTTCGGGCTGCTGCACCCCGATTTCGACATCGATGATCATCGCCTCTTTGGGAAAGCCGAACAGCTCAGCCATGTTGATCGAATTATGCCACAGCGCGTCCTTGATCGCGCGCAGCGCAGCTTCGGTGTAATCCGCACGGCGCAGGGACGTTCCCATACCGAATTCCACCAATACCCTTGTTTTTGCCATCTGCCTTCTCCGGCCTTTCAACAAAAAAGGCGCCCGGTACAGGCGCCTTTGATCATTTTCTAATCCCAATCGGATCAGATGGATTCGTCAATCCAGCTTTGCAGAGCGGCCTTGGGCGCCGCGCCCGCGCGGTTCGAGACCACCTGACCGTCCTTGAAGATGAATAATGCCGGGATACCACGCACGCCCATGGCCGCGGCCGCGTTTGGGTTGCTGTCCACATCGACCTTGGCAATCTTTAACTTATCGCCATACTCGGCGGCCAATTCTTCCAGCGCGGGGCCGATCTGCTTACAGGGGCCGCACCATTCGGCCCAGAAGTCCACAACTACGGGAACGGCCGAGTTCTTGACTTCGGCGTCAAAGGTGTCGTCGGTAACGGCAACGGTCGACATATTCTGTCTCCTGAATGGGGTAAACTTGGGATCAGAACGTAGGTGCCGCCGTGGGGAAGGTCAAGATATCTGGGTGCGGGCCAGCGCGCCCGTCACAAGATCGTGTGGCAGCCACATCAGTTCAGCGTTGCGCGTCCAAAGGATCGCGGTGCGGATGGTCTTATCAGGATAGATCTGAGCCAGTGCCTGCGCGTAGGCGCCCATCTGCCGCAGCAGACCTTCGGGGCAGGCTTCGGCGGATACGGGGACCGTAGCATTTGATTTGAAATCAATCACATGCACTTCGGTGTCGGTCACGATCAACCGGTCGATAATCCCATGCATGCGCTGCCCGTTTAGGTCGGCAGACACGGGAACCTCAGCCAGCGCATCGGGCGCGAATATGGATTCCAGATGTGCGGTCGTCAGAACTGCTGTGGCTTCGGCCAGCAGCTCATTTCGTTCCCCGTCCTGCATATCGGGCAGAACGCGGGCGCAAAGCTCGGGCCAGCTATACTGCGCCGTACCGGGCAAATGTTCCAGCAGCAGATGCAGCCGCGTGCCGCGCAGCTTTGCGGCGTCTTCATCCTGACCCGCGTCACCAGGTAGCGCCTTGGCCCCGCCCAGATCGGATGGGCTGAGGGATTCTGGGGTCTGAGGCGCATCTTGCGCGGGTGATTTGTAGAATTCGGGCAGATCGAGGTTTGGTTCCTGCGGTTCTGAATGCGCGACAAGGGGTAATGTGTCCCAGTCACCATGCGCCAACCGCCGCGTATTTGTTCCGTCCAGTTGTGTTGCCCCTGCCCGCGCCATCGCGGCCTCAACCATCTGATACCAGCTGGACCCATCCTTGCCGACATCGCCCGCCGCCGCCACGATCAACCACTTTTCAGCCCGTGTTAGAGCCACATAGAGTAGACGCAACCGCTCGTTTTCTTCTCGGTTGCGCGCCTCGTCCCGCGCCCGAGCGATCAGTTTGGGTGAGGCATCCGCCGGAACCTTCCAAAGTGGGGTCCCGTCTGCGACCATGATCTCAGCATCGCGCGGGGCCTGGCGTTTTCCGGTGTCGGGCAGGATCACAATGGGCGCTTCTAACCCTTTTGAGCCATGCACCGTCATGACGCGGATCATGTTGCCCACACCGCTCATCTGCCGTTTGATTTCCAGATCATCGGTCTGCATCCAGACCAGAAAGCCGGTCAGGCTGGGAATATCGGTCCGTTCATAGGCCAAGGCCTGCGATAGCAGGGCATTGATCCCATCCTCCGCTTCGGCCCCGAGCCGCCCAAGCAGCTTTCGCCGCCCATCGTGTCGGGTCAAAATGCGCTCGATCAGGTCATAAGGGCGCAGAAAGTCGATTTGGCTGCGCAAATCGTTGAGCATGGCGAGCGTTTCGGGGAATTCTTCTGCCCGGTTGCGCAATGCGGCCCAAAGGTAGGTTTCCCGCCGTCGATGGGCCAGATCAAACGACGCCTGTTCGGTCCAGCCGAACAATGGGGATTTCAGAACGGTGGCCAGCGACAGGCTATCCTCGGGCGTGGCGAGAAAGCTCAGCAACGCTGCCAGGTCTTTGACCGCCAGTTCTGCACCCACTTTCAACCGATCCGCCCCTGCTATGGGCAGCTTTTTGGTCTTGCATGCGCGTATAATCTCGGCAAACAGGTCCGAGCGGCGCTGAACAAGGATCAGAAAATCACCCGGTTGTATTTTGCGGCGCACAAATGTGCCGGGTTCTTGACCATCTTCGGGGATCGTCACATCGCCTTCGATCATTTCCTGGATTGATGATGCAATCTGGTCGGCGAGAAGAACCGTGTGATGGCGCGATCCGGGCCGGTCTACGGGGTCGGTCCAGTCGCCGTCTTCATCATCCTCGACCTTCTCGATAGCCGGCCAAAGATCGACACGCCCTGGCAGGCCTTCCTTGAAAGCAATGTGAAGCGCCTCGTCCTGGAAACCCGCTTCAGCATGCTCTTCAAACAGAATATTGACCAAAGATAGGATCGCGCTTGAGGAACGAAAGGAATAAGCAAGTTCGGATTTCTCCAACTTAGAGCCTGATTCCGCCAGTTTCTGCCCAAACTCTGCCTGCATCCGATCAAAGGCTTGCGGGTCTGCGCCTTGGAACGAATAGATCGATTGTTTTTTATCCCCGACCACGAAAATCGTGCGCTCGACCCCCGACCGGGCCCCTTCCCCGCTGGTGAATTCCTGCGCAAGTTTCTCGATCACGTCCCATTGGTCTGGGCTGGTGTCTTGTGCTTCGTCCACCAGAATGTGGTCGATGCCGCCATCCAGACGATACAGCACCCATTCCGCGACTGCCGGGTCGTTCAGCACTTGCCGCGCGCGCAGGATCAGATCGTCGAAGTCCAGCCAACCGCGCAGCTGTTTGCGACGCTCATATTCCGGCAGGAAGGCGGTTGCAAATCGGTGCAAAACGGCGGTTTTCTGGGCAGCGACCAACGCAAGACGCTGTTCCCGTGCCGTTTCGATCCGTAACATCAGGGCCTCTAGCTGAGGCATCCGGTCGGCCAGCGCGCCCTCGCGCAGCGCTTTTGTGGGGAAACTGCCAATCTTGGCCGAAAACGGCTCTTTCGCTGCCTTTCCGGTCAGGAAAACCCCTTCGAGTATTGGCAATTGCGTTAATCGAGTCTCGGTAACCCCGGCTAGTTTTTCCGCCGCCTTGGCATTGTTGCCGCCGCTTTCGGTAAGCGCAGGCAGGATTGATTGAATCAGCTCAACCTCTCCGCCTATAAATACTTGGGACAGCAGGCTATTTTCATCAAACCTATCGGGCAAACCATACCGATCCAGAAAGTCGGACCACTGCAAAGGTTGATCAAACAAGCTTCGCCTTTGGGTTACCGCCGCTGTCAGCCTGTCAAATCCAGTATCGGTGATAAACTGGGCCACATCTTCGATCAGCGAAGCCTGAGGGCCTTCGGCGAAATCTTCGATGATTTCATCGCGCAACAGTGCGGCCGCTCGGTCTTCCATTTCTGCAAATTGAGGGCTGACACCCGCTTCCAGCGGGAAACGACGCAGAAGTGAGGCGCAAAACGAGTGGATCGTCTGAATTTTCAGCCCACCCGGTGTTTCGATAGCGCGGGCGAACAGGGTCCGCGCCTGTGCCAATCGATCTGGGTTAATCGCTCCTGTTACTCCCAGATCGACCAGTTCGCTTTCAAGGCTGTGGTTGTCCAGCATAGCCCATTCGCCAAGACGCTTGAACAGACGGTTCTGCATCTCACTGGCCGCAGCCTTGGTGTAGGTCAGGCACAGGATGTGCTGCGGCTGTACCCCATCCAGCAACAGCCGTGCCACGCGGTCGGTCAGAACCCGTGTCTTGCCCGAGCCCGCATTGGCAGCCAGCCAGGTTGAGGCATCGGGGCGCGCGGCTTGCACTTGCCGCTCAGTCGCATCATTGCGCGGGGTCATGTCAGATCCTCTGGCCGGGTCTCGGCAGAACGGTCCCATTCACCGAACCGCGCCAGATGATCATAATCGCCGATATCTGTGTCCTTGTGCAGCATCCGGCGGGATGAAAACCCCTGATCAGGCTCTAAATAGGCGGAAATGAGCTGTTTCAGATCTGCCAGAACCTTATCCGTTGGTTCCTTGATCAACGGGGCTGCGACTTCTTTGTAACTGCCACCCATCCCGATAAAGATTGCCTCGGCCACATTCGTTGGATCGATCCCTTCAATGGCTCCTTGCTCGGCCATCGCCGCCTCGATCAGCAACTGCTTGTCGAACTTGGCCTGCTGGCCTTCACTCGGCGGCACGCCAGTTTTGTAATCGATGATCCGCAACGCACCCCGGCTGTTGCGGTCAATCCGGTCGGCGCGCCCGGCAATGGTGAAATCTAGTGGAGTAAGCGCCAGTTTCATTACAGCTTCAAAGGCCACCGGCCCGCCATCACCGCGCCGGGTAGTCTCGGCACGCAGAAAATCGTCGGCAATTCGGTCCAGCCGCGCCAGCCAAAGCTTGCGGGCGGTGGGCCATGCGACGTGCTTTTCCAACAAATCGTGGGCGCGTCTCAGGAAATTCTCGCGTGTCAGCAGAGCGGTGTCCAACACACTTTCCTTGACAAAATGTTCAAGGATTTCATGAACAACGATCCCACGCAGCAGGGCATCCGGGGCTTGCACCAAAGGATCAAGCGGCCTTAGGCGCAGCACATGTTTGGCGTAGATCGCATAAGGATCGCGGATCAGGCGTTTGATTTCTGTTACCGACAACTGGCGCGGCCGCGCAGCAGCCGGAGGGCGCGGAGATGGACGGGGTGCCGGGTCAATCCGAGGCGCTTGTTCCAGTGTCTTGGCCCAACTCAGATATGTATTCCCCCGCGCCTTCATATCATACAGTGCCGCCTGCCCTCCCTGATCCGGCAGACCATTCAGCAGATTGGTCAGGCGGTTCAACCAGCGCGAGGGTACGGTTTGTGCATCATCCGAACGGGTTGCGCGGGTCAGCCAGACCTCGGGCGCGCCGATTGCTTGCTGAAAATCATGCGCCGAAAGGCCGATCCGGCGTTCTGGCAACAATAGGCCCGCCTTATCGCGCATCTGACGGTTCAGCCAGGGGTCCGGCGCTGGGGCTTCGGGCCAGCTGCCTTCGTTCAACCCGCCAAGGATCAGCAGATCGGCCCCTTGCACCCGCGCCTCAAGCGTGCCCCAGATCATGATATGAGGATGTGGGGCATCGCGGTCGCGCACCTCTTCTCCGGCCAGCAATGCCCCCAGAAGGTCGGCAAAATCATGCGCGGTCATCGGGCCGCCATACTGGGCCTCAACTTGCAGGGCGGTCAGGACGCCCAACGCCTTCTGGCCCGCGTTCTTGTCCCAGAGCGTACCTTGTTCACCAGCAGAGCCAGCCGAGATCGCTTCGGCCAGATCCCGTAACCTTGTGACCCAATCGGAAAGCGGATGCATGCCCGAGACCTGCTGATCGCAGAGATGCTGACCAACCCAGGCGATCCAGTCGGTGGACGCTTCAGTGCGGATGGCCGAAGCCGTCATGCTGACACGATCCGGAAACGGGGGACCATGGCGACGCAGGTCCAGTTCCAGATCGCGGGTCTGTAGCAGATGGGCGCCCCGATCCCCACCGTCATGGCAGAGCGGGTGTTTCAGCAGAGTCAGCAGCGCCTCACCGTCCAGACGTCGGGCAAACAGGCCCGCAACATGACGCAGGAACCGGCCCGGAGGTGACAGCTGCAAGGGCAGGCCCGCACTGTCATCGGGCAGAATGTTCCACCGATCCAGCGCTGCGCTGACTTGCCTGGTCAGCATCCTGTCGGGGGTGATCAGCGCGGCCGTCTGGCCGGTTTCGGCGGCCTCACGCAGACGCAACGCGATGGCCAGTGCTTCGGATCGGGGTGAATCCGCCTCGACCAGTGTCAAGTCTTTGGTTGCCTGATCCAGATCCGTCAGCTTCGGCCCTTCGGACATCCAGGCATCAGTGATTGGCGCGGGGCGTAACGCTAATGATACCAATCTGTTACGCGCAGGCGAGGGAGGCTGTTCGCGTGTCCAGGGTTCGATTTGATCCGGGGTTAGATCCAACTCTCGCATCAGCTTTCGGAACCGGAACTGAGGATGGTCTTCCGAGATCAGCGCCTCGTCCAGACGATCCCAAACGGGTTCTGGCTGATCAAAATCATACCCTGGCAGGATCAATGCCCCCTGCGGTAGTCGCGCGATGGCCTGCATCAGCATCAACGTGGTGCCGCGCGATCCAGTCGAGCCCGCCAGAATGATTGGGTGTTGAGGCGGCGCCTCTGCCCACCGCGCAATCAGGGCCTCAACGACCCGGCGTTGTCGGGCCTGTGCATCCATCGCCTGATCGCCCGCCTCGACAAAGTGATCGGCGATCCCGATAAAGGCCTGCGCGCGCGCCCAATGCCCGGACAAATCACTGACATCCAGCTGACGGATGGTGTCGGGATGCACGCCTTCGCCCTGCATCTCATCAATCAATGCGGCCAGGCTGTCGGACAGATCGAACAGCGAAGCCCGCGCTGCCAAATCCGGCTGTTGGTCCAACAGTTTGGCGACCAGCTGTGTCAGTTCCAGCCGACGCCGCAGTGGTGGAATGGCAGGTGGAGTTTGTGCCAGATCGGCGCTTTCTCCCAGATCAGTGACCAAAGACAGTCGGGGCAGCAAACATGGGGGTCCCTGATCGAACAGGTCCCGCACGCGGCGCGCCATTCGGCGGGTATTAACCACAAGTTGCACGCGAGCCAACGCTTCGGGTGGGCCGTTGCTGCGCTGCCGCGACCCATTGACCAGCGCCTTGGGAAAATCGGTACCGGGCGGAACGGCAAAGACACGGGGCAGGGGGCTGGGGTCAAACATCGGCCAGCAGCCCCTCGGCCAGAGCGATCCCTTCGGGTCGCCCGACATCGCACCAGCGGCCGGGATACTCGGCCGCAAACAGTCGGCCCTGCGCCTGCATCTGGTTCCAAAGCAGGTTCAACGAAAAGGCTGGTTCCGCGAAATCCTTTAGCCCATCGGTCTTGATGATCTGCGCCCCGCCATAGACCAGTCCCGGCCCGCGTGTGATCCGACCATCCGCATCGGCGGTGAAATCCCCATCCCCATCATGGCCAACGGTGCGCCCGATAGGGACGCACATCAGCAGCGCATCCATGCGCTCGGGGTCCCAGGCCGTTTGCAGCAAGATCAATGGGTTTGGACCGGCCCAGATGGCATCTGTGTTCATTGTGAAAACCGGGTTCGAACGTAACAGGGGTAAGGCGGCTCGTAACCCGCCGCCGGTTTCCAGGATATCGGGTTCTTCCCGCGAGAGCAGCACGCCCTTGGGTGTCAGGTGCGCGTCCAGTTGATCGGCGCGGTAGTGCAGGTTGGCCACAACACGTTCCGGACCCAGCGCCTCAACATGATCGAGCGCGTGATCGATCAAGGCCCCGCCTGCCACTTCGATCAGCGGTTTGGGGCGATCCTTCGTCAACTCTCCCATCCGGGTTCCAAACCCGGCAGCAAACATCATGACAGCGGTTGGAATGTCGTTCATGCGGCCCTCAGCTTGGCCAGATTGTCGGGCGTCGGTTCGGGTAAGGCGTCCCGCAGCAATTGGGCAACTGGGATCAGGGCGGGGTGTTCCAGATCGCGCATCAAATGGGACCAGGTAGCCGGGATCAGATCGATGTATTTCGGCTTGCCATAGTTCATGGCTAGACGAGAGAATCCGCCCAATATGCGCAGATTTCGCTGTGCCCCAAGCACCGCATAAGCAGTTCTGAAGTCGTGATCATTCGCACCAGAGGCGGTGATGTAGCGATTGATCATCTGCATTTCGGTTCCTGCGGAAACCGAGCGGCGCACATCCTGCAACAGCGACACCAGATCATAGGCCGGGTGCCCGAGCATCGCCAGTTGGAAGTCCAGTAATCCGACGCGCTGCACGCCTTCCCTGCCTGGAAACCAGATCAGATTCTCGGCGTGATAGTCCCGCTGGATGACAACCTTTGGGCCCGAAGTTTCCTGATGCAGCAGGTCCGAGAATCGAGTTTGAAACCGGTTCATCGCTGCGTGGTCATAACCGCCCTGAATGCCTTGGGCATACTTGGTGAACGACAGTGCCGAAAGGTCGGTCATCAGCGCCGGGTCATATGACTGCAATGAGAGTAGTGGCGCCTGATGCAGATGAACCAGAACATCGGTCGCGGCCTTGTAAAGCTGCCGTTCTTTGGCCGGATCATGGTCCAGAACACGCGCAAACAGATCGTCGCCCAAATCTTCCAGCAGCAGAAAGCCAAATTCGGAGTCTTCCGCATAGATTTCCGGTGCATTCAGCCCGACCGAGCGCAGGTAGTTGGCCACACGCACAAATGCGTCGACATCCTCACCCTTTTCTGGTGGTGCATCCATCAGAACGGCAGTCCGACCGGTTGCCGGGTCGGTCAGCCGTTCATATTGTCGGTTCGAGGCATCCCCGGCCAGATGCGCGCGCTGGGCACCAGCCCATGGTGTCTGCGCGATCAGGGCCTCGGCCAATACGGCCCGGTTTGTCATGTGATCGCCTCCAGCGTATGCGCCCATTTCGGATCTGACCATGTAAGCCTCAGATGCCGTGTTTCGGCTTCATTCGGATCTGTCGCAAAGGCGATGGTTAACGCCGACCGCGGGGCTGAGGGGCCGAGCTTATCGGGCCATTCGACAAGGCAGATTGCGGTATCAAAGGCATCGATCAGGCCCAGTTCCTCAACCTCATCGACCGAGCTGAGCCGGTAGAGATCGCAGTGCCAGATTTCGCCCGCAGCGGTGTCATAGGCCTGTACCAGAGTAAATGTAGGTGAAGGCACGTCCTCGGGCACCTGCATCAGAGATTGGATCAGGTTGCGGGCGAAATGGGTTTTACCGCTGCCAATCGGACCTTCCAGCAGCAGAACATCTCCAGCGGCCAATTTTGCCCCCAATCGGGTGGCCAAAACCAACGTTTCTTCGGGTGAAGACAGGGTCATGGAATGGGGCGGTGTCGTCATGCCGCCACAATGGCCCCACGACCGGGCGGCTGCAACCCGGTTCAGGCGCTGATTTGTTCGATTGGGGGCTGCTTGCCGATCAGCGCCTCATGGCCAAATCGGACGATGGTCGCGCCATTTTGCATCGGGGTTATGGTGCAGTCCAATTTAGTGCCGTCGCGCATACCAATCTCGGCCGTCCATTCGGCCCGGTTATCGCGCATTTCAACGAAATCGCGAATTTCGCCCAAGACAGGCGTGGCAACGCAACGTTCCTGCCATTTGCGGGTGACATCCATGACTGTTTCCGCCTGAAAACCCGCATCTGCCGGATCACCCCAAAGCTGCTGATAAGTGTAGTTGGTAAACGCAAGCGTGCCGTCATCGGCAAACACCGCGATCGCGTCTGCCAGCTTGTCGAAGATGGATTGCATCAGATCCATCTCTGATCGGAAACGGCGGGTCAACGTGATCTCGGCCGTGATGTCTTCGAACAAAAAAGCCACTGCGCCATCCGGATGTGGCCGCCCGCTGACCGAATAGACCGATCCTGAGGGCAGAGACCAGGTTTCCTGATAGTTTCCGTCCTCGGCCGCTTCGAGCAAATCGTTCATCTGATTGCGCCACGAGCGGTAATTCTTCGGCTCTGGCATCATGTGTTGTTCGCGCAGCATGTCAAAAAAGCTGGACAGGTTTGGGCGACAGCTCAAGAAGTCAGGCGGCAATGTCGTCAGATTGATCAGCGCCGGGTTGAACAGGGCCAGTTGACGGTTGCGGTCGAAGATAGCCAGGCCAATTGACAGTTGTGCAAAGGTTTTTGTCATCGTCTGTACGAATTTGCGCTGAGCGGTCTCAGCCTCGACAATGGCATTGATGTCGACGGCATAACACAGACAACCTTGTTCGTCCTCAACCTGCGTCAGATCGAACCAAAGCTGACTGCCGCAATCGTCAACCTTGACCGCGACACGGGCTTTGCCGCTGGGCCCCGGTTTGTCGGCGGTATTGGAAAACAAAGGCGCGGTCAGATCCACATCTGGGCCACGTGCCTTGCGCGCAACCGCAATATAGGCGGTGTTGCACCATCTGACCTGCCCATTGTGATCCAGCAGCCAAACCGGATAGGGGGCCTGATCCATCGCATGCCGGATCGGGTCATTGGGGTCGTGCATATGTGTTTCAGTTGGTCGGGTGGGTTCGTGCAGTTGCACCCGGACAATTCCGTCGATCCATTCGCACAGAACCTCACGCTCGACTGTGCAATCGATGGCCGAGACAACAAGATTGCCCTGATCGCGCACCAGATCAGGCGTTTCTGGGAAGGTCGGAAAATCCCGTTGCAGCAGGCGGCGTAGCCCGTTCCAGTTTTTAACATCATCAAAGCCGGCCAGGGCGATGTCTGAATGGCTGATCAACCGATCCCCGTCGAACAGGAAGACGGCGTCAAACAGGGACGAGTTTGAGAACAGTCCATAGCTGTCATCCCGCCGCGGCCGCCGCGGCAGCAGCCATTGAACGGCCAGACAACATGAAACCAAGCTGATTGTGGCCAGGATGATCCAGTCAGCCATAGGAAACCCCATGCCAGAATACGTGCTGGGATCAGACTATGGCTCCGATTGGTTAACGCACTGTTAACTCAGGCCCGAATGCGCTGGTTGCTGCCGGATGGCACCGGCGTGTCGCCTTTCTGTGCGTCAATCAATTTGCGCGGCCACGAAACACGCACGATGGCCCCCCGATGTTCCGGATTATCTGACAAATGCTGATAGGGGTCTGAGCCATTGGCAAACTCAAGCTCGGCGCCACTGCGTTCCAGCAGGGTTTTGGCGATAAACAGGCCCAACCCCATCCCTTCGTATTCGGGGCGCGTGCGTTGTTCGGTCTCGGCCCGCCTGCGACGCATGAACGGATCGCCGATCCGGCCAATCAGGTGTGAGGGATATCCGCGCCCGTCATCCATGATGCTAACGGTGATCTGATCCATGGTCCAATGCGCCTCGACCCAGACATTGGCGCGTGAAAAATCCACAGCATTCTGGATCAGATTGCGCAACCCGTGAATGATTTCGGGCTTTCGCAGGATCGAGGGTTGCTGCACATCCCCATCCTGCGCCGGGCCTTCGACAAAATGAACCAGCTTGCCGCGTTCGATATGCGGTTCGGCGGCCTCGTGGATAACGGTCGAAATCGGGGCCTGGCGCAAATGCAAATCATCCTTACCGGCCCGGCCCATATCACGCAGGATATCGCGGCAGCGATCGGCTTGCTCGCGGATCAGGGCGGCGTCATCTTTCAGATCGGGGCGATCCTCAAGCTCTTCGATCAGTTCGGAACTTGTCAGTTTGATCGTGGCCAGCGGTGTCCCCAACTCATGCGCAGCGGCAGCGACAACGCCGCCCAGATCGGTCAGCTTTTGTTCGCGCGCCAGCGCCATATGTGCGGCCGATAGCGCCTCGGACATGGATTGCACTTCGGAACTGACACGGTGGGAATAAGCGCCAATGAAGACGATGGCGATGATGATGGCCGCCCAGTTGCCGAACAGAAGAATATCGGGAATGCGCAGAATGACCCCGATATCGGTACGCAGGGGCAGGTGAAATTCGGCCAGCAAGGTAGCAAGTATGATCGCGACACCGCCAACGATCAGGGTGGACCGCGTGCTCATGACATTGGCCGAAATCGTGACGGGCCCCAACAGCAGCAAGGCAAACGGGTTGTTCAAGCCGCCGGTTAGATACAACAGAAACGCCAGTTGCAGCAGGTCAAACAGCACCATCAGGAAGTTTTCGAACTCGGACAGGCGCTTGTTCTGCGGAAACAGGAAGATCGCGATCAGGTTCCCGATGACCGAGACACCAACGGCCAGATAGCACAGCCCAAGTTCAAGCTGCACATGATAGGTTTGTTGCGCCACCGTGATCGCAGTGATCTGACCCACGATGGCCACCCAGCGCAACAGGATCAATGTGCGCAGCCGGATCCAGCTGCTGCGTTCCTGGCCGCGCCAAAACGTCTGGTTGGAATCTGCCATGGGTCGATTATGTCCTGTTGCATCGGCTGTTCATCTTGATAGGTGTCCCGGCCGGAACGATCAACAATCCCTTGCGTATGGATATTCGCCATGACCCGCCTTTATGCAATTCTAGCAACCGTAGTATTGGCCGTGGGCCTTGGGGCCATGTGGTTTTTGACGCGAGGAACGGGGTCAGATGACAAGTATGCGCAATGCCGCTCCAGCCAGATCGCAGGCGGGACAGCGACGATCGGCGGGCCCTTTGAGCTGGTCAATGGTAAAGGCGAGACAGTCACTGACGCAGATGTGATTACCGAACCAACGCTGATTTACTTTGGTTATACCTTCTGCCCCGACGTGTGCCCGTTTGACATGTCCCGCAATGCTGATGCGGTGGATATTCTGGCCGAGCGCGGGCAATCGGTGACGCCTCTGTTCATTTCCATCGACCCGGATCGGGATACGCCCGAGGTGGTGGCTGACTATGCGTTCAATCTGCACGAGAGGCTGATCGCCCTGACCGGATCGCCCGAACAGGTCAAAGCCGCCAGCCAGGCCTACAAGACCTACTACAAGGTGCATGACCAAAGTGACGAATACTATCTTGTTGACCATTCGACCTTTACCTATCTGGTCACGCCCGAAGATGGATTTCTGGAGTTTTTCAAGCGCGATGAAACGGCCGAACAAATGGCTGACAAAATCGGCTGCTTTCTTGATCAGACCTCCTGACGATAAGGCGGTTTGACCTTTAGTGCGGCGCTGCTATTACTCATGTTCAAGCCAAAGGCATGAAATAACGGAAAGACCCAAGAATGGCAGACCCTTCTCAGCTTGATATCGGCCCGGACAAATCCCTGCTTCTGGTGGATGATGATGAGCCGTTTCTGAGACGTCTGGCAAAGGCCATGGAAAAACGCGGGTTCGAGGTTGAAACCGCCGGTTCCGTTGCCGCTGGTCGCGCCATCTCCACCGCCCGTCCGCCTGCCTATGCGGTTGTCGATCTCAGGCTTGAGGATGGCAATGGACTCGACGTGGTCGAAGTGCTGCGTGAAAAACGCCCTGACAGCCGGGTTGTGGTTCTGACCGGGTATGGCGCGATTGCCACCGCAGTTGCTGCGGTCAAGATCGGGGCGACGGATTATTTGTCGAAACCAGCGGATGCCACAGACATCACAAATGCCCTATTGGCCAAAGGGGATGAGATGCCGCCGCCGCCGGAAAACCCAATGAGCGCGGATCGCGTGCGCTGGGAACATATCCAACGTGTTTACGAGCTGTGTGATCGCAACGTGTCAGAAACCGCACGGCGTCTGAACATGCATCGTCGGACGTTGCAGCGCATTTTGGCCAAACGCAGTCCGCGCTGACGGGTTCGCATGGCCAGGCTGGTGTCTGGTCGACCCGCCCCTGCCAACCGGTGAAAATAATCCGCGCGACCGTTTTGGTCGCGTTTTTTGGTCTGGGCGTGCAACGGATTTACAGCTTCACATTATTCTGAGTATCGTTTTGTTAACCCTATTTATGCTACCGCGAGAACCTGCGCATGTTGGTGATCTGCATGCGCACCAAGGTTTGGAAACGATAAGTGAGAAGCCCCAGTGTCCCTATTGCCCAACACGCCGTATGAGGCGCTGAAAATTTCCAATCCCGTTTTGAACGGGATTGTCGCGCTGGTGACAAAATCCGCAGAAACATTTGGGTTTTGGGCGCGCCCGCGTAAAGGGGCGGCGGGCGAAGTCTCTGAGATGAATTTGTTGGACAATCTCTATTGGGTCTACAAAAGCAAAAACCCGGTGCAATTGCCCGAACCCGGTCTACAAACGTCCGAATTCATGCAAGCAAAGCATGCTCAGCTTGCGCCGCGCGCGGAGGGTGAAAGTGTTGACACACTCACGCTGAGTTTTGCCGGGGATATCCTGCGCACGCATCGGGCTGAGCCCGCGCAGGATCAGGTTTACGCACAGATCGAAGACCTTTTGTTCAAGAACGATATCGTCATCGCCAACTATGAATCGCCTGTTACAACCCAACCTCTGGTGGATGAAGTAATCGGCGATGCGGGCCCTCCTGTTGAATGTGCGTCAGAGGATCAGTTCGATGCATTGACCAGCCATAAGGGGCGGGCGATAGACGTCTTGAATTTGGCAAATAATCATATCTTCGACATGGGCGTTGAAGGCGTCGAAACGACATTGGCCACACTGGCCAAACGAAACATCATGGCGACTGGGATAAGCAAAGCCCCGGCTGATCCCGGCGCAGTCAATGTGATTGAACGGAATGGAATCAAGATCGGTTTTGCCTCCTGCGCGTTTGGAACCAACGGTCAAACGCTGCCCGATGGACATGGGTACAATGTCAATCTGGCCAAGCTGACCTCAAAGCACCAGCCGCCGGATATCGAGCTTCTGAAGACGCAGATATCAAATGCAAAGGCCGTCGAATGCGATTTGGTCATTGCGATCCTTCATTGGGGTCACGAATTCGAGCTGTTTCCACGCCGTGCACAGCAGAAAGCAGCTGAGGAATTGGCTGAATTTGGCGCAGATATCATCGTGTGCCACCACCCGCATGTGCCCCAGCCGGTTCAGCTTTATCGGCTAAAATCTGACGCCGACAAAACGGTGCCTATAGCCTATTCGCTGGGTAGCTTGCTTTGGGGATTTGCCCATGAAGATATCGCAAGCAGCGTGATATTGCAGGCGGAAGTTCAAAAATCCGAAGGTAAAACGACGATCAAAAGCGTGACCGCCACGCCTGTCCGATGGTCGGCCCACGAGTCTGAAGGACGCATCATTCAGAAGGTTGAACAGCAGGCGGATTAGTTTGAACGCTGCGTTCAAAGATTGCCCAGCAGCTGTTGATGCCGCCGGGTGTAAGCCAGTCGCACCTCAACCGGGGGGCGCAGTGTGATCTTTAAACCGTCCATAATGGCCTTATCCGGCCTCCCGAAGAACTTCGTCGCCTCAGTTTCGGAAAACCCTGCGATCTGGGTTGCCTCCATCCAGGCGCTGATCTTGTCGGCCTTCTTGATCTGCCGTTTCACCGCCTTCGGCACCTCGGCAGGTAGCCCGAACCGGATGTGGATCGCTGCCATCAGGCGATCATCCAGCGCGCCATAGCCCGGGCCGACGGCGGATTTGACGGGCGAGATCATGTCACCGATCACATATTCCGGCGCATCGTGCAGCAGCGCGGCCAGCTGCCATTTCACCGGGGCATTGGGTGCGATCCGGCCATAGATTTCTTCTACCAGCAATGAATGCTCGGCCACGGAATAGGCAAAATCGCCGTTTGTCTGCCCATTCCAGCGCGCCACAAAGGCCAGACCATGGGCGATATCCTCAATCTCGATATCCACAGGGGTCGGGTCCAGCAGGTCCAGCCTGCGACCCGATAGCATCCTTTGCCAAGCGCGTGGTTGTGTTGTCATTCTGCAATGCCTTGTGAAGTGGGACACACTAAAATTGCGATTTTCTGCTATGATGTACCTGTCAGGATCACCAGCTGCCAACGTTTTCTTGAGCATTCGTGCTTTGAAATGAAACGATGCGATCCCGACATAAAAACCGAGGGGGGCGCACGCTTCTCCCGGTGTGCTCCTCTCACACAGCGAAACGCGAAACGAAAGGAGTTTTCTATGTTCAAGCGTTTATTCGCCCTTGCCCTGACCTTTGGCATGGCCGCCACGGCCCCGCCCGCCTTTGCCCAAACCTGTGCAGAGCGCGAGCATGTGATCACCAAGCTGCAAAAAAGCTACTCGGAAGAGCTGGCCTTTGGCGGGTTGCAGAAAACACGCGGTGCGCAGTCGGTCATGGAGGTCTGGACCTCAAGGGAAACGGGCAGTTACACCGTTTTAGTGACCCAGGCGAACGGCATTTCCTGTATTGTCGCCGTTGGCACTGATTTTTTCGAAGCGATCCCGAAAGTCAAAGTTGACGGCACGCCCAGCTGACTAAATTGGCGTTACACCCCGTTTTCGGACATCTACATTGCCACCTGCCCCAAGGGATGCTAGGGGCAGCGACAGTGTGATTGACCGGAAAATGGAGTGCCAGATGGCCGGGGACTATATCGTAAAAGACATTTCACTGGCCGGGTTTGGCCGTAAGGAACTGGATATCGCTGAAACCGAAATGCCAGGGCTGATGTCCCTGCGTACCGAATATGGTGAAAGCAAGCCTTTGTCAGGTGCGCGGATCGTGGGTTCCCTGCATATGACAATCCAGACGGCGGTTCTGATCGAGACACTGGTTGCTTTGGGCGCGGATGTGCGCTGGGCCTCCTGCAACATCTTCTCAACCCAGGACCACGCGGCCGCTGCGATTGCCGAGGCCGGTATTCCGGTCTTTGCTATCAAGGGCCAGACGCTGGAAGAGCATTGGGATTACCTTGACAAGTCCTTCATGTTCGAAGACGGCCCCAACATGATCCTGGACGATGGCGGCGACGCGACGCTGTACATTCTGCTAGGGGCTCGTGCCGAAGCGGGTGAAGACATCATCCCTGTTCCCGGCTCGGAAGAGGAAGAGGTGATCAAGAAACAGATCGCCAAACGTATGGCGGCATCACCGGGCTGGTTCACCAAGATGCGCGACCAGATCCAGGGCGTTTCTGAGGAAACCACCACTGGTGTGAATCGCCTGTATCAGCTGGTGAAAGAGGGCCATCTGCCGTTCCCGGCGATCAACGTGAACGACTCGGTTACCAAGTCGAAATTCGACAATAAATACGGCTGCAAGGAATCGCTGGTCGACGGTATTCGTCGCGCCACTGACACGATGTTGGCTGGCAAGGTTGCCGTGGTTTGCGGATATGGTGACGTGGGCAAAGGCTCTGCCGCTTCGCTGTCGGGCGCAGGTGCCCGCGTGAAGGTCACCGAAGTTGACCCGATTTGCGCCCTGCAAGCGGCGATGGACGGTTACGAAGTAACTCTGCTGGAAGATGAAGTTGAAACCGCAGATGTGTTCATCACCACAACCGGCAACAAGGATGTGATCCGCATCGAGCATATGCGCGCGATGAAGGACATGGCCATCGTTGGCAACATTGGTCACTTCGACAACGAAATTCAGGTGGCCAGCCTGAAGAACCACAAATGGACCAACATCAAGGAACAGGTGGACATGATCGAGATGCCCTCGGGCAACCGTATCATCCTGCTGTCCGAAGGCCGTCTGCTGAATCTCGGCAACGCCACCGGGCACCCTTCGTTTGTGATGTCGGCCTCCTTCACCAACCAGGTTTTGGCGCAGATCGAACTGTTCACCAAGGGTGATGAGTATGAAAACGACGTCTATATTCTGCCCAAGCATCTGGACGAGAAAGTCGCGCGCCTGCACCTGGATCGCATCGGCGTCAAGCTGACCAAGATGGACAATGAGCAAGCGGCTTATATCGGCGTGAAGCCGGAAGGCCCCTACAAGCCGGAACACTACCGCTACTGATTGTCCTCTGACGATGACACAGAATTCTGGACGCCGCCGATACCTGTATCTGGCGGCGTCTTTCGTTTTTCGAATAGCTGTCGTCGCAATCCTTCTGGGTGGCGGGGGTTGGGCCCTGTTGGCGCATCCAGAAACGCCGGTGCCATCATATTGGAACCCTTTGCGTGATCTCACTATAAAAGCGCCGGTCACACCAGTTACTAAATTCCAGTTGAATCGCGCCCTTGCGGATGAGGCGCAATGCCGGATTGCGCTGTCGGATGCGGGTGCCCGTTTTGAGGAGATGGAGAATCTGGTCATCGATCAGAACTGCGGGATCACCGGGCGGGGGCTGTTGTCACAACTGGTGACCTCGCGAATTGACGCGGTCGAGACCAGTTGCCGGACAACCCTGCGATTGGCGATGTGGGAACACCATGTGGTGCAGCCTGCGGCACGGGATTTCCTGGGTACGGGTGTACAAAGGCTGCGCCACGCTGGCAGCTACAATTGCCGCCGCATGCGCACTGCGCAGGGGCAATCCGGTCGTTGGAGCAGCCACGCCACCGCCGACTCGATTGATATCGTAGGGGTCGAACTGGTCGATGGGCGGGCGCTTTCGCTGTTGTCAGATTGGAGTGCTGCGGGACCAGAGACCGCGTTTCTAAGACAGATCGGGCAGGGGGCCTGTGATTGGTTCCGCGTCGTCCTGGGCCCAGAATACAACCGCCTGCATGCGGATCATTTTCATCTGCAGGGCCCCGGCTGGGGTTTTTGCCGATAGCTTGCCGGGGCCTCGCTGGGTTAGAGCGCGATCACCGCCCACTTACCGCGTCAGCCAATGCTTTGAATCGAACGATCTTGTAGATACCTTCCGAGGCATCCTCGCCCCCATTCAGGACGGGTGAGCGATGCAGCTTGTTGATTGTGGCATACATCGCCATCCGCTCCGATTAAACACCTGTCGGGTCAGCGCCGGAGTTACCAGAGACATTGCGCAGACTGCTGCGCAAAGTGATTTCATAGTGACCTCCGCCGATCATGGTAGAGCAGATGTCATTCGATTTTCTTCGATAACTGTCTGCACTCTGCAACCAGCGCAAGGAAATTCGAGTGTATTATGTGAATGATCTGTTGGCCTTCGTCTTGGTCGCAAAAAACCGGTGGTATCGGCTCAGCTGCGCAGCCGCTGGGTTCAGTTGACCAACGAGGGGCTGATCTTTCTGGATCGGATTGAGCCGGTTCTGTCGGACCTGCGAGAGGCAGGGTTAGAGACTGGGAGTAGTAAGGGCGCGTTGGTCGAGGTACTATCTGGGCTACTAAAATCCCCTGCTGCGCCGATTTCGTTCATGCAGGCAGCAACACGCAGGGGCGCAAAGTTCGGGCTTTTCCTGAATTGGCGGATCGGGCGTTTCGAAGCGTTTCGCAAAGGCGCGCCTCCGCTTAGGGGGAAAGGTTGGAATTTTTCCCTTTGTATTGAAAACACTTGTGATTAACCTTCCCGCACCTGTTTCAAGGATTTGAGTAACCGCAGCCAGGACTGCTGATAGGGAGACTGTTTAATGGGAAAACGCGACGACTTGATTGCCAAATATGCCGATGACCTGAAAAACAAATGTGGCATGGATCCGGATATGGACCTGCTGACCAAGGTCACAATCGGTTGTGGCCCTGCGATTTACGATGCGGATGCATCGACTGTTGCCGCCAGCCAGGACGGTGAAATTGAGACCGTCAAGAACAACTTCCTGATCAAGAAGCTGGGCCTGTCCGACGGTCCGGAACTGATGGAAGCGATCAACAAGGCCATGGAAACTTATGGCATGTCCGAGCGTAATAAGTACCGCGCCGTCGTCTACTACATGCTGACCAAGCATTTCGGGAAAGAATCCGTTTACGGCTAACCCGATCCGGCCAGAGACACAAACGCCCGCCTGTCGCCAAGGTGGGCGTTTTGCATTTGAGACAGAGTTTAAGGACTTGCCATTTGAAACCGGGGCCTCGCCCGGTCTATAGTCATTCCAGTGACCAGGACGGTCAGAACCAGATATTTCCAGATGCGTGTGGTGAGTAGGGAGCACGTGGGGTAGGGAAGGTTCTGCATCGTTCAGAACCTTCCCTTTCTTATCCCTAGTCCGCCTGCGTATTCCCCATCGCGCAGATCACATCCCATTCCGCATCACTGACCGGTTGAACAGACAAGCGCGAGTTTCGCACTAACACCATCTCGGCCAGCCGCTCATCGGCTTTGATCTGATCCAGCGTGACCGATTCCGAAAACGGGCGCACGGCCTTGATATCCACGCACTCCCAGCGCGCGTCATCTGTTGTGCTATCAGGGTGCGCCTCGGCGCACACCTCGACAATGCCAACAATCGCCTTGTCTTTCTGTGAATGGTAGAAAAAGCCGCGATCGCCGATGGACATTTGCCGCATGAAGTTTCGGGCCTGATAATTGCGCACGCCATCCCATTCTTCGCCCGCATCACCCTTGGCGACCTGCTGCTCCCAGCTCCAGGTCGAAGGTTCGGATTTGAACAGCCAATATGCCATCACCCGATCACCCGCTTCCAGGGGATCAATTCGACCGTGGCAAACAGCCCTGCTTTGGCATAAGGGTCACTATCTGCCCAAGCCTGCGCGGCGGCGACGTCTTCGACATCCAGAATGATCAGTGATCCGATCATGGCGTCTCCGTCCAAAAGGGGACCGGCCTGCGAGACAACGCCCGTTTCCTCGATATACGTCAGGTGGGCCGATCGGTTGTCCAGCCGCGTTTGCAGGGCGCCGTCTTTGTCTTTGGCGATCAGGGCGATGAGCATTCTATTCCTCCTTCAGGGGTCGACCCAGCAAAGACTGAATCGCTTGCGCAACACTGTAGGCACCGTCGCTGAGTTCCGCTACCGTTGTGCTGATCGGCATATCCAGTCCTTCGGCTTTGGCAATTGCAGCCATGGCGCGGGCGGTGGCGACACCTTCGACTGTGGTGCCGGTGTCAAAGGGCCGATTTAGACCCAAACTTTGGCCAAAACGATAGTTCCGGGACAATTCGGAGGAGCAGGTCAGGACCAGATCCCCCAGCCCGGACAGGCCCATCAAGGTCTCTGTCTGCGCCCCACGCTGGGCGGCAAAACGCTGCATTTCGGCAAAGCCGCGCGTGATCAGTGCAGCCCGCGCGCTGTCACCCAAACCCGCGCCGATGGCGGCCCCGCATCCGATCGCCATGACGTTTTTTAACGCCCCGCCAAGTTCGGCGCCGGTGGTATCGGTTGTGCGATACAGACGCAGGTTGGCGGTGGTCAGCCTGGCTTGCAGGTCTTTGCCTAAATCCGCGTCGGCGCAAGCCAGAGTCAGCGCAGTTGGCAGACCGCGTGCGATGTCATCCGCAAAGCTGGGTCCGGTTAGCAGCGCAGGTTGCGCGTCCGGGACGGTTTCGCGGATCACAGCCACCGGGCCAAGACCGGTGGACAGTTCAATCCCTTTGCAGCAGGCAACCAGCGTTTTGCCTGCCAAGGCCGACCTGTGCTGCTCCAAGGCCGTGCGCAGCTGTTGCATGGGCACGGAGACCAGCAGCACATCCGTTTGACACGCCTGATCGATTTGCGCTGTTACGTGAATCTGGGACGGCAAGGTCACGCCGGGCAGGCGTTGCGTGTTTTCGGCCGCCTCCTGTATGGTTCTCGCCTGCGCCGCATCGCGGGACCACAGAGTCACCGGCCCGTTGCCCGCCAGAGATATGGCCAAGGCGGTTCCAAATGCGCCGGAACCCAGCACGGAAACGCTCATGCCTTGGCCCCTTTCTTGCCGCTGCCCAACATGGCCGGGCTGGTTTGATCCAAAGGCCAGCGCGGGCGGACCGTCAGGTCCAGGCCGTCCCGTGCACCGGCCCGAAAGCGTTCCAACCCGGCATAGGCGATCATGGCGGCGTTGTCAGTGCAAAGTGCCAGGGGGGGCGCAGTGAATCTGGCCCCCGTTTCATCGCAAACAGACTCTAATGCTGAACGAATAGCGGAGTTTGCAGCAACTCCGCCCGCCACTGCAATCACGGGCTCTACTGGGGTTTGCTCAAGATAGAGGCCAATGGCGCGACGTGTTTTTTCAGCCAGTGTATCCACGACCGCTTGCTGGAACCCGGCGCAGAGATCGGCCCGGTCCTGACGGGTCAGCCCGCCTTTCTCGGTTACAATCTGATCCCGCATGCGCATCAAAGCCGTTTTCAAACCTGAAAAGGACAGATCGCATCCGGGCCGATCCAGCAATGGGCGCGGAAATCGGAACCGTTTGGGATCGCCTGATCTTGCCTCGGCCTCGACCGAGGGGCCGCCGGGTTGGGGTAGGCCCAGCAACCGCGCGGTCTTGTCAAAAGCCTCACCTGGCGCATCATCAATGGTGCCGCCAAGGCGGGTGAAATCCTCGGGGCCATGGGCAATCAGGTATTGGCAATGACCGCCTGAAACCAGCAGCACCAGATAAGGAAACGATACCCCGTCAGTCAGGCGCGGCGTCAGGGCGTGGCCCGCCAGATGGTTGACGCCGATCAGCGGCAGCCCGGTGGCGGCGCTGATCCCCTTGGCACACATCACGCCCGACATGACACCACCAATCAACCCGGGCCCGGCCGTCACGGCGATGGCATCAATATCGCCAAGGCCTAATCCGGCTTCATCCAGCGCCTGCATCACGCAGATATCCAGCTTCTCAGCATGTGCGCGCGCCGCAATCTCGGGCACGACACCACCATAAGCGCTGTGCAATTCGGTTTGACCATGCACAACTGATGACAAGATTTCAGCTGGTGCTCCATCGGTTTGCCGCACCGTGGCTGCGGCTGTGTCGTCACAGCTGCTTTCTAACCCAAGGATGGTTAGTGTTTGCACCATTGGCCTGTTCCGTTGCATCATGATTGGCAAGCGGGGTATCACCCTGCGCGGATGCAAACAATCCCAAGGCCAAAGGCGCCGATCGTTGTATTTGTTGATGACCCGCCCGCGTGCTGCCTCGGAGAGGTTTGTGGCGCAGCTGCCAACCCGCACCAGATCACGGGTCGAGGTCATTTATTCCCCTATTCTTGAAATCAAACCGCTGCCGGTTCAGGTGCAGACCGAGGATATCCAGGGATTGATTTTTTCCTCGGCGAATGCGGTGAACGCGGCGGCCTCCTTGGGGGTCAGGCGCGATCTGCCGGCCTTCTGCGTGGGCCCTACAACCACCGGCACCGCAAAGGGTGCCGGATGGCAGGCGCAGATGATGGGGGCCACTGCAGAGGAGCTGGTGGCGATGCTGTTGCGCACCCGTCCCGATAGCCCGTTGTTGCATCTGCGTGGGGAGCATAGCCGGGGCAATGTGGCCGATCGGTTGACGGCACTGGGCCTGACCACCCGAGAGCAACCCGTTTATCAACAGCGTTTGTTGCCGCTGAACGATGAGGCCGCAGCAGCCTCAACCGGTGAAAGGCCAGTCATCGCGCCCTTGTTTTCGCCCCGGACCGCGCGACAATTTGCCGATATTTGGGCCGGAACAGCCCCTTTGTGGCTGGCTGCAATCAGCGAGGCGACCGCGGAGCCCCTTAAAACCTTGGGGTTTCAGCGATTGAAGATCGCCAAAGAACCTACACCCAAGCATATGCGTAAAGCCGTTAAAAAGCTTGTGAAACACGCGATGCGGGTTGAGGGCGAGCCGGGTGCGGATTAACTTGGACCAGTCTGTAGTTCTGGTGATTTTAGAATCGATAAGGGGAATGTGACGGTGGCGGGCAAAAAGAAAACCGATCAGAAACCGGCGGAAACCCCGAAACCGGACGATCTTGTGGACGAGGATGCTGTCGAAGCGGCTGAGTCTTTGGACGATGCACCGCTTGACCAGAGTATCCCTGTTGAAGACCTGACTTCCGAAGCCGAAGCCGAAGCCGAAGCCGAAGCCGAAGCCGAAGCCGAAGCCGAAGCCGAAGCCGAAGCCGAAGCCGAAGCCGAA
>NZ_JBXWNG010000010.1:0-135577 GCF_059610245.1 Ruegeria sp. YTSA075 | reverse complement strand
GCAAAGCCCGCGCTGGCCCGGCCCAACCATCACAGTCGTTTCGCCAGAAACGGCGAAGATGTGCGGGAGCCCCTTCTACACATCCAAAGACCGTGCAATCAGTTCCTTCATGACCTCATTGGTGCCGCCATAGATCATCTGCACGCGCGCATCGGCGTAGAGGCGGGCGATCGGGTACTCCATCATGAAACCATAGCCACCAAACAGTTGCAGGCATTCGTGCATGATTTCATTCTGTACCTCCGACCCCCAGTATTTGACCATCGAAGCCGTGGCAGCGTCCAACTCTCCAGCTTCCAGCTTGGCGATACAGTCGTTTACAAAACTGCGCAGCACTTCCGCCTTGGTCTTGCACTCTGCCAGCTTGAACCGCGTATTCTGGAAATCCATGACGCGCTGCCCAAAGGCTTTGCGCTCTTGCACATATTTCACTGTTTCGGCGATGGCGAAGTCGATCGCGCCCAAAGCCATCAAACCAATCGTCAACCGCTCCCACGGCAGTTGCTTCATCAGCTGATAGAACCCCTGACCTTCTTCCGCACCCAGCAGATTGGTCATTGGAACCTTGACGTCTTCAAAGAACAGCTCGGCGGTATCGTTGCCCTTCATGCCAAGTTTCTTGAGGTTCCGACCGCGGCGGAACCCTTCGGCCCCTTCTGTCTCAACCGCGATCAGCGAAACACCCTTGGCACCCAGAGATTTATCCGTCTTCGCCGCGACGATCACCAAATCCGCCGATTGACCATTGGTGATGAAGATTTTTGAGCCATTGAGCTTGTAGGAATTGCCATCCTTTTCAGCCACCGTCCGCACGGCCTGAACATCAGACCCGGTGCTAGGCTCAGTCATGGCCAAAGCCCCAACCATCTCACCTGATGCCAACTTGGGCAGCCACTTCCGTTTCTGGTCTTCGCTGCCATAGGCCGTGATGTAATGCGTCACAATGGATTGGATACCATAGCCCCAACCCGCATCACCTCTTGCAGTTTGTTCGTAAATGGTAACGGCATCAAACCCCATGCCGCCGCCAACACCACCATATTCCTCGGGGATTGCGCCAGCCATCAGGCCCGCCTGCCCTGCTTTGTGCCAGAACGCGCGATCTACCACGCCATTGTCGGCCCAAGTCTCGATATTGGGAACAAGTTCATCGTCCATGAACCGGCCTGCCATATCGGCAAACATGCGGTGTTCATCAGTGACCCAGGCGGCGGATGAAGAAAAAAGCGACATCTTAAGCTCTCCGATAAGTAGTTATCCAAAAACTACAGGTCTGCGCGCGTCCCGCCAATCCATGTGACGCGGCGTTTCTGGCAGTTTCAACGCTGCGTTCCTGCTTAAACCAAGTCAGATCTTGTCGTGTTTCCAAAGAAATGCCACGCGCGCCCTTGACCTTCCCGTCACTGGAACCCCCAACTAAGCAGCAACATAGGACCGGGATGAGTCGGATGGCGAACGCTCAGCAGATACAGATCAAAATCACAGGTATGAACTGCGCCTCTTGCGTTGCGCGGGTCGAAGCCGCGCTATCCGGCACCGAAGGTGTCAGAACCGCGACGGTCAACTTTGCGACCCAGTCGGCGCAGGTGGCCAGCGACACGCCTGTTTCTGTGTTGACCGACGCGTTGGAACAGGCCGGTTATCCTGCCGTCCTCAATGAGATTGTTCTCAAGATCGACGGCATGAATTGCGCATCATGCATTTCCAAGATCGAACGGTCGCTGGCCAAAGCGCCGGGCGTTGTCCGCGCCGATGTCAATCTGGCCACCCAGACAGCGCATGTAACCTATGCCGAGGGAAGTACTACGCCCGCCATTCTTGCAGGGATCGTCACAGATATAGGCTATCCCGCGCAGGTCAGCTCGTCAGAGGCGAATATCAGTTCGAACACAAATGAGGCGACAGACCTGCGCCGTGCGACGCTTCTTGCAGCAATCCTAGCCCTGCCGGTGTTTATCCTTGAGATGGGTGGTCACTTGGTCCCCGCCTTTCATCATTGGGTTCACGGAACCATCGGGGTACAGACCAGCCAGCTGATTCAGTTTGCACTAACCTCTGCCCTGCTGATCGGACCGGGGCGCATATTCTATCAAAAGGGTATCCCAGCGCTGCTGCGCGGCGCGCCTGACATGAATGCCTTGGTCGCGTTAGGAACGGGTGCCGCCTATCTGTATTCGTTCACGGCCGTTTTTGCGCTCGAAGTGTTGCCTCAGGGGTCAGCCAATATCTATTTCGAGTCCGCCGCCGTGATCGTGGTTTTGATCCTTCTGGGTCGCTGGCTCGAGGCGCGGGCAAAAGGCAAGACCGGCGCGGCAATTCGCAGGCTGGTCGGGTTGCAGCCCAAAACCGCTCGCGTCGAGATCGAAGGCGAGACCCAAGACCTCCCAATAGCTAATATAGCCGCCGGCAACATCTTGCATATCCGTCCGGGAGAGCGCATTCCGGTCGACGCGCAGGTGCTGGAAGGTAGCGCTTATGTCGATGAAAGCGTGATCACGGGCGAGCCGATCCCCGTGGGCAAAACCGCAGGTGACCCGGTTGTTGGCGGAACCGTCAACGGAACCGGTGCTTTGCGGGTCAAGGCCACACATGTGGGGGCTGATACCGTGTTGGCGCAGGTCATTCGGATGGTAGAACAGGCGCAGGGGGCCAAACTACCAATTCAAGGTTTAGTCGACCAAATCACCTATCGGTTTGTACCAGCAGTTATGGTCATTGCGGCTGTCACCGTTGTCGCTTGGCTGTTGCTGGGTCCGGCACCCGCCCTGTCACATGCCTTGGTCGCGGGGGTTTCAGTCCTGATTATCGCCTGTCCCTGCGCGATGGGTCTGGCCACGCCAACCTCGATCATGGTGGGAACGGGCCGCGCGGCTGAGCTGGGCGTGCTGTTCCGCAAAGGCGCTGCCTTGCAGCAATTGCAGCAGGCGAAGGTGATTGCGTTGGACAAAACCGGGACACTGACCCTTGGACATCCCGAACTGGACAGCATGACCCCCGTCAATGGTTTTGACGCGGCTGATGTTCTGCGCATCGCTGCGGCTTTGGAGGCGCGGTCTGAGCACCCTATTGCAACTGCAATCACTCGTGCTGGACCTGCCAATTTGCCGGAGGCCTCAGAGGTTCAATCACTCACCGGCCTTGGCCTGCAAGGGCGGGTCGAAGGTCAATCCGTTTCAATTGGCTCGCAATCGCTCATGGATCAGCTTGGGATTTCGGTAAGTGACCTCACACCCGAGGCCAATACCCGTGCCGCCGAAGGCGCAACACCCTTGTACGTGGCCATTGACGGGCAATTGGCGGCGGCGATCTATGTCTCGGACCCGATCAAACCCGGCACGCCCGAGGCGCTGAAGCGCTTAGGAGGAACAGGTGTAACCTTGGCCATGGTCACAGGCGACAACGCGCGCACGGCTCAGGCACTGGCGGATCGTTTGGGCATCAATCACGTCACGGCGGAAGTTCTGCCTGACGGAAAACGAGACGCGATTGATGAGTTGCGCGACAAGTTTGGCACGGTGGCTTTTGTCGGTGACGGTATCAACGATGCGCCCGCCCTCGCAGCCGCAGATATTGGCCTTGCGATTGGTACCGGCACAGATGTGGCAATCGAAACTGCTGATGTCGTTTTGATGTCAGGTGATCTGCGCGGAGTGGCGAATGCCGTCGAAATCAGCCGCCAGACATTGCGCAACATCCGCCAGAATCTGGGCTGGGCTTTCGGATACAACATCCTTCTGATCCCGGTGGCTGCGGGCGTGCTCTATCCTTTCGGTGGACTCTTGCTGTCGCCAGCACTGGCCGCCGGGGCCATGGCCCTGTCCAGCGTCTTTGTCGTTTCAAACGCCCTGCGCCTGCGCCGGGTGAGGGCCGACTTGCCGCATGCCGCGTTCGGCACATCCAGAGAGGTCCCCGCATGAATATTGGAGATGTCGCCTCCCGCACGGGGCTACCTGCAAAGACCATCCGCTATTACGAAGAGATCGATCTGATCAAACCGCTGCGCGACGATAATGGGTATCGTGTTTTTCGCGCTCAGGATTTGCATAAGCTGAATTTCCTGGGGCGTACCCGCGCATTGGGATTCACGATTGAGGATTGCCGGACGTTGCTTGCCTTGTATGAGGATGAAACCCGCGCCAGCGCAGATGTGAAACGCGTGGCCCGAGATCATCTGGCGCAGATCGATGCGAAAATCGCGGATCTGAAAGCCATGCGGGATACGCTTGGTCATCTTATTGATGCCTGTGCTGGGGATGATCGGCCCGATTGTCCGATCTTGCAAGATCTTGGCGGCAGGCCCTGACGCGGGGTTGCCCTTTGGGCGCAGCTTTGCTTTGTCTCTGCCCAACCGGTCTTGCCTGCGGAACATCGCAGGCCACAAGGCCCGATATCAGAGAGGTTTTTCAAAATGGCAAAAGTTGCGTTTCTTGGCCTGGGTGTCATGGGTTACCCAATGGCGGGGCATTTGCAGGCTGCAGGTCATGACGTAACCGTCTACAATCGCACCGCCGCAAAGGCCCAAGCCTGGGTGGACCAACATGGTGGATCAATGGCGACCACTCCGCTAACTGCCGCGCAGGGGGCCGAGTTTGTCATGGCTTGTGTCGGCAATGATGATGACCTGCGTATGGTCTGCACGGGCGATGATGGGGCCTTTCACGGTATGGCCTCAGGCACAACATTTGTCGATCACACCACAGTTTCCGCCAAAGTGACCCGCGAGCTGTATGCAGCATGTCAAAGCAAGGGCATCGCTTTTGTAGATGCCCCGATCTCGGGCGGTCAGGCCGGTGCCGAGAATGGCGTTCTGTCTATCATGTGCGGCGGGGATCAGGCCGCTTACGAGGCTGCCGAACCCATCATGCAGGTCTATTCAAAAATCTGCCGTCGGATCGGTGACAGTGGCGCAGGACAGATGACCAAGATGTGCAATCAGATCGCCATCGCCGGTCTGGTTCAGGGCCTCAGCGAAGCGCTGCATTTTGCCGAGAAGGCCGGGCTGGACGGCCGTTCGGTCGTCGAGGTGATCAGCCAGGGCGCGGCGGGCAGCTGGCAGATGTCCAACCGGTTCGAGACCATGCTGGACGATCACTTTGATCATGGGTTCGCGGTGGACTGGATGCGCAAGGATCTGGGGATCTGCCTCGACACAGCCAATGACACAGGGGCGTCCCTGCCCGTCACAGCGCTGGTCGATCAATTCTATAAGGATGTGCAAAAACTGGGCGGCGGACGATGGGATACATCGTCATTGTTCAAACGTTTGCGCGCTTTGGGTTGATGTAAGGGGGGGCTGTCTGCCCCCCGCCGCGCCTTTCGGCGCGCCTCCCCCCGAGGATATTTTTGGCCAGATGAAGGGTGAAGCCTTCGGTCAGAAGGAAAAGGTATGAGCGATTTGATTGCTTTCTGGACAGCAGCATTGCGGGCGCAATGGGGGCTTGAGGCCCGTTTGACACGGCTGGATGGCGAATTTGATCTGAACTTTCTGGTCGAGGCCAAGAACGGGCAGGATTATGTTCTTAAGGTCATGCGTGCGGGATGCGAAGCCAGCCTTGTGGATTTGCAAATCGAGGCGTTGGAATACCTATCGTCAGCGGCACCAGGCCTGCCTTTTCCAAAGGTTTTTGCCAATTTGAATGGGGGTCTGTTGGCTGAGCTTCAGGACGAGACCGGCACCCCGCGCCTGGTTTGGCTATTGGAGCGCTTACCCGGTCAATGCTACGCCAAGGTGGCACCAAAGAGTGAAGAGTTGATCCTGAAACTCGGGCGTGTACTTGGTGCGACGGATCGTGCGTTAGAGGGATTCACCCATGAGGCCTTGGAGCGGGCAGAATTCAAATGGGACCTCATGCAGGCCAGCTGGATTGAGGCGCATCTGGAGGCTGTCTCGAACCCGGATCGGCGCATGTTGGTAGCAGAAGTTGCGCAAGGGTTCAGGGCTGTTTCAGAACAGCTTGCGCGATTACCCAAGCAGGCCATTCACAATGATGCAAATGACCACAATATTCTGGTCGATGGCGATTTTGGGCAACGACGGACAGTTTCGGGCCTGATTGATCTGGGCGATATGTGCGCAGCCCCTCGGGTTTGCGATCTGGCGATCGCGGCGGCTTATATCGTTCTGGATCATCCCAAACCCGAACGCGCGCTGACCGCATTGGTGCGTGGATATCACGCCGCCAACCGTCTGAGCGCCGAGGAAATCGATCTTATCTGGCCACTGCTGCGCATGCGTCTGGCGGTGTCAGTTATAAACTCGACCCTGATGGCGGTGAAAAATCCAGACGATCCTTATGTCACGATTTCGCAAGCGCCTGCATGGCGGTTCTTGGAAAGCGCATCTGTCAACGGCGGCCTGATGCCTGCACGCCTGCGTGCAGCCTGCGGCCTGCCCGTGACCGACGGGGCTGATCGTGTTCGCACCTTCCTTGCCGAACATCGCGGCGGGTTCGCACCGATGTTCGGAGAAGACCTGAGCGACGCTCCCATGGGGTCTTTGTCTGTTGAAAACTCGGTCTGGCCACAAAACCCGTTCCACATGCCGCTGGAAGAAGCGGCACACGTGGGGGAGGAGTTCGGGGACGGGCTCTGGCTGGGGTACTATAACGAACCGCGCCTGATCTATGCGGAGCCTGGGTTTCGGAATGGTCCGTGGAAAGCCTCGGACCGGCGGACCGTGCATCTGGCCGTGGATGTGTTCGCACCAGCGGGCACGGCTTTACATGCGCCACTGAGCGGGCGAGTTGAGGTTGCGGAGAATCGGAACTCTCACCTGGATTATGGCGGCGTGGTGATCCTGCGTCATGAAACGCCCGAGGGCGATCCGTTTTACACACTCTATGGTCATCTGGACCCTGAGGTTTGTGAGCGGCTAAAACCCGGCGATCCGGTTGCCCAAGGCGCAGCCTTTGCCCGGTTAGGGGATGCCAGCCAGAATGGCGGATGGGCCCCGCATGTACATTTCCAGCTGGCGCTGACCACGGTAGGAATGGAAGCTGATTGGCCCGGCGTTGGCGACCCGGATGAGATGTTCTTATGGCACCAACTCTGCCCAAACCCGGCGGCGTTGCTGAATCTGCCGGACGAAAAGGTATTCTATGAACCTAGCGACAAAAGCACTGTTCTGCAGGGTCGACATGATCATTTCGGCGGCAACCTAAGCCTAACCTACGATGACCCTGTCATGCTGGTGCGGGGCTGGAAACATCACCTGTTCGATGAATGGGGCCGTCCGTATCTGGATGCTTACAACAACGTGCCGCATGTCGGGCATGCGCATCCGAGAATACAGGCCGTTGCTGCGGATCAGCTGAAACGGATGAACTCGAACACGCGCTATCTGCATCCGGCACAAACGGCGTTTGCTGATAAGGTATTGTCCAAACTGCCTGATCATTTACAGGTGTGCTTCTTCGTCAATTCCGGCACCGAAGCCAATGAACTTGCGCTGAGGCTGGCCCGCGCCCATACCGGCGCCAAAGGGATCGTGACCCCGGATCATGGGTATCACGGCAACACAAACGCAGCCGTGGCGATTTCTGCTTATAAATTCAACAAACCCTGCGGCGTTGGGCAGGCCGATTGGGTGGAACTGGTCGAAGTGGCTGACGACTATCGCGGATCGTTCAAACGGGACGACCCCGACCGTGCCACTAAATTCGCCGCGCTTGTGGAGCCCGCCATTGCCGCACTCCGCGACAGGGGCCATGGGCTTGCGGGTTTTATCGCCGAAACCTTCCCTTCGGTTGGGGGGCAGATCATCCCTCCCAAAGGATATCTGCCTGCGATATATGAGAAAATTCGGGCTGCCGGGGGCGTTTGTATCGCCGATGAGGTGCAGACCGGGCTTGGGCGTTTAGGGGAGTATTACTTCGGCTTCGAACATCAGGGGGCATTGCCTGATATCGTTGTGCTGGGCAAACCCATCGGCAATGGGCACCCCCTTGGCGTTGTGATCACGACAGAGGAGATCGCCCAAAGTTTTGACAACGGGATCGAGTTCTTTTCAACCTTTGGAGGCTCAACCCTATCCTGCCGGATCGGTAAAGAGGTGTTGGATATCGTCGATGACGAGGGCCTGCAGGGTAATGCGCGGGCCATGGGCGCGCGTCTGATCGACGGGCTGAAACAGATCGAATCTGACTTTGAAAGTGTCGGTGATGTACGCGGGATGGGGCTGTTCCTAGGGGTCGAACTGATCAACCCAGATGGCTCGGAAAGCACCGAGATCTGCCGATATGTCAAGAACCGGATGCGCGATCATCGCATCCTGATCGGCAGCGAGGGGCCCAAGGATAACATCCTGAAAATCCGCCCCCCTCTGACCATCGAAGCCGAAGATGTGGATATGATCCTATGGGCGCTGCGGGATGTGTTGTCAGAGGTTGGAGATTATGCCCCTGCACCGGCGTGCGATCATGATCACCATCACGCCGGATGCGGGTGTTGTTAAGGGGGCTAATGCAAAGCGGTTGATGATGTTTGATGACCGGTGCTTGGCAGCGGTACAGATTTCATCATCCGGCGCAGGGCAAAGCCCAATTCCTCGGACAATGACGCCAGTGCGGGGGCAAAATCCGGTCGCACGATCAAAGACGCCATCATCATGGCATCCTCGCGCGCGCCATCGGCCGCCGCACCGATCATCTGCGCAAAACAGTTCTCATCGGCACCAAGGCAAGCGCATCCCAGACCGTGCCGTACCAACTGACGGCGACCGTGAGTGGCGCAAAGCGAGCATAGCCTGTCCAGCGTCAGCATCGCGGCCTGTCCCTGATCCTCACCCAGCGCGATATCAAAGTCGCTTGCAGCGTCTGCACGGCCTGCTGGGCCATCGCCCCACAGCCGCAAATACATCACAGCGCCTGCTTCGATTGGGCTCAGGTCGGACAGCCGGCCAACAGCTGCGCCGCCCCGAGGTGACATGCCGCTCATTTCGTGAGGATCAGCTTACCCGCGCGGGTGATCCGCAGGGTGTACAATTGGTCCCCCAGCTCGATATGCGCAAGATTGCCACCTTTGGTCAGATCATCGGCTTTGTAAGATGGCAAGATGGATACAGCATAGGATTGGCTGGGATTCGGGTTCTGCACATTCATCGGTCAACTCCAGAAGGGTCAAGGCAAACGCCTGATCTGTTCGCGTTTCTCAAGTTCTGGCTGACCCGAAATCGGGTTGGCTCATTGTCTTGCCCTTTAATCTGATTAATTTAGTAAGGTATGTCAAGCACCCAATCTCACAATACCTATGATTGCCGGTTTACGACCCGAGTTTCCGCGCGCTAGACAGCAAATCAAACGGCAAAGAAGGAATGCAGCCCATGGCGGCGGTAATCATTTTCGACCTTGATGGAACACTTGTCGACAGTCTTGGAGATATCGTCGCAGCGGCCAACCGAACGCTGGAGGACATCGATTTTCCGCCTCTGCCGAAAGAGGTCATTGCCTCTTTCGTAGGCAACGGACTGCCCAAGCTGGTTGAACGTATGACCCGTCACGTCGGGCTTCCTGCGGAACGACATGCTGAATTGACAAAACGCATGCAAGTTCACTACGCCAACGCTGCCAGCAGCACGACTGTTCCTTATCCGGGCATCCCTGACGCATTGGAAGATTTGCGGGCCATGGGCTATTCCTTCGGGGTGTGTACGAACAAACACGAAGCCCCCGCGCGCCACATTCTGGATGCGCTGGATCTGTCGCGATTCTTCGATGTGGTTCTGGGCGGAGACAGCATGGCGATGCGCAAACCGGATCCTCGGCATCTGCTGGCTAGCTTTGACGCAATAGGCAGCCCAGGGACACGCCTTTTTGTCGGCGACAGCGAAGTCGATGCCGAAACGGCGATCCGAGCTGAAATTCCGTTTCTATTATTCACGCAAGGCTATCGGAAATCACCCGTTGCCAGTATCCCACACACAGCGGCCTACGATAGTGCA
Source organism: Ruegeria sp. YTSA075 (assembly GCF_059610245.1). NCBI lineage: Bacteria > Pseudomonadati > Pseudomonadota > Alphaproteobacteria > Rhodobacterales > Roseobacteraceae > Ruegeria > Ruegeria sp. YTSA075. Next base: position 125,640 of record NZ_JBXWNG010000010.1, on the reverse strand, counting down.
GCAGAGTTGCCATCGCGGGTTGCTCAGATGCTTGAGCCTACAGGCAAAGTGATCTGATCCCCCAAAAACTAAGTGAGGGGCCGGCCAGAAGGGGGTATAGACCAGCCCCTCATCGGGGAAAACTATTTGGTCGCGCACGACCTGATAGACTTCACCTTGATACCGCATCCCAAACTGGCGCGATATTGGGGGTTTCCCGTAGCGAAACAAAAATCTTAAAAAATATTGGATTGGAGCACTGTTTCAGGGCGTCAACTCCATCCCATCCAACCCGCCAAAATATCAAAAACGTTTTTCAATATATGAAAAAATCTGAGTTCCTCGTACTATTCCTGCAAGACTCAGGAGGGTCCAAAATTGGACATTCAGAAACGGCCGCGGGGTAGGCCCAAATCACTGTTTAAGGAAAGTTCCGCCGGGACGCTGCAATCTCTGGATCGCGCGCTGGAGGCGATCAGCACCCTTGCACGACTCGAACGCTGCACCCTCAGCGATCTCAGCCGCGAAACGGGAATACCCACCGCCACCACACATCGTATCCTGACCACGTTGGCAAAACACAGTTTTGTCCAGTTCGACGATATGCGCCAGGAATGGATGATCGGGATCGAAGCCTATCGCGCCGGTGCTTCGTTCCTCAAACGTAACAGCGTGATCGAGGCATCACAGCCCATCCTGTACCGGCTGATGAAAGATACCGGGGAAACGGCGAATCTGGCGGTTACTGACGCTTGCGACGTTGTTTTTGTGGGTCAGATCGAAACCAAAAATCCAATCCGAGCGTTCTTTCCGCCCGGTGCGCGATCACCCATGTATGCATCAGGCATCGGCAAGGCAATCTTAGCCGCACTGGAGCCTGAGGCCGTGACGCGGATTTTGTCCGCAAGCGAACCCGAGGCCTTTACCGACCGAACGCTGAGTGATCCCAAGACGCTGATGGCCGATCTTGAAACCACCCGACAGCGTGGCTGGTCATATGACATAGAAGAACGCTACTTGGGGATGTCCTGCATCGGCGCGACTATCTTTAACGAACAGAACAGCCCATGCGCCGGGATTTCTGTGTCTGGCCCGACGGCCCGCTTTAACCCTGATACGGTCGAGAACCTTGGCAGGCTGGTTGCCGAAGCCGCGCGCGACATCACCCTGGCGGTCGGAGGACGCTCCAGGTAGTTCAGATGTCTTGCCCCGGAGGGTCCAGCAAGCCACCCGGCTGCAACAAAGCCCGTTCTGACAGCCAGGGATTAAGCTCCAGCGCTTCTTTCAGTGTGGTCCTGGCCTCGTCCAGCCGTTTCAAACCCATCAACGACAACGCCCGCCCACTGATTGCAGCAACATGGTTCGGCGACAAGTCAATCGCCACATCCAGATCTTGCAGGGCCGATCCGAAATCCTGCCTGAGATAGTTCACAAAGGCCCGCTGGTTATAGCCTTCGGCAAATTCCGGACAATATTCTACCAACTGGTTAAGCTCTTCCAAAGCTCCGACCAGATCCCAAGCCTCGCGCCGCGCCATACCGCGATCCAGCAGGGTCTGTGACTTTGCGTCAGGCGCATCCGTCCAAAGCTCCCACATCTGGTTGGAATAAGTGCGCGCCACAGCCTCCGACTCGGCTTTTTGAAGCTGTGAAATCAGATCGCTCACCCCTTGCGTATGATCCGGAGCATCCGGGCAGGTCTGCGCGGCTGCGGAAGTGGTCAGAGCGACGCCAATGATCAGGCCATAGAACACGTGTGTCATACCTCAAGGATGACCCTGTTCCGCGTTCTGTCAAGTTGCAGCGGAAGGGCTTCGTTGTTGCTTAGTGCGGCATAAGCTGTTCTTGACGCCGGGCGTGGAAAAGCCCAGCGTCGCGCCATGTTTCCGATCCGCGATCATAACCCCTCGGGGCGCACGCCCTATGTCGTCTACGCAATCATGGCCGCCAATATCCTGATCTTTGTCAGCTATGTGGGGATCATGAATGACGCGCCGCTGATCAACCGGTTGTACTACGACTACGCGATCATTCCCGCGCGCATCGCGGATGGCTATGCGTTCGAAACTTTTGTAACATCCATGTTTCTGCATGGCGGCTGGATGCATCTGGCAGGCAACATGCTGTTTCTATGGATTTTCGGCGACAATCTGGAAGATGAGATGGGCCATCTGCCCTTTCTTCTGTTCTACCTTGTGGCCGGAGTCGGCGCCGGGTTGATCCATGTCATCACCGCGCCCGACTCGATGGTGCCAACCATCGGCGCGTCTGGCGCAATTGCAGGGGTGATGGGCGGGTATCTTCTGCTGTTTCCGAAAGCCCGCGTCGACATCCTGCTGATCCTGATCGTGTATTTCCGGGTCTTTTCGATCCCGGCCTTTGTGATGCTGGGTGTCTGGTTGGGAATGCAATTTGTGGGCAGCTTGAACAGCAACCCCGACGAAGGCGGCGTTGCCTATTGGGCCCATACCGGTGGGTTTGTCGTCGGATTGATCCTGTGCATTCCACTGTGGTTGAAACGCGGTGGCGTCGCGTATTGGGATCGCACCCATGGCCATCCGCCGCATCCCGAAGCAAAATACAAACTGTCGCAATCCCGCATCCCGCGCGTGCCGCGCAGGTAAGGGGTTTAGCCTCGGATTATCTTTGCAAAACTGTCAAAGATCGGCTCGTTGGCGCAGATCACCTCGCCATCGTCCAGAACGTTGCCCTCTGGGTTCAGGGGCTGCACAAAGCCACCGGCCTCTTTCACGATGATGATACCCGCAGCCAGATCCCACGCGTTCAGGCGGCGTTCCCAGAACCCTTCATAGCGGCCCGCGGCCACATAGGCCATGTCCAGCGCGGCGGCACCCCACCGGCGGACGCCGGCACATACAGGCATCAGGCGCGCCAGATCTTGCAAGGTTGCAGGCAGGTCCGAACGACCACCGAAGGGCAAACCGGTCGAGAAGATCGATTCGATCATCCGATGACGGCCCGAGACACGGATGCGCATGTCGTTCATCCAGGCCCCTTCGCCTTTTTCGGCAAAGAACATCTCATCCTTGGCGGCGTCGTAGATCACGCCAGCAACGATCTTGCCCTTGTGCTCCAGCGCGATCGAGACCGCCCAGTGCGGCAGCCCGTGCAAGAAATTCGTGGTGCCGTCCAGCGGGTCCACGATCCAGCGGCGGGTCGGGTCTTCACCATCTATCGCGCCGCCCTCTTCGGCTAGCCAGCCATAGGTCGGGCGCGCGCCCAGCAGTTCTTCTTTCAGGATGGCTTCGGCGGCGATATCGGCCTTGGACACAAAATCGCCCGCGCCCTTCATCGATACCTGCAGGTTCTCGACTTCACGGAAATCCTTGACCAGAGATCGCCCCGCTTTGCGCGCGGCTTTGATCATGATGTTGAGATTTGCACTGCCAACCATTGTGAAAAGGCTCCTGTCCGGTCAAGCCGCGCGTATACTGGGGCAAGGCGTACTTGCCAAGTGGAATGATGCGCATAGCAGCACCATAGTCTTTGCATAGCAGCTTTCTCGGCAAGCGGACTCAAGAGACACTCAAAACCCACTATTAGTAGCGTGTATTTCAAACCTGTGATGTGATCTCTGTCACAGACTCTCGCCTGAACATCGCCCAATATCGAAATGCCAAATCTGGCTTTTTTCCTAGTACTTTTGTTTCACGTTGCCTTAAGGTCCCGCGCTTTTTTTCTCGCGCTTAAAATCTTATTTGGAGTTAATTTTATGACGACTTACCATGAATTCCCGCAGCAGGACATCGACCAACTCGTTGAAACCGCACGTGCCCACTATGCGGAAATGGATCTAAAATCCATGTCCGCCAATGACATGATGCACGAGGCCACCCCTTTGAAACTGGGGGAAACCTGCATTTCGGTAGATGTCGAAAACGGAAAAATCTGTCTGAAAATTCCGATCGTTGACAAAAAGGTCTGCTTTCCAATTCCATCGTCTATCCCCAACGGAACCGCAGCAAAAGCCTGTATAAAAATATGCACAACACTCGGCTTTCCAACCGGAGCTTGCGTGACGATTACCGCACTGGGTATTCAGGTTGTGCATCAGTGCTTCGGCAAGTGCTAAGGCATTTCCGGACCTCGCGATCAGCGAGGTCCTCCACGTCGTAGCAGGACGTCTATTGGCTTTGAAGCTTGCGCGCCTCGTCTCGGGCGAGCTCGATCAGTTCCTGCACAAAAGGTTTTTCCAAATCTTCCGAGCGGACGGCAGCGTATAGGCGGCGGGTGATCCCCTCGTTCGTCAAAGGCCGGGTAACGTAGTCCGAGTTGTATTTGACCTCGCGCACGACCCAATCAGGCAACACGGATATACCCCGGTTTGACGCAACCAGCAGCAAGATCACAGCTGTCAGCTCAACCTGCCGGATAGCGGTTGGTTCAACCCGCGCCGGGATCAACAACTGGCTGAAGACATCCAGACGCGTGCGTTCTACCGGATAGGTGATCAGGGTCTGACCGCGAAAATCCTCGGCCTCGATATATCCTTTCTCGGCCAGCGGATGCGACGAGGCAGCCACAAATACAGCATTGTAATCGAAGAGTTCGACGAACTCGACGCCCGGCAGATCTTCGGGATCAGATGACACCACCAGATCAACCTCTTCCTTTTGCAACGCGGGCAAGGCATCAAAAGCCAGACCGGGACGGATGTCGACATCGACGTCACCCCAAGATTTCCGAAACGATTCGAGCACCGGAAACAGCCATTCGAAACAGGCGTGGCATTCAATAGCAATATGCATCCGCCCCGTGCGCCCGTCGCGCAACGAGGTAAATTCCTGCTGCGCTGCTTCGACCTGCGGCAGGATCTGTTCGGCCAGCCGCAACAGGCGCAACCCAGCTGCGGACAGTTTCATCGGCTTCGACCGGCGCAGGAACAATTCCACCCCGGCCTGATCCTCAAGGCCCTTGATCTGATGGCTCAGCGCAGATTGCGTAATGTTCAGCTGGTCCGCCGCACGCGCCAGCCCACCACATTCGTGGATGGCTTTGATGGTCCGCAGATGCCGGAATTCAATATGCATATGTCGCGCAACTCATGTTGTTCTTGAAGAATATGAGTTTGTCTCACATCGCTCTACGTGGCACAAGAGGCTCAATTGATCCTGCGAGGCCGTGATGACCAGACCTGAAATTTCATTCGAGTTTTTTCCACCCAAGACGCTTGAGGCATCATTCCGTCTTTGGGACACGGTGCAGACTCTGGCCCCTTTGGAGCCCCGCTTTGTCTCGGTCACCTATGGCGCAGGCGGTACCACACGAGAGCTGACGCGGGATGCGGTTGCGACGCTGCACAAATCATCTGGCTTGCCGGTCGCCGCGCACCTGACTTGCGTTGATGCGTCGCGTCAGGAAACGCTGGAGATCGCAGACAGGTTCGCCCGCGCGGGCGTCGAGAACATTGTGGCCTTGCGCGGTGATCCACCAAAAGGGCAGAACAAGTTCGTCCCTCATTCCGACGGTTTTGCCCATTCCGTCGAACTGATCGAAGCGCTGGCCGAGACCGAGATGTTCAACATCCGGGTTGGTGCCTATCCTGACAAACATCCCGAAGCCCGCGATATGCAAGCGGATGTGGACTGGTTGAAGGCAAAGCTGGATGCAGGCGCGGATGAGGCTTTAACCCAGTTCTTCTTCGAGGCCGAAACCTTTTTCCGCTTCCGCGATGCCTGCGTCAAGGCTGGAATCGACAAGCCCATCGTGCCTGGCATATTGCCGATCGAAAACTGGAAGGGCGCACGTAGTTTCGCCCAGCGCTGCGGCACCCATATCCCGGATTGGGTCGATCGGGCTTTTGAGAAAGCCGTGCGCGACGACCGTGAGGATCTGTTGGCCACCGCGCTCTGCACGGAGCTTTGCTCAGACCTGATTGAAGGCGGCGTGGACAAGCTGCATTTCTACACGCTGAACCGCCCGGAACTAACCCGCGATGTCTGCTTTGCATTGGGGATCACCCCGAAAACCGAACTTCAGAACGTCGCCTAAGACAACCGCTTCTATTGGCTTTCTGCCCGGGCTGCATCGCGGTCCGGGTTTTCTTCATCTGTAGGAAGGTTTGCCATCAATCTCGCAGACCCAGCCGGGGCGAGCGCCCAATTCGAAAACAATCTGCAGGTGACAATTCTATTGTCACCTCGACCCGCCCCAATACTCTGTAAAATTTGACAAAATCGTGACGATATCGAAACTCGGCTCATGTGTTTGTATAGAGTGTATTGAGTATGGAGACTGTTGACAAAGTTAAGGCACGCATCGACGCATTGGCGGACCTCGGGCTGGACTCGAATGCCGCTCCGGATGACATCCGGGACGCGTGGCGGCGCATCGCCTTTCACGCCCATCCCGATCACACGGGTGGGGATTCTGCAAACTTCGCGCGCGCCAAGTCAGCCTATGACTATCTGCGCAAAGAAGGTTTGACCGTCAAAGGGGCGAATGCCGGGCCTCGCCAACCGCGGCGACCACGTTTGCGGCGGCGCATTATCGAGTTGGAACCGGAAGATATCGCCAATTGCATGGCCATGCTGGACCCGGGCCGTGCCTTGCCAAATGCGGCATCGCACGATGCCTCTGACCCAGATGCGGCAACGCTCGCGGACTCGGATCACGTGCCGGACGCGGTTGGGTGCTATGGGCGCAACCTGACCTATTTTGTGCCGACCCCAGTGTGTGAAGGCGCAAATCGCATTGCGCTGCCGACATCGGTTCTAAGCTCTTCCCGGACCACCGAAACCGAGGTTTTGAGCTTTCAGTCGAACGACGAGGGGGCCGGTGAGGTCGTCATTCCAGACACAATCTGCGAACGCAAGTTCCCCGGCGCCAAGAGTGTGCGCATTCGGTTCGAAGCTGATCAGGCGATCCGCAACGAATACTGGCTTGCCAGCTGATCAGTGAAAGGCCCGGCTTATGGGGGTAAGCCGGGCCTTGTTTCGTGAGTGATCGGTTAGTTGCTAACCGGACCTTCTGAGGTGAATTTAGGGATAACACTGGTCGACGCATCGCCGGTTTCAATGCCCGGCCAGTTGCCTTCGGCCAGATTGATGTTGCCCGGCACATCTTCTTCCCAGAACCCGACCACAACATCCGTGATGTTCAGATAAAGCTTGTCATCGACGATGCGCCAAAGGTTCGGGTTGGCTGGAACCTTGCCGCCTTTTGAGACACCATAGGCGCAGTGACCATCATACTGTGGCGCATAGTAGGCCGGGTTTTCCAGGAACTTGTCGCGGTTCTCTTCGGTTGCAAACGCCCAGGTCGCGCCATTGTATTCCGCAGTGATATCCGCATTTCCACGCACAGCGGACGGCTGGCTTTGGCCAACGGCAACCTGATCCAGGTTGCGATAGGCCACAACGTCATAGCCCGAGACGGCAAACCCCGTTCCATCAACATATTGCGGGCCGGCAAAGGCCGGAATAGCCAGCGCAATGGCCGCGGCGAGAGTCAAAGCAAAGCGTTTCATATGGTCATTCCTTTTCTAGGTCATGTGCCCAAGGGCGCCGTGTTGGCGGGACTGCGCTAACAATAAGCGAATTTGTTTCCCGTCGTAGCCCTGCTCGCGCCGCTGTGACCCAGTACGAGAAATCGTGAGATGTTCGCCGGGGAATATTACAGGAAGCACCGATAGCCGGGGTTGGACTCGGAAGATTGCAACATTAGCTGTAGGAGGACCGGGCGCGCGGGCACCCGGAATTAGTAAGAAAGGCACCAGATGAGCGATCAATCCACATACACTCCCCCCAAGGTCTGGTCATGGGACAGCGAAAGCGGCGGGCGATTTGCGAACATCAACCGGCCTATCGCAGGTGCGACCCATGACAAGGATCTCCCCGTTGGACGCCATCCTTTGCAGCTATATTCGCTAGCCACGCCCAATGGCGTCAAAGTCACCGTGATGCTGGAAGAGTTGTTGGCCCAGGGTCACGAAGGTGCCGAATACAATGCCTGGCTCGTCAATATAAGTGAGGGTGACCAGTTCAGTTCAGGTTTTGTCGGTGCCAATCCGAACTCGAAAATCCCCGCGCTGTGGGATCGATCCGGTGACGAACCTGTCCGTGTTTTCGAAAGCGCTTCGATCCTGTTTCATCTGGCCGAGAGGTTCGACGCCTTCCTGCCCAAGTCCGGCCCGGAACGGACCGAGGTTATGAACTGGGTGTTCTGGCAGATGGGCAGCGCGCCCTATCTGGGCGGCGGTTTTGGCCATTTCTACGCCTATGCGCCTGAAAAATGGGAATACCCCATCGATCGTTTCGCAATGGAAACCAAACGCCAGCTGGACGTTCTGGATCGGGAACTGGCCGAGAAAACCTATATCGCGGGCGAAGACTACACCATTGCCGACATGGCCATCTGGCCCTGGTATGGGCAGTTGGTTCTGGGCCGCCTGTATGACGCCGCAGAGTTTCTGGATGTCGAATCCTACAAGAACGTCATGCGTTGGGCCAAAGCGATTGATGCGCGTCCGGCGGTTCAAAGGGGCCGAATGGTCAACCGCCCGTTTGGCGAGCCGCACACACAATTGCACGAACGCCACGAGGCCAGCGATTTCGAAACGCGCACTCAGGACAAGCTGGAAACAGCGTCCGAATAAAACAGATCACATCCTTACGCGGTGTCGCTTTAGCACCGCGTAAGGCGCAGATCGCTACTTCAGGATCGGCGGCTTTTCAGAATCACTCCCCGGTACAGGGCGTATAGTATCCGGTTGTTCCGGCTGCGGCAGGTCGAACCGCAAGCCTGTTTTCGCCAGCAGCCCGGCCGCGACGTCGTCCATGGCGAAGAACCCAACATCCATCGCACCAGCTTCGACACCCGAAAAGGTCAATGCCTCCGAGGTGGCCTTGGCCAAAGCAGGTTCCGCGCCCTCAACCGCACCCACGAACCCCAGCAAATGCCCTGTTGCTCCGTGTGCTGATTTCGTCGCGACCAAATAGGCCGATTGGGCCAACCCACCGGCGGTGGCCAGTTTTGTATCCAGCGCGGTCAGCAGGTTGTCAGGTAGCCCTTTCGGCGGAAGAAACTCAGCAATCCTTTCCTGCACTTCTTCCGGGCTGTGCTGCAAAGTCGTCGCCAGCCAACCCAACGCCTCGACCGGGATCAGCATCGAAGACGGGGCCACGTCCAGGTTCAGACCCAAACCAATCCCCTGCCCGGCAAGCATCGATGACAGCACCCGCCCAGACAGCGCAACATAGGGTACCGGGCGATCTGCAAACTGAGCCAGCCTGTCCTCGCGGTCAAACGCCAGCACAAACTGACCATCTGCCACGTCGAACACCTCGGGCGAGACATTTTCGCCCTGTGCCTCCTCGGTCAGCATCAAGAACAGCTCACTATCTGCCAAACGCTCGAAGAACCTCAGCCGGGCTTTGTCATCGTTCGGGGCGGCGTGCATCGCGGCGTGGGCCGTGTCCAAAGCCGTTGTTTCAGTCATCCAGCACCTCTTGCACCCTGGCTCGCAAAACTGGCAGCAGCTCGGCTTCGAACCACGGGTTTTTCTTCAACCATGCCGTATTGCGCCAGGACGGATGAGGCAAGGGGAAGACATATGGCGCGTGGGACTTCCAGTCTTTGACTGTATCTGTAACGGAACTGCGCGCACCAAGGTGGTACTTATGGGCATGGCCTCCCACAAGAACCGTCAGTGGGACCCCGCCAAGCGCCTCGACCACACGATCATGCCATGTCCTACGGCAGATTGCCGGTGGCGGCAAATCCGCGCCCTTGGCATCATAGCCCGGAAAACAAAAGGCCATAGGCACGATTGACAGCTTGGTCCGGTCATAGAAGACGGCATCATCAATACCCAACCACGCGCGCAATCGATCCCCGGAAGGATCAGTAAACGGACGACCTGACTCGTGTACACGCGCACCAGGCGCCTGCCCCGCAATCAGGATCGGTGTGCCCGGTTTAAACCAGACGACCGGTCGCGGCGAATGGGCCGTCTCTGTTTGCGCAAATTGATCGGCGCAAAGGCTGCAGGCTTGAATCTCATCGATCAGGTTGACCATGGAATGTTACCTGTCCCTTCCGAACGCTGGCGCATATTGATGATTTGTTTCATAATTCGACATAATGTAGCCAACATGGACCGATAGGAAATGCACCTCATCGCCATGTGATAAGAGCGACACAATACTGGATTGAGCAGCAGAGAGCAGATGCTTGAGTTCGAGAATGTCAGCAAATCCTTCTGGACCGGGACCAGCCGAAAGGTGATCCTGGATCAGGTGTCATTCCGGGTTGAACTGGGAAAATCTCTTGGGGTCCTCGCCCCCAATGGAACCGGAAAAACCACGCTTATCAATATGATGGCCGGGTTGGAAAAGCCGGATGAAGGGGTCATTCGCCGCGATTGCAAAGTGTCCTTTCCAATGGGATTTACCGGGGGTGTGTCCAGCAAGATGTCGGCGCTGGAAAATGCGCGCTACATCGCCAAAATATACGGCATGGATCCCGATTATGTTGAGGCCTATTGCAGTTGGCTTTGCGGTTTGGGTGAATATTTCAACCAGCCGCTTGCGACCTATTCCTCGGGGATGCGGGCGCGATTCACCTTTTCGCTACTGCTGGCGCTGGATTTCGACATGTATCTGATTGATGAGGGGATGCCCTCTTCCACGGATGTTGAGTTCAACAAAAAAGCCGGGGATATCTTACAGGAGCGTCTGCGCACGACGACCTTGGTGATTGTATCGCACAGCCCCGAAACACTAGAGAAGTTTGCCCAACAGGCGGCGGTTCTGTTGGACGGGCAGCTTTACATGTTTGAAACCTTGGAAGAGGCAAAACAGTTATATGACTACGAAACCCAAGGTTAGAAAGTACAATCTGGGCCGCAAGCGGCAGGTCGATGCCTCGGCCGAGGCGCGCGCGGATGCTATTGCGCGCATCCGAAACGCCACACAAAGCCCCGCCGCCGCCAATGAAACCCAGCCCGGAACAGAACTGGACGACATAAAGCGCGAAGGTCTGACCGGTCGCCAATTGCGCATCGCACGACGTCTTGCCCAAAAGCACGGGCTTGCCGCGTCTTCTGACTATGACGCTGTGCGCCTGCTGCGCAAAAAGGGCATTGATCCGTTCGAGCGGACAAATCTGCTCGAACTTGCCGCTGCAAAAGAGCCAGATGCAGACGCACAGCCCGGCAAGCCAAAAGACAAAGTCCGGGTCCAACTGCCCCAAACTACGCAGGAAAAACAGTATGGCGTTCCGGGCCCTGAAATGAGCCCGGCCGAACGGCGCAATCTGGAAATCGGGCAAATTCAGAAAGAGATCGCGCACAGGCGGCGCGTCAAACTCTTTACCTTGTTCGCCAGATTGGCCGCGTTTGTTCTTCTGCCGACCTTTGTGGTGGGGTTCTATTTCTATCGCATCGCGACGCCGATGTATGCCAGCAACTCCTCCTTCTCGATCCTGCAAGCGGATGCTGCAGGTGGCTCTGTAGGCGGCTTACTGTCGGGCACACAGTTTGCCACGGCCCAGGATTCGGTTTCGGTGCAGGATTTTCTGGAATCAAAAGAAGCACTGCTGCTGCTGGACCGGGACGCGGGGTTCGCTGAGGTGTTCAAGCAGGATTGGATTGATCCGGTCCAACGTCTGGCTCCAGACGCAACACTTGAAGAGGCATATAAGCTTTATAAGCGCATCGTAACGATCGGATACGATCCTACCGACGGAATCATCCGGATGGAAATCATCGCCCCAGACCCGCAAACCTCGACCGAGTTTTCTGAGCGCCTTATTTCCTACGCAGAAAGTCGTGTGAACACTCTGTCTGGTGAAAAGCGTGATGACCAGATGCGGGATGCGCTTGAAAGTTTCGAAGCCGCGCAAGAGGCGCGCAGGCAAGCTCAGGAAGACCTGATCGAACTGCAGCTTCAAGGCGCGGTTCTTGACCCCGAAAACGTTCTTGCAGGTCTGCGTGGTCGGATCAACGAGATTGAGATTTTGCTGCAGGACAAACGCCTTGAGCTGGCTGCCTTGCTGGACAATCTGCGCCCCAATCAGGCCAAGGTCGACGGGGTGAACGCAGATATTGCCCGACTGGAAAACGTGCTGGACGAGCTGAATGCCGAGATGCTGGATGTCTCGGCAGGCGAAAACTCGCTGGCCCGCCTGAGCGTTCGGATTCAAATGGCACAGGCTGATTTGGTCGCACGGGATATGTTGCTGCAAACCGCGATGCAGTACATGGAAACTACACGAACCGAGGCCAACCGGCAGGTGCGGTATCTGACCGTCTCGGTCAATCCCGTGCCAAGCCAGGATCCCAGCTATCCGCGCAAATTCGAAAATACGATTTTGGCTTTCCTGTTGTTTGCTGGTATCTACCTGATGATCTCGCTTACCGCGTCGGTCCTTCGTGAACAGGTATCCTCGTAAGACACATGAAACATGTAAAAATCTCCGACCTGACGGTCGGCAACGACCTTCCGCTGACCATTATTGCCGGTCCATGCCAGCTTGAAACAGCCGATCATGCCCAGATGATAGCAGGCAAGATGAAAGAAGCCTGCGAAGCTGCGGGCGCGCAATACGTGTTCAAGGCCTCGTATGACAAGGCCAACCGGACATCACTGTCGGGCAAGCGCGGCATGGGTATTGATGCGGGACTGAAGGTTCTGGACGACATCCGTAAATCCATCGGTGTGCCGGTGCTGACAGATGTCCATACCGAGGCTCAATGTGCCGTCGCTGCCGAGGCAGTGGATGTTTTGCAGATCCCGGCCTTCCTGTGCCGCCAGACGGATATGCTGTTGGCTGCCGGAAACACGGGCGCTGTGGTCAACGTTAAAAAGGGGCAATTTCTGGCCCCGTGGGAGATGCCGAATATCATCTCGAAGATCGAAAGCACTGGCAATCAGAACATCTTGCTGACCGAGCGTGGCACATCTTTTGGCTACAACACTCTGGTGGCCGATATGCGCTCGCTGCCTCAAATGGCTCAAACCGGTTACCCCGTTGTCATGGATGCGACCCACTCGGTGCAACAACCGGGTGGCCAGGGCGGATCGTCTGGCGGCCAGCGTGAGTTTGCGCCAGTGATGGCGCGCGCATCTGTGGCAGTTGGTGCAGCCGCAGTCTTTATGGAAACGCACCAGGACCCGGACAATGCACCTTGCGATGGGCCTAACATGATCTACCTGGACCAAATGCCAAAACTCATCGACACATTGATGCGTTTTGACGCGCTGGCTAAAGCGAACCCCATCCATATCTAACCATTGAGTGCTGTTATGACCAAACCTATCCCCGAGGTGTCCCCAAACACCTGGAGCTTTCTACGCGACGCGATGATCAAGCCTACCGGGTTTCGCGAATATGACGCACGCTGGAAATTCCCCGAAGAGATCAATTTACCGGGAATGACAGCACTTGGCCTCGGTTTGGGCACCCAAATTCAACGGCGCGGGATCGAGCCGGTCATAGCGGTGGGCAACGACTATCGTGACTATTCCCTGTCGATCAAAAACGCGCTGATCCTGGGGCTGATGCAGGCAGGCATTCAGGTCAAGGACATTGGCCCCGCGCTTAGCCCAATGGCCTATTTTGCGCAGTTCCATCTGGATGCTCCGGCCGTCGCGATGGTCACGGCGAGCCACAATCCAAACGGCTGGACTGGTGTGAAAATGGGGTTCGAACGTCCTTTGACTCATGGCCCTGATGAGATGGCCGAGTTGCGCGACATCGTTCTAAACGGCGAAGGGCAGTCCCAATCAGGTGGCTCGTATGAATTCGTCGATGGCGTGAAAGACGCCTATATCGATGATCTGGTCGGTGATTTCAGAATGACCCGCCCGCTGAAAGTGGTCTGCGCCACCGGCAACGGTACCGCCTCGGCATTCGCGCCCGAAGTCCTTGAACGGATCGGGGTTGAGATTGTGCCCAGCCACACCCGGCTGGACTACACATTCCCCAACTACAACCCCAATCCAGAAGCCATGGAGATGCTGCACGACATGGCCGATACCGTGAAATCAAGCGGTGCCGATCTGGCGCTTGGCTTTGACGGGGACGGCGATCGCTGTGGCGTTGTAGATGACGAGGGCAAAGAGATTTTCGCCGATAAGGTTGGTGTCATCATGGCCCGTGATCTGGCCAAACTGCATCCGGGGGCGACCTTTGTCGCGGATGTGAAATCCACTGGTCTGTTCGCCAGCGACCCAGAGCTACATGCCCTGGGGGTCAAAGCCGACTATTGGAAAACCGGGCACAGCCACATGAAACGGCGCGTCAAAGAGATCGGTGCTTTGGCAGGGTTCGAAAAATCGGGGCACTACTTTTTAGCCGAACCAGTCGGGCGTGGCTACGACTGCGGCATGCGCGTTGCCGTTGAGATTTGCAAGCTGATGGATCGCAACCCTGACCAAAGCATGTCGGACCTGCGCAAGGCATTGCCCAAGACATGGTCCACACCAACCATGTCGCCCTACGCGTCGGATACCGAAAAATACGGTATTCTGAACCGGCTGGTCGACAAGTTGGTCGCCAAAGCAGAAGCGGGCGAAAGCCTTGCGGGCCGCGCGATCAAAGAGGTGGTGACCGTCAACGGTGCCCGCGTCATTCTGGACAATGGTAGTTGGGGATTGGTGCGTGCGTCTTCGAACACGCCCAATCTGGTGGTTGTCTGCGAAAGCAGCGAAAGCGAAGCCGAGATGCGCGCCATCTTTGCGGATATCGACGCCGTCATCCGGTCAGAGCCTGGTGTGGGCGACTACGATCAGACCATTTGAGGGTGTTGGGGACAAAGCCCCTGCCCGCTAGCCTTTAATCGCCTCCGAACAGTTTCAGCAGGCCTTTCTTGGCCTCTTCCTCTAGCTTGTTCTTCAGGGCGTCTTCGATCTGATCGCTGTCTGTCACGGTTGTGTCCAGCTCTTGCCCGACCTTGTCGAACACCTTCTGTTTGGCACTGTCTTCCAGTTCCTTAACCTTTCCTTCGGCCGCGGCCTCGATGGCTTTCGTCAGATCGGGTTTGATCGATGGGCTGCTCCACGGCCCTTCAATGCGCACAGGCACCGAAATTCCATCGCCGGAATTGGCGCGCAGGGCGGTAGGTGTAAACAGATAGTCGATGCTGCGCGTGCCCAGATTGACGCGGCCCGCGCCATCAGCGCGGAAATTCTTGAGCGACATCAGCAGATCATTGTTGGTCAGCACGCCTTTGTCGATCACATAACTGGCTGTCAGGCTGTTGAACACGGTCGTACCGCCAGAGCCCGTCCCCCGGCCCATAAGCCGATCCAGATCAAAGCCCGAGATCACACCGCGCCCAACATCTACGTTGCCCTTCCCGCTGAGCGAACGCATGATCTGATCTTCGGTCTGCCCCACCCCCAGAAACTCGACCGCACCTGATGCGGTACCGGACAGGCGCTCTACCCCTGCCAGGGTCGTTAACGCCTGTTGCAGATCGAAGCCGCTGGCTTTCAAGCTGCCGCCCACGGACAAGCCGTTGCGGTTGTTCGCAACCACCTGCCCGTTAAGCTGACCCGAAAACAATGTGGCCGGATGCATTTCCAGCACCGCACGCGCGCGATCCAGACTTAGTGTAAGGTCCGACGCGCCAAGCTCCATCCCCGGAACCGCAATGGACTTCGCGGTCAGGCGAATTTTGCCATTCGCCAGAGACAAAGCTGATGCATCAATCGTGTCTTTGGACCAGCCTTCGTTGGCCGAGGATTCCGAGCCCCCATCCGATCCCTCCACCGCGCCAGTTGCTTTGGTCAGATCCAACGCCCCCGCATCCAACCGGGCGACGATGTTCGGGGTCGCGGCAATCGTGATATCGGCTTCGCCCGCAAAACGGTTGTTATCGAGCTGGGCCACCATATCGCGCAACGACACCTTGCCGTCTGTTGTATAGGTCATATGGGTCGAGATATCCGCCGTCTGACCCAGGCCATAGGGAACGCCAACACCACCCTGCCCAAAAGCAGCCAGCATCTTTTTGGTACTTTTTGTGGTGATTTGCGTCTTGCCGTCCATCTCTCCAGACAGGTTAACCCGACCGTCGAACCCGATCTCGCCACCAGGCGCTTTCAATGACAGCTCTAGGGGCGTCACCTCACCAGTGGAAAACGCGGGCAGATCGGGAATTTTTAGGTCCACCTGTACCGCACCGCCCGGCACACCCATATTGGCCTCCATGACCATCGGGGCCGAGATATCGGGCCAACTGGCCGACAGGGTCACTCCTGCGAAATCCATCTGGGTCACGCCGTTTTCGACATAGATGAGCCGCGCATTCGTAAGCTCCAACTGTTCCAGCGTGACCGCAGCACTTGAATCGGCCGACACTACGCTGGAGGCACCGCCACCTCCGGACGACGCCGCGGAAGGCGCGCCCAGAACCCAGTTTCCGCGCCCATCTGCCAGTTCAAGCCTCAGAACGGGATTATCCGCGAAAACACGTTTGATCTTCAGATCGCCCGCCAGCAAAGCGGCGGCATCAACACCCACGGCAAGGCTTTGCGCGCTCAGCATTGGTTCAGGGCCGGCCCAAGAGGCGTTGCCGAATGTCACAGGTCCGGTTTCCATACCCAGCACCGGCCAGAATGACAGGTTTACATCGCCTGTGAGGGTCAGATCACGGCCCGTTTGGGCCTTCACCTGCTCGGACAGGATTGCCGCCAGCTTGTCGCCAGGCATCAGCAGCAAGGCACCGATGACCAGCCCCACGACGGCGACAAGAATGAACAAGATGCGTATTAGCCATTTCATGTGTCTGCTCTCCACCTGCTGGCCTGTTTGATTTCATCATCCAAATGCAGCGTGACATTTGCAAGGGGAAGCTTTCCCCACTATATGCCGCGCCATGACCACGAACCCGCCAAATCTACGCCCCGACCTCGCGCCCGCCGCCCGGATGCCCGAGACATCCCGCTCAAACCAGCCAACCATTGGTATGGTGTCGTTGGGATGCCCCAAAGCACTGGTCGACAGCGAGCGCATCCTGACCCGTCTGAGGGCTGAAGGATACGGCATTTCACCAGACTATGCCGGGGCCGATGCCGTCATTGTGAACACCTGCGGGTTTCTGGACAGCGCCAAGGCAGAATCCCTGGATGCGATTGGCGAGGCGCTAGTCGAAAACGGCAAGGTGATCGTCACCGGCTGCCTTGGGGCGGAACCCGATTACATCCGCGAACACCATCCACGCATTATGGCCGTCACTGGGCCGCATCAATATGAACAGGTTCTGGATGCGGTACACGCGGCGGTTCCGCCTGACCCGGACCCGTTCGTCGATCTGTTGCCCGCCAGCAGCGTGCAACTGACCCCGCGCCACTACAGCTATCTGAAGATTTCGGAAGGCTGTAACCACAAATGCAAGTTCTGTATCATTCCTGACATGCGCGGGAAACTTGCCAGCCGCCCGGCCCATGCCGTGTTGCGCGAGGCCGAGAAACTGGTCGACAATGGCGTTCGGGAACTCTTGGTGATCTCACAGGACACTTCGGCCTATGGGTTGGATCGAAAATACGATGCGAACCCCTGGAAAGACCGCAAGGTGCGCAGCCATATCACCGATCTAGCGCGTGAGCTGGGGCAGTTGGAGGCCTGGGTGCGTCTGCACTATGTCTACCCCTATCCGCATGTGCGCGAATTGATTCCGCTGATGGCAGATGCCGGATGCAACGTGCTGCCTTATCTGGATATCCCGTTCCAACACGCGCACCCGGATGTTCTGAAACGCATGGCACGCCCGGCAGCAGCCGCCAAAACCCTGGATGAGATCCGGGCGTGGCGCGCCATGTGCCCCGACATTACCCTGCGTTCGACCTTTATCGTCGGCTATCCCGGCGAGACAGAGGCAGAATTCCAGACTTTGCTGGACTGGATGGACGAGGCACAGCTGGATCGCGTTGGCTGTTTTCAGTACGAAAACGTCGCTGGCGCACGCTCGAACGATCTGCCGGATCATGTTCCCGGCGAGGTCAAGAAAGAACGCTGGGATCGCTTTATGGAAAAGGCTCAGGCGATTTCCGAGGCGAAGTTGCAGGCCAAAGTTGGACAGACCATTGACGTCATTGTTGATGAAGTTGACGATCAGGCCGCCACTTGCCGCACCAAGGCAGATGCGCCAGAAATCGATGGGAACCTATTCATTGATGAAGGATTCGAAAGGCTTAAACCCGGCGATATCGTTCAGGTGACGATTGACGAAGCGGGTGAGTATGACCTGTGGGGTCAGATTTCCTAACCGCAGGGCTATGTCCGAACACC
This sequence comes from Ruegeria sp. YTSA075, assembly GCF_059610245.1. Taxonomy (NCBI): domain Bacteria; kingdom Pseudomonadati; phylum Pseudomonadota; class Alphaproteobacteria; order Rhodobacterales; family Roseobacteraceae; genus Ruegeria; species Ruegeria sp. YTSA075. The sequence continues at coordinate 107,404 of NZ_JBXWNG010000010.1, read as the reverse complement.
GTCCATCGGTAAAGCGTGACCTGAGTTTATTGGAGAATAGGCGCCGCCACTCTCATCTTCGACATGAAACCAAACGGAGGTTTTCATGTCACGCGTAACTCATTTGGCCAAACGCAGTATGGTGCTGGCGATTTCCGCCTTAATACTGTCAAACCCGGCTGGCGCAGTTGGCCTCAGCAAATTGTCATCCGATGTTGTGTATGTCGGAGGCGGAAAATTCAGCGTTCATATCCAGAGCGCCCGTCCGGTCCAAAGGCACTACTATGCCCCCAAAGCCGAGCATCACATCAGAAAACACCATCAGAACCTGCACCGACCCAATGTTCGCGCGGGTCACAGACGCAAGGGGCTTAGACGCCATCCGAATCGGGCGTTTCGGGGCCATGGTCATCGTGTGTTTATCTACAGGCATGGGTTTCACAACAAGAAACACTAGGTCGCCCCCTGTTTCGGCGACCGCTCGACAACAAAAAACCGCCCGTTGGGCGGCGTTGCGGTTTCAAAAAGAAGACAGGCGGCCCAAATTGGACCGCCTGCGGAAAGCTTATTGTGTAACCGGGTTACAGACAGTCTCACCTGCTTCTGTCGTCGCCAGGTCATACCCGCCTGGGCAGCTTGGTGTGCCAGCTTTGTCATAGCTTGGCTGAATGTACACAGGGGTTGGTTCCGGCTGTGCGCACGCAGTCAGAAGCAGCGCGAAAGTGCCAACAGCAGCGAGTTTCAGTTTCATGTCCGTCTTTCCTCTATTACTTTTCTGATATTGCCCAATTTTTCGGGGCCATAGTCAGGATAAAAGCAGAAGCTCACTCTGGCAACAGAATCGATCACGCACCGGTGATCGGCAGCGAAGCTACGCCTGTGTCAACACGTCCTACGCTGTATCTATTCCGCTCTGGCCCTCTCGGTACATCGGATTACACTTCTGTGGTGACATAAGCCAAATCCGGAGGAGCCACATGTCTGACACCCCAATCATCGCCAGAAAAGAACCCGCAGCCGTCGACGTGGTCGAAGGCAAAACCTATTTCTGGTGCGCCTGCGGCCGATCAGCCAGGCAGCCATTTTGCGATGGATCACACAAGGGCACGGGCATTGAACCCTTAAAATACACGGCTGAAGCCAGCAAAAAGGTGTTTTTTTGCTGTTGCAAGCATAGCCAGAAAGCCCCCCTGTGCGACGGATCACATTCGAAGATCTGACCTGTGGCGAAGGGCGGCAAACAAAACAGCATTTGCACAGAACCCGGGTGCCGAAGTTGCGGAGGACCGGTTTTCATCCAACCAGATCGCGCATTCCTTGCTGCAATTCGCTGCCCTACAACGCGTCACCAATGCCGCATATCCTTCGGCGGAAAGTCGCCCTTCGGCCATCGCATCGGTAAAAGAAACGCCCAGTGATCGCGCGACAGAGCGACTCAGCCAGAAATGTTTTTCAATCGGGCCTAGCTTTTCGCAAGGCATCGGACGTCTTCCATCTGCGCGCGCTTCAGCGCAGCAAACTGTGTGCGATTCGGACAACTATGCGGGGCGGCAGTGATCTCCTCGTGCTCATTCAGCCATTCGGGGCACTGTTCAGCCCACATACAGCCACGGCAGAACCGGATCATTTCCGCCCACTCCTCATGGCTGAGACGACCTGTGGAATGCGCCTTAACCAGATCTGTACCGGTCGCCTGACCCATCCGTAGAATCAGACGGAGGTGGGTCATGATATCTCCGAGCCGTGGCATCAGATCACCATCGCTAGGGCCTTAATTTGTGAAGCAAATCCTGGTTGCGGCAATATTCCGGCGCACGGTTCAGCGTGTCGGCATTCTGCAACAGGTTTTGGCAGTGTTTCGGGTTCGGACAATCGGCACACCGAACAACGGCATCCGAAATCTCATCAATCGATATGCCGCCTTCAATGGCGGTTTCCTGCAAGTCGATGTCCAGCATTCGCGCCATGTCATCGACCAATCCGGCGTGCAATCGCAAAGTTTCTCGGCTGGGCATATCCTGTCCTTTCCCTGTCGCGCCATGAGGGGAAGGTATCTGCTGGCCAAGGTAAAACCTTGATTCAGGTCAAGCAGAGGCCGCAATGTGGTCCAGATAGGCGCGCGTTGCATCTTGAACACGCCGAAAACGATCACCGCCCAGCTTTTTCCCGCCGTACCAACGGGTGACGATGATCACGTGATTTTGCAGCTCTTCGCGCTCCATCATACGCAGAATGACCATGCCCGCCCCGCTTTCCCCATCATCAGCCTTGAGTGACCCGGTGGGCAGGGTCGCGGCCCAGGTATTGTGGGTGGCTTTGGCATAGGACTTATCGCGTTTCAACGCAGTCAACACCGCATCGACCTGCGCACGCGACGACACCGCCGCGCCAGAGACTGCATATTTTGATCCGCGATCCGTCAGGATCACACCCAACTGCACCAGTTCGGTCATGGCGACAGGCCTAGTTTGCGAGAGGTTTCCAGAACGATCTGAACCCGTTCGGCATTGGGGGGATGAGTACCCAGGAAACTGTCTCCGGGATCTGGGATGCGATCAAAGTACTTTGCGCCAACCAACGGGTTGTAACCAGCGTTGAAGGTTATGATTGTTCCCAGCTGGTCCGCTTCAAGCTCAAAGTCCTGAACATAGGCCTGCACACCAACCTTCGCGCCCAACCGTTGGGCCTTTTCCACCGCAGCGTCCCCTTTGCCCCTTATACGTTCCGCCTCGCCGAATTTCGCGGCGCCTATACTGGCGTTCTCGCTTTGACGGGCAATGTGATCCAGCACGTGATGCGCCGCCTCATGGCCCATCACAAAAGCTAGTTCATCGGTGTTCCGGGTCGATGCGATCATCGAGCGGGTAAAGATGATGGCAGGACGTTTTTGATCGTCCAAAGTCTGGAAAGCATTTGCCGGGGCAGACGGATTCAAATCGACAAATATGTCGAAATCACAATTCTCCGTTCCGGCGGCGCGCTTACATCGCGTGCGGGCTTCCTGCCCGATTTTGCGGCTGACCTCCCGAAAAGACGCAGCACTGGCGGTTTCGTCAGGTGTCAACCCGCGCCAATCCTCGGCCCGAACCAGACGCAAATCACCTGTCGAACAGGCGGCCAGAAACACGGCTGATATCAGCATAGCAATGCGATGCATGGGTTGTCCTTTTTGCCGATCAGGCTGTGAGCCCAACATAGTCATACCCAGCGGTCAGTACCACTGCGGTTTCGGCCAGTTCCGGGTTGCATTGAAGGGCTACGGGCTGCACTCTGGCATCATGTTTTCGATTGAGCATGAATTCGACTCGACCGTCATTACTCTGGTGGATGAAGGCCCCAAGCCTTTGCAGGAGGATGTCGTCATCAACAGTTTCGCCGAATGTGTGACGCTGGAACAATTGGACCCCCGGACCGAGCAAATTCAGAAGATCACCTTGTCGCCTGAACAAGTGCGTGATCTGGCGGCGGCCCTGGATTTGCCCGAAGGCGTTTACCAGATCCGCGAGACGCTGGATCAGCGCGAATAGACCTGCGAACCAAACTGTCCAACCCCAAGAAACTTCGCCGCGTTTGGGCGGCGCAGCCGGAATATTGTGCACTATTTCACTTGCACGGCACAGGTTGAGGTGAAATTGATCCGCCAAATACATTAGCACGCCCTTGAAACGCCAGCTACGCCGCCCAAGATAGACAGAGCTGATGTAAAGGAAGTTAACATATGTCCTTGAAGAACCCCGCCGCACTAGAGTTTCTGTTGTCGCGCAGGTCTCGACCTGCAAAGACGCTGGTCGCTCCGGCGCCTACGCGGGATCAGCTATTGCCTTTGCTGACGGCCGCTGCACGCAGCCCGGATCATGGCAAGCTGGAGCCCTGGCGCTTTATCGTGATCGAGAAAGGTGCGATGGCTCGTCTGGCCGCGTTGACCGAAACATGTGGTCAGGCACTCGGGAAAACTCCGGAAGATATCGCCAAGGCCCGCAATCAATTCGACCTTGGGCATCTGGCCGTCGCCGTTGTCGAGGTTCAAAAACCTTCGGAAAAAATCCCGGCGATTGAGCAAACTTATTCCGCAGGGGCTGTTTGCCTTGCCTTGTTGAACGCCGCTTTGGCAGCGGGTTGGGGGGCGAACTGGTTGTCTGGCTGGCAATCTCATGACCCCGCGTTTTGCAAGGCCGCCTTTGGATTGGATCAGAACGAACGTCTGGCCGGTCTGATTCATATCGCCACCGAAGGCCCCACTCCGCCCGAGCGCCCGCGCCCTGATGTTGATGCATTGACCGAATGGGTTTCTGAATGATCATCCTCAACGCGTTTTTTGCCGCGCTCGGTCAGATTGGTGACTCCAAGTTTCGGTCGGTCTTGCTGCGTGGAATTGGCCTGACGATCCTTTTGCTGTTCCTCGCTTGCGCGGGTGCGATCTGGATCATCAATTCTCTGTCCGGAAACGAGATATCACTACCTTTCGTTGGCGAGGTGTCTTGGCTGAATGATGTGTTGAACTATTCGGGCATCTTTTTGGTTATGATTCTGCCGGTATTCCTGATGGTGCCTGTCGCCTCGGCCATCACCTCGATCTTTCTGGAAGAGGTGGCACAAGCGGTCGAAGACAAGCATTACCCCCATCTGCCGCCCGTCCCTCGCATCCCGTTCAGCGAGGCGGTCATGGACGGTCTCAGCTTTATGGGTGTGTTGATCCTGGCGAACATTCTGGCGCTGATCCTTTATGCCATGTTCCCCCCTTTTGCGCCCTTCATCTTCTGGGCGATGAACGGATTCCTGCTGGGACGCGAGTACTTCACTCTTGCTGCGATGCGTCGACTGGGGCGTGGTGGAGCGCGTCAGCTGCGGGCGAAACATGCCTCGACGATCTGGCTGGCGGGTACGCTGATGGCTATCCCACTCTCCGTCCCGCTGGTGAATTTGGTGATCCCGATTATCGGGGCCGCGACCTTCACTCATATCTATCATGCAGTGTCGGCCCGTACGGCCTGACACCATTCAGCGGGGTTCCAGCTGGTTCAGCCAGTCGAAATCGCGCACAGAAATCCAACCGGACAAGACGATCCCCGCGATGATCGCCCACAAAACGAACGTGATACCGGTCGTGATCCACATCTTTTTCTTCATATGATGAACTTCCGGCGCACCTGCATGGGTGCCCGGAACGATATCGCCCAGATCGCCCTGCGTTTTTATGCGGATGGGTAGCACAACAAGCAGCGTCATGAACCAGATAACGGCAAACAGCACCAGCGCAGCGGTGATGGTCATTTCGGGCCCTCCGGGCTTGGGATGGTTATACCTGCTCTAGCTCGACCAGGCAGCCGTTGAAATCCTTGGGATGCAGGAACAAAACGGGCTTGCCATGCGCACCGATTTTCGGCTCGCCGCTGCCCAATACACGCGCACCGGTTTCTTTCAGGTGATCGCGGGCGGCGATGATATCTTCGACCTCGTAGCACACATGGTGAATGCCTCCTGCGGGGTTTTTCTCGAGGAACCCGTTAATCGGACTGTCATCGCCCAGCGGAAACAGAAGTTCGATCTTTGTATTGGGCAGTTCAATGAACACGACCGTGACACCATGATCCGGCTCATCCTGCGGTGCACCCACCTTGGCACCCAGCGCAGAACGGTACTGCTCGGATGCGGCTTCAAGGTCGGGTACGGCGATGGCGACGTGGTTCAGGCGTCCTATCATAATAGTCTCCTCAGGCTTGCGTTAACTGGGTTATGGGGGCAGCCCCGGCAAAGAACAAGTGCGCCAAATCGCCCGTTAACCCTGTGTTAGCCAGAAGTTCCTAGCGTGAACCATCTGTTGGATAGGAGAGCTGCCATGGACGATTCGGTCCCCTTCGCCACCACCATCGCCGCGCCCACAGCAACGCGGCCGCTGCTGGGACAGACCATTCTGGTTGTCGAAGACAGTCGCTATGCCTGTGATGCCATTCGTTTAATGTGTCTGCACAGCGGGGCACGGATCAGGCGCGCGGACTGTTTGAAATCCGCACGCCGTCATCTGCAGATCTATCGCCCTTCTGTCATTCTGGTGGATATGGGCCTGCCCGATGGTTCAGGCGCCGATCTTATCGCCGAACTCAGCGCAGCATCCCCACGGATCAGCGTGATTCTGGGCATGTCCGGCGATGATGGGAACGAGGCGGTTGCGCAAAGCGCCGGGGCGGATGGTTTTCTGCCCAAGCCCTTAAAATCAATGTCTTATTTTCAGAAATCCATCCTTGAACGCCTGCCCGAGGATCGGCGCCCCAGTGGCCTTCATTCAGTTCGAGATGAGGTGATTCAGCCCGATCCTCTGGCCTATCAAGATGACATGGCTCATATCGCAGATGTTCTGGCCGGCCCCACCGATCCGCGTACACTGGATTATGCCGCGCAGTTTCTGCAGGGCGTTGCGCGCGAAGCTGAAGATACTGTTCTTGCAGAAGCCGCGCGCAAACTTGCCCAGTCGCGCGCGCAAGGCACCCCGATCACGGCAGTGACAGCGCAGGTCGCGGGCCTTGTTCAAAGCCGCTTAGAACAGAGAGAGGCAATCTGAAATGGCAACCGCATATTTTATCACCGCATCATTGTTGTTTGTCTGGATGTACCGCCACACCCGCCAAACCGCCCGATCCATTCGCGTTAGCCGAGAACGGTCGGATAAGCTGATCGACTAGTCCAAAGGTCCCAAACTGATCTGTCCCGCCTCGAGTTCCTCCCCCCGCTATGCGCGGAAGAAGGGGTCGCGATTTGTAGTGCCTGTCAGGCAAAAATCGATCAGTGGTTCACGCTTCACCAGCTCGGTCTGGCCAGAGTGATTTAGTCCTGTGGTATGATCCGCAGACCCAGTTCCATCAACTGATCCGAGGTCGGATTGGACGGCGCATCCATCATCAGGTCTTCGGCCCGCTGGTTCATGGGGAACATCATGACCTCGCGAATGTTGGCCTCATCCGCCAGTAGCATCACGATCCGGTCAATGCCCGCAGCACAGCCCCCGTGCGGCGGAGCACCATAGTGGAAGGCATTGAACAGAGCGCCAAAGCGGGATTTGACTTCATCCTCGCCGTAACCTGCCAGTTCAAAGGCTTTCAGCATGATTTCAGGCTTATGGTTTCGGATGGCGCCCGAGACCAGCTCATACCCATTGCAGGCCAGGTCATATTGATAACCACGTACATCCAACGGATTGCCGTTCAGTGCTTCCATACCACCCTGAGGCATCGAGAACGGGTTATGCTCAAAATCGATCGCACCAGTTTCCTCGTCCTGTTCATAGATCGGGAAATCCACGATCCAGGCAAAAGCAAACCGGTCTTTCTCGGTCAGGTTCAGTTCCTCACCGATCACGTCACGGGCCTTGCCCGCAACCTTCTCAAAAGCTTTCGGTTTGCCACCCAGGAAGAACGCGGCATCCCCAACGCCCAAACCCAGCTGCTCACGGATCGCCTCGGTGCGCTCGGGGCCGATGTTCTTGGCTAGCGGACCGGCTGCCTCCATGCCTTCGCCCTGATCGCGCCAGAAGATGTAGCCCATACCGGGCAGACCCTCTTTCTGGGCGAAGGCATTCATGCGGTCACAAAACTTGCGGCTGCCACCGGTCGGCGCAGGGATGGCGCGGATCTCGGTGCCGTCCTGCTCCAACAGCTTCGCGAAAATCGCGAAGCCAGACCCGCGGAAGTGGTCGGAGACCACTTGCATTTTGATAGGGTTCCGCAGGTCGGGCTTGTCGCTACCATACCACAGGGCCGCATCCTTGTAGGAAATTTGGGGCCAGTCTTGATCGACCTTGCGGCCGCCGCCGAACTCTTCGAACACCCCGGTCAGAACGGGCTGGATGGTGTCGAACACGTCTTGCTGTTCGACAAACGACATCTCGAGGTCAAGCTGGTAGAAATCGGTAGGCGAGCGATCGGCGCGCGGGTCTTCGTCACGGAAGCACGGCGCAATCTGGAAATACTTGTCGAAACCCGACACCATGATCAGCTGTTTGAACTGCTGCGGCGCCTGCGGCAGAGCGTAGAACTTGCCCGGATGCAGACGCGACGGCACCAGAAAGTCGCGTGCGCCTTCGGGCGACGAGGCGGTGATGATCGGCGTTTGATATTCGCGAAAGCCCTGATCCCACATGCGGCGGCGCATCGAGGCAACAACGTCCGAGCGCAGGGTCATGTTCTGCTGCATCGCCTCGCGGCGCAGGTCCAGATAGCGATAGCGCAGGCGGGTTTCCTCGGGGTATTCCTGATCGCCGAACACCATCAGCGGCAACTCGTCGGCCGCGCCCAGAACCTCAAGCTCACGCACGTAAACTTCGATCTCGCCAGTGGGCAGTTTTGGGTTTACCAGATCGGCGTCACGCGCTTTTACGGTGCCGTCGATGCGGATACACCATTCCGAGCGTACTTTCTCCAGCTCGGCAAAGGCCGCGCTGTCGCCGTCACACAGAACCTGCGTCACACCAAAATGGTCGCGCAGGTCGATGAACAGCACGCCACCGTGATCTCGGACCCGATGCACCCATCCAGAAAGACGGACGGTTTCACCGACATTGGCGGCGGTCAGAGCGGCGCAGGTGTGGCTGCGATAGGCGTGCATGGAATATCCCTTCGGGCGCAGAATTCGTCGCGCCGATACACCCCGTCAGGCCCGGAAAGTCAAGGCAAGTCGCGCGGTCAGAACGGCCTTTGCACGTTGCCCGAATAGAAATAGATGCCAAGACCAACTGCAAAGATGATGTTCCCGGCAACAGCGTGCAGCAAAACCGCATAGAAAAACGAGCCGCGCTTGCGATAGGCCCAGCTAAAGAGCAGCCCACCAACAAAGGTCATGATGGCTACAATCCAGCTCCAATACATCAGATGCGCAAAGGAAAAGATGGCTGCGTTCAGCAAGTCGGCCCGGCGTCCTTCGGGTAGCAAGGCGTGATACCGGCGGAAGAATAGCGGGCGAAACAGCAGTTCCTGTGGTAAGGCAGACAGCAGCGGATACCCAAGCCAGATGAAAGCCAGCATCTCGGGCCGGTACCGTAGTAGCGCAAAAGCCGCATCCGGGCGTGTCACATAGATCAGCGCGATACAGAACGCGGCTGTTACCCCAGCAAACAGCACCAGTTCACGCAGCGACCAGTTCGCCCATCCGTATCTTAGTTCGGCCCAGCGAAACCCAGGGGTCGCGTGCAGCAGAAGGATACCCAGACCGGTGAATGCGAATAACGCCGGGAACATCCAGTTGGGCGGCAGGAAAATCGCGATGGCCAAAGGGGCTGCGATGAAAAACAGGCAAAATTCAAACCGCAAGCGCGTCAGCGCGACCGGAGGGGTGGCAAATGCCGCGCTCCTGCTCACAGGCTCACCAACTCAGCCGGGATCAGTCCGCGCAGGGAATTCCCCATATAAATCGCCTTCGCATCCTTCAAATCGTTCAAGGTCAGCACCGCCTCGGCAAAATCTTGTTCCAGCATTTCTTCGCGCAGGATACCGGGCAACAGCCCGCTTGACAGTTTTGGAGTTAAGCGCCGTCCATCGCGGGTTTCAAGGAACAGATTGGTGATTGTCCCCTCGCACAGCTCATCCCGTTCGTTCAGAAACAGCAACTCATCCACGGTTTTGGGCAGCGACGCGCGCGCGGTATCATAGATCGCGCGCCGCGTCGTTTTGTGGCGCAGCCAGATATCGTCAGAACTCAGCCTGGTGTCAGAGACGGCAAGTCGCCAAAAGGGTGGATTGTCTGCCAGCGGGGCGGCTGTCAGGTCAAAACAGCCAGCGACATCCATCGTCAGCCTGCACCGAAGGGCAACATCGCAATCGACCTCTGCCAACATCGCCAGCGCCGCCGCACGGTCGAAAGGCAGGGTCAAAGCCGCGGCTGTTCGGCCCATGCGGTTCAGGTGCCGATCCTGCCGGTCAAACCCCTGCCCAGGCCGAAAGCCCAGCGTTTCGATCAGGCGGAAATCAGGCTCAACTGGTGGGCAAAGCGGGCTTTCCATAATGCCTCCTCGTATTCCGATGGGGCTGTGCTGTCCCAGACCACACCGCCGCCGACATTCAGGATCGCTTTGCCACCCTCTGCCATAAGCGTACGGATGGCGACGTTGAATTCTGCCCGACCATCCGGCGCGGCCCAACCAATGGTGCCGCAATAGATGTCGCGCGGCCAAGGCTCCAATTCAGACAATATCTCCATCGCGCGGATTTTGGGGGCACCGGTGATCGACCCACACGGGAACAGAGCCGTCAGGATGTCCGACAGCCCGGCACCAATCTGCAGTTTTGCCCGCACCAGCGAAACCATCTGGTGCACAGTGGCATAGGTTTCGACCTTGAACAGTTCAGGCACATGGACGGATCCCGGCAAGGCAACACGGCTGATATCGTTGCGCAGCAGATCAACGATCATCAGGTTCTCAGCCCGGTTCTTCTCGTCGCTGGACAAGAAGTTTCGGCGGCGGGCATCCTCGGCCATATCCTCGCTGCGCGGCTGTGTGCCTTTCATCGGGCGCGTTTCGATCTGCCCGGCCTCATCCGTGCGAAAAAACAACTCAGGTGAGCGGCTAAGCAAATCAGGCAACCCGTCTTGCTGAACCAACGCGCCGTGGCCAACCGGCTGGCCCGAGGTCAGCGCCGCGTAAAGCGAGGCGCTGTCGCCGTCTATCTCAAGATCAATCGGGAATGTCAGATTGGCCTGATAAATATCGCCAGCGCCAATGGCGTCATGCACGGATTCAAACGCCCGGCTGTATCGCGCTTCATCCCAACGCGGCTGAAACTTTGATACACCGCCCAAGGCTTTGGGCAATTCGCTTTGCTGCGGTGCGTCATAGACACCAAAACACAGCAAAGGCAGCTTTCGTCCCTCTGGCAGTCGCGCAACCAGCCGCGGCTCAAGCGTGTAGCCAAGCTCATAACTGGCATAACCAGCCAGCCATCCACCCAATGCGCGCGCCTCATCCAAGGCCGCCAGCGCATGCGGCACCTGTTCCGCGCTGTCCGCGCGGATAATGCGGGATGGCCGGTCAAACCGGGTTCCCGGGCCGGCGGGGCCGTGATCGAAACGAATACGCAAGTGCATCCTCATCAACAGTGCTGCGCGATATAGAGAATACGCAGCCAATGGAAAGAGAATAAAGCGGCATTTTAGCCCCGAATTCCGATACCTCTTGCACCTTTCAGCGCGGACCCTATAACGCAGGACAATTTGGGCACTGGGGCGGTGCCGGTGACTCGTACATTGTGAAGGGGCAAAGCCATGCCGAGAAGAACCGACATACAGTCGATTATGATCATCGGGGCGGGCCCCATTGTTATCGGGCAGGCATGCGAGTTTGACTATTCCGGGGCACAGGCCTGCAAGGCTCTGCGTGAAGAAGGTTATCGGGTCATTCTGGTGAACTCGAACCCTGCAACGATCATGACTGATCCTGGTCTTGCCGATGCAACCTATATCGAGCCGATCACACCCGAAGTTGTCGCCAAGATCATCGAAAAAGAACGCCCCGACGCCCTGCTGCCCACAATGGGTGGTCAGACCGGTTTGAACACCTCGCTGGCGCTTGAAGAGATGGGCGTGCTCGACGAATTCGGTGTTGAGATGATCGGCGCCAAACGCGATGCGATCGAGATGGCCGAAGATCGAAAACTGTTCCGCGAGGCAATGGACCGGCTGGGAATCGAGAACCCCAAGGCCGAGATCGTGACCGCCCCCAAGAACGCAGCGGGCAAAAAAGATCTGGAGGCCGGCGTGGCGCTGGCTCTGGACACTTTGGAAACAGTCGGCTTACCCGCCATCATCCGCCCCGCCTTTACCCTGGGCGGCACCGGCGGTGGCGTGGCCTATAACCGTGAGGATTATATCCATATTTGCCGCTCAGGCATGGATGCCTCGCCCGTGGGTCAGATCCTGATTGATGAAAGCCTGCTGGGCTGGAAAGAGTATGAGATGGAGGTGGTGCGCGACACCGCCGACAACGCCATCATCGTGTGTTCCATCGAAAACGTTGATCCGATGGGCGTGCACACCGGTGACTCGATCACCGTGGCCCCAGCGCTCACACTGACCGACAAAGAATACCAGATCATGCGCAATCACTCGATTGCCGTGTTGCGTGAGATCGGTGTGGAAACCGGCGGGTCGAACGTTCAATGGGCGATCAACCCAGTTGATGGCCGCATGGTCGTGATCGAGATGAATCCGCGCGTGTCGCGGTCCTCGGCTTTGGCGTCCAAAGCGACCGGTTTCCCGATCGCCAAGATCGCGGCCAAGCTGGCCGTCGGCTACACGCTGGACGAGCTGGACAATGACATCACCAAGGTCACGCCTGCGTCATTCGAGCCGACCATCGACTATGTCGTGACAAAGATCCCCAAATTTGCATTCGAGAAATTCCCTGGTTCAGAACCTTATCTGACCACCGCGATGAAGTCGGTGGGTGAAGCCATGTCTATTGGCCGCACCATCCACGAATCGATGCAAAAGGCGCTGGCCTCGATGGAATCGGGTCTGACAGGTTTCGATGAGATCGAAATCCCCGGTCTGAATGTGGGTGTCTGGGACACGGTTGACGACAAGGCTGCCGTTATCAAGGCGATCAGCCAGCAAACTCCGGATCGTCTGCGCACCATCGCACAGGCGATGCGCCACGGTCTGAGCGATGACGAGATTTTCGGCGTTACCAAGTTCGACCCCTGGTTCCTGTCCCGTATCCGCGAGATCATCGAAGCAGAGCGTCAGGTCCGCAAGGACGGTCTGCCGGTGACCGAACACGGCATTCGCAGGCTTAAGATGCTGGGCTTCACCGATGCGCGTTTGGGTAACCTGACTGGCCGGGACGAGGACAACGTCCGCCGTGCGCGTCGCAACCTGGGCGTGACCGCCGTCTTCAAACGCATCGACACCTGCGCCGCCGAATTCGAGGCACAGACACCCTACATGTATTCGACATACGAGGCCCCCATGATGGGCGAGGTTGAGTGCGAGGCACGCCCCAGCGACCGCAAGAAGGTCGTCATCCTTGGCGGCGGCCCAAACCGGATCGGTCAAGGGATCGAGTTTGACTATTGCTGCTGTCACGCCTGTTTCGCGCTGACCGAGGCGGGGTATGAGACCATCATGGTCAACTGCAACCCCGAGACAGTTTCGACCGACTATGACACCTCGGACCGCCTGTATTTCGAGCCGTTGACCTTCGAGCACGTCATGGAAATCCTGACGAAGGAACAGGAAAACGGCACATTGCATGGCGTCATCGTTCAATTTGGCGGGCAAACGCCGCTGAAACTGGCCAACGCGCTAGAGGCCGAAGGTATTCCGATCCTCGGCACCACGCCCGACGCGATTGACCTGGCTGAAGACCGTGAGAGGTTCCAGGCGCTGGTCAACGATCTGGACCTGAAACAGCCGAAGAACGGCATTGCCTCCACTGATGCCGAAGCGTTGGCCATCGCGGATGAGATCGGCTTCCCGCTTGTGATCCGTCCCTCTTACGTTCTTGGTGGCCGCGCGATGGAAATCGTGCGCGATATGGATCAGCTGAAACGCTACATCAACGAGGCCGTGGTGGTTTCGGGTGACAGCCCCGTTCTGCTGGACAGCTACCTGGCAGGTGCGGTTGAGCTGGATGTGGATGCCCTCTGTGATGGTACCGATGTGCATGTCGCGGGCATCATGCAGCATATCGAAGAGGCCGGAGTGCACTCAGGCGACTCGGCCTGTTCGCTACCGCCCTATTCGCTATCGAAAGAGATCATCGCGCAGATCAAGGATCAGACGTTCAAACTGGCCAAGGCGCTGAACGTCGTCGGCCTGATGAATGTTCAGTTCGCGATCAAGGATAATGAGATCTACCTGATCGAAGTAAACCCGCGCGCCTCGCGGACTGTGCCCTTTGTGGCCAAGGCAACAGACAGTGCCATTGCCTCGATCGCGGCGCGCCTGATGGCGGGTGAGAAACTGTCGGCATTCCCGATGCGCCCACCGTATCAGGAAGGTCAAGACACCAAGATCGCCGACCAGATGACACTGGCCGATCCCGACATGCCATGGTTCTCGGTGAAAGAGGCCGTGCTGCCCTTCGCTCGGTTCCCCGGTGTCGACACCATTCTGGGGCCCGAAATGCGCTCGACCGGTGAGGTCATGGGCTGGGACCGTGACTTCCCACGCGCTTTCCTCAAGGCTCAAATGGGCGCCGGCATGGTGCTGCCCGCATCGGGCCGCGCCTTCATCTCGATCAAGGATGCCGACAAAACCCCGGCGATGCTCGAAGCCGCACAGGTTCTGGCCGCGCAGGGCTTTGCCCTTGTCGCCACCCGCGGCACGCAAAGCTGGCTGGCGGAACAGGGCGTTGCCTGTGATCTGGTCAACAAGGTCTATGAGGGCCGCCCAGATGTGGCAGACATGCTGAAAGACGGTCAGGTGCAGCTGGTAATGAACACAACCGAAGGCGCCCAGGCGGTTGAGGACAGCAAGGTCATCCGCTCTGTCGCCCTGTATGACAAGATCCCCTATTTCACCACAGCCGCCGCCAGCCACGCCGCCGCATTGGCCATCAAGGCGCAGGCCGAAGGGGATGTCGAGGTGAAATCGCTTCAGGGGTAATTTACCCAAAGAGTAAAGCAAAACCCCCGGTTCTAACCGGGGGTTTTTCATTTAGACAGCGGATTGCTCAGCCGCCTGAAACCGCTCATCCCGCTTGAAAAACAGCATGTAGAACACGGGTGCGGCGACCATCGTCAAGACGGTGGCAAAGGCCAACCCACCCATAATCGTCACCGCCATCGATACAAAGAACGCATCTGTCAGCAACGGGGCCATTCCCAGGATCGTAGTGATCGCGGCCAGCATGACCGGGCGCAGACGCGAGATTGAGGCTTCGATGATCGAGTCCTGCAATGGTTTGCCGGTCGCACGGACCAGATCGATTTCCTCAACCAGTACAATGCCGTTCTTGATCAGCATTCCCGACAGGCTCAGCAGACCCAAAAGCGCGGTGAAGGTGAATGGCAACCCGGTGCCCAACAGGCCAATCACCACGCCGTTCACGGACATCGGAACCAACAGCCAGATAATGATCGGTTGACGGATCGCGTTGAACAACAGAACCGAGATCAGCACCATGATCAGCAAACTCAGCGGCAGTTGCCGCCCGAGGCTTTCTTGCGCATCGCGAGAGTTCTCGAACTCGCCGCCCCATTCCATTTTGTATCCGGGTGGCAGATCGATGGCCTCGATCGCACCCCGAACCTCAGAATGAACCTGGGCAGCCGTAAAGCCGGGCGGGATATCAGCGCCGACTGTGATGGTAAGAACCCGATCGCGTCGATGGACCAATGTGTTCAGCGAACGGTATTCAAACCCATCCACCATTTGTTCGATGGGTACAAAGCGTTGCGACTGATCGGAATAGACCACCTGATCGACGATCGAATATTCGCCATCGGCCGGGCGACGTAGGATAATCGGGATCAGACGGTCCCGCTCACGCAGCACGCCCCCGGTAATCCCGTCGGTGGAAAACTGCAAAGTGGCCGCGATGTCTTCGCGTGTGACACCTGCCGTCTGCGCCCGTTCGGTCGCATAGATCGGCTGTACCGCAAGCTCTTGCTCGCGCCAGTCATGAGAGATGTTCAACGCATTCGGCGAGGCGGACGCCATGCGCTGCACCGCTTCGTCGGCCAGTTGCCGCAGGATCACCGGGTCGCTGCCTGAAAAACGTGCCTGGATCGGATCGCCGCCACCGGGTCCAAAGACCAGCCGCTTGGTCCGGAACTCACCTTCGGGAAACTGGACAGAGCCGAATTCTTCCAGATCAGCCTGCAACAGCGGGATGTCCTCCAGCGTTTCGGTACGGATGATCATATGCCCATAGCTTGGGTTTGGGTCCTCAGCCGAATAGGTCAACATAAACCGCGTGGCCCCCTGCCCGACAAAGGTTGTGACCGAGACGACATCATCCCGCTCCGTCAGCCACTCTTCGAACACAGCCATGTCTTCGGCGGTACGGGCGATGGTTGTCCCTTGCGGCAGTTTGTAGTGCACGAAGAACAGAGGCGTATTCGAATCCGGGAAAAACTGCTGCTTCACAAGCCCGAACCCGCCGTAGCAGGCGACCGTGACCGCAACCAATCCGACAACAACCAGCCACCTTAACCGCAGTGCACCGCGCAGGATTGACCCGTAGATACGGAACATTATTCCGCCATAGGCGTCTACGTCCCCCTCTGTGCCCTGTTTAAAGAAATAGTGCCCCAGCATCGGTGTCACGGTGATCGCCAACACCCAGCTCAGGAGTAGCGAGATCCCAATCACCGCGAATAGCGAGAACAGGAACTCTCCGGTCGCGTCCGAACTCAGACCAATACCCGCAAAGGCCATGATCCCGATTACTGTCGCACCCAGTAGCGGAATTTGCGTTTTTGAAGCGACCTCTTCCGCCGCATCGCGGGAGGATTTGCCCCGCAGCATGGCAATCTGCATCCCCTCAGCAACAACGATGGCATTGTCGACCAGCATTCCCATCGCAATGATCAATGCGCCAAGAGAAATCCGCTCCATCTCAATCGAGAACATGGACATGAAAAGCAGCGTGCCGACCACCGTCAGCAATAGGGTTGATCCAACAACAACGGCGGCGCGCCAGCCCATGAACAGACCCAGCACTGCGACCACGATGGCCACTGACATCGCCAGATTCACCAAAAAGTCATTCGACGCCTGCTCGACCACAACATGCTGCTGATAGATCGGTAGGATGTCGACGCCATAGGGGATCGCGGTATCAAGTTCAGCAAATTTTGCGTCTACGCGTTTGCCGACTTCGACGATGTTCTCAGTCGACAGCCCCGCCACGCCGAGCGTAAAGGCCTCGACCCCGTCAAACCGGATTACAACGTCCGGGTCGGTCTGCCGCGCGCGGTAGACGTTGGACATATCAAACAGGTTGATCACCTGCCCCTGCGAGCCGACCGAAAGCCCCGCGATAGCGGACACGCTGTCAGACCCTTCGGCTGTTAGAATCGTGGTGCGATCATCGGCTGACCGCACCGACCCCGACGCGTTGACGGAATCGGCGTTGGAAATCGCCTCGTTAATTGCCTGAATCGGGACGTTCTGATTGACCGAAATCGCAAGGTCGGGCTCAATGAAAATCGCCTCTTGCGGCAGGCCTTGAACTTCGACATCCGCTACGCCTGAGACGGTTAGCAATTCGCGCCTCAGGAAGGTCGCCAGTTCATGCTTTTCTGCATCCGAAAACCCCTCGGCTGTGACCGCATAGAACAGACCGAACACATCCCCAAAGCCGTCGTTGACGAAGGGTTGGCTGACCCCAGAGGGCAGCCCACGCGCCGCATCGCGTATCTTGGCGCGCAATCGGGTCCAGACGGCGGGTAGCTCGCTGCCATCATAGGTGGATTTGATCTCGACCTCGATCAGGGATCGCCCGGGTTGATTGACCGAGGTGATGGTGTCTACCTCGCCCATCTGCTGAATAGCTGATTCAAGGGGCTCGGACACTTCCAGCGCCACCTGTTCGGCCGTGGCACCGGGGTACTGCGTGACGATAACGGCGTTTTTGATGGTAAAGGCCGGGTCTTCCAAGCGACCCAGTGACAGAAACCCCCAGATACCGCCGAACAAAGCAATGAGGATGATCAGCCACGTATAGATAGGCCGGTCGATCGAGGCGCGCGCGATGTTCATATCTCAGCCCCTCAGTTGGCGAAGCCGGAAAAGCGGCGCACCGCCTGACCATCTGTCAGCACGGCCCCGCCTGCGACGACAATCTCGTCGCCGCTGGACAAACCTGTCAGCACCCGAACATCGCCCGACTGCGTTGGCTCGATCGTAACGGGAACACGACGCACGGTGCCCTCATCGGCACCAACAGGCGAAAAAACCATCACCGAAAGCGCGCCGCTGGCATCGGCTACAATTGCAGTTGCGGGAATCGTGATGCCCCGGTTGTGATCCTGCACCTGCGCAGTCACGGTCACAGAAGACCCGGGTAGAATCTGCAAGCCCTCAGGCGGGGTCAGGCCGAACTGAATGCGGAAAGTTTGACCGACGCTCGAGGATTCGGCATCAAATTCGCGAATCTCCAGCGGGAACACTTCGTCGCTGACAGGAAACTTTGCAGTCAGGACAATGTCATCTTCCTGACCAGTGCGCTGGAACAGGATTTCTGGCACATCCACTTCAATCCGCAGTTCGGACATATCGTGAATCCGCACAATTGGCGTACCCGAGGAAACGGTTGTGAACGCCTCGACCGCGCGGCTGGATACCAGCGCATCGAAAGGTGCGGTCAGGGTTGCATGTTCCAGTTCGTATTCCGCATCGCGAAGCGCGATAGCCGCCAATTGGGCTTCGGTCACAGCGTCGTCGACAGCAACCTGGCTGGCAGTGGTTCCACGCAGGCGTGACAAGCGGGCTTCGGTCCGGTCTGCCTGTTCCTTTTGCAGCTTTGCCCGATCCAAACGCAACTGAAAGGGTTCTTGATCGAGGCGGGCAATCAGCTGGCCCTTGGGGATGACAAACCCTTCGGTGACCGGCATCTCGACAATCTGGCCTGACACCTGAAAGGCCAGATCGACAGTCTGCCTCGCAGCGACACGCCCGAAGAACTGACGTGAAAACCCCGGCATCGTTTCTTGCACCAGCATCAACTTAACTGGCTTGGCGACATCCTGTGCAGCCAGCGGAGACGAAAGAACAGTCAGGGCAAAGCCCAAAGAAGTCAGCAATTTCATTTCTTCAGTCCCTCGGGAATTCCTGTTTTCACAATGGTATCACGGATTTTGTGCGCCAGTTGCGCGAATTGAGCGGTCTCGTCCGCATCCAGACCCGAGGCGCGGTGGAACAGTGCCCCAGCTTCGGCCACCAGCATGTTTCGGGCGTCCTCTCCTTTTGAGGTCAAAACCAACAACCAGGCGCGCCGGTCTATTGGGTCACGCTCCCGCTTGAGGTACCCTGCCTTCTCCAGCGCATCTGCCGTCGCCGTGATTGTGGACGGAACGGTCAGCATATCAGCCGCCAGAATGCCCATGCGCTTGGGTTGATCAAGCTTGATCAACATGTGGCATTCAGGATGGCTAAGCTCTATTTCGATGCTCTCAAACGCCTCTTCCAGTTTCCAGTACAGGGCATAGACCCCCATTATGGACTGA
Organism: Ruegeria sp. YTSA075; assembly: GCF_059610245.1. NCBI lineage: Bacteria > Pseudomonadati > Pseudomonadota > Alphaproteobacteria > Rhodobacterales > Roseobacteraceae > Ruegeria > Ruegeria sp. YTSA075. The sequence goes on along the minus strand of NZ_JBXWNG010000010.1, from coordinate 88,268 downwards.
ATTTCAGGACTCAGACGACAAAGCCTTTCGCTGACATCTTCTGACACAGGGTTTCTCCACTTAGGTGGCCGCCATATACTTCATTATCTGAACTATTCAAGTTATGAAGCTACTTTAAGACAAGCTCGCGCTCATTCCCTTGGGTCAACTCCCCTTGATCAAAATCGCCAGTGACTGCATTTTAGGCGGATTCGAAACTTTCAGGACCCGTCATGCATACGCCCGCCATCACAGGTACCGGTGTTTTCACGCCAGAAAACGTCATCACCAACGCTGAGCTTGTTCAAGCGTTCAACGCCTATGCTGATAAGCAGAACGCGGAAAACGCAGAAGCCATCGCCAATGGCAAAATGGAACCGATGCAGCACTCCTCGGAAGAGTTCATCGTAAAGGCCTCTGGCATCGAAAACCGCTATGTCATGGACAAGACCGGCGTCCTTGATCCGGACAAGATGTACCCGGCACTGCGCCAGCGCAGCGATGATGAACCGGGTATCATGACGGAAATGGCGATCGACGCTTGCAACAAAGCACTAGCGCAGGCCAGTCGCACGGCTGCGGATGTCGATCTGGTCATTTGCGCTGCTTCGAACCACGAACGGGCCTATCCCGCGGTTGCGATTGAAATCCAACAAGCCTTGGGCATTGACGGGTTCGGGTTTGACATGAATGTCGCCTGTTCGTCAGCCACGTTCGGCATTCAGGCTGCAGCGGACATGGTGCGGTCTGGCTCAATTCGGGCTGCGCTGGTGGTAAACCCCGAGATATGTTCGGGTCATCTGGAATGGCGGGATCGGGATTGCCACTTCATCTTCGGCGATGTGGCAACTGCTACTCTGATCGAACGGATCGAGGACGCACAAGGGCCGCATTTCGAGATTCTTTCGACCCGCTGCGCCACTGCATTTTCCAACAACATTCGCAACAACAACGGCTTTCTCCGCCGTTCACGTCCTGACGGGATGGATGATCGCCGCGACATGCAGTTCATGCAGAACGGTCGCAAGGTCTTCAAAGAAGTGTTGCCAATGGTCAGCAAACATATCAGCGATCATATGGGGGCTGAGGGCGTCGGCAGCGAAGATCTCAAACGTCTCTGGCTGCATCAGGCCAACAAGACCATGAACGACTTTATTGGTAAAAAGGTGCTGGGGCGCGAGCCGGAAGCGGATGAGCAACCCAACATCCTGCAGGACTATGCCAACACATCGTCTGCGGGTTCAATCATCGCGTTTTCCAAACACTCGGACGATCTGAAAGACGGGGATGTCGGACTGATCTGTTCTTTTGGCGCTGGCTATTCGGTTGGATCGGTGATCGTGAAACGGCACGTCTGATCTAGGACCCTGTCGCATCCTGAACGCGGAACATCTGGAACACAGCATCGGCGTCGGTGGGAATCTCCACCACATTCTCTGGCAGTTTGCCCTGGATCATGCCTGCCGGGAACCCAATACCCTCCGAAACGCTGGACCAATACACGGCGCGCGGGTGCGATTTACAGATCAAAATGTAATCCACGCCCAGTTCGTTAAGACGCGGGCCGGCATCAACTGATTCGGACCGGAACAGGTCAATCTGCGCCAGCATACCGGCCTTGTTCCGATGGTAATTCCCCGCCAAAACCGAATGATCCGTATGCCGCAGGATCTGAGCGGCATAGTCGAAATCAGCGACAACGAAGCCCGGCTCAAGCTCTCGCAGCGGCAGAATGGCCTGCTGAGTGTTGCATTCAAAAGTCGGTGCGGCGATTTGTGTACCCGCTGTTGCGTCTGAGACCCCCCGGGGCGCGACGCGATCCTCAATCGCGGAACCCGTTTTCGGTGACATGAAGACGACAAACAGGATCATCAGAACCCCAAGGGCCGAACGGCCCTCGGCCCTGTATCTGCGATACAACACCGCCAAAACCTGTGCCTGCACGGCAACCAGCGACATGGTCAGGAACGTCATCAGGCGCGACTGATACATGAACAGAACAAGCCCTACAGCGATCAGACACAGAAACAGGGTGAATTCGATCTTCGCATCACTCCTGCGGATAAACACCATAGAGGCGAAGACCAGGAACAGCGAGATCAGGATCAGAGCGATGGTCTCGCCCGCATGTCTTTGAAGGACCAGCAGAACGTTCTGGGACTCGGTGATCTGACTGAGCCAGAATTGCCTGACGGCCAGAGGCATTTGATCAATTGGGTTTCCAAGGCAATAGGGCGCATAAATATACGACGCGAACACCGCGATGCCTGCAATCAGCACAAGGCCCGTGAAACGAATCCAGACAGAGCTTTGCGAGGTCAAAGCAGCCGCAATAAGTAATCCCAGCGCAGCCAGGCTAAGCGGCAGTGCGACGCTAAGCGTCAGCGCATCACAGCCCGGATAGAAGAAACTGGTGCGGCTGGCCGTAACGAGGATCGCCACCAGCAAAGTCGCCAGAATCCCAAGGCACAGCGTAACAGTCCTGCGCCGAGCCTCACCCCCGGTCAGAGCCCAATCGAGCGCTGAAAAAACCGCAATCAGGGCGATCTGAGCCAGCGACTCGGTGCCAATGGACAAAGACAGTGCCAGAGACACGCCCAGCCAAAACCCGGCGTACCTTCTGTCCTGCCTTTGGACAAAGAACATCAGCGCAGCGGCAAACAGCAAAATCTGCAACCCGTGATGATCAAAGGAATACTGATCGAACTTGCCCGAGTTCAGCAGGGCCAAAACGCCAAAAAGCAGTGCCGCAACTGCCCCTTCGCGCCCACCCAACGCGCCGCCGGTCGCTGCAAAAGCCCAAAGGGTAAGGCCAGCCAGCAAGGTTGGCCAGATAAACCCGGTAACCACAAACGCGGCCTCTGGTGAAACAAACACTGCGCTTAGTTCATAAATCGCCAGAATCGGCGCATCGACGAAGCGGGACCAATGCATCAGCGTCCCTTCGCCGGGCCCCAAACGGTGCTGATAAGGGTCGAACCACCCCTGCCCGTTTCGCAAGTCCTGAACCGAGACCCAGCGCATGAAGTCATCCGGCCCATCAATCGAACCCGCCATCGTCATCAAGGCGACAAGGATCACCAAAGCAAACCAGTACAGGCGGAAAACCAGCCTGTCGGACAGGATGCTATAAGCCTCATGCCGTGTATTCATTTTGGATTGCCTTTGACCGACCTGCCCAGGTCGCTTTCATATCCACCAGAAATGACGGAATTGAGGCACCCGACATCCATGCCAGAGCCTTGGCGCATCAGAGGGGTTCGCCCCTTACTCAGCTGACGCTTTCTTCTTCCAGATGCAGTTTCATCTCGATCAAAACCTGTTGCAGAAGGCTGGTTTCTTTCAGCAAACGCTTTGCCTCGTTCACGGTGATGATACCGTCTTCGATAGCGGCCTGATATTCTGTCATCAGCATGGCAAAACGCTGGCTCAGCGCGATGACATCCGAGTTTACGCCGCCAGTACGAGGGGCATCAGTGTTCCGCCCATCGTAGGACAGCGTGATATTTTTAAGATCAGCCAACGCCGAAGTGACATGCGGATAGGATGCGGCGTTTTCAAGTCGAGCGACCGCGTCCACGGGCATAAACCTGTCGGCATGTTCCGTGTTGTCGGAATAGTACCGGCCAAGTGTCGCCTTGGATTTTCCGGTGATCTCGCAGGCCGCTTCGATTCCGACATCTTTGACCAGCGCCTCGGTGTGTTTCTTCAGATAAGCCCCGATATCTGCCATTGTTTTACCTTTGTTACCTGCATGCGCTGTTCCACCGCCAGTATTGGGGGAAAGCGCCGGGAAATTTCCCATAACAGAGTCATAATTGAAATGTCATACATTGGCTATCCCTCAGATATGCGGGGGATTTTGTGAGTGAGTGGCGGCAGTTCCTGCCGGTAACGAGTGAACGTGAGGCAAGATTGTTGGGTCTCACGCTGTTCAGGCCTAATGAAGGCCGATAGCGTCGCTGTTGTAGGCGCAGGGGTTCCATCCCCAAAGAGCCTGTGCTCGACCTTTGCAACTGCAATGGCGGCGTCTATTTTTTCAGGTGTTTTTTGAAGTCTTGTTCCGTCCGCCGATGCGATTTAGACCCGGCTCATGGCAAAGCTGTATTTTAACTATTCAACCATGAACGCGGGCAAATCGACCGTGTTGCTGCAGGCCTCGCACAACTATCGTGAGCGCGGCATGGAAACTTATCTGATGACGGCAGCCGTTGACGGGCGCGCCGGTCAAGGCCGTATCGCATCACGTATCGGGATTTCGGAACAGGCAGACACCTTTCGACCCGATGATGATGTGTTTGTGATGATTGATGCCCGCCTAAAATGCGGCACCGTCGCCTGTGTGTTTATTGATGAGGCTCAGTTTTTGTCTGAAGATCAAGTCTGGCAACTGGCCCGCGCCGTGGATGATCTGAATGTCCCGGTTCTGGCCTACGGGCTGCGCGTCGACTTTCAGGGCAAGTTGTTTCCCGGTTCTGCCGCACTTTTGGCCCTGGCAGATGAAATGCGCGAGGTTCGCACCATCTGCAAATGCGGGCGCAAAGCCACAATGGTGATTCGTCAGGACGCGAACGGCAACGCAATCACGGAAGGCGCGCAGGTGCAGATCGGCGGGAATGAGACCTATGTCTCACTTTGCCGCAAACACTGGCGCGAGGCTGTCGGCGACTAGCTTCAGACACAGACCCAAAGTGTGTTCAGTGCATACGGCCGCCCAAAGGAACCTTCCCATCCGGTCCGATCAACATGATCTCACCGCTATCATCGGGCAGCCCCAGAACCAGAACTTCAGACATAAATTTACCAATCTGACGCGGCGGAAAATTGACCACTGCCATGACCTGTTTGCCCACCAAAGTGGCGGGATCGTAATGGGCTGTGATCTGGGCCGAGGTTTTCCGCTCACCAATCTCATCGCCAAAATCAATCCACATCTTGATCGCGGGCTTGCGGGCCTCGGGATAGGGTTCGGCACGGATGACCTCACCCACCCGGATATCCACTTTAAGAAAATCATCAAAGCTGATTTCAGGCACGAGACAATTCCTTTGACCGGTCCGTCGCGGCTTTGACCGCGCGGTGCATAAGATCGGGGAAGCCGTCCTTTTCATCCATCAACACCTCAAGCGCAGCCTGAGTGGTGCCGTTGGGTGAGGTGACGTTGACGCGTAGCTGCGCCGGGTCGTCTTCTGCAGCGATGGCCAAAGCCCCTGCGCCGGCAACCGTAGACTTGGCCAGTTTCATCGCCAGATCATCCGGCAACCCTTGCGCTGCACCGGCAGCCGCCAGTGTTTCAATCAAATGGAACACATAGGCCGGGCCCGAACCGCTGACACCTGTGACCGCATCAATCTGCGCCTCTTCCGACAGTCTGACAGTTTCGCCAATCGCGACAAGAAGGTCCTCGGCCAGGTTCAGGTCCTCCTCGCTTACATGCGCATTTCCAATCATCGCCGTGATCCCCCGCCGGATCGCCGCCGGTGTGTTGGGCATTGCACGAATGATCGGGGTGCCTGCGCCCAAAACGCTCTCGAATGTTGCAATCGACGTGCCGGCAGCGACAGACACGAACAGGCTGCCACCACCGCCCAGCACCTGAATGGCAGGCAGAGCATCCCCCATCATCTGCGGTTTAACGGCAACCAGAACAACAGCAGGCGCGTTCGGCAATGTGGTGTTGATATGAACGCCCTGCGTCCGAAGCCAATCTGAGGGATAAGGATCGATCACCCAAACGGATGACGCGGGCAGACCGTGTTCCAGCCAACCCGCCAACATCGCGGACCCCATCTTTCCGCAACCCAAAAGCACCAGGCCGTTTTCGGCCACGCGCGACATGTCCATGATTGCCCCTCCCCTTACATATCGGTTCGGGGCAAAGCTTTACGCCCGGCCGTAGGCCTCTGCAATGGCAACCTGTATTGCATCTTCCGGATCGCGATTGCCCCATGTGACCAGCTGGATTGCAGGGTAGTAGCGTTCAGCACTCATCACGGCGGCGGAAATCATTGTGTTGATCTGATCAGGGCTGGCCATCTGGCCGCCAGCCAGAACCAGACCGTAGCGATAGACCATCAGTTTCTGGTTTGCCCAATAGGTGAATGCACCGGCCCAGCACTGATCGTTCATCTTATTGAGCAGCTCATAAAGCTGCATTTCACGCTCGGCCGGTGGTTCCATTTCGAATGAGCACACCATGCGCAGCGTTTCGTCATAGTTGGACCAGGCGAGTGTGATGGAATAGGTCCGCCACTGCCCTTCAACGGCCATGGCGATCTGATCGTCGCCGATACGATCAAAATCCCAGTCGTGATGTTCGGCTAGGTGTTCAACAATATCGATTGGATGAAGGTCTTCTTCGAGAAACTGCTCGGAAAGGGCCATAATGCCACCTCACTAATCTCTAGCATGTTGGGGCTGGCAGCGCCCCAGCGCTAGTTGCCTGCTCTACAAGCCGGGCTTCCCCCGTAGGCCTGTACTAAATATGGTGCGACGCGAGGCGCGTTCTGGCAACCCTATTTCTTGGGGATAACCGCAATAAGTTGTGGACAGCTGGCAACGACAATCAAAATACTGGCGTTGGATGCAGCTTTGTCTTGATTAAATTTTGCAAGGCGGCAAGATGCACAACACCGCACAAACCCGGTAAGGTCTGCGCGGTGTTTAGTGTTTTCCGAAAATCAGACGTTTGGGCGTTACTTGTCCAGTTTCGCCTCAAGTGCGGCGATGCGGGCTTCGAGCGCCGAGTTCTCCTCGCGCGCTTTCTGAGCCATCGCGCGCACCGCATCAAATTCTTCCCGCGTTACGAAATCCCGGTCCGCCAGCCAGCGGTCCAGCATTGATTTCATCGCGTTCTCGGCCTCTTCCCGTGCGCCCTGCGCCACGCCCATGGCGTTGGTCATCAACTGAGAGACATCGTCGAGGATCTTGTTGCGGGTTTGCATGGCTTTACTCCGATAACGCTGTTGGTCTCTATATGGGGAATGATTGGCGCAGGCTCAAGGTTGACTTGCCCTGCAAACCCCGGGCAATGAGACGCACATGCAGGCTGTTCTGAATTTCCCCGATCTGTCACCCGAACTCTTCTCGATCTCATTGTTCGGGATGGAGTTCGCCCTGAGATGGTACGCACTGGCCTATATCGCCGGCATCCTGATCGCCTGGCGCATGGCGATCATTGCCCTCAGACGACCCTCATTGTGGCGCGATGATGCACCACCGATGAAACCGGAACAGCTGGAAGATCTGATGACCTGGATCATTCTGGGCGTCATCCTCGGTGGGCGACTTGGTTTCGTGCTGTTTTATCAACCCGCCTACTACCTTTCGCACCCGATCGACATCCTTAAGGTCTGGCAGGGTGGCATGGCCTTCCATGGCGGCCTGCTAGGGGTCATCTTGGCCTCTTATCTCTATGCGCGCCGTCACGCCCTGCCTATCCTGTCGTTGGGCGATCTGGTGGCTTATACAGTGCCGCCCGGCCTGTTGCTGGGGCGCCTTGCCAATTTCACCAACGCCGAACTATGGGGCCGCCCAAGCGAGTTGCCCTGGGCTGTGATCTTCCCCGGCACTGCTGCGCAGGATTGCCCGGGCGTCGTTGCGGGTTTTTGCGCGCGCCATCCTTCGCAGCTTTATGAAGCCGCGCTTGAGGGGTTGATCTTGGGTGCAGTCCTTGTGTGGCTGGCCTATCGCCGCGGCGCCTTTCGCAAACCCGGCCTGATCATGGGTGTATTTCTCGCGGGCTATGGCGCCTCACGGTTCATTGTCGAATTCTTTCGGCAACCAGATGCTCAGTTCGTTTCTCTCGGCAACCCGCTGGGCCTGGCCTGGCATGTTGGCGGCTACGGCCTGACAATGGGACAACTTTTGTCGCTTCCGATGATTGCCATTGGCCTGTGGTTTGGCCTGCGCGCCCGGCGGGAAACATGACGCTTAAGGATCGCCTGATCGCGCGTATCCAGTATGATGGCCCGATGAGCGTGGCTGATTACATGACTGAATGCCTGTTGCATCCCACACTAGGCTATTACAGCACGCGCGACCCGTTTGGGGCGCAAGGGGATTTCATCACCGCCCCCGAGATCAGCCAGATGTTTGGGGAACTGATCGGTCTGTCGCTGGCACAAAGCTGGATGGATCAAGGCCGCCCAAGCCCGTTTACATTGGCCGAGCTTGGCCCCGGACGCGGGACGTTGATGTCCGATATCCTGCGCGCCACACAGCAGGTTTCAGGGTTTCACGAAGCAGCACAGATATATCTGGTCGAAGCGTCGCCCACGCTGCGGCAGGTTCAGGCGAAAACGCTGGGCCAGGACACGCCCAACTGGATTGGCACCGCCACCGAACTGCCCGAACAGCCCCTGTATCTGGTCGCAAATGAATTCTTTGACGCCCTGCCCATTCGCCAGTTCATTCGAGAGGGCGGCGGTTGGCGAGAACGGCGAATAGGCGTGGTTGAAGAGGGTCTTGCATTCGGTCTGGGACCCAATGCGCCTCAGGCGGCTCTGAACGACAGGCTCGGCGATACCAAGGATGGCGACCTTGTCGAACTATGCGCAACCGCAACCCCGATCGTGGCCGATATCGCCACCCGGATCACTTCCCATGGCGGAGCGGCTTTGATCATCGACTACGGCGATTGGCGCTCGCTGGGCGATACGCTGCAAGCCGTGAAAGCGCATGAGAAAACCAAACCATTGGACGATCCGGGCCAGTCCGATCTGACCGCGCATGTCGATTTTGAACCGCTGGCGATGACGGCCCGTGCTTCGGGATGCGCGCATACCCGGCTGACGCCACAAGGCGTGTTTCTGGAACGATTGGGAATCACACCACGTGCGCAGGCCTTGCTGCAGAACCTCAACGCGCCAGAGCAGAAACGTCTGATCAGCGCACATCGCCGGTTGACGCATCCCGATGAAATGGGAAACCTGTTCAAAGTGCTGGGCCTGTACCCCGCACAATCAGCACCACCGCCGGGACTGGAGCCATGACGCTGGAAATCTTGACCTCCGACATGCTGTCGCCCGTACGGCACGGGTTCTTTACGCGGCGGGGCGGCGCGTCCTCTGGTATCTTTGCAGGTTTGAACTGCGGGCACGGATCGTCGGATCAGACCCAAGCCGTCGCCCTGAATCGGAACAGGGTCGCCGCGGCCATGGATGTGGCACCTGAGCAGCTGATCGGGCTTCATCAGGTCCATTCACCAACCGTTCTGACAATTGATGCACCGATTCAGGGCGAGAAACCCAGAGCTGATGCAATTGTTACCGCGACCCCCGATCTTGCGCTGACCATACTGACTGCCGATTGCCAACCGGTTCTTTTTGCCGATCCGGAGGCTAAGGTTATCGGCGCCGCCCATGCCGGATGGCGCGGGGCGCTGGACGGGGTGCTGGAAGCAACGCTTGACGCAATGGAAGCATTGGGTGCGCAACGTGCAAACACCCGCGCCGTAATCGGGCCATCCATCTCGCAACGCGCCTACGAAGTCGGTCCGGAGTTCCTGGATGATTTTCTGGCAGAATCCCCGGATAACAGCCGCTTCTTTGCGAACGGGCAGGAAGATCGGTTACAATTTGACCTTCCCGCATTTGGGCTTCATCGGCTGCGCAGGGCTGGTGTTGGCCAGGCCGAATGGACCCGGCATTGCACCTATTCCGACCCTGATCGATTCTATTCCTACCGCCGCGCAACCCACTCGAAAGAAGCGGATTACGGCCGTTTGATTTCTGCGATTCGGTTATAGAAATAGTTCCGATTAAGGCAAAGTCGCCACCTTTCCGCCACAATCATTGTGTTTATCTGAGGGCAGAATCGTAGTGTTTTTGCCAGTGTTCAGATCGTTACCTGACGTCCACTCAAGTGGACTCTGGCGCTTCAAGTTGGAGGAGTTGCCTAACTTCACTTTCAGTCCTGATATTAACCCGGATTAGCCACAACTCTGCCGCAAAACGGCATGATCTTGGGGGCATAAGGGAAAAGGGCAGTAAGCCCTATCAGTGCAGGACCAGAGAATGAAATCGAAAACCCGCTTTCTCAACGCGGTTTTAGCCGCGACGCAGGACCAGAATCTGGAAATGCCATGGAAACGGGTTTCAAGCCATTCTGTCAGGGTCGCCCGTCGGTTGATGGCACGACGCTGAACCAGAGAACCACCAGGGCCAAGCTGCCGGTCCTGCGGTGGAGCGCGCATCGGGAATGCTCCGGCCCGGTGCACGTGGGATCGCCATACCATGGCGATCTTATGTTCAGGAGTGTGTGTGCGGGCAATTTACGCCCGCAAAGTACGAGTTTGCCTGGGGGGTCAATGTGTTGACCAATGGAAAGCGAAAGTTTTGTCGCTGTGCACCGCCGTCATTGGCAGTGCCCAAGGGTCCCTCATTTATTTCAAGGCAAAGAACTATTCCGTCGGACGGGCCTGTACGGGGGTATGCCTCGTCTGTTCGGATATTAGAAAGGAAGGAATACTAGTGACTATTCCTAGTTCACTGGCCCGCGCGGCCCGAAATGCGGTTGAGACATCCGCACTGTTGCGCGAGGTTCCAAGACAAGCATCAAAGCCAAAGGCGCAACTGCGCCGGTATGAGGTAAGCACCCTGCTCGACAACGGGGATGTCGCGCAAACACGCCATATTGCACCTGCGTTGCCCATGTTCGAGGACGCATTTTGCGCCTTCTCGCGTGGATCGCTGGTGGAAACCGAACATGGCCCTATGGCGATTGAAGACCTTATGCCCGGGGATACTGTCCTGACACAGGATGGAACCTCGGAAACCGTCGTCTGGAAAGGATCGGTCACACTGATTCCGGGGCGCGAGGATTCCTATGGACGTACGCGTCCCCTGACGCGAATCATGGCGGACACGTTCGGCATGCAAAAGCCTCTGTCAGGTGTGATCGCCGGCCCGGCTGCGCGACTACTGGGCACGCCGGGGCATTTGCGGCACATTTATGGGGACGGACCCGTTCTGACACCAGTGTCAGAGTTTCAGGACGGCATGAACGTTATTGAAACAATGCCGCCAACTCCGGTAGAGTTGTTTCACATTTGCCTGAAGAAGCATTCGGTCATTCGCGTCGATGGGTTACAGTTTGAAACCTATCACCCGGGGGTAAACGCGGTTCGTTTGATCAGCCATTCGCTGCGGTCGATCTATCTGAATCTGTTTGCGCATGTCGAAACACTGAACGATTTCGGCCCGCTGCTGTTGCCGCGCGCCGGAGACGGAGAGGTAGACGCTCTGACGGCTTAAAATTTACATATTACTGCAGAGCGGGGGCATCATGCAGATATTACTAAGCTGGATTGTATCCTTGGCGGTGGCGGCAATGCTGCCACCCTGCCAGCCACATCCAAAACAGACGCGGTTCACGCGCTACGGTTCATACGCTCTTCCAGAACGTCGAATGGTACGCCTGGCTCGTCTTTTGCGCCTCGGATAACAAGCGAGGTTTTAACGCTGGCCACGTTCGGCGTGGTCAGCAGTTCACCGGTCAGGAATTGCTGAAAGCTGCTCAGATCTGGGGCGACGCATTTCAGAATGAAATCCACTTCGCCATTCAGCATGTGGCATTCACGGACCAGCGGCCATTCACGGCAACGTTCTTCAAATGCGCGCAGTTCGGATTCAGCCTGACTGTCCAAACCGACCATGGCAAAGACCTGAACTTCGAATCCCAATTCGCGCGCGTTTACCGCAGCGTGATAGCTGTTGATGTAACCGGATTCTTCCAATGTACGCACCCGGCGCAGGCACGGCGGCGCAGAGATCCCGACACGTTTGGCAAGCTCAACATTGGTCATCCGACCGTCGGCCTGCAACTCTGCCAGAATTTTGCGATCAATCTCATCCAGCCGTGTGGTGACCATAAAGCGCTCCTGATTTTTCGGTTCTTATATCAGCACCCACCGCTTGCGCAATAATCTTTCGCTGTTGCGCAATATTCTTTGTTTTCAGATCACAAAAACCACCACGCTTCTGCCTCGTTCGTGAAAAGGAAGGGGCTTTAAGCCCTGCGCGCACGCCGCTATATCGGTGCGACGGGCGAGATGCCCAAGTCAGGCAGTTCGAGCGGGGGTACCATGGCCGAGACACGACACACCAAGGTTCTGATCATTGGGTCGGGACCCGCAGGATATACCGCAGGCGTTTATGCCAGCCGGGCCATGCTGGAACCCATTCTGGTGCAAGGCATCGAACCGGGTGGTCAGTTGACCACCACGACCGAGGTCGAGAACTGGCCCGGCGATACCGAGGTTCAGGGCCCTGATCTGATGGTACGTATGCAGGATCACGCCAAGGCCATGGGGTGCGAGGTGATCGGCGATATCATCAGCGATCTGGACCTCAGCAAGCGCCCCTTCACCGCCAAGGGCGACAGCGGCACCATCTATACTGCGGATGCGGTTATTCTGGCCACAGGCGCCCGCGCCAAATGGCTTGGCCTGCCGTCGGAAGAGAAGTTCAAAGGCTTTGGTGTCTCGGCCTGCGCAACCTGCGACGGTTTCTTCTATCGCGGACAGGAAATCGTCGTGATTGGCGGCGGCAATACTGCTGTGGAGGAAGCCTTGTTCCTGACCAACTTTGCCAGCAAAGTGACCCTGATCCACCGACGGGATGAGTTGCGCGCCGAGAAAATCCTGCAAGATCGCCTGTTCAAAAACGAAAAGATCGAGCCCCTTTGGTTCCACCAATTGGAAGAAGTCGTTGGAACGGATGCGCCATTGGGTGTTGAAGGCGTTCGGGTCAAGAATGTCCAGACCGGTGAAATCTCTGAGATTCCCTGTAAGGGGGTGTTTGTAGCTATCGGCCACGCACCCGCCAATGAGTTGGTCAAAGACACACTGGAAACACACATGGGCGGCTATGTGGTGACCAAGCCGGGTTCGACCGAAACCTCAATTCCAGGCGTGTTTGCTGCAGGCGACCTGACCGACCACATCTACCGCCAGGCCGTGACCAGCGCGGGCATGGGGTGCATGGCCGCCCTGGATGCCGAGCGTTTTCTGGCCGAACAGGAATAGAGTGGCGCGCAGAGGTTTCGGGGCACATCGAAACCTCCGCCCTTTTACCTTCGGCGGTACAGGTCTGCTTGACCCGCGCAAGCCCGGCCCTCACACTTGACCCCAACGAAGCATTCGCGGGTACTGGAATTGGATAACGCTCTTTGGCGCGGCGGGTGGGCAGCCCAGCTACGGATTGGCAGCGGCCTGATCCTGTTTGTTTTTGCGTTTTTTCACTTTATCAATATCGGGCTGGGCCTGTTTCACACCGACTACCTGCACGGGATGCAGGAAGGTCGTAAGGCAATCACCCGGCACAATGTCGTCAGCCTGCTCTTCTACGCTGCGCTGATCCTTCACGCGGCACTTGCGGTGATCTCGATCATCCAGCGCAGAACCTTGCGCATGCCTTTCAGTTCCGCGTTGCAGGTTGTGCTAGGGTTACTGATCCCGCTGCAATTGATTTCGCACATCGTGCATACCCGCGTCGCGCATGAGGTATTCGACGTCAATGATGAGATGGGCTACATCATCGTCCTGATGTGGCCCAGCTCAGCCATCTGGATGCAGAGCCTGCTGCTGCTGATCGTCTGGATTCATGGCTGTATCGGCCTGCATATGTGGCTGCGCCTGACCAGTTGGTGGTCAAAAACCGTTCCCTACCTGATCGGCTTAGCGGTTTTTGTGCCCTCCTTTGCGTTGGCTGGTGTCTTAACCGAAGGCCGGCGCATCTGGGTGGATTTCGCGGATGAGTTTCTGCGCGAACAATATGTTGAGCACTATAACTGGCCCTCAGCTGAAACCTTCGACATCCTGTTTGCAATGAAGAACAATGCCGTTCTGGGCTTCCTGATCACGCTCGGTGCATGCGGGGTCTTCTTTCTGGGCCGCAAGCTTTGGCGCCGTAGGCATTCAGTGCGGATCACCTATGCGCAAGGCCCTGATGTGGTTGCGGAAAAGGGCATGACATTGCTTGAGATATCTCAAGCCAACGGCATCCCACACACGGCACTATGTGGCGGTAAGGGGCGTTGCACCACATGTCGTGTCATCGTTGAGGACGGCGGCGAAGGGCTGGACGCCCCAAGCGAAGTCGAGGCCCGCAGCCTGGCTGCGGTGAGCGCCTCGCCCCAGACCCGACTTGCCTGCCAAATCCGGCCGACCGACCCGCTGACCGTCTTCCGTGTCTTTCGCCCGGATGGCGAGCAGAACCGGGGGCATGCCAGCCAAGGGCAGGAACGGCAACTGGCCGTCCTATTTTTGGATATGCGGGGTTTCACAGCGCGCACCACCGGGCAGCTGCCCTATGACATCGTCTTTTTACTGAACCGGTTCTTCGACGCCATCGTTCCGGCCATCACGGATGCGGGCGGCGTGGTTGACAAATACATGGGCGATGGGTTGCTGGCGGTGTTTAACAAAGCCGACGCGGCTGCATCCGCCAAATCAGGGCTCAACGCTGCGATCGAGATCAGCCTTGCGCTGGATGGTTTCAACCAACGCCTCGCAACCGAAGGCAGCCCGGGCATTCGCATTGGAATGGGTCTGCATCTGGGGGATCTGGTACTGGGCGAGATCGGTGCCGCCGGGCACGCTTCGCAGACGATTATCGGAGATGCTGTCAATGTCGCCAGCCGCCTTGAAAGCGAGACCAAAGCACTTGGGGCCGAACTGCTGGTATCAGAGGAATTGTTGCAAGCAGCAGAAGTAACAATCAATCTCGAGCAAATCCGATTGTTCCAACTGCGCGGCGTGACCGAACCGGTTCCCGCACTGCCTGTCGCACGTGCCGCCGAACTGCGCAGCACGGCGGCCAAGGAAGAACAGGCATCCTCTGCCTGATTGGATCGCGTTACAGAAACAGAACCTCAGTCGCCTTTGAAATTGTGTACCGGAAAATCCTTCCAATTCCGGGGAAATCAGCGCATATCGTCCTTTGTTTGGTGACCGGTGGTGGACTTCGGGTAAGAGTCGGGGCAAATCCGCCCCGAAACGGCCGAGAATCACCGGCAAATTTTCCACTGTGACAAGAGTATTCTGATGACGATGTTAAGTAATCTGGCTCCGATCCCCGAACTGTATGTATCGTATGACTCGGCCCAGAAGTTAAAAGTTGAAGCCGCCGATCTGACAAGCTGGGACCTGAGCCCGCGCCAGATCTGCGATCTGGAATTGTTGATGAATGGCGGGTTCAATCCGCTCAAGGGTTTCCTGAGCGAAGCCGATTATGACAATGTCGTCGAAAACATGCGCTTGGCCGATGGCACCCTGTGGCCCATGCCCATCACGCTGGACGTCAATGAAGACTTTGCCGAAGGGATTGAGCTGGGCCAGGATATCGCCCTGCGCGATCAGGAAGGCGTGATCCTTGGCACCATGACTGTGACCGACCGGTGGACACCGGACAAGTCGCGTGAGGCCGAAAAGGTCTTTGGTGCCGATGATGATGCACACCCTGCGGTTAACTACCTGCACAACGTGGCTGGCAAGGTCTATCTGGGCGGTCCCGTCGTCGGCATCCAGCAGCCGGTGCACTATGATTTCCGCGCCCGTCGGGATACACCGAATGAACTGCGCGCCTACTTCCGCAAGTTGGGCTGGCGCCGCATCGTCGCCTTCCAGACACGCAACCCACTGCACCGCGCGCATCAGGAACTTACCTTTCGCGCCGCCAAGGAAGCGCAGGCCAACCTGCTGATCCATCCGGTTGTCGGCATGACCAAACCGGGCGACGTCGATCACTTTACCCGCGTGCGCTGCTATGAGGCTGTGCTGGACAAGTACCCGGCCTCGACCACCTCGATGAGCTTGCTGAACCTCGCCATGCGCATGGCAGGCCCGCGTGAGGCGGTGTGGCACGGCCTGATCCGTGCCAACCACGGCTGCACCCACTTCATCGTCGGACGCGATCATGCCGGGCCGGGTAAGAATTCGGCGGGTGATGATTTCTACGGCCCCTATGACGCGCAGGACCTGTTCCGTAAGCACCAGGATGAAATCGGCGTCGAAATGGTCGACTTCAAACATATGGTCTATGTGCAGGAACGCGCCCAGTACGAACCGAATGACGAAATCCTCGACAAGGATAATGTCACGATCCTGAACATTTCAGGCACCGAACTGCGCCGCCGTCTGTCTGAGGGTCTGGAAATCCCAGAATGGTTCAGCTTCCCCGAAGTTGTGAAGGAACTGCGCAAGACCAAACCGCCGCGCAGCCAGCAGGGATTTACCGTGTTCTTCACCGGTTTCTCAGGCTCAGGTAAATCCACCATCGCAAACGCCCTTATGGTCAAGCTGATGGAGATGGGCGGACGTCCGGTAACGCTGCTGGATGGTGACATCGTGCGGAAGAACCTGTCTTCGGAACTGGGTTTCTCGAAAGAACACCGCGACCTGAACATCCGCCGCATCGGGTATGTTGCGTCTGAGATCACCAAGAACGGTGGCATCGCCATCTGCGCCCCGATCGCGCCGTATGCAACCACGCGCCGTGCCGTGCGCGAGGAGATCGAGCAGTTCGGCGCCTTCTGCGAGGTCCATGTGGCGACCAGCATTGAGGAATGCGAACGCCGCGACCGTAAGGGGCTCTATAAGCTGGCGCGTGAAGGCAAGATCAAGGAGTTCACTGGGATATCGGACCCCTATGACGTTCCCCAAAACCCTGAACTAAGTGTCGAGACCGAGAATGTCGAGGTCGATAATTGCGCCCATCAGGTTCTGCTAAAGCTGGAAAGCATGGGCCTGATCGCCGGGTAAAATACCAGAATACAGAAAGCCCCCGCCAAAACGGGGGCTTTTCTTTTGGCTTAACCCCACATGCGCTTACATCTGATCAGGCAAATCCACCTGTCCGCGCATCAGCACATGACCACGCCCTGCGACCTTGATCCCGGTCATCGCCTCAGATGGCCCAACGCGGGTCACCGTCGCCTGACCAGGACGGCCCATGTCGTGACCCTGCTCCGCGATGAAACTGTCCTTTGGCATCAATCCGTGTTTCCAAAGATATGCAGCCATCGCGCCAGTCGCTGATCCCGTAAACGGGTCCTCGGGCGGGCTGGGCGGGGCCAGCAAAAGACGCGAGAACGTATCGCCCTTGACCGTTGCGCCTTTCAAGGTCACCAGAAAAGGCTCGGCCATGTCCGAACCGGAGAACCCGGCAGCGGCGGCAACCTCACGCAACGGCTCTACATCAAGTCGTGCTGCGCGCAGCGCCTCATGATCACGCAGAACCGTTATGCAAAAGGGCAACCCGGTCGATACAAACTGAGGCGGTGAGATGATGGCATCTTCCGGCAGTTGGATTGTCGAAGCGACAAGGTCAGCAGGCACATATGCGCCGAACTCTGGCGCAACCTGCGTCATCTCAATCTCGTCGCCATTCAACTTGATCGCCACAAGCCCCGCACCTGTTTCAAGTGTCAGAGAATCGCCCGAGATCAATCCCCGCGACCGCATTGCGGCAACCGTCGCGATTGTTGGATGACCGGCAAAGGGGATCTCGCGACTGGCCAGAAAGTACCGCACATGAATATCTGCAAATTTGGACGGCCCGGTGAATGTGCACTCCACCAGCGAGGTCTCGCGGACATAGGCCATGCAAACATCGGCTGGCAGCGCTGCGCCATCATGGACAACGGCGCAGCCATTGCCGCCAAAGGCGCGGTCACTGAAGGCATCCACCCAATCAAAGTCAAACCAGCTCATCGCGCGGCCTCCGAACACAGGACAAATCCGGCAGGGTCCGCCGGTCTCAAACCTTCGCGTGTGTCATTGGGATTGTCACGCCCAAATCAGGCTTAAAGGGCCCCCTCAGTGAACAGCGACCGGTGACAGATCATGCTGTCGTGCCAACACAAAGGCCAGCTTGCGGTCAGCCACAAGTGCCAGCTGCTGACCATCGGAATCATGCACGGCATAAAGCTGATCCAGATCACCCGCCTGATCCTGCAGATCGCTTGGCAGATCGGCAACCTCGACCGTTTTGACATAAACGATACGGTCGCCTTCGGTGTTGATTTCAATCGGTGTATTCATTGCTCTTACCCCTTTCGTATGTTGATTGTCTGCACCACGGTTTCCGGCACGGCGCGGGTTAGATCCACATGCAGCAGACCGTTCTCCATGATCGCCTCGCCCACCTCGACCCCGTCGGCCAGCACAAACATGCGCTGAAACTGACGCGCCGCGATGCCACGGTGCAGGAAGATGCGCCCCTCGCTGTCGTCGCGTTGACGGCCCCGGATCACCAGTTGGCGATCCTCGATGGTGATCGACAAGTCTTCTTCGGCAAACCCGGCCACAGCCAGAGTAATCCGGTACGAAAAATCCGACGTCTGTTCGATGTTATAGGGCGGGTAGCCTTCATTACCGGCCTTTGCAGACCGTTCCAGAAGGCGTTCCAACTGCTCGAACCCCAATAGATGCGGGTATGAGCCAAGAGTAAGTTTTGACACGTTTTCTCGTCCTTTATTGCCAAAGCGACGTGTGGTGCGGCCCCGTTCTGGCAACCGCGCACCATAGAATATGGGAAGAAACCAGGATGTCCACAAGGTCTGGCGTGATAACGTCTGACACACTATCTTGTTGGGTAAGCACCACAACCAGCTCGAGTCGCCAATGAACGCGCCCACCGATCTTTCGATGAAAACCGATGACGTATTGCGGGTTGAGCTTGAGGTTTTCCGACGACAGCACCGTGATCTGGATGAGGCCATCGAAGCACTGCATGACCGCGGGACCGCAGATCAGCTGACCCTGCGCCGGCTGAAAAAGGAAAAGCTGCGCCTTAAGGATATCATCCGATTGATCGAAGATCGTCTGACCCCGGACATCATCGCCTGATATCGGCCTAACGCATTGCCACCAAGGCGGATTTGGATATAGTTCGCGCTCTGCGAACAAGGCGGGGATCAAGCGGATGGGTAACGTCAAAGTCGGGATCATCATGGGCAGCCAGTCGGACTGGCCCACGATGAAGGAAGCCGCAGATATTCTGGACGAATTGGGTGTCGCCTATGAAAAGCGCATCGTGTCGGCCCACCGCACACCGGACCGCCTCTGGGACTATGGCAAATCCGCTGTCGAACGTGGCTTGAACGTGATTATCGCTGGCGCAGGCGGCGCGGCGCACCTACCGGGTATGATGGCATCGAAAACGCGGGTGCCGGTGATTGGCGTTCCTGTTCAGACCCGTGCTCTGTCAGGTGTTGATTCGCTGTATTCCATTGTGCAGATGCCCAAAGGTTTCCCGGTTGCCACCATGGCCATCGGATCGGCCGGTGGTGCAAATGCAGGGCTGATGGCCGCTAGTATTCTGGCACTTCAGGATGACGCTTTGGCCCAGCGGCTGGATGCATGGCGCGTGGCTTTGTCAGCCTCTATCGCAGAAGAACCCGAAGGATGAGGCGGGTCGGCTTTGTCGGAACTGGCCACATCGCGGCACCGATGGTGCGCTTTCTGGCGGCCAAAGGTCATGACATCTGGGTCACCGAACGCAATGCCGAAGTATCTGCACAACTCAAATCAGAATTGGGTGTGACAGTTGCGGATATCCAATCTGTGCTCGACGCCTCAGACATCGTGTTTTTGTGTCTGCGCCCACAGGTGGCCGCTGACATTCTGACGCCTCTGACCTTTCGCGCGGATCAACAGATTGTTTCTGTGATGGCCGCCGTTTCGACAGATCAATTGGCAGAGCTCTGTGCGCCTGCGTCGGATTTCGTACAAACCATCCCGCTAGGCTTTCTGGCAACTGGTGGTTGCCCCTTGGCCGCCCTGGGCAATGATCGCCTATTGGCCAATCTGTTCGAGCCAGAGAACCCCGTGATCAAAGTCGCGGATGAGACGGCGCTGAACGCCCATTTCGCAATCTGCGCCATGGTGCCGGGGATGCTGGATTTGATGGCGACGGGAGCAGGCTGGTTGTCCGGTCAAACCGGAAACTCAGACGGTGCCGAATTTTATACCACCCAGCTGATCTCGGGCTTTCTTTCCGCGATGGAAAAGGGCAAAGCAGGGCGACTTGCGGCCGAGCGCGATGCGCTGGCCACAGATGGAACGCTGAGCCTGCAGATGACCGATACGTTACAGTCGGGCAAGGCACATGACGCGCTGAACGCCGCCCTGGCCGCGATTGGCAAACGGTTGGAGACCTGATGATGACACAGATGCTGGCCCCCGGTGCAACGATTGGAATTCTGGGCGGTGGTCAGTTGGGCCGCATGCTTTCAGTCGCGGCGGCGCGACTGGGCTTTGTCAGCCACATCTATGAGCCCGGCGCGAACCCACCTGCCGGTCAGGTGGCAGATCGCATAACAACGGCGGCGTATGACGACGCCGAGGCGCTAAAGGCCTTTGCAGATTCGGTTGATGTCATCACCTATGAATTCGAAAACATACCGACCGAGGCGCTGGATATTCTGGAAGCGCATCGCCCCATTCGCCCCGGGCGCGAAGCCTTGCGCGTCAGTCAGGATCGACTGACAGAAAAGCGGTTCTTGCAGGAGCTGGGCCTGAACACGGCGCCTTTTGCGGATGTATTAGATCTGAGCAGCCTTGAGGCCTCAATTGAGCAAATCGGAACCCCGGCCATCCTAAAAACCCGTCGTTTCGGCTATGATGGGAAAGGCCAGGCGCGGCTGCGCATGCCCGAGGATGCCAGCGCCGCGTTGGCGGACATGAACGGCGCGCCCTCGATCCTGGAAGGGTTCGTTGATTTCAGCCATGAGGTGTCAATTATTGCCGCGCGCGGGCTGGACGGTCAGGTCGCCTGTTTCGATCCGGGCGAGAACGTGCATCGGGACGGCATCCTGCACACGACCACAGTACCTGCCCGCCTACGTCCGGCGCAGCGCACAGATGCGATCCTGCTGGCCGCCAATATCCTGAATGCGCTCGACTATGTTGGAGTAATGGGGGTCGAGCTGTTTGTGACGCCCAAGGGTTTGATCGTGAATGAGATCGCGCCGCGCGTTCATAACTCGGGCCATTGGACGCAGAATGGTTGCGTCGTCGATCAGTTTGAACAACATATCCGCGCTGTGGCTGGCTGGCCCTTAGGTGATGGGCAGCGGCATTCGGATGTGGTGATGGAGAACCTGATCGGTACCGATATGGACCGCGTACTTGAGCTGGCTCAGGAACGGGACGTCGCCCTGCACCTCTACGGTAAGGCCGAAGTGAAGGCAGGCCGGAAGATGGGACATTTCAACCGGATCGCGCGCGAATAGAAATCACGCTGGCGCGTGATGCCTCCGGCGGAGGTATTTGTGAACAAGAGAAGGGGGCCGGGTTTAAGAGATGAACCGGGCCGCGATGTCTCCGGACATGTAACTGATGCGCCCTCCGGCCAGCGTGGCGGCCACGCGATGGGTCTTTCGATCCAGAATGACAAGGTCAGCGCGTTTGCCTGGCTCTAACGTGCCACGGTCGTTTAGGCCCAGAACACGCGCGGGGCCGGAGGAGATCAAATCCCAGGCGGCAGCCAAATCCAGGACGCCGCTTTTGGCAAGCATCAACGCCGCACGGCGCGGGCTGGGGTAGTGATAGTCAGACGCCAAAGCGTCACACAGACCCATGGCAATCAGTTCAACCGCGCTGGCATTTCCTTTGTGTGACCCGCCCCGGACCACATTGGGTGAGCCGAGAATAATGTGATCGCCTGCTGAACGCGCAGCCTCAGCCGCCTCAAGTGTTTCGGGGAATTCAGAGATGTGAATGCCACGATCCCGCCACCAGGCTCGGGCATCTGCGGTTGCATCATCGTGACTGCCGAGGCGTATGTTCATCCCCACAAGCTGCTCACACAGCGCTTCGATCGCAGCGGGGACTTCTGCCCGGCGGGCATGCATATCAAGCAGCATCTGGAAATGAGCGTCTGGATTACGTCCCGCTTTCAGCGCTTGCCCAGTCAGACGCGGCGGTTTTTTACCCTGTGCAAGGCGATCATGCGGCAGGTGGTCATTAAAGACCACGTAAGGAACCTGCCAGTCTCTGATCCGCGCAACCAGGTCCCCATAGTCGTCCAGCATATGGGTTTCGAACCTTAGCTGAGGGATCAAGTCGGTGACAGTGCTGTTCTTAACCGCAGCAATCGCGTCAAAGACCTGCGCAGCAAAATCGGGACCGCGCACGCCGCCTTCCCAGCTATAGAATTGCGCCAGTACTCCGGTTGTGATCCCATTTGCCGCCAACTCTGCCTCGACCAACAAAATGCCTTCTTTCATTTGCTTCATGGCCCCCCGGCGCGGGGCGATGTGACGTTCGAAACCGTCACCATGTAGGTCGATGATTCCCGGAAGAACCATATAACCGGTCAGGTCAATCTGACGCCCAGCGCTTGAGGCCTGCACCTGCCCGTCAGCTATTGCTACGGGCTCCTGTGTCAGCCCTACGCTCGGCAACAGAACTTCAGCGTTGCACAGCGTCAGCTCCAGCGTTGTCATCTGGTTGGCTCCGACTCTGGTTCAGAGCAATCCTGCCCGATGCAAATCTCGTCAATGATGTCAGTGACCCCATCCAGCCAAGTGATCTGCGGATCAAATTGGCCGAACTCGATGAAATGCAGGGCCTGTGCCATCACGCGCGGATTGTTCATCATGAACGTGTGCGTCACCGGCAGAACGATATGATCCGCCATGCCATCCACCTTGGTGGTTCGGACCGAAACCTTACCATCGTCCCGCCCATCGATCAGTGAAGAAAACACCGGATTCAAAGAATTCTCGCCCGCGATCACGCCCAGTTCGAAATCCACCGCAGGCAGCTTCCTTGGGATGCCTTCAGATCCAGTGCCAAGCTGCAATCCGGCGGGTCCGTTCAGATAACCAAACACTTCCCAAGCGCTGAGCTCATCAACAAGTTGGCTGCCTTGATTAGGCGGGCCTAACATGACGACGCGGCCAAGGTTTTCAGGCCTGTTATCCTGAAGCCAATACCGCAACAAGATACCGCCCATGGAATGCGCGACAACGTTAGCTATATCTTCGCCACAGGCTGCAACCGCATCGGGCAGTGTCTGTTCAGCCAGTTCGGGAATGCCCATATCTGTCGACGGATAGCCAGGGCGTATGACGGTGTAGCCATGCGCCTTGAACAACTGCTCCATCACCGAGAACGACGCCTCGGTTCGCGCCAGCCCATGCAACAGGATGACACATTTGGCGCTGGCCGCCGCAGGCAGGCACAGGAAAATGAGGGCAAACAGAATTCTCATGACCGCCCAATAATGCCAATGAGGGTCTGAGGGAAGACCTACCCTTGGGTCCGGCGCAGAACGGCCAGGGCAATGCCACCCAGTACCAAAGCTGCCCCGGCCAACAGCCGCGCGCCTGCAACTTCACCCAACAGGACCACGCCGCCGACAATCGCGATCACGGGCACACTCAACTGAACCACCGCGGCAACCGAGGGCGCGAGTTGCGGCAAGACCCGATACCAAAGCGCATATCCCAAACCCGACGTGACCCCGCCAGACAATATGGCCAGCACACATCCCGTTGCATCGATCTGCCAATCTCCGCCCATGAAAACCAGCGCCAACGCCGTTACGGGAAGCGCGATAACAAAATTGGCCGCTGTCCCGGCCAAGGCGTCCGGTTCGGACCGCCCGACCAAAGAATAAATCGCCCAACCAAAACCAGCCGCGACCATCAGCGCCGCCCCCGAGGCGTCGACCTGAACCGCCTCAGTCGGCCACAGCACAAAAGCCAACCCAGCCAAAGCGACCGCTGCACCTGCGATTTGCCGGCCTGTAGGTGTTGTCCCAGTTAATGCGCCGATCGCAAACATGGATATCTGAACAACCCCGAACAGGATCAGCGCTCCAAGACCCGCATCCAACGTCAGATAGGCCACCGAAAACCCGATCATGTACAAAGACAGGGACCCTGCCCCCAGAACTCGCCGACCCGAACGCAGCGGCATTGAAGTCTTACGCGCCCACACCAACAGGCTCAGAACCACCGCGCCCGCCAGCACGCGCACAACCGCAAAGCTGGCAGGATCGCTGGCACCGCTGTCAATCGCCAGCCGGTTCAGGATCGAATTCGCAGCAAAGGCGCACATGGTCAGGGCTGTGAGCAAAAGCAACTTCATCCCAACCGCATACCTGCTTCTGTCAGGTTTGCACACTCACATTCCTGCAAACACGCCCACAGCTTCTTCTGTTCAAAAATACCTCCGCCGGAGGCATAGCCGCAAAGCGGCTATTCAAAACGAAACAGGGCCGCCCGAAGGCGACCCCGTCGATAAGCACTAAGGCCTAAGCAGCTTACATCATGCCGCCCATGCCGCCCATGTCGGGCATGCCGCCGCCGGGTGCCGCGCCTTCTTTGGCGGGTTTGTCGGCAACCATTGCTTCGGTGGTGACCAACAGGCCAGCAACCGATGCCGCATCTTCCAGAGCGGTACGGACAACTTTCGCAGGGTCGATCACGCCGAATGAGAACATGTCGCCATATTCTTCGGTCTGAGCGTTGAAGCCGAATGCTGCGTCGTCGCTTTCGCGAACTTTGCCCGCAACCACCGCACCATCAACGCCTGCGTTCTCGGCGATCTGGCGCAACGGCGCTTCGATTGCCTTACGAACGATGTTGATGCCAGCGTCCTGATCGGCGTTTGCACCTGTCAGAGATTCCAGTGCTTTACCGGCCTGAACCAGCGCAACACCGCCACCCACAACAACGCCTTCCTGAACGGCAGCGCGCGTTGCGTTCAGAGCATCGTCCACACGGTCCTTACGCTCTTTCACTTCCACTTCGGTCATGCCGCCGACGCGGATAACAGCAACACCGCCTGCCAGTTTGGCAACGCGTTCTTGCAGCTTCTCACGGTCGTAGTCGCTGGTGGTTTCTTCGATCTGAGTGCGGATCTGAGCAACACGTGCTACGATCTCGGCTTTCTCGCCTGCACCGTCAACGATGGTGGTTTCGTCTTTGGTGATTTCAATCTTCTTGGCAGTGCCCAGCATGTCCATGGTGACGGACTCGAGCTTCATGCCCAGATCTTCGCTGATGACCTGACCACCGGTCAGGATCGCGATGTCCTGCAGCATGGCTTTACGGCGATCGCCGAAGCCCGGTGCTTTGACAGCAGCAATTTTCAGGCCGCCGCGCAGTTTGTTAACAACCAGAGTTGCCAGCGCTTCGCCTTCAACGTCCTCAGCAATGATCAGCAGCGGCTTTTGCGACTGGATCACCTGCTCCAGCAGCGGAACCATCGGCTGCAGCGAGGACAGTTTCTTTTCGTGCAGCAGGATCATGCAGTCGTCGAGCTCTGCGATCATCTTGTCTGCGTTGGTGACGAAGTAAGGCGACAGGTAGCCACGGTCGAACTGCATACCTTCAACAACATCGGTCTCGGTTTCCAGACCTTTGTTTTCTTCGACGGTGATGACACCTTCGTTGCCAACCTTCTGCATCGCGTCTGCGATCTGGCTGCCAATTTCAGCTTCGCCGTTGGCCGAGATGGTGCCAACCTGAGCAACTTCTGCCGAGTCTTTAACTTCGCGCGAAGCCGATTTGATGCCTTCAACAACCTTGGCGGTTGCCAGGTCGATGCCACGCTTCAGGTCCATCGGGTTCAAGCCCGCTGCAACCTGCTTCAGGCCTTCTTTGACGATGGCCTGCGCCAGAACGGTCGCGGTAGTTGTGCCGTCACCGGCTTCGTCGTTGGTGCGGCTGGCGACTTCTTTCACCATCTGCGCGCCCATGTTTTCGAACTTGTCTTCCAGTTCGATTTCCTTGGCAACCGAAACACCGTCTTTGGTGATGCGCGGTGCGCCGAAAGATTTGTCCAGGACCACGTTGCGGCCTTTGGGGCCCAGGGTCACTTTAACAGCATCGGCCAGGATGTTCACACCTGACAGCATGCGGTTGCGGGCATCGGTGTCGAACTTGACGTCCTTTGCAGCCATGTCGTTTCTCCTTGAGAAAATGTATAAAGATGAAGATCAGAGTGAAGCGCGCGGCTTACTCGATGATCCCCATGATGTCGCTTTCTTTCATCATCAGCAGCTCTTCGCCGTCGACCTGAACCTCGGTGCCGGACCATTTGCCGAACAGGATCTTGTCGCCAGCTTTCACAGCCATTGCGATCAACTCGCCGCTGTCTTTGCGGGCGCCTTCGCCGGTCGCAACGACTTCGCCTTCGCTGGGCTTTTCTTTTGCGCTGTCGGGAATGATCAGGCCGCCTGCGGTTTTCTCTTCGCTTTCGGTACGGCGAACCAGCACACGGTCATGAAGCGGTTTCAATGCCATCTTTGCAGCTCCTTGGGCTCAAAGTTATCTATCCTCCCCTCACCCATCGGTGAGGCGTTAGCACTCAGGGTCGTAGAGTGATAACGACGCATAGCTAGGGGGTCGCAAGAAGCGAGTCAACAAGTTGCCGTGATATTTTTTGCCGAATTCTACGGGCCAAGCGGTTTACTGTGGTCTCCAGCCGAATACTCTCGCCGCGGCCACGTTTAGTCGGAGAGAATCCAATGTGTAGATATCATTCCTTTGCCATCGGTCTATTCCTTTTGATTTCTCTGATGGCGGGATCGACTACACCGGTTCAAGCGCAGAGTCTGACTGACACAGTCAAGACATTGGAGCGCGAACTTAGCGCACGGATTGGTGTATTGCTCTATGAGGTCGACAGCGGGTGGGAGGTTGCCTATCGCGCGGATGAAAGGTTTGCGATGTCCAGCACGTTCAAGCCTCTTTTATGCGGCGCGGTTCTGGCAAGGGTCGATGCAGGGACCCAGGCGTTATCGGAACGCATTACCTATCAATCATCTGTCCTTGTCGACTACTCGCCCGTCACCAGTAAACATGTGGAATCCGGCATGACCGTGCAGGACCTGTGCAAAGCAACCATCACGATCAGCGACAACACCGCGGCCAACCTGTTGTTGCAGCAAGTGGGCGGGCCCAGCGACCTAACCAGCTTTCTGCGCACAACAGGCGACACCATCACCCGCCTTGATCGATGGGAAACAGCGCTGAACCAAGCCACACCGGGTGATCCACGCGATACAACAACGCCGCGAGCGATTTTGGAGACGTTGGAACGGCTACTGTTTGGCATGCGCCTTTCACCAGCCTCCGCCGCTCAACTCAGGCAATGGATGATCGAAGATCAGGTCGCCGACGAACTCATCCGCCCTCACGTACCAGAAGGGTGGACAATCGGTAACAAGACCGGCGCTGGTGGCCATGGTAACCGCGCGATCATCGCTTTTCTGCAAACACCAGAATCACGCACCTATCTGGCGGCTATCTATCTCACCGAAACAAGCGCATCCTTTGCAAAACGCAACGCTGTGATTTCCGATATTGGCCGCGCAATAATCGCCGAGATCGAAGCGCACCCTGAGTGAGCAAGCCAATCTGCGCGGCTAGGTTTCATCTGCATCCTCCCAGCTATAGGCCCAGTGCTTCAGCCCCTCTTCACCCGCAGAGGACAGGACATAAACACCTGTCTCAACCTTATCGAACCAGCCATAGTGGTTTTCACGCATCAAGCGTGTGGCGACAGAAACACCGGTTGCAGCCGCAACCTCAGAACCTTTGGTGGCGCCGTGCTCTGCCAGATGCGCGGCGCATTTTAGTGCATCCTGCCGATAGGCTGTGACGATCCCGTGCCGAGTTGCACCTCCGGCGTTGGGATCACCTTCCAGTCGATCAAATTCCCGCAGCATGCGCGCTGCTTTGACCTTGTTCTTTCGCGGTGCGTAGGGCCCGGGATCACACTGCACTTCGACCGCGCCATCAGCACGAACAGTGATCAGCCCCAAGCCCAACCGGCGGCACATCGCCAGATTGTCGCGCAGCGCGCGTCTGGCCGCGCGCCCTGTCGGTTTGCTGACCCCCAGATACACCTGGTCGGTGATCTTTAGCCGCGCAATGGCCTGATGAAACAAGGCCAGCGAGAACCGCAGTTTAAGCTCGACAATCACGGGGTCAGATCCGCCGCGCACCGCCATGATATCCGCCGGGCCCACCTCGCCTTTCACGGTATAACCCTGACGCTCTAACAACGCTTTGATCGGGGGGTATAGATCCTGTTCGCGCTCCATGACTCGATGCTATGGGTTTCCAACAAAAATACCAGATGCGCCGCCTTGAATATGCTGCATTTGGATGACTAAGTCCTTGCCTGACCCATCCCGGAGGATCACGCATGCGCCTGTTGGCCTTGATCGGATTTATGCTGCTGCCCGCCACGGTACATGCCAACTGTGAAGGGCATGACCTGCGCCCGCAAATGTCGCAGGCTCAGCAAGACAGTCTGGAGCAAGCCCTCGCCGACATTCCCTATTCGGAAGGCAACCATTGGATCGCCCGCAAAGGGGACACCACGCTGCACCTGATCGGAACGCTCCATACCAATGATCCCCGCATGGATGCGGTGGTTGAACGCCTGACCCCTGCGCTGAGCCAAGCCGACGCCTTTTACTTCGAGGTCACTCAGGCCGAGATGAAGGCGTTTGAACAAGGTCTCGCACAGGATCTCAGCCCGGTCATGATCACTTCGGGGCCCACGCTGATCGATCTGATGAGCGCCGAAGACTGGGCCAAGCTATCCGATACACTGGCAGAACGGGGCATTCCCAGCTGGATGGCGGCGAAAATGCGCCCCTGGTTTCTGAGCATGATGCTGGGCATTCCACCCTGCCTGATGCAGAACCCGGATGCGAAATACGGGATGGATGCCAGGCTGACCGATCTGGCCGAAGCCAATGACATCCCGCAGCATTCACTTGAACGGGTCGAAGACCTGATGACCTTGTTTGATGATCTTCCAATGCAAGAGCAGGTAGAGTCACTGGTGCGGATGACCGGTGCGCTAAAAAGCGACGCCAATCACCTGACCACGGTGGCCAACGCCTATCTGGAAGAAAAGCACGCCCAAATCCTGCAACTTGCGCGGTTGCAGGGGCTTGAGGCGTCGGGACTGTCTGAAAGCGAATACGCTGTGGAATGGGACCGGTTCGAGCAGAAGATGCTGGTACAACGCAATGCCAACTGGATGGAGCACATCCTGAATATTCAGAACCAGACCGCCGTGATCGCGGTGGGCGCCGGCCATCTGGGCGATGATTTTGGGTTGCTGGCCCTGCTGGAACAGGCCGGATACACGCTGAACCCTGCACCCTTCTAGCCATTTTGTCATGGCCCAAGTCGCATCAGACGAACCGTCGCATGCGCGAAGCTGTTGGTGACATTTCGTTTGGACCAACCTATAAGGCGCGCAAATTGCAATCCTCAGGATACTGTCATGACAACCCTCGTATTTGGTCACAAATCTCCGGACACCGATTCCACAGGCTCGCCGATCCTATGGTCCTGGTACCTGAACGAAATCAAAGGCGAATCGGCCGAGCCCGTCCTGCTGGGTGAACCCAACACCGAGGCCGCCTTTATGTTGCAGCGTTGGGATCTTCCAAAACCCCGCATCATCACGGATGTGGATGCAGACGCACCGGTTGTCGTCGTCGACACCAACAACCCGGCCGAGCTGCCCGCCAGCGTCAATAACGCCGATATCCGCGCCATCATCGACCACCATAAGCTGGTTGGCGGTCTGGAGACCAAAGGCCCGATCGACATCACTGTGCGCCCGCTCGCCTGCACAGCAACTATCATGATCGACCTGATCGGTGACGACACGGCCAAGATGCCTGACGCTGTCAAAGGCGTGGCGCTCACCTGCATCCTGTCGGACACACTGGAATTTCGCTCGCCCACTACCACAGCGCATGACCGCGCCGTAGCCGAGAAACTGGCCGCTGAACTGGGCTTGGATGTCTCAGCCTATGCCGCCGATATGTTCGCAGCGAAATCGGATGTTTCGTCTTTCTCGGACGCCGAACTGATCCGCATGGACAGCAAGGAATACGAAGTGGACGGCACCAAGTTCCGCGTCTCGGTTCTGGAAACCACAGCGCCTGGCGTTGTGCTGGATCGCAAAGACAACCTGGCCATCTCGATGGTAGACGTCGCCAAGGAAGACGGCGTGGATCAGGTGCTACTGTTCGTCGTCGACATTCTGAACGAAGAAGCCACCTTGCTGGTGCCCAACGATCTGGTCAAAAGCGTTGCCGAAAAGAGCTTTGACGCTGCCGTTGAAGGAGACATCGTGGTCTTGCCCGGCGTCATGAGTCGCAAAAAGCAGATCATCCCAAATCTGAAAGTTTGATCGCAGACAACCTGAGATACCAAGGCGCTCAATTGGGCGCCTTTCTTCTTTTTGCGAGGCTCTGCCTCGCGCTCCGGGATATTTAGAGCCAGATGAAGATTGGATCCCTGCTTCATCTGGCCGCAAGTATCCCGGGGGGAGTCGCCCAAAGGGCGGCGGGGGCAGCGCCCCCCTCTGGCAAAACCTGTTTCCGTCTGCCATAGCCTAGGCAACCCGCGCCCCATCGCTGAAAGAGAGCCTATGACCCAGATTATCTCCTCACTGACCGAGATTTCGGACCGTTACAAGGCGCTGTTTGTCGACCTCTGGGGATGCGTCCACAACGGTATTACGGCGTTTCCCGAAGCGGTGGCTGCGTTGCAATCCTATCGCGCGGCGGGCGGTTTGGTCGTTCTGGTAACCAACTCGCCCAAACCACGGGCCGGGGTTGCCTCGCAATTGGCGCAGTTCAACGTGCCAGACGATGCCTATGACACCATCGCGACCAGCGGAGATTCTGCCCGGTCTGCCATGTTCCGCGGTGTTGTTGGGCACAAGGTCTATTTCATGGGAGAATGGGAACGCGACGCTGGTTTTTTCGAACCGTTGAAACTGTTGAATCATCCGATCCATATCGACCGCGTTCCGCTGGATCAGGCTGAAGGGATCGTATGTTGCGGGCCCTTTGAGCCCATGGCGGACCCGGATGTGAACCGCGCGGATTTCCTATATGCCAAGCAAATGGGAATGAAACTGCTCTGCGCGAACCCAGATATCGTGGTGGATCGGGGTGAGGTGCGCGAATGGTGTGCCGGGGCCCTGGCTAAGCTTTACGCTGAAATGGGAGGCGAAAGCCTCTATTTCGGTAAACCTCATCCCCCTATCTACGATTTGGCCCGTCGCAGGCTACAGGAACTGGGCGCAGACATCTCGGATGGAGACATCCTGGCCATTGGTGATGGCCCGCACACCGACATTCTGGGCGGCATGGGTGAGGGAATCGATACACTGTTTATCTCGGGCGGTTTGGCCGCAGCTGAAACGAAAACAACACATCATCCGCACGAAGAATCCCTAACTGGCTATATTCAAAAAGAAAAGATCAACCCAACCTACACGATTGGCCGTTTGAGATAGAAATTTTGGGCTTGATTTTCTGCATCTGCGAAGTAATAAAGTTGCCATCTTAGGGCGATCAGTGGATTTTTGTTTCACGGTCGATGTCGAGTGAGGGCAACATGTTGGATAATCTTCCACGCGGAACGATCTGTATCGAAGACATCGAAATGGGCATGACCCGTCACCTGCGCAAAGTGGTGACAGACGAAGATATCGAGATGTTTGCTCAGGTGTCCACCGACCGGAACCCGGTGCATCTGGATGATGACTATGCGCGCGATACGATCTTTGAGGGCCGGATTGCCCATGGGATGCTGACGGCGGGTCTGATCTCGGCCGTGATTGGCGAGCAGCTGCCGGGCCATGGCACAGTTTATATGGGCCAGTCGCTGAAATTCCTGGCACCAGTGCGCCCCGGCGACATGGTCTATGCCGAGGTCAAAGTGATCGACATCGAATTTGCCAAACGCCGCGTCAAGCTGGACTGCCATTGCTCGGTCGATGGCAAAAAGGTTCTGATCGGCGAGGCGATGGTACTGGCCCCATCGCGAAAATTCGACTGATCAGCGTTCAACCGATACCGATCCGTCGCCGATTGCGTTCCAGAGCGATGGAAAACGCTTTGGCTCTCTGCCCGAGCAGTAACGCCGGCGGTATTGCAGCCAGGAATTTTTCACCCACTCGGATGAGGTGCTTGAACATAGCTGGGATGAACAGTACCCACTTCGCATGCAGATCATCCGAGACTTCCAGTTTGTTGAGCCAGAAGATCGCGGCGCCAGCGTGGCGATCGGGAACTTTGATGGCGTGCACCTTGGGCATCAGTCGGTCATCGCGCTGGCCCGCAACGCGGCCCCTGATGCACCGCTGGGTGTTTTGACGTTCGAGCCGCATCCGCGTGAGTATTTTGCACCCGACACACAGCCCTTTCGGCTGATGCGTGGGAATGCACGGGCGCACCGGTTGGAAAAGCTGGGCGTCGAAAAACTGTATGAACTGCCCTTCAACGCCGCACTTGCAGGTCTGTCGCCTGTGGAGTTCGCCCGCAATGTGATCTGCGATGGCCTCGGCCTGTCGCATGTAGTTGTCGGCGCCGACTTCTGTTTTGGCAAAGGGCGCAGCGGAACGGCAGATGATCTGATCCGCTTTGGGCAGGATATGGGATTTGGCGTGACGATCGCACCGCTGATGGAGCGCTCTGACAATGTGGTGTCCTCGACCGCGATCCGAACTGCGCTCAGTGAAGGCAAGCCACGGGACGTCGCTGCTATGCTGGGCCATTGGCACCGGATCGAAGGCGAAGTGATCGGCGGTGAGCAGCGTGGACGTGAGCTGGGTTTTCCCACGGCCAATATGTCCATCGAAGGGCTGCACCCACCGAAATTCGGAGTCTATGCCGTATTGGTCGATGTGTTGGATGGCCCGCATAAAGGCAGCTATCACGGTGCGGCCTCGGTCGGGGTGCGGCCCATGTTTAACGGTGAAGTGCCCAATATCGAAACCTTCCTTTTCGACTTTTCCGGCGATCTATATGGCGCGACCTTGTCGGTGGGTCTGATCGATTTTCTGCGCCCGGAACTGACCTTTGACGGGCTGGACGCTTTGATCGCGCAAATGGATGCGGATTGCGAACAAGCGCGCAGTATTCTGGGCGGCCTATGAGCGCGGACCCGATTGAACGCACAGGCTTGCCTGCCCGGTTCTGGGAACGCAAACCCCTGCGCAAGATGAACCAGCGCGAGTGGGAGGCTTTGTGCGACGGCTGCGGCAAATGTTGCCTAAACAAGCTGGAGGACGAGGACAGTGGCGAGGTTGCCCTGACCTGCGTGGCTTGCCGATTGCTGGATGACGAAAGCTGCCGGTGCACGCAATATGATATCCGACATCAATTTGTGCCCGAATGTATCGTCATGACGCCCGACAACATCGACGATCACGCCTATTGGCTGCCGCAAACCTGCGCCTATCGTCTGCTCTGGGAAGGCAAGCGGTTGTACGATTGGCACCCGCTGATATCCGGCACGCCGGACAGCGTGCATGCGGCCGGCGTTTCCGTTCAGGGGCGCACCGTTTCCGAGTTTGAAACCCCCATGGAAGAGTGGGAAGACCACATTATTGAGGAGCCCATCTGATGTTCTTTGCCTCTGACAATTCCGGCCCGGTCCATCCCAATATTCTGGCCAAACTGGCTGAAGCCAATCAGGGCTATCAGATGGCCTATGGGGCGGACACGATGATGGATGAGGTACGCGCACGCATTCGCGATATCTTTGAGGCACCAAACGCGGCGGTCTACCTGGTGGCAACCGGGACGGCGGCGAATTCGCTGGCTCTGGCTACCTTGTCCAACCCTTGGGAGACGATCTTTTGCTCGCCAGTTGCCCACATTCACGAAGATGAGTGCAACGCGCCCGAATTCTACAGCGGAGCCAAACTGACGCTTGTTCCGGGCGGTGACAAGATGACGCCCGAAGCGTTGCGGGGGTCGATCCTTGGAGAGGAAACACGCGGCGTTCACGGACCGCAGCGCGGGCCCGTATCGATCACGCAGGTGACCGAACGCGGATCGGTCTACACGCTGGAAGAGTTGCAAGCGCTCTGTACCGTGGCCAAGGAATTCGAGCTACCTGTGCATCTGGACGGCGCACGTTTTTCCAACGCTTTGGTTGCATTGAACTGTTCACCAGCCGAAATGACATGGAAAGCTGGCGTCGATGCGGTCAGCTTTGGCGGCACCAAGAACGGTCTGTTGGGTGTCGAGGCCGTTGTCTTCTTTGACGAAAGCAAGGCCTGGGAGTTTGAGTTGCGCCGCAAACGCGGGGCGCATCTGTTTTCCAAACACCGCTATCTGTCCGCCCAGATGGCTGCCTATCTGGACGATGATCTGTGGCTGAAACTGGCACGTCAGGCCAATGCAAACGCCGCCCGGCTGGCCGATGGGCTGCGCGCCAGGGATACCTCGTTCCTACACGAGCCACAGGCGAACATGATCTTTACCCAGTTCTCGCGGGCCCGACACAAACAGCTGCATGAGGCTGGGGCCGTCTATCACCTGTGGGGCGCTGAGCTGGATGGGTCGGACGACGAGGAAATTCTGGCTTGCCGGCTGGTCTGTGACTGGTCCATCAGCGACGAACTGATCGACCAGTTTCTGGAGCTGCTCTAACGCTGGCGGCGCTAGAAGGGTGTCACACTTATGACGGCAATCCGCTCCAGAACGCCGCGATTGCGGCACCGGTTTCGCGTGGATGAGAGATGGGGCCCATATGCCCCGCTCCCTCGATCACGGCGCTTTGGGCCTTTGGAAGGCGGGTCTGCAAGCCACTATTGATGGCAACCATCACCTTATGGGTCTGCGAGCCGTGCAGCAGAAGAACCGGCATTTTGGCCTGCGCGATCCTGATAGGGTCCAGCAGCCCCATAGTGTCGTTGAGCAGTGCGTTTTCCACTGCCCCCACCAGATGAATACCGCGCACCATCCCAGCGCGTGCAGCTTCGGGCAGGTCGGCCCAGTGCGGCCCGGCGCCCCCGGTCCACATGCGATTGAACAGGCGGGCGGCCAAAGGTTCATCCCCGGCTGCAATCGCATCCATATAGGGTTGCGCGACATGCGCATATTCTGCGACCAGTTCCGGCGCCGCCTGCTGTGCTACGGCAAAGAATACCGGCTCGATCAGAACAACGCTGCGGACCAGTTCAGGATGTTCCACCGAAAGCCGCAAGGCGATCATCGCCCCAAAGGAATGGCCGATCACATCCATAGGTTCCGTCAGATGTTCAAGCGTAGCCTCGGTCAAACGTTCAAACAGATCACCCTGACGGTCCCAGTCCGGGCTGCGTCCGTGCGACAGCATATCCGGCGCAACAAAACTCGCCTGCCCATTCATCACCGCAGCAAGACCGGCCCAGACGCCCGAATGGGCAATAGTGCAATGCAGGGCCAGAACCTTGCGGTCGCCTTGGCCTAGGTGGCTGACATGTAAGTTTTGCGCTACGGACATCTTGATCTTCTACCCTTGTTGGTCGGCCAGATGTCGCTCCAGGTCCGCTAGCCGATCCTGCCCCCAGAACCGCTGATCGTCCTCGGTGATATAGAATGGGGCACCAAACACACCGCGCTCCACGGCCTCTTCCAGATTGGCGGTATAGGTCTCAGCCCCAAGCAACAAGCCGCTATCGGCCAAATCCGGGGAAAACCCTGCGTCAGCCAGACAGGCACGGATCACATCATCCTGTGCCACGTCCTTTTCTTCAGCCCAGCAGGCGCGCAGCAGCGAATGGCACAGCTTGCCCACATCGCCTGATCCGTCCTTGATCGCGGCAATCACTGCGTAGGAAGATGGGGCCATATTCGTGGGCCAATGCGCCGGTTGCAGATTAAACGTCATACCCAAATTTCTGGCCTGCCGCAGCAGCTCTTGCGCGCGGTACTCGATGCGAGAGATATGCCTGTCTTTCGGCGGCGTACCTCCGGTGCGCGCAAACAAGGCTATGATATCCAGTGGCTTGTAATTGATCTCCGCGCCATGCTTTGCCGCGATCTCTTCCAGCCGTGTGCCTGCCAGGTAGCTATAGGGCGAAATTGTCGCAAAATAGTAGTCAATCCGGGTCATGTTCACTTTCTCCGCTGGGTTATCTTTGCGGGACGGTAAGGCCATGCTAAGCGGTGTCAACATCACGAATCTGTCACATTGCCAAAGCTGCCCGGGGACCTCAGCCGATGCCGACACTTCACGAACCCAAGCTTATTGCTGGGAACGCAAATCTTCCACTTGCCGAAACCATCGCACGCCGCATGAGCTTGCATCGTGGTGTTGACCAGGGACTGGTCGATGCGCGGGTTGAACGGTTCAATGACGGCGAGATTTTCGTCGAAGTGTTCGAAAATGTGCGCGGCGAGGATATGTTCATTGTCCAACCGACCTCGAACCCGGCCAATGACAACCTGATGGAGCTGCTGATCATCGCCGATGCGCTGCGGCGTTCATCGGCCCAGCGGATCACTGCCGTCATCCCATATTTCGGCTATGCCCGTCAGGATCGCCGCACCAAGGCGCGCACGCCGATCAGTGCCAAGCTGGTGGCAAACATGTTGACCGGCGCCGGGATCGAGCGTGTTTTGACCATGGATCTACACGCTGCCCAGATACAGGGGTTCTTTGATATCCCGGTCGACAACCTCTATGCTTCGCCGATTTTTGCGCTGGATGTGAAAACCCAGTTCAAGGACAACCTAGATGAGATCATGGTGGTCTCACCCGATGTCGGCGGCGTGGCCCGTGCACGGGAATTGGCCAAACGGATCAACGCGCCACTGTCGATCGTGGATAAACGCCGCGAAAAAGCCGGTGAAGTGGCGGAAATGACCGTCATCGGGGACGTGAAGGACAAGATCTGCCTGATCGTAGACGACATGTGCGACACCGCCGGAACGCTCTGCAAGGCGGCGCAGGTACTGCTGGACAACGGCGCCAAGGAAGTCCATTCCTACATCACCCACGGCGTCATGAGCGGCCCGGCGGTTGAACGTGTGACGAACTCGGTGATGAAGTCGCTTGTGCTGACCGACACGATCCAGCCGAGACCCGAGGTGGTAAAAGCACCGAACATCCGTATCGTGCCCACCGCGCCGATCTTTACGCAGGCCATTCTGAACATCTGGAACGGCACCAGCGTGTCATCACTGTTCGAAGACAAGACGCTGACGCCGATCTACGAGTCGCTCTATCACATGGACTGAGTGTGGGGTCGGGCACATTCCGACCACACCACCGATATTGAACAGGGAAC
This sequence comes from Ruegeria sp. YTSA075, assembly GCF_059610245.1. Taxonomy (NCBI): domain Bacteria; kingdom Pseudomonadati; phylum Pseudomonadota; class Alphaproteobacteria; order Rhodobacterales; family Roseobacteraceae; genus Ruegeria; species Ruegeria sp. YTSA075. Next base: position 51,208 of record NZ_JBXWNG010000010.1, on the reverse strand, counting down.
CGCTGAGATGACTGCATCCAAACGTATCGTCCTTTCCAGTGACCACGCCGCCATTGATTTGCGTCAGGCGGTTGCAGCCCACATCATTGGGCAAGGCTGGGACGTCCTGGATATCGGCCCAACCACGCCCGAAAGCACGCACTACCCTCTGCACGGCAAAGCCGCCGCACAGGCCGTAGCGTCGGGTGACTGTCAGTTGGGAATTGTGCTGTGTGGCACCGGCCAAGGCATCATGATGGCCGCCAACAAAGTTCCAGGCATTCGCTGTGGCGTATGTTCCGACACGTTCTCGGCCCGCATGATCCGTCAGCACAACAATGCCAACATGCTATCCATCGGCGCGCGTGTCGTGGGGGAAGGCACGGCATTGGACATCGTAGATGCATTTCTGGATGCTGAATTCGAAGGCGGCCGACATGCAACTCGCGTGGATATGATTGAAGACTGAGCGCTTAGTCATCGCCATCGGTCAAACGCCACGGGTGTAGCTCTAGGCTAAAGGCAAATTGCCCCAACCTGGGCTTCCAATCTTTTCACCATACCATCTTCGGATTGCCACCAGATATCCCAGATGTAAGTGCACGCAAAATCTCCTTTTCTGACGCGTGCAAATCGGTTCTCGGGGTCGATGGGAATACCTTGTAACTGCAACTGATGAACCAGTTCCTCTTCGGGAAACGGCGGCGTGAACTCAACCTCTAGGCGGGCTTGAAGTTCATCCCCTGCTTTTACGAAGTTGACAGGAAGTCCTCGCAACAAAGTGGGCAAAGATTCATTCGTTCGATCTAATGTTAGGATGTAGCCGGTCGTCAAAGCGAGCGTGATCAGCAGAAGGACGAGTGTTCGACGCGCAGCTACCAAACTCATCACGAACGCTCGCGTCTGACCATCGTCTGAACCTCAGGATATGTTCCAATCATCTGCATGCGCCACCTCACCGAAGGCTGTCCAACTCACCCGAATGCGAGCGATCCGGGTGTCAGACCACGTGCGAAACACCGCAGTAAACCCCTCGGGCGTCACATCCACAGCTTTGACTTCGGCGCGCAATGCGGAGGATGTATCCACATCCCAGAGCGAGATCCCGACCTGAACCACTGGCGCAGAGCGGAACGCTTCGGTGAACCGGATCGCAGATCGGCGTTCGCGCGGGCCCTCGCCCGTCCACATGTCGCCCCCTTCGGCGAACTCGGAAAACAGCACCTCTTCGCCCTGATCGATGCCGATGGGATGGGTTAGAAATTTCTTCATTCTGTCATCATTGTTCTTGAATTCCAGAAACCTACTCTGCCTTCTTGGCGAAAGCACGACAAAAAACGGCCCCGCAAAAGCGAGGCCGTTCAAGTGTTGCGTGTTGAACCTGTTACAGGCTCATATGCGTTCCAAGGGCTTCCATATCGGCCAGCAGCTTGGCGGCATCATCAACGATGGTCTGATCGTCACCGGCCTTGGCGGCCTCGTGCGAGGCGCGCGCCTCTTCAATCATCTCATCCAGATGCGACCGGGTCACTTCCGAGACCGGGATGGCCTTTTCGGCCAATACCGACAGGCTGTCGCCGTTGATCTGGGCAAACCCACCGGTGACCAGGTATTCGCTGGTGCCTTCGGGTGCCTCGACCTTCAGCAGACCGGGGCGCAGCGTCGTGATCGTCGGGGCATGATCCGGCATCGCCGTCATGTCCCCGTCTGCGCCGGGAATCTGGACCGCGCTGGCCTCAAGCGAAGCAAGGCTCCGCTCGGGGCTGACGAGGTCGAATTGCATCGTGTTTGCCATCAAGGATACTCCTTAGGCGGCTTCTGCGGCCATCTTCTCCGCTTTGGCGATCACATCGTCGATACCGCCAACCATCAGGAAGGCCGCTTCGGGCAGGTGATCGTATTCGCCGGCCACAACGGCCTTGAACGACGAGATGGTGACATCCAGAGGAACCTGAACGCCAGGGCTGCCGGTGAAGACTTCGGCGACGTCGAACGGCTGCGACAGGAAGCGCTCGATCTTACGGGCACGGGCAACGGTCAGTTTGTCTTCTTCCGACAGTTCGTCCATGCCGAGGATGGCGATGATGTCCTGCAACGACTTGTAGCGCTGGAGAATCTGCTGAACGTCGGTCGCAACCGCGTAGTGCTCTTCACCAACGATGGCCGGGTCCAACAGACGCGAGGACGAGTCGAGCGGGTCAACAGCCGGGTAGATACCCTTTTCCGAGATCGCACGGTTAAGAACGGTGGTCGCATCCAGGTGAGCAAACGATGTTGCCGGCGCGGGGTCGGTCAGGTCGTCCGCAGGCACGTAGATCGCCTGCACCGAGGTGATCGAGCCCGACTTGGTCGAGGTAATGCGTTCCTGCAAGGCGCCCATGTCGGTGGCCAGTGTGGGCTGGTAGCCCACAGCCGAAGGAATACGACCCAGCAGAGCCGAAACCTCGGAGCCCGCCTGTGTGAAGCGGAAGATGTTGTCGACGAAGAACAGAACGTCGGTACCGGACTGGTCGCGGAACTGCTCGGCCAGAGTCAGACCGGTCAGAGCAACACGCGCACGTGCTCCCGGAGGTTCGTTCATCTGACCGTAAACCAGCGCAACCTGCGATTCCGACAGATTGTCAGGCTTGATCACGTTCGATTCGATCATCTCGTGGTACAGGTCGTTGCCTTCACGGGTCCGTTCACCAACACCCGCGAACACCGAGAAGCCCGAGTGCACTTTTGCGATGTTGTTGATCAGTTCCATGATCAGAACGGTTTTGCCTACGCCAGCGCCGCCGAACAGGCCGATCTTACCGCCCTTGGCGTACGGGGCCAGCAGGTCAACAACCTTGATGCCTGTAACCAGAACTTCCGACTCGGTCGACTGTTCCGCGAAGGTCGGCGCAGGCTGGTGGATGGCGCGGGCTTCGCTTGCCTCAACCGGACCTTTTTCGTCGATCGGCTCGCCGACGACGTTCAGGATACGGCCCAGGGTGGCGTTGCCAACCGGAACCGAGATCGGTGCGCCGGTGTCGGTGACCACTTCGCCACGGACCAGACCTTCGGTCGCGTCCATCGCGATGGTGCGGACAGTGTTTTCACCCAGGTGCTGAGCAACTTCCAACACCAGGCGCTTGCCGTTGTTGGTGGTTTCCAGCGCGTTCAGAATTTCAGGCAGCGCGTCATCGAACTGCACGTCAACGACGGCCCCGATGATCTGTGTGACTTTGCCTTTTGCATTCGCCATGTTTCGTCTCCGGTTAGTCTCTACAGCGCTTCGGCGCCGGAAATAATTTCAATCAGCTCGTTGGTGATCACGGCCTGACGTGAGCGGTTGAACTGGATCGTCAGCTTGTCGATCATCTCACCCGCGTTGCGTGTCGCGTTGTCCATCGCGGACATCCGTGCACCCTGTTCAGACGCTCCGTTTTCGAGCAGAGCCGAGAAGATCGCGGTCGCAACCCCCTTGGGCAGCAGGTCGGCCAGAATGGCTTCTTCACTGGGCTCGTAATCGAAAATGGCACCGCTGTCGTCACCTGCCGCATCGTCCTCGAACGAGGCGGGAATGACCTGCTGTGCCGTCGGAATTTGGGTCACAACGTTGACGAACTTCGAATAGAAGATCGTCGCAACATCAAACTCACCCCCGTCAAAGCGGGACAGGATGTCCTTGGCAATGTCCTGCGCGTTGGAATACCCAATGCGTTTGACCTCGCTCAGGTCGACATGTCCAACGAACAGATCGCCAAAATCACGCTTGAGCGCATCGCGGCCTTTCTTGCCGACGGTTAAAACTTTGACCGTCTTGCCCTGGCCGCGCAGCTCGCCCGCCTTTTGGCGGGCCAGCTTGGCGATATTCGAGTTGAAGCCACCACACAGGCCGCGTTCAGCTGTCATAACAACCAGCAGATGGACATCATCACTGCCCGTACCACGGAGCAGCTTGGGGGCGCTGTCGCTGCCCCCGACCGACGCCGCCAGCCCCGCCATCACGGCATTGAACCGTTCGGCATAGGGGCGCGAGGCTTCGGCAGATTCCTGGGCGCGGCGCAGTTTTGCAGCCGCGACCATCTGCATGGCCTTGGTGATCTTGCGGGTCGATTTGACCGACTCGATCCTGTTTTTAAGGTCCTTCAGACTAGGCATCGGAACCTCCTATCAAGCGAAGGTCGCGGCGTATTCGTCGATCGCTGCTTTGACCTTGTCGGACGCTTCACCTTTGATCTTTGGATCTTCGTCGGTGATCCACTTCAGCAGGTCAGCATGCTTACCACGCAGATGCGCCAGCAGACCGGCCTCATAGCGGCCAACGTCTGAGACGTCGATCTTGTCGAGATAACCGTTAGTGCCCGCAAAGATGACGCAGACGATCTCGGCGTTGGTCAGCGGCGAGTACTGCGGCTGTTTCATCAGCTCGGTCAGGCGCGCACCACGGTTCAGCAACTGCTGAGTGGCGGCGTCGAGGTCCGAACCAAACTGCGCAAAGGCCGCCATTTCGCGGTATTGAGCCAGCTCCAGTTTCACGGGACCGGCAACCGACTTCATCGCGTCAGTCTGAGCCGAGGAGCCCACACGCGAAACCGACAGACCGGTGTTCACGGCAGGACGGATACCCTGGTAGAACAGTTCGGTTTCCAGGAAGATCTGACCGTCGGTGATCGAGATCACGTTGGTCGGAATAAACGCCGAAACGTCACCACCCTGAGTTTCGATAACCGGCAGAGCGGTCAGCGAGCCCGCGCCGAAATCTTCGTTCAGCTTCGCCGAACGCTCCAGCAGGCGGGAGTGGAGATAGAAAACGTCACCCGGATACGCTTCGCGGCCCGGCGGGCGGCGCAGCAGCAGGGACATTTGACGATAGGACACAGCCTGTTTTGACAGGTCATCGTAGATGATCAGCGCGTGACGGCCATTGTCACGGAAGTACTCGGCCATCGCAGTCGCGGCGTAAGGCGCCAGGAACTGCATCGGCGCCGGGTCGGACGCGGTCGCGGCGACAACGATTGAGTATTCAATCGCGCCGGATTCTTCCAGTTTCTTCACCAGCTGCGCAACGGTCGAACGCTTCTGACCAACCGCAACATAAACGCAGTACAGTTTCTTCGACTCGTCGTCACCAGCAGCTTCGTTGTAAACCTTCTGGTTCAGAATGGTGTCCAGCGCAACGGCGGTTTTACCGGTCTGACGGTCCCCAATGATCAGTTCCCGCTGGCCACGACCAATCGGGATCATCGCGTCAACCGATTTCAGGCCGGTTGCCATCGGCTCGTGCACCGATTTACGCGGGATGATGCCGGGCGCTTTGACGTCTGCAACGCCACGCTTGGTTGCGCTGATCGGGCCTTTGCCGTCCAGCGGGTTGCCCAGACCATCAACAACGCGACCCAGCAACTCGTCACCGATCGGAACGTCCACGATCGAGTTGGTGCGCTTAACAGTGTCGCCTTCTTTGATGTCACGGTCGGAGCCGAAGATAACGACACCGACGTTGTCGCTTTCCAGGTTCAGCGCCATGCCCATGATGCCACCGGGGAATTCAACCATCTCACCGGCTTGCACGTTGTCCAGGCCGTATACACGGGCAATCCCGTCACCGACGCTCAGCACGCGGCCGATTTCGGCCACTTCGGCTTCCTGACCAAAATTCTTGATCTGGTCCTTCAGGATTGCAGAAATCTCTGCAGCTTGGATTCCCATTTATCCGACCTCTTTCATTGCATTCTGTAGGGAGTTCAGCTTCGAACGGATCGAACTGTCGATCATTTTCGAGCCCACTTTAACGACAAGACCGCCGATGAGGCTTTCATCCACGGTCGCATTGATAGTCACGGTCTTGCCCACACGCTCGGACAGCGTCTTGGACAGTTTTTCCATCTGCGTCTTGGTCAGCGCTTTGGCCGAGGCAACATCAGCGGTCACTTCGCCACGCTCTTCAGCCAGCATCTCGCGCAGAACCTGCACCAGCTGCGGTACAACAAACAGGCGGCGTTTCTGTGCCATCAGGCCCAATGTATTACTGAGCAGGGTGTTCAGACCCATTTTCGAAGCGATTGCGGTAATCGCGCCCTCTTGCTCGGTACGGGAAACCAGCGGCGAAGCGATCAGATCGCGCAAATCGGCGCTGTCGCCCAAAGCTGCTGCCAGATCGTTGATTCCGGTTTCCAGACCTGCAAGGTCGTTATTCTCTTTCGCGATCGCGAAGATCGCAGTGGCATAGCGCTCGGCGATGCCTGTGGAAATCGAAGCTGGTTCGGACACGTCCACCCTTCCGATATTTTAGGCCCCGAAAACCGCGCGCGCAGCCACCCCGGGGGCGTGAAGAAACCCCGTCCTTAAAGGGCGGGGATCAAAATCACCGGGGATGTAACAGAGGTGAACCAACCTAGCAACATAATATAGTGGCAATGAATTTATCCACAAACTGTTTAGATTCAGCATGTTAGAAAAAGTGCGACGCTTTGAACCCATCAGAGCGTTTCAAAAATGTTTCGAAACTGAAGGTTTTTGCGATTCCTGCGGCCTTTTTGCAGCGGATTTGCTGCTGAACCCGCCTCATGGAGACGACAACATGTCAGGCCGGTCTAAGCAATCCGTCGGATGCCTTGATCGGGCGTCTCACCGCATCTTTTGTCACGCTGCCGCTGGGTGGCCGCAGGTGTTTGCTGACCTCAACCATCAACACGCCGCCCGCCATGATTGTTGGCAAGCGCTGACCAGTTTTTTCAATCAGCCCGCCGGATTTCAGCCAGTATTTTCGAAACGAGGGCAGAAGATACAACGCGGAACAGTGATTTTCGGGCACGAAATGATGCGCCTTCAGCTGATTTTCCAACTGTGTCGCAGAATAAGGTCGCCCATATCCAAACGGGGTTTTATCCGACCGAGACCATAGCCCCGCCCGGTTCGGCACCACGAAAAAGGCCCTGCCCCCGGGACCTAGCACGCGCCAGCATTCTTCAAGCAACTGGCTTGGTCGTTCCGATGTCTCAAGCCCATGCATCACCACCAGCTTATCCACATGACCAGTCTCAATCGGCCACATGGTTTCTTCCGTCAGAACCGACACGTTTGGCATACCGGCAGGCCAGGGCATCACCCCCTGCGGCCCCGGCATCAGGCCGATTACGCGGCGCGCATCCTTCAGGTATGGCCGCAAGAGCGGTACCGCAAAGCCAAAACCGGCAACTGTCTGCCCCTTGGCTTCGGGCCACAGATCCAGCAGGCGACCGCGAATAGCGCCCTGCGCCGCGCGCCCCAAAGTGCTGCGGTAGTAAAAATTCCTGAGATCCTGCACATCAAGATGCATTGCGGTGACCTGATCAATCGGCTTAGCTGGGCGCAGTCTAGCAACGAAAGGGCAAAAGGCCATGCCTCTTGAGATCGTAACTATCCCATGTCTCAGCGATAACTACGCCTTTCTGGCGCATGATGCGGCCTCTGGCCAGACCGCGTTGGTGGACGCGCCCGAATCCGGCCCGATTCTGGCCGAGCTGGACCGACGCGGGTGGACACTGAGCCACGTGTTGCTGACGCATCACCACTGGGATCATGTCGATGGCCTGCCGGGCATTCTCGAAAAGCACCCGGCGAAGGTGATTGGTGCGGCCGCAGATGCCCATCGCCTGCCGCCACTGGACCAACAGGTGTCGGAAGGGGACCGTTTCGAACTGGGGGGGGAACCGGTTGATGTGCTGGACGTCTCAGGGCATACAGTCGGTCACATCGCATTTTACCTGCCCGACAGCGCAACAGTCTTCACCGCAGATAGCCTGATGGCCTTGGGCTGTGGCCGTCTGTTCGAGGGGACACCCGCACAAATGTGGTCGTCACTCAGCAAACTGGCGGCGCTGCCTGACGAAACAATCGTCTGCTCGGGCCACGAGTATACACACTCCAATGCCAAATTTGCCGTCACGGTCGATCCTGACAACGCCGAATTGCAACAGCGCGTGGTGGATATCGCACGGATGCGGGATGCCGGGCAACCAACGGTGCCCTCAACTCTGGCGCTGGAAAAGGCGACAAATCCGTTTCTGCGCGCCGCAGATACTGCGATTCAGGCGCATCTTGGGATGGCTGATGCTGATCCTGCGGAAGTGTTTACCGAAATCAGGGCTAGAAAAGACCGGTTTTGATGCCTATTTCCCCCTCTTCACGGCCACTGTCACAATAAATGTGACTGTCAAGTGAAAGAAAACCCTTGAAGCCGGGCCACGATCAACCAAACTCTAATACTATGAGGACATGGTTGGGATGGGGATCCGGCCGACAGCCCGCCCCCTTCTGACCCAAGACAGAGGAGCACCCGCGTGCCTTCATTCTCGAGCACATTAGAACAAGCCATCCACGCGGCCCTGGCGGCTGCGAATGAACGGCGACACGAGTTTGCAACGCTGGAGCATCTGCTTCTGGCGCTTCTGGAAGAACCTGACGCGATCCGCGTCATGAAAGCCTGTAGCGTCGATCTAGATGAGCTGCGCAGCACTTTGGTCGAGTTTATCGACGAAGATTTGTCGAACCTTGTCACCGATATCGATGGATCGGAGGCCGTGCCAACGGCTGCTTTCCAGCGCGTGATCCAGCGTGCCGCGATCCACGTTCAAAGCTCTGGCCGCACCGAAGTGACCGGCGCCAACGTGTTGGTCGCCATCTTTGCCGAGCGCGAAAGCAACGCTGCCTATTTCCTGCAGGAACAGGACATGACGCGTTACGACGCGGTCAACTTTATCGCGCATGGTGTCGCCAAGGATCCGGCTTATGGCGAAAGCCGCACAGTTTCCGGCGCCGATCAGGCTGAGGAAGAGGTTCAGGCCACCGCTGGCGAGGGCGAGCAAAAGGAAAGCGCGCTGGCAAAATACTGCGTCGACCTGAACGCCAAATCGCGGGCTGGCGATGTGGACCCGCTGATCGGGCGCTCGGATGAGGTTGAACGCTGCATCCAGGTCCTGTGCCGTCGTCGCAAGAACAACCCGCTTCTGGTGGGCGATCCCGGTGTTGGCAAAACTGCGATTGCCGAAGGTCTGGCCCACAAGATCGTGGGCGGTGAGGCGCCTGACGTGCTTTCCGAAACCACCATCTATTCGCTTGATATGGGGGCCCTGCTGGCCGGAACACGCTATCGAGGCGACTTCGAAGAACGCCTGAAAGCGGTTGTTACCGAGCTGGAAGATCATCCTGACGCGGTGCTGTTTATTGACGAGATTCACACTGTAATCGGTGCCGGGGCGACCTCGGGCGGCGCGATGGATGCGTCCAACCTGCTGAAACCTGCGCTGCAGGGTGGCAAGCTGCGTACCATGGGCTCGACCACCTACAAGGAATTCCGTCAGCATTTCGAAAAAGACCGCGCGCTAAGCCGCCGGTTCCAGAAGATCGACGTGAACGAGCCGACGGTCGAAGACAGCGTCAAAATCCTGCGCGGTCTGAAACCGTATTTCGAAGAGCATCACGACATCAAATACACCGCAGATGCAATCAAGACTGCAGTTGAATTGGCGGCGCGCTATATCAACGACCGCAAGCTGCCGGACAAGGCCATCGACGTAATTGACGAAGCAGGTGCTGCTCAGCATCTCGTTGCTGAAAGCAAGCGTCGCAAGACCATTGGCGTCAAAGAGATTGAGGCTGTGGTGGCCAAGATTGCGCGCATCCCGCCAAAGAATGTCACGAAGGACGATGCGGCGGTTCTGAAAGATCTCGAAGCCTCGCTGAAACGCGTCGTGTTTGGGCAGGATCTGGCAATCGAAGCGCTGTCCAGCGCCATCAAACTGGCCCGCGCCGGTCTGCGTGAGCCCGAAAAGCCCATAGGCAACTACCTGTTTGCTGGTCCGACCGGTGTGGGTAAAACCGAAGTGGCAAAACAGCTGGCCGATACGCTGGGTGTAGAGCTTCTGCGGTTTGACATGTCGGAATACATGGAAAAACACGCCGTCAGCCGCCTGATTGGTGCACCTCCGGGCTATGTCGGGTTCGATCAGGGTGGTCTGTTGACTGATGGCGTCGACCAGCACCCGCATTGCGTGTTGCTGCTGGACGAGATCGAAAAGGCGCATCCGGATGTGTTCAACATCCTGCTGCAGGTTATGGATCACGGTGAGCTGACCGACCATAACGGCCGGACGGTGAATTTCCGCAACGTTGTGCTGATCATGACCTCGAACGCAGGCGCGCAGGAACAGGCCAAGGCCGCCATCGGCTTTGGACGTGACCGGCGCGAAGGCGAAGACACCGCCGCGATCGAGCGTATGTTCACGCCAGAATTCCGCAACCGTCTGGATGCTGTGATCTCCTTCGCGCCGCTGCCGAAAGAGGTCATCTTGCAAGTGGTCGAGAAATTCGTGCTGCAGCTTGAAGCTCAATTGCTGGATCGTGGCGTGACCATCGACCTGACTCCAAAGGCTGCTGAGTGGCTGGCTGACAAAGGATATGACGACAAGATGGGCGCCCGCCCGCTTGGCCGCGTAATCCAGGAGCACATTAAGAAGCCTCTGGCCGAAGAACTGCTGTTCGGCAAATTGGCCAAGGGCGGTGTGGTGCGCGTCTCAGTCAAGAAAGGTGACCTGAACCTTGAGATACTGGGCCCTAATCAGCCGCGAATTCCAGGGGACAAGCCTCCTTTGCTGACAGCTGACTAGATAAGCTGAAGAATTGAACGAAAAAGCCCGCTGACGAAACAGCGGGCTTTTTCACGTTAGGACAATTTCACTCGACACGTCGATCCTACTGCGTTTCGGCTTTCATTTGAGACACGAATGCCCTGCCACGCCGTTAGCAGTTTCGGGACAGTTGGCCACATATAAGTCTGACAAAGCCCGAAACGCTTTAGGTATTTTGCCAAAGCTCCTCCATCGGGCGCCAGCTCGTCTGCGGTATCATCTGATTCAGATCGAATTGAAACCAATTCCCCCTCCGCCTGCGCGTTGATCGTAAGCCCGATCAATGGCCACGCCAGACAGCCCACAAAACAGCAAAATACCGACACCCCGTGTCCAACAGACAAAACGTCCCCTCGCACTCAGTGACCAGTTTGGGACACTGATTTCAGGATCGATCAGAACTTCGGGGTGGATCAGATAGCGCGCGACCCGATTTTGTGATCCAGCGCCCACAACTCTACCTTTCGGTCAGCTTCAGCTCGATACGACGGTTCTGTGCGCGGGCTTGTGGCGTATTGTCTTGGTTTACCGGCTGGAACTCTCCAAACCCGTTGGCCGCAAGGCGGTTCGGCGGGATACCCAAAGCGTCAACCATATAACGCACCACCGACAGAGCGCGGCCCTGACTTAACTCCCAATTGTCCCGATACCGGCCCGACCCGGCAAACGGGACATTGTCGGTGTGCCCGTCCACCCGAATGACCCAATTCAAACTCTCAGGGATTTCTGCGGCCACAGTGCGCAGGATCGCAGCAACCTTCGCCACTTCTTGTCTACCTTCTGGCGACAACACGGCCGAACCTGTGTCGAACAATACTTCGGACGAGAACACGAACCGGTCGCCTTCGATCCGCACGCCTTCCTGATTGCCCAGAACATCGCGTAGCCGGCCAAAGAATTCAGACCGATAGCGTTGCAAGTCTTCAGCCTGCGCCGTCAGCTCCTGGTTCTGATCCGTCAGTTCCTCGGCCTCGGCCTCAAGCCGTATCCGCTCTGCCTCTTCCAGCAATCGGCGGCGGCGCTCCTCTGAGGCGGCGCGTGCCAATGCGGCGTTAAGATCCTGACCCAGGGTCTGGATCTGAATCTCTGCAGCGGTGTTGCGTTCTTCGTAATCATCCAACAGTGCCTGCAATGATCCCAACTGACCACGCAGCGCTGCGATTTGCTGGTTCAGCAATGCTGCCTCGCGCTGTGCCTTGGCGGAAATCGCTTGCTCTGCCGACAGCGTCTCGCGCGCGACATCAAGAAGCGCGGCTTGTTGTTCAACCAGCGATCTCTGTTCAGCGGCGTCTGCCTGCGCTTCGGTCTGGGCCTCCAAAGCGGCTTCTAGCTGCGCCCTAAGCTCTTCAGTGTCCAGATCACCGAACTGACGTTCCAGCTCCGCGCGTGCGGCACGCGCTGCGGCCAGCAATGTCAGGGTTTCCTCGGCCTCTTTGCGCTGCGCTTCCAGCGCAAGGGTCATGGCCGTCAATTCGGCATCGGCATCCTGCAACCGATTGCGCAGGTTCTCGGCTGCTGCGGCTTCAGCGAGGCGCGCGGCCTCTTCCTCGGTCAGCTGTTGTTCCAGTTCTGCAATCTGCGCAGCCCGCTCCGCTCCGGTTTGTTCCAGATCGGCAACCAGAGCTTCCAGCGCTTCACGGCGGGCAGCGGCAAGGCGCGCCGCCTCAGCCTGCGCGTCAATTTCCGCGCGACTTTGCGCCAGGGCCTGGTTCAAAGATGCGCGCTGATCTTCCAATGCAGCGATATCTTCTTGCGCCTGGGCCTGATCGGCCAACAGCGCCGCGACCTGAGCTTCAAAATCGGTGATCCGACCCTGCGCTTGGGCCAGATCGTCTTCGGCCTGTGTCAGGGTTGCGTTCAAAGCCCCCAACCGGGCCTGCAATCGGCTGTTTTCGCGTTCTTCCAAACCCAAAGCACCCGCCAGAGCAGCCACTTCATCCGCCAGCGCGGTTAGCTCATCTTCTTGGCCAGAGATTGTTTCACGCAACACGAACTGCACAACCATGAAAATGGTCAGCACAAAGGTCAGCACCATCAACAGGCCCGTCATCGCGTCCACGAAACCGGGCCAGACTGAGCCCTGGAACCGTTGACCAGTGCGCCGGGACAGGGCCATGTGTTATTCTCCTTCGTGCGTGCTGCGCACCGCACCACGTGGGAGAGTCAGCGCCTTAACCAGCAATTCGATATCCTTGCGGAATTCATTCATGCTTTCCTGACGACCTGCCGAAATCTCTTCGAGAATGCGCAGCAATTGCACATCCATGGAACGCAACCGCATCCGGCTTTCGGCATCAATGCCTTCACCTGCACCATGTTCGCGCATGTGATCCAGCAGCGCATCCTGTCCAAGCGCCACGCGTTCCAACGCAGCGGTGATCCCCTCATTGTCTGCCTGGCGCTGGTTCATCTCACCGATGGCACTCACCAGCTGCCCCAGCTTGCCCGACACATCGGCTCGGTCTTGTTCCTGTGCTGAAAACAGGTCCTGCAACGCATCCATCTGCTCGGACATCGCATCCAGAACCGGGGCCAGTACGGCGATTTCCGCACCACCTTCTTCGCCCGAGGCAAACCCAACACGGGTGATTGATGACAGCCATTCTTCAAGCTCGCGATAGAACCGGTTCTGCCCGTGGCCCGCGAACACCTCAAGCAGGCCCACGATCAGCGACCCGGCAAGGCCCAGCAGCGAAGAGCCAAACGCAACGCCCATGCCTTGCAACTGCGCTTCAAGCCCCGTCATCAGTCGGTTGAACACCGCCAGACCTTCCTCACCCTCTTGCGGGTTCAGGCTGCGGATCGTGTCCACGATCGCGGGGACTGTCGTGGCAAGGCCAAAAAAGGTTCCCAATAGGCCCAGGTAGATCAGGACATTGGTGATGTAACGCGTGATTTCGCGTTCTTCTTCCACCCGTTCCGCGACCGAATCCAGAATGGACCGGGTAGAGGTCGAACTGATCTGGGACCGGGCGCCGCGTTCGCGCAGCAGTGAGGCCAAAGGCGCCAACAGTTGCGGCGTGCGCGCATCTTCGCGCACGACACCGCCAACAAACGCCTCAATCCAGCGGACCGACCCGATCAGCTGAGTGACCTGATAGAAACAGGCAAACACACCGATGACAAAAACCATCAGAATGAAGCCATTCAGATATGGGTTGGCGAAGAAGACCGGTAGCACATAGGGCAGTGCCAGAAACACACCCAGCGCGGCCAGACCGATTGCCATCAGCATCATCACGATCTGACGAATGGGATGCGAGAAATGGGGTCTCGCGCCCTGATGTGCCTGCGCCATGCGCGTGGTTCCTGATTTTGCCTGCTCTGCTGCGAAACTAGCGAAATTGCGCCGGTGACGCCAAGGATTTATGCGGTGATGCTTCGCACCCGTTGCGACAACCACTCAAGATCAGGGTCATGCAGCCCGATCTCGGCCAGATGTTCCGTTGTGTTATACAAATATTCGGTGTTTGGCCCTCGCCCGCCAATCGCATGGGCAATGATCTGGGCCTGCTCTTCCAGCGGCATTCCCCCGCAATACTGCACATGATGTGCGTCGATCACGTAGGTGACGGCATTGACGACATCCCCGTTGTCCAGATGCACATCCAGCATCCGTTCCACATAGGCAGATGAGATCAGCTCGCGTTCTCGCAATTCGTGCAGCGTGCGGTCTTCATGGCCAGCCTCAACGGCCAGAGCCAACCCTTTGCAATGGGCCTGAGCCTGTTCATCCAGTGCCAGAACAAGGCCCGGATGTTCTTCGGTGCCGCGATGATGGATCGAGCTCATGCAGAAGGACCGCGCGTAACCGTGCAGTGTTGCAAGCTCGCTGCGGGCCACCGGAAACCCCGGATTCCACAACAGCGACCCATACCCGAATACCCACATCGTCATTGCACTGGTCCTTGCCCGTTTGGGCCTATAAACATCAAATCCGAGGCAGGAAAAAGGCCAAAGCGGATGCGCCGACTGATACGAGTTCTCTTTTTCATCATCACCCTATGGAGCCTGTATTGGTTCGTTGCGGGTTATGGGCTGCGCAATGCGATCACCAACTGGTTTGATGCGCAGCAGGCGCGCGGATGGCAATCAGAATTCGCCGACGTTGAAACCTCGGGCTTTCCCGGACATCACGTTACCCGCCTGAACAGCCCCGCACTGGCCGATCCCGCCACCGGAACCGCGTGGAGCGCGGACTGGATCGAATTCAAAAGCCCCGCCATCTGGCCTGGACGCCAGATCCTGCGGTTTGCCGAAACACCTCAGCGCTTGTCCTATTTTGATCAAACGGCCACCATCGCTGCTGATGATCTGCAAGCTGAACTGCAGCTGCAACCCGGTGTGGCACTGGTGCTGGAGAAGATGGCGCTGACAGCAGGACCCTGGCAAATCACTGATGACGCCGATGCGCTGGCAGGTGGCAATACGCTAAGCCTGATTATGGAACAGACAGATGCGTCCGAAGCCTATGCGATCACCGCGCAGATCGATGGCTTTGCGCCGGGGAACGACCTGCGGGCGCTCATGCATTCGGCCACTTCGCTACCTCAACGATTTGAGACGCTGGAACTGGATATGGTGACCGTTTTTGACAAACCGTGGGATCGAACCGCCATTGAACAGAACCGCCCTCAACCTGTCGAAATCACGTTGAAACTGGCCGAAATAAAATGGGGTGAGCTTCGTTTGTTTGCCGCGGGTGAACTGGATGTGGATGCTCAGGGCATCCCGACCGGTGAAATCGCGGTCAAGGCCGAGAACTGGCGCGATATGATCGCAATGGCCAATGCAGCGGGGGCTCTGCCCGATCAAGCTGTTGATCCGGTTACTCGGGCGCTGAACTTTCTGGCGGGGCTGGGTGGCAATCCAAATGCGCTGGATCTGCAATTGAATTTCCGCGACGGGTTCGTGGCATTGGGCCCCCTACCCTTGGGGCCAGCACCGCGCCTGATCCTGCGTTAGCGGCAGTAGGAACCGCTGCGATAGCGGGCCGTATCCAGATGGAAATGGTCCCGGTGATACCGATCTGAGTTAGGGCCCAGAACCGTGCCAAACGGCCCGCAAGCCCCACGCCAGATCTTTTTGAGCTGCTTTTGCGACGGGTTCTTGCGCCATCCGTTCAAGACAGTCACAACCTCTCCGTCCGCCATGACAAAGCCCGAGATATCAATGGCACGGCCCTTACCATGCTCAGATATCCGCGCGCCTTTGCGATTGTTGCGGGTCCGACAGGCGTAGTGGGCCGCCACCTGCAACTGCACCACCGGCCCGCGTCGCTTGAATGTCGGTTTGACGGTTTTATCGACCCATTTATTCAGTGCGATCGCCGTACCGCAATCCATCGTAGACGCCCGGCTGAGCGTGACGCCCGAGACCGAGGTGATCTGTACAGCATCTTTAACCCCGCAAGCCTTGGTCTTGCTGGTCACACGACCCACAGGCTTGCCCTGTATCGCAATATCCCCACAGACCGAGCCTTTGCGCAGCTTACGTTTCTTGAACAAAATCTGCTGTTCCAAAGCCTCTGGGCGCGCATACGGCATCAAAGAGGTATCCGGGCTTAACAGCGGCAGATCAGACGGTCGTGCAGCAACAGCGGCGATCTGAGGCGACACAGGTCGCGGGACGGGCCGCATGTTTGGGATACTTATCGGTGCTGCCGTCCGACTGGTAATAGCCGCCAGAGCGACAGTTTCTGACGGGCGCGCGATGGGGACCAACGATTGCTCGGGTGCTGACGCGTGGCTGGTGCCACACCAGAGTGCGGCTATCACGATCAGAACGCGCCCAGCAATCGGCCTCATGATCCGATCTTCCCCCGGCCAAAATCCGGCGCATCCGTATCCTGACCCGCATCGATAATACCCCTCCGGATCGCCCGCGTGCGGGTGAAATAGTCAAACAGGTGCTCTCCATCCCCGGTGCGAATGGCGCGTTGCAAGGCAAAAAGTTCCTCAGTGAACCGCCCCAGAATTTCCAGTGTCGCGTCTTTGTTGGACAGGAACACATCCCGCCACATCGTCGGGTCCGAAGCCGCGATACGCGTAAAGTCACGGAAGCCGGCAGCCGAGTATTTGATGACCTCGGTATCCGTCACCCGACGCAGATCATCCGCAACCCCGACCATTGTGTAAGCGATGAGGTGCGGCGCATGCGAGGTGACAGCCAGAACCAGATCATGGTGATCCGCGTCCATCTCATCGACATTCGAGCCCATACCCTCCCACAACCCGCGCAAGCGGGAAATCGCACCCGGATCAGTGCCTTTAACAGGAACCAGCAGACACCAGCGATTGTCGAACAGCTCGGCAAAGCCGGACTCGGGCCCGGAATGCTCAGTCCCTGCCAACGGGTGCGCCGGGATGAAATGCACACCTTCGGGAATATGCGGTTGGACGCTTTGGATGACGTGACGTTTGACCGACCCAACATCCGAGACCGTTGCACCGGGCTTCAAAACAGGCGCAATCTCCTCGGCCACCGCCCCCATCGCACCGACCGGGACACAGAGCACCACCAGATCGGCCCCTTCCACGGCCTGGCGCACTGTGTCACAAACACGGTCGCATAGGCCGATCTTGCGGGCCGTCTCACGGGTCGCCTCGGACCGCGCATAGCCAGTGACCTCTCCGGCCAGACCGGCGCGTTTGATGGCCCAGAACATGGACGAGGCGATCAGGCCCAGCCCGATCAGCGCAACGCGGTCATAAATCTGGCTCATGCGGCGCCCTCTTTGAATGCAGTGATCGCCGCAACGACGCGGCGACAGCCTTGCTCATCACCCACGGTGATCCGCAAAGCGTTTGGCAGGTTGTAGCCCGCAACCCGTCGCACAATCAAACCCTGCGTTTTCAGATAGTCGTCACAGGCTTCGGCTTCGGCCCTGTCGGCAAAGCGCGCCAGGATGAAATTGGTACAGGATTGGTCCGAGGGCACACCGATTTTGGCAAGCTCCTCACTCAACCACACACGCCACCGCGCGTTTTCTGCCTGACAGAAGGACAGGAATTCCAAGTCGTTCACTGCAGCCTCTGCCGCGGCCAGAGCGGTCAGCGACAGGTTGAAGGGCTGTCGGACCCGGTTCAGCACATCGACAATGGCCTGATGCGCATAGCCCCAACCAACCCGCATACCGCCCAGACCGTACACTTTCGAAAAGGTCCGGGTCATGATCACATTCTCATAGGCGTCGACCAGTGAGGCTCCGCCATCAAACCCGTCCACAAACTCGGCATAGGCCCCATCCAGAACCATCAGGCAAGTGTCGGGCAGACCCTGCGCCAGACGCTCCAGTTCGTCATCCGAGATCATGGTCGAGGTTGGATTGCCTGGGTTTGTGACAAATACGATCCGTGTTTGCCCGGTCACGGCAGACAGAATGGCATCCACATCCACCTTGCGGTCCCGCTCGGCCACCATAACGGGTGTCGCCCCGGCCATGCGCGCGATGATCGGGTACATTGAGAATCCGTGCTCGGTATAGATGACCTCATCCCCCAGCCCTGCATAGGCCTGCGCGATGAATTGCAGCACCTCATCACTGCCGACACCGCAGACAATCCGCGCCGGATCCAACCCGTGCCGCGCGCCGATAGCCGCACGCAGGCTGGCGTGATCGGTACTGGGATAGCGATGCAGAGTAGCCGCGCTGTCTCGCACCGCCTCGATTGCCTTGGGGCTTGGCCCAAATGGGTTTTCGTTCGAACTCAGCTTGATCACATGCTCCACTCCGGCCACATGCGACTGCCCGCCCTGATAGAGCGCGATATCCATAATGCCGGGTTGTGGGGTGATCTTGGTCATGAGAGGCTCCGTTCAATGGGCCTCTCATACCTGTCTCAAGAGATTGAGAAAAGCGGCAATTCCCCTATGCAGCCTTGAAACGCGCCGTCACCGGGTCGGCGTTGTAGTAGGGCGTAAACTCCTCGGTCCGGCGGGACAGGTCATTGACGCTGTCTATGATGAACTGAACCGTCTCTTCGCTCATGAGGTATGAGAAGTTCAAACGCACCCAACCTGGCTTCTTCATCTCTTCCCCAGCAGAGAGCGCTGCATGCAGCTCGTCCGACGCGGCGCGTTCGATCCCCAGCAAACGATGCGCATAGGGGCCCGCACAGGCGCAACCGCCGCGCGCCTGAATGCCATAGACATCGCTCAGCATCCGGGTGAACAGCTGTTGGTGCACCGGCTGGCCAGAGTTGTCCCGGATCAGGAACGAGAAGATCGGCAGCCGATGCGCGGCTTCGACCCCCAGCAAGGTCAGATTGGGATTGTCTTTCCAACCGTCCAGCGCCATCTGATTGAACTGCACTTCGCGCCGGGCGATCTCATCAGTGCCAACAACATCCTTGACGATAAAGGCCAGCGCCGCACGGATGTCGCCGATCACATTGGGCGTTCCGGCCTCTTCCCGTGTCGACAGATCGTCACTGTAGTCATGACGCCAGGGCGACACGAAACTGACGGTTCCCCCGCCTGGCCAACTTGGGCAGCGCCGTTGCACCGCCGGCTCGTTCACGATCAAGACACCGGATGCCCCCGGCCCACCGGGAAACTTATGCGGAGAAACCACGATCGCATCCTTGCGCGCATCCTCTGGGCCCATATCCATCGGCAGGTATGGCCCACCCCCGGCATAATCCCAAACGGCCAGCGCGCCATGCGCCTTGAGAATCCGCGTAACCGGGTCCGGGTCGGTGATGATGCCCGTGACATTCGAAGCTGCAGAAAAAGACCCGATCACCAGATCAGCATCTGCATGCGCCAACAGCGCCTCTTCCAACGCCTCCAGATCAACGCCACCCCCATCGGCTTCGGAAATTTCAATGACGCGTGCCTTGCTTTCCCGCCATGGCAGAATGTTCGAATGATGCTCATAAGGGCCAATCAAAACAACCGGCTGCGCTGCGTCCTCTACGCCCAGCAAATTGACCAGACGGTTCAACCCTGCAGTTGCGCCCGACCCGGTGAAGATCACAGCGTCTTTCTCGGCAGCACCCACGATGCGGGCAATTTCGGCGCGTGCTTCGCGGCGCAGACCGGTCATATACGATCCGCAATACGAGGCCTCGGTGTGGCTATTGGCATAGAACGGCAGAACATGGTGGGCCACATAGTCTTCGACCTGCTGCAACGCGCGACCTGAAGCTACATAGTCCGCATATACAAGCGGGACATCCCCATTCAAACCGGGGATCTGAACGTTCTCTCCGATCAATCCGTCGCGCAGATTGGAATTTTGAGTGGTGGAACTGAGTTCCGCACGAAATCTGGACAGGGTCATGGCATCGCTCCTTACTATGCCACCAAGATGATTGATCAGAATTGGAAAAACCCTCTCTAATTTTGCGTAGATTTCTTTCTATTTGTGTCATATGATTAGTTATGTCCTTAAATTTAGATCAAATAGACACACGCATTCTCAAAGAACTACAAAAAGACGCCACACTGTCTCAGCGTGAGCTGGCGGACCGCGTCGGCCTGTCTCAGAATGCCTGCTGGCGACGACTGAAGGCCCTGAATGAAAACGGGGTGCTGATCGGTTCAACTGCGCGTATCGCACGCGAGAAACTGGGCCTGACGCTTGTGGTTTTTGTCATGCTCCGCACGCGTCACCACTCGGCCGACTGGTTACAGGCCTTCCGGCGTCACGTATTGACGATCCCCGAAGTGGTGGATTTCCACCGTATCGGCGGGGATTATGACTACCAGCTCAAAGTCGTCACGCAGGATATGGCATCCTACGACAAGGTCTATCAACGCTTGATCGAAAAGGTCGAACTGGACAGCGTCACATCTTACTTCGCTATGGAAGCCATCGCCGAGGGACGCCCGCTGCCGATTTGATCACGCTGTAAACAGCGGGCGTCTTTGCCTGAAAAAGGGTACAGTGATCTTTCGGAATGCTTCCAGTTTTGCTGAGGGCCAAACATCCGGATGCGCCACGATCCAGATGTCCGCGTAGGGTTGCGGCAAAAGGATCGGAACTTGCACCAGGCCCTCAAGAGAGCGACCCAGAAACAGCGGCATACGAACAACTCCGAGACCTGATTGCGCCGCACCAGCCATCGCGACCATATCGTCAAAGCGCATGTATATGCGCGAGTTTGGATAGGTTCGGCCGACGCCATCGGGTAGGCTTGTTTGCTTTTCATAAAGCAACCAATCCACAGGTGCTTCCGGGTCCTGCAGCATTCGCGCCGCCCAGTCAGCAGTGGCGAAACATGCGCTATGCTGTTGTGTCAGACGCAACCCTTTCAAGGTATCTCCGGGATCGCGACTGATCCGGATCGCGATATCGGCTTCGCGCCGGTTGAGATCCAAGATCTCGTTTGCCGCGCGCACCTGCAGCGTCACTGAAGGGTGTTTTAGGGCAAACTCGCCCAGCGCCGGGGCCAGTACATGGGCAACCAGCAATTGCGGTGCAGTTAAGGTCAGTTGCCCTTCCAGCCGGACATCTCGACCCGACAAACCACGCAGCATCGCATGCTCCGCGCTTTCCATCCGGGCAGCGTGCAGCGCCACCAAATGCCCCGCTTCTGTCGGCCGGTACCCGTCCGCCAATCGTTCAAAGAGCACTTCCCCTGTCGCCGCTTCAGCGCGGGCGATACGACGTGCAACAGTCGTGTAGTTGACACCCAGTTCTTCTGCCGCAGCGGATAGGGTTCGCCGTCTTACGACGGCAAGTATGGCACGGTAATCATCCCAATGAACGTCCATATATGCAAGTTTGCATACTGATGGTGCAAAAGCACGCGTTTTCGCAGAATGGGTCAGACCTTAGCTTTTGTGCACACATCAAGGAGCAAAGCCATGATCTATGCGTACGCAAAACTAACCGTAAAGAACCCCGACGCACTCACCTCTTATCGCGAGCAGGCCGGGCCCGCTCTCGCACGTCACGGCGGCAAGGTAGAACACGCCACAGCAGAAACAACTGCTTTGGACGGCACGCCGGATCTGCCCGACGTTGCTGCCCTGCTTTCGTTTCCCAACCGGGAGGCAGCGCTCGGATGGATCAACGACCCAGAGCTGAAGAATGTCCACGACTTGCGTCGGAGCGCAGGGGCCTCGGATATCGTTCTCTTGGGCTGAAACCGAAAAGAGCCGCACTCGAAGGTGCGGCTCTGTATTCCACATCGAAATGAGAAGATCAGTTCTTCGCGTAGAATTCGACGACCAGGTTCGGTTCCATCATCACCGGGTAAGGCACATCGCCCAGGCCTGGTGCGCGCACAAAAGTCGCGGTCATCTTCGAGTGATCGGCGTCGATGTAATCAGGCACATCACGCTCGGCCAGTGCAGCGGCTTCCAGAACAATGGCCAGTTGCTTGGACTTGTCACGCACTTCGATCACGTCGCCTTCTTTGACGCGGTAGGACGGGATGTTTACCCGCTTACCGTTCACTTTGACGTGGCCATGGTTCACGAACTGACGCGCGGCAAACACGGTCGGCACGAACTTGGCGCGGTAAACAACAGCGTCCAGACGGCGCTCCAGCAGGCCAATCAGGTTTTCACCGGTATCGCCCTTGACACGCTCAGCTTCCGCGTAGATGCGGCGGAACTGCTTCTCGGTCAGGTCGCCGTAGTAGCCTTTCAGCTTCTGCTTGGCGCGCAGCTGCAGACCGAAGTCCGACAGTTTACCCTTGCGGCGCTGACCGTGCTGGCCGGGGCCATATTCACGACGGTTGATCGGGGATTTCGGACGACCCCAGATGTTTTCGCCCATCCGGCGGTCGATTTTGTACTTGGCAGACGTGCGTTTGGTCACGGCTGATCTCCTTCTTTAGTGGCATTGCAGCTTGATCCAAAAAACCGGTTCCCACTTTTCGGGCTGCAATAGCGTTTCCGCTCAACCCGATGCGAGATAGTTTCGGCCGCACCGCAACAATGAAGGGCGTTGTCCTCTTGAGGTTTCCCCCATGACAGGCATCCCCTTGCGGGGGCCACCAACACCAATGAAGCCGCGCTTATATCTGCAAAGAGATCAGAGTCAACATGCGAATTCGGGAGTAAATGCTTCGAACCCACAAGGCATACGCACATCATGGATCAATCAGACCAAACACGTCCAAACCCATGCAGGTATCGAAGGAAGAAGAGTTCAGGAAAAACCTGGGTGAGGAAAGCTTACGACATTCGCATCTGGTGTAACGCGCGCCGAAGCAGGCGTGACATAGTGCGACACTTCGCTGATCCAAAACAACTGGTCCCGCGCGGGGCAGCCGTTTTCAAATACAAATGTAGGGTTAACGTCACCCTCCTGCATCACCAGATCAGCGCAGAACTGCTGCGCCCCGTTGGACAGAACGACTGAGGCGCAGGTATCGCCTGTGATTTCCCGGATAACAGCGAATCGATCTGCTACAGAAGACGAGGCCGCACCCATCGCACCAACGCGTTCGATGCTTTGCTCTAAGCTTGTGGCCAAAACCACGGATTGCCCACGCCAGGACCAGGCCGCTCCAACCATCAAAGACTCCAAAGGCGCCGCTTCAAGCTCATCAAGCTCGGTCTGCGCCCATGATATCGCGATACAACCTCTATGTTCTGATTTCATCTGCCCGAACTCATCCCGAAACACACACTTACTAACAGTGGCTCTTTATCAATCCGAATTCCGGCAAAAAAGAGACCAAATTCAAACATAACAAAGATTGTTGCAGAAGGGATTCAAATCCGATCAACTAAGCTTTAACTGCCTGCCTGGGCCAGATCACGTGTCAGCTCTTCCCTTGCACCTTTGACCATGACTTCTCCACGCCGCAACACGACCAGTTTGTCGACAAGGTCAGAGGCAAAGTCGAAACATTGCTCAACCAAAACAATTGCCATTACGTTCGTGGCTCTGAGATACCGGATTGGACCAATGACAGCACGCCACTCTGCCTCACCGATCTGGAAGGAAAGGTTGTTGATGGCGCGGAGCCCATTGAATGTGATAAAAACGCCGCTCACCCGAAGTAGGGTGCTCGTTCTGTAAGACTTGCTGAACTGTGGACTGTCACGCAAACTGCGTTAGGGTCGGGTTTGGTCGCAGCACGCAGGATCTCTTTTGAAGACGGTCAAACGATAATCGCTTAGCCCGCATATAACCTCGCCAAAGCATGGTTCATTCTGCGCACAACCTCATCCCGGATCGCTTCAATAAATCAAACATCACCGGTCAAAACTCTTTGCTAATGTCTTTGTAGCAAGCCGTTTGCACTGAATGAGTATTCTTCTTTTTTTCCAATGATAACATGGTCATGGACGAGCATACCAAGCGTATCGCACGCGTCTAGCACACGATCGGTCATCTCGATATCTGATCGGCTTGGTGTAGGATCGCCGGATGGGTGATTGTGAACAAGGATAAGCGAACTGGCGTTGAGCTCCAAAGCTCGCTTGACGATCTCCCGCGGGTAGACCGGCACATGGTCAACCGTGCCTTTTGCCTGCTCCTCATCCGAAATCAGTATGTTCTTACGGTCCAGATACAGAACACGGAATTGTTCGACCTCCCGGTGCGCCATGGCCGTCCGACAATAGGTCACCAGCGCATCCCAAGAAGATACCACATCGCGCTTCATGACCTGCGCCTGCGCCATGCGGTGACCGAAGACTTCGATCACCCGAAGATGGTAGTACACCCAGTCATCTGCCCCCTCGACCTGAAGAATTCGGTGCTGCGACGCCGCGACGACTCCGTTCAAATCGCCAAATTCCGCCAATAAGCGTTTGGCCAGAGGTTTTACATCAATCTTCGGAATTGCGTTGAACAGCAACAGTTCCAGCAACTCATATTCCGGCATTGGCTCATGGCCACCCTTAAGGAACCGGTCCCTGAGGCGTTTCCGGTGCCCCCAATAATGCGGGCGTTTTGCGCCATCATCACCCACGATCAGGCCGCCGCCGGCTGCGTTGCTGGGCGACAACCGATCACGGTGCACATAAGACGGAGAAAACGCTGTATCAATCACAGCATCGGGTGGAGGCGTGCGAGCGTCCAGATCCCTAAGCCCCTGTGCCGCCTCTTCCGAAAAGCCTGCCTGCTCATCATACGTAACCAGCTTACCGAACCTTGTCTTTTCCGTAGCGATGAACTCCTTGAGTTGATTGACGATCTTTCTTTTCATCGACGCACTGCGTTACCCTTTTTCTGCGACCATGCGCAAAGCTGGTTAACAACTGGTAAATCGAAGCGGAATCGTTGGCAGTGTGACGATACTCGTGCGCAGCAGACAGCGCATATCCCGGATGACTCGACGTTCTCGAAGAACCGGCATCGGCGTTTCCGCGAGAATGAACTGCCGCGTCATCTGTTCGAGACGACCGTGGCACGCTGCATTAAGGAGGGTCTCATCAGCGACCAGCGCATGGCGGTTGATGCCAGTCTGATTGAGGCAGATGCGAGCAAACAGAATTCGACGCCAAAGGAAGATTGGGAGCCATCGGACATTGATCCGGCAGATGCGCCAAGTGCGTGGCGGGGCGAAAAGCTGATCGTGGATCATGAAGGTCGACCAAGAAATTTCTCAAAATCATCACGGTCAACGCAGGCTTTTATACATACATTTCAAGGGCATTCTAGCAAACATATTAAACTCTTGGTTCGGCCCAGTGCTGCCGCTGACCCTGCCTTTTGAATGCTACGGTCGCAGCCCAACATTCGCTGCGAGCGCAAAAACAAGAGCGGCATCTTCGGGAACACGTTTCCTGACACCTATCACTGCGACTGCAGTTCTCCACCGGGATTGGACATTATTCGAAGGCATCTAGATCACCAGATTGACGATATGTGCCGGCCTTCAGACGCAAGCTGTCCTCGATTACAGAAGCAACGGCGGCAACGCAGACGAGAAAACCCGAAATGGGCACAATCGCGATGGCGAATTTCTTGGGCATGTAGTTTGGCTTGAAAACGATACCGCCGTCCTCCCAGGTGAAATACCACATCTCCCAGTATTTGCCGCCCATGGTCTGCACCGCCTCGATACCCCAGACGATCATCACGATGCCCAGGCAGAAAATCACGGCAGTCCAGAACTGTTGGATAAAGAACGCCGCCTTTCGTGGAAGCCAGTTGTAGATCAGGTCAAGCGCGATATGGTCTTTATCCCGAACAGTGAGGGCGAGTGCGAAGAAGACCAGCCAGATGTTGCTTAGCACTGTCAGAAGATCACCCCAGATCGGCGGGTCCTTGAAGACATAACGCATCACGACCGAGTAGACCGTGAAGGCCACCATCGCCAGAAGCAGCACCGCGCAAAAGGCGGTCAGCGTCTTCTTGACGGCATTGTCGATGAACTTTACGGCGGCAATCATCGGAAGCTCCTTTCTCAACTCGCGAAGCCGAGAGCGCGTGGAAGATACATAGTAATGTCCGGAACGACGATCAGCACGAAAAGCAACACGAAAAGCGCTACCAGGTAGGGAAGCATGGCGAGGGCGACTTTCTCAAGCCGCACTTCGGCGATGGCGCCCGCAGTAAAGAAGGCAACGCCTACGGGCGGCGTGACCGACCCGATCAGGAATCCCACCACGACTACCAATGCCGCCTGCACGTCCGGGTAGCCCGCCTTGACCATCACGTCCACCAGGACCGGGCCTGCCACGATAATGTTGGCCGCCGAGTCCATCACCATGCCCAGAAGACAGATAAACAGGACCAGAACCAGTGCGAAAACCAGCGGGTTGTAGGTGTAGCTTAGCAACCATTGTTCAAGCTGGCTGATCGCACCCAGCGAGGTCAGAAGCCAACTGAACGGGCCAGACGCCGCGATAATGATGAAGACCATCGCGGAGTTGCGAAAGGCCCGCACGAATGCACTCTTACAATTGGTCCAAGTGATGGTGCGGTAGATAAACAGACCCACGAACAGTGCGATTGTCGCTGTCAACGCACCTGCCTCCACCACGCCGGCGATGCCGAAAACGACAGAGCCGACCAGAACCACCGGGATCAGAAGTGCAAAGGACGACTTGTACCCGGAAATGGCGATGCCTTTGAGACTGAAGGGCTCCTCACTGCGCTCGAAATTTTTCTGACGCGCGATGACATAGTTGATTATCATCAGAAGCCCGCCAATCATCAGGCCCGGTATGATCCCGCCTGCGAACAATGCGCCGACAGAGATGCCGCCAGCGTTCGCTAACACGATCATCATGATGGACGGAGGGATGATTCCGCCAATTGTGGAACTGACTGCGGTGATGGCTGCGGCGAATTCCGGCGGGTATCCCGCCTTTTTCATACCCGGCACCAGGAGCGACCCAACCGTCGCCGTGTCGGCCACGACCGAGCCGTTCATTCCCGCAAAGAACATGGAAACCAGCACATTGGCTTGCGCCATGCTGCCGCGCATCCGCCCGATGATCCGCTGGCTCAAATCCACCAGACGATCGGTGATCGTGGCCGAAGTCATAAGCTCGCCGGTCAGCATGAAGAAAGGAATGGCCGTCAGCGGCACCGAGTCGATCGCCTGAAACATCTGGCTGGGGATCAGGATCATCGGAGCAGCGTCAGTGATCAGGATATAGACCACCGGGATCAGGATCATCACGAAGCCAACAGGCGCGCCCAGCATGATCATCACGACCAGGATAGTCAGAAGTGCGACGCTTTCCATTCAATCTGCCTCGCTGCAGTTTGTTGTTATGTAAGGGCGCGGAACCCGATCCCGCGCCCTTGCCAATCTCAATCGTGGTCCGCTCGATTTAGAGCGCGCCCGCTGCTTCCAATTGAGCAATGAAATTGCTCATGCCCTGTTCTTCTAGAACGCGGCGCGCGGTTACTGGGTCGTAGGTGCCCTTGGCATTCAGCCAGGCATCGATGGCCCCGGCACGCCAGAGTGTCAGCTCTTCTTCGGTCGGAACATACCAGTCCTTTGCGGTTTCCTTGATGGAAATCTCACCCGCCTCGACCCATTCGCGGTCCAGTTCCTGCACTCTTTGGCCAAACGCTTTCGCTGCTGTGTGCAGCCATTCCCTTTCCTGATCGGTCAGCGCATCGTACTGGCGCTTGTCGATGGAAAGCTGATTGCCAGACCACGAGCCACCGATCTCGGTAAAATATGGAGCAACCTCATGTAGCTTGGCCACGTGCTGCCAGGGAGTTGCGACATACTGGCCAGACACAACGCCGGTCTGTAACCCCTGATAGAGTTGCGCCCAGTCATACGGCACGGGGACAGCCCCCCAATTCTTGACCAGCGTGTATTCAATTGGGCTCTTGGTAACGCGCCACTTAAGCCCTTCCATGTCCGCTGGCACCCGCACCGGTCCATTCGCATTACCCAGCTGCCGGAAACCACCCGAGGAATAGACGGTCAGACAAACATGACCCGCTTCCTCGGCAGCGACCTGACACTGTTTCTCCGCCAACCACTCCGACGAAATCCGGTCAGCATCTTCAATGCTTTTGAAGATGTAGGGCAAATCAAAAATAGCAAGCGCCGTTCCGAAGTTGCCAAAGTTCGCCGTGGAGCTTGTCCAAAGCGCCAGAAGTCCCTGGTTCGCTTGTTCGCCACATGTCTGCTCGCTGCAAAGCGACTTGCGGTAATGCGGCTCGATCGTCAACTGACCGCCCGACACTTCGTTCAGCGTTGGGATCAAAGCCTGATCGATGGCATCACCAATCGGCATGCCAATAAAACCGACCGTTCCCAGTTTTAGCACTTTCTCGGCAGCCGCGGATTGCGCGAACAATGCGGTCGCCGACGCAAAACAGACTGCCTTCAGTATAGACGACATAGTCATTAGATCATTCTCCCGTTGAGCTTTTTCTCTTGCTCACATCATCGGCCTGCCCCCGAGCCGGTGAAAGTGACAGATTGATTAAAAGCAGGTGACAGATTGCCAGGAGACTGACAGTCTACTTTACGAAACGTTACAACAAATGGCAAAAGCACAGGATAAGGTGGCAGGCTTGAGCTCGACCGCACTGCGATTTATAAAGCTTCCCGAATACTCACGCCTCAGTTTGCGCGACCAAGTCTGCGAAATTGTCAGTACGGCAATAACGTCGGATGCGCTGGCCTACGACCGTCCGTTACCGTCCTGCCGACAGCTGGCGGACCAGCTTGGAGTATCCAGAAACACGATCTTCGCCGCCTATAACCGTCTGGTGGATCTTGAGTTCTTGGTCTCGCGTGATCGATCAGGCTACTTCATTCACCCGAAGATGGCAGCACTGCAAACCGCGCGCGGTAAGGCCAAGGCGGCCGAGCGTGAGATCCAAGAGTGCCCGGTCAATTTCAAGCCAAACAATCTTGAACCGATCATCATGCCTGTGGACTATCGGAGGTATCCCTATCCGTTCATCTACAATCAAACTGATCCGGATCTGTTTCCCGTTGACGGTTGGCGGGAATGCTCCAGACAGGTGCTGGGACGCGCGCGCATGCCGGCATGGGCCAGCGATGCCGTCGAAAGCGACAGCCCGCAACTGTTGCAACAACTGCGCCAGCGTCTTCTGTCCACACGCGGTATCTATGCCGAAGACGATGAAATCCTGATCACGCTCGGTGCGCAAAATGCCTTGTTCATTCTGGGGTCGATCTTCGCGCCTCAGGGAAACCCGGTTGCGATGGAAAACCCTGGCTACTTCGGCGCACGAAATGCCTTTGTGCAGTCCGGCAACACACTCATGGGGGTTCCGATAGATCAGGAAGGCCTGATCCCATCGGCGATACCAGAGGGTTGCCAGCTTGTCTTTACAACTCCCAGCCACCAGTTCCCGACGATGGTCACAATGAGTCAAACCCGCCGTGAGGAACTGATCAAAACGGCCGTGGAGAAAGACCTTATCATTGTCGAAGACGACTATGACGTCGCCATGAACTCTATCACACAGCCCCCGCTTTCATTACGGTCACTGGATACGACAGGTCGGGTGATATATGTGGGCAGCTTGTCAAAAATCGTCTCAAAAGGGCTTCGCATGGGCTTTGTCGTGGCCCATCGCGATATCATTCGTCAGGCACGTATCGCCCGCGGCGTGATGATGCGCCATCCACCGACAATCGTTCAGGAAATCCTGGCGCTATTTCTTCGGCTTGGTCACTACGACGCGCATGTGCAGCGGATCGGCGATCGGTTCAGCGAGCGCTGGCATGCGATGAATAACGCCATCGACACTCATCTTGGCATGATGCAGCGATCCAGGACGGAAGGCAGTACATCCTTCTGGCTGACCGGGCCCGAGGGGTTTGATTCCAGTGCGTTGGCGGAACGGCTGCGCGAAAATGGCGTTCTGATCGACAAGGGGCAGCGCTACTACATCGGCAACAGCGACAGCAGAAGCTTCCGTCTTGGCTTCGCATATGTGCCGGTATCCAAGTTTCAGTCCGGCGTGAAGCTTATCGCCGACGAGATTCGCCAAGGGTGGTGAGGCCTCTTCGGGGCGCAAGTCGCGATCTGTCACTGTGAAATGCGCGTTCTGTCCCTCGCGATCCGCCGAGTTCTCTAGTTATCTGAATTTCACGCCCCCTTTGCGAGGGGTGCGCGATGATGTCTGTGAGATCCGGGGACCCGCCTTTTGAAAGACCAAGTTACCTCCAACCCGAATGTGGCGCCATTCCACTTTCAGGTGCCAGACGCGGAACTAAATGACATCTTGTACCGTGTCGCCAACTACCCTTGGCACGAGATGCCCGATGACGGCGGTTGGGACTACGGCACCAACATGGACTACCTGAAAGAGCTCTGTGCCTATTGGGTAAATGAGTTTGACTGGCGTGCTCAAGAGGCGCGCATCAACGCGTTTTCCAACTTCCGCACTTCGGTCGACGGGATCGACATGCATTTCATCTATGAACCCGGAAGCGGCAAAAACCCGATGCCGCTGATGATCAGTCACGGCTGGCCGGGTTCCGTGGCCGAATTCTTCGAAATCATCGAGCCGTTGGCCCATCCCGAACGCTTTGGCGGCGATGCCGCTGATGCCTTCACCGTTATCGCCCCGTCACTGCCGGGATTCGCGTTTTCAAGTCGCCCGCCCCGCCCCTACGGGCCGCGCAAGATGGCACATGTCATCAACTCCCTGATGACAGACACGTTGGGTTTTAGCGGCTATCTCGCGCAGGGCGGCGACTGGGGGGGCGCGGTTTGTTCATGGCTGGGCTACGACCATGCCCCCGCCTGTTCTGCGATCCATGTCAACGTTCTGACCATGCGGCACCCGGACGGACCTCAGACTGCTGAAGAAAGAGCATGGGAAGCGCAATTTGACCATGAACAGATCATGCAAAATGGATATCGTACGCAACAGGCGACGCGACCACAGACGCTAAGTTACGCGATGATGGACAGCCCCGTGGGCATAGCCGCATGGTTGATCGAGAAGTTCCATGATTGGTCAGATGTGCCGGTGGGTGGCATCGAAAACGCCCATTCAAAAGACGAGCTTCTGACCAACATCATGATCTACATCACCACGCGCTGCTTCAATACGGCGTCATGGATTTACTACGGACGGCGCGAGGAAGGCGGGCGCATCTTGTCGCCTGAAGGCAAGCGCGTCGAAGTGCCAACTGGCTGCGCCGTTTTTCCCGCCGAAATGCTGCGTTGGCCACCGCGCAGCTACGCGGAGCGCATCTACAACATTCAGCACTGGACCGAGATGCCGCAGGGCGGTCATTTCGCGGCGATGGAAGAGCCGCAGATGCTCTTGAATGACATTCGCAAATTTGCGCGCACGTTGCGCGGCTGATCCAACGGAGACTAGGCATGACGCTTTCCCACACCGACTATCAGGCTATTGCCTCTAAACTGAATCTCAATGGTCGGGCATTCATCGACGGCGCTTTCTGTGATGCTGCGGATGGCGAGAAATTCGAGACAACCAACCCAGCAACGGGAGACGTCCTGGCTGAGGTTGCACACTGCAAGGCAGCGGATGTGGACCGTGCGGTTGCCGCGGCACGGCGTGTGTTCAATGAAGGCACCTGGTCGCGAGCGGAGCCGGAAGAGCGCAAAGAGGTCCTTCTGAAAGTCGCCAAACTGGTAC
Source organism: Ruegeria sp. YTSA075 (assembly GCF_059610245.1). Taxonomy (NCBI): domain Bacteria; kingdom Pseudomonadati; phylum Pseudomonadota; class Alphaproteobacteria; order Rhodobacterales; family Roseobacteraceae; genus Ruegeria; species Ruegeria sp. YTSA075. The sequence goes on along the minus strand of NZ_JBXWNG010000010.1, from coordinate 19,594 downwards.
GCGAGCACGCCCATGAACTAGCAGTTCTTGAAAGCATTGATGCCGGTAAAACAATCAATGACTGCATGGAGGAGATCGGCGTCGAGGTCCCGAAATTCTTCCAGTGGTACGCCGAATTGGCCGACAAGACCTTTGGCAAGGTTGCCAACACGGGTCCAGGGGCCTTGGGGCTGGTGGTGCAGGAACCTATCGGCGTGGCCGGGGCGATTTTACCATGGAACTTTCCGCTGCTGATGGCCGCTTTCAAGATCGCTCCGGCTCTCGCCACGGGGTGCTCCGCCGTGATTAAACCCGCCGAACAGACACCACTGTCAACTCTCCGCCTTGCCGAGCTGATGCATGAAGCCGGAGTGCCAGCAGGCGTCATCAACGTCATTCCGGGCTACGGTGAGACCGCCGGAAAAGCCGTCGGTCTGCACAGCGATATAGACACTGTGTCCTTCACCGGCTCGACCGAAGTGGGCCGGATGTTCATGCGCTATTCCGGAGACAGCAACCTCAAGGTTGTCGGCCTGGAACTGGGTGGCAAAAGCCCATTCATCGTGCTCGGTGACGCCGTCATGGATGACGATCTGATTGACCATGCCGCAATGGCGGCCTTCTGGAATGGCGGGCAGAATTGTTCGGCCAACATGCGTCAATTGATCGCTGCGCCGTTGGTCGAGGAGTTCTCATCGCGCATTATTGACCGTGTTAGGGCGTTCAAACTGGGCGATCCGCTGGATCCTGCCACCGATATCGGCTCGATGATCACGAGCGACCACAAGGAAATGGTCATGCGCTATATCCAAAGCGGTCTCGATGATGGCGCAACTAAGATACTGGGTGGCAACAGTGACTTGCCAGGGCATTTCATTGAACCCACCGTGTTCCAGAACGTAACACCAGAGATGAAAATCGCGCGCGAAGAAATTTTCGGGCCGGTTCTCGGCATAATGTCGGTGAACTCTGCCGAAGAGGCGCTCGCCATCGCATGTGACACCGACTATGGCCTGCACGCCACCGTATTCACGCAGGATATTGACCAAGCCATTCACATGGCTCGGTCGCTGCCGTGTGGTACAGTCTCTGTCAACGGCTATTCTGAGGGCGACATCAAGACTCCGTTTGGCGGCTATAAGCAGTCTGGATCGCTGGCGCGAGATAACGGTACTGAAGCCTTGGAACAGTACCTGCAAACCAAGACGATCTGGATTCAATCGAAAGTCGGTTAAGCAAGCCATGTGCAGAGCTTTACCCGTAAACCCCGATCTTGCTTACGCAACCGGTTGTCAGCAGGTTCATTGTTGACAGATTTGTGTTGTCACCTGCCCACTGCAGCCTTTCATCCTACCATAATCTCCAGCCAATTGCCGCGACCGTAAGCGACGAAACGGTATTCGAAGGCGAGCTGTTCTTCAGCGCCGCGCAAGGTCAGCATGTAAGTATGGACTCACAGCCGACGAACCTGATCGCAAGCACAAAAAAAAGACCCCCGAAAACACGGGGGCCTTAAACTTTTCAAAGATGCTGCGCTTAGCCGCGTTCTTCGATGATCTCAACCAGATGCGGGATCTTGTTGACCATGCCGCGGACCGAGGGAGTATCCTCCAGCTCACGGGTCTTGTTCATCTTGTTCAGGCCCAGACCGATCAGGGTTGCGCGCTGTTCGGCGGGGCGGCGGATCGGGGAGCCGATCTGCTTGACGACGATGGTTTTTGCCATGGGTCGCTCTCCTTATGCTTCTGCTTCAGCAGCAGGCGCTTCAGCAACGGGGGCTTCGTCCCGCTTGGGCAGGATGTCGGCAACCTTTTTACCACGACGTGCGGCAACCGAACGCGGGCTCTGCTCTTTGGTCAGGCCGTTGATGGTGGCGCGGATCATGTTGTACGGGTTCTGCGAGCCCAGCGACTTGGACACAACGTCCTTGACGCCCAGCATTTCGAACACAGCACGCATCGGACCACCGGCGATGATACCAGTACCTTCAGGTGCGGTGCGCATAACCACTTTACCGGCGCCGTGACGGCCCTCGATGTCGTGGTGCAGGGTCCGACCTTCGCGCAGTTGCACGCGGATCATCTGACGCTTGGCTTGCTCAGTCGCTTTACGGATGGCTTCAGGTACTTCTTTCGCTTTACCTTTGCCAAAGCCGACACGGCCTTTCTGATCGCCGACAACCACCAGAGCGGCGAAGCCAAAGCGCTTACCACCTTTTACGGTTTTCGACACGCGGTTGATTGCGACCAGGCGATCTGCAAACTCCGGTGCTTCGTCACGGTCGCGGCCACGGCCCCGACGGTTTTCACGTTCTGCCATTTGGCATCCCTTTTCTCATGTGGCGCATGGCGCCGTTTGTTCAATCCAAGTGAGCCCCGACTGTTGCCGAGGCCCCCGGATCATCGGGGCAGATCGAAACCCGCCCGCAAGTCTTAGATCTTCAGGCCACCTTCACGCGCGGCGTCGGCGACTGCCTTCACCTTGCCGTGGAACAAGAAGCCACCACGATCGAAATAGGCCTCTTCGACGCCTGCCTTCTTGGCACGCTCGGCGATGGCCGCGCCCACTTTGGTGGCCGCTTCGACGTTGTTCTTGCCAACAACACCCAGATCTTTTTCCAGGGTCGAGGCCGATGCCAGGGTCACGCCACGAACGTCGTCGATCAACTGAACGCTGATGTTCTTGTTCGAACGGTGAACCGACAGGCGTACACGGCCGGCGTTGACTTTGCGAAGTTTGTTCCGAACGCGCAGGCGGCGCTTCAGAAACAGGGTTCTTTTGCTGTTTGCCATTGTTTGCGTCCTTACTTCTTCTTGCCTTCCTTGCGGAAGATGAACTCGCCCTTATAGCGAATGCCCTTGCCTTTGTACGGCTCGGGACGGCGCCATTCGCGGATTTTGGCCGCGACTTCGCCCACCTGCTGCTGGTCGATACCTTCCACAACGATCTCGGTCTGCTTCGGCGCGGTGATGGTGACACCTTCCGGAGCAGTGAAATCAACATCGTGGCTGTAGCCCAGGTTCAGCTTCAGAGTGTTGCCCTGCATCTGAGCCCGGTAACCAACACCCTGGATCTCCAGCTCTTTTTTGAAGCCTTGGGTCACACCGGTTACCAGGTTGGCAACCATGGTGCGGCTCATGCCCCACTGCTGGCGGGCACGCTTGGACATGCCACGGGGGTTGATTTGAACGACGTTGTCTTCGACCGACAGCGTGACGTCATCGGTTGCGGTGAAGCTGCGGGTGCCTTTCGGACCTTTGACTTCGATGGTCTGACCCGACACAGAGGCGGTAACGCCGCTGGGCAGCTCGACCGGTTTTTTACCAATACGAGACATTGCAGACCTCCTTAGAAGACGGTGCAGAGCACTTCGCCGCCAACATTGTTGGAGCGAGCGTTCTGGTCCGACATCACACCTTTCGGAGTGCTGACAATCGACACACCCAGACCCTGACGGACCTGCGGGATGTCATTGACACCCATGTATACGCGACGACCGGGTTTCGAGACCCGCTTCAACTCGCGAATAACAGGGGTGCCTTCGTAGTATTTCAGGCTGATTTCGATGGCCGGATGACCGTTTTCACCGGTCGTCTTTTCATAGCCACGGATGTAGCCTTCGTCCGCCAGTACGTCCAGAACCCAACCGCGCAGCTTGGAAGCCGGGGTGGAAACGGTGGACTTACCGCGCATTTGCGCGTTGCGGATACGGGTGAGCATATCGCCGATAGGATCATTCATATCTATGTCTCCCTTACCAGCTCGATTTCACCATGCCGGGGATCTGACCAGCAGAACCCAGCTCGCGCAGCGCGATACGGCTGACCTTCAGCTTACGGTAGTAAGCGTGAGGACGACCGGTCAGCTGACAGCGGTTATGAAGACGGGTTGCCGAGCTATTGCGCGGCAGTTTCGCCAGTTTCAGACGCGCTTTGAAACGCTCTTCCATTGGCTTGCTCTCGTCATTCGCGATTTCTTTCAGCTCGGCACGCTTTGCGGCATATTTGGCCACCAGGCGTTCGCGCTTTTTCTCGCGTTCGATCATTGCTTTTTTAGCCATGTCTCAATCCTCCCGGCGCTTATGCGTTGAACGGCATGTTGAACGCTTTCAACAGTGCCTTAGCTTCAGCGTCGGTTTTCGCTGTGGTGGCAATTACGATATCCAGGCCCCAGACCTCGTCGACCTTGTCGAAGTCGATTTCCGGGAACACGATGTGCTCTTTCATGCCCATGGCAAAGTTGCCCTGACCATCGAAAGACGGCTTCACACCGCGGAAGTCACGAATACGCGGCATCGCGATGGTGATCAGACGATCCAGGAATTCGTACATCCGGTCACCGCGCAGGGTTACTTTCGCACCCAGCGGCATGTCTTCACGGACGCGGAAACCCGCGATCGACTTCTTCGCCTTGGTTGCAACGGCCTGCTGGCCAGCAATCGCAGTCAGATCCTCGACGGCAGCTTTCGCTTTCTTCGAGTCTTTGACCGCCTCAGCACCACAACCGATGTTCAGAACGATTTTTTCCAGCTTGGGCAGCTGCATGTCGTTCTTGTAGCCGAACTCTTCTTTCAGAGCGGGGCGGATGGTTTCGGCGTACTGAGCCTTCAGGCGCGGGGTGTAGGTTGCGGTATCAAGCATCGATCACGTCCCCCGTGGTCTTGGCGAAGCGGACCTTCTTGTCACCTTCCGTGCGGAAGCCAACGCGGGTTGCTTTGCCGTTTTTGTCCAGCAGCGCCAGGTTCGACAGCTCGATCGGGTTTGCCTGAGGCAGACGACCACCTTGCGACGCTTGCGACTGACGGGTGTGGCGGATGGCAATGTTGATGCCGTCGACAACAGCTTTGCCGGCTTTCGGATCAACCGAGGAAATGGTTCCCTCTTTGCCCTTGTCCTTGCCGGCCAGCACGACGACCTTGTCGCCTTTGCGGAGTTTAGCAGCCATGATTACAGCACCTCCGGAGCCAGCGAGATGATTTTCATGAAGTTCTTGCCGCGCAGTTCGCGAACAACGGGGCCAAAGATACGGGTACCAACGGGCTCGTTGTTGTTGTTCAGGATGACGGCGGCGTTGCGATCGAAACGGATCGCGGTGCCGTCTTCGCGACGGACTTCCTTGGCGGTGCGTACGACGACGGCCTTACGGACGTCCCCTTTCTTTACGCGGCCGCGCGGGATGGCTTCCTTCACCGAGACGACAATGATGTCGCCGACGGAGGCGTATTTACGCTTGGAACCACCCAGGACCTTGATGCACTGAACTCGGCGTGCGCCGGAGTTGTCAGCGACATCCAGATTGGTCTGCATCTGGATCATGTGGTTTCTCCCGACCTGTGGGGGCTGGTCTGGTTAGATCCCCCAGGGTTTCGACAAATGAAAAATCCTGAAAGCTTACGCTTCCAGAACTTCCCAACGTTTCGTCTTCGATTTCGGCGCGCATTCGATGATGCGAACAGAGTCACCGACCTTGAAGGCGTTCTTTTCATCGTGAGCCCGGTACTTCTTGGACTTACGGATGGTTTTCTTCAGAACCGGATGCGTAAAGCGACGCTCGACGGATACGGTTACGGTTTGTGCGTTGGCATCGCTGGTTACGGTGCCGGACAGGATACGCTTGGGCATAGGATTACTCCTCCGATGCCGCAGCAGCGGCCTTTTCGTTCAGAATGGTTTTGACGCGGGCAGCGTTGCGGCGGGCCGCTTTGATGCCGGCGGTGCTTTCCAGCTGACCGGTTGCCTGTTGAAAGCGCAGGTTAAAGCTTTCTTTCTTCAGGTTGGCCAGTTCCTCGCGGAGCTGGTCCGGGGTCTTGTCACGCAGTTCTTGGGCGTTCATCGCCTTTTTCCTTTGCTCAAAACACCAGAAGGCCCCTTACAGGGTCACCTTTGACCTGGTGGATGAATGATAGACATACGAATCGCCCGACTACGCCGGGTGATCGCAAGATGCCGCTCTATAGGGGGTTCAGGGGTGGGTGGCAAGGGAAAGTTTGGCGCATGGGAATGCAAGCAAACTAGCCAAGTAAAAACTAAATCTGTTTGCAGGCTTCCAAAGCTTGAAGCAGGACATAAAACGTTGCGCTGATCGTCACCGCCAAAACGACCATTTCAACCGAGGTGATGTTTCGCATTCCGCGTAATCCTATGATCGCCAGAATGCTCTCCCTCACGTTCCAACCCGTTCGGTAAAGTAACCGCAGAAACAGCACCAACACGCCCCCCTAAAATACTGGAGTAGCAGTTTCGATGGCCTGCCTGAGGCACGGGTTTATATCACTTGTTATCAAAGCTAACACCGATCACTTCCTTCGCAGCGATCTTCATCAGTGCGTCAATGCGCAGTCGATCGCAATTTCGGCACTACCTTCCACAAACGCAAAACGCGGCCTCGTTTGCACGAGACCGCGTCTTCAACTATCTAAGTCCGGGGGACTTACGCCAGAGCGATGTTCACAGCCGACTCGCGGCCGTCACGGCCGGGCTCGATGTCGAATGTTACTTTCTGGTTGTCAGCCAGGCCGGTCAGACCCGAGCGCTCGACAGCAGAGATGTGTACAAACACGTCTTTGCCACCGGTCTCCGGTGCGATGAAGCCAAAACCTTTAGTTGTGTTGAACCATTTTACGGTGCCATTGGCCATATCCGTAGTCTCCTAGTAAATTGCTGTCCGCGGGATTGCGACAGCGCGGCGTTGTCGGTCTGGATCGAGAGACTGAACGCCGAATAATCGGGAGACAGTGGTCGAAATAGAAAAACGAAAGCGTGCATCACATCGTTGATGTGGCGGCACATTGCAAGAACTATTCGCATTTAGTCTTGAAACGTGATCGTGACAGGCGGCCGCGCTAGTCCCACTTATAGTTAAAGCTCACACTGATCCGTTCATCCTCGGCCATGTTCATCGGCACCTCGTGGCGCAACCAGCTTTCCCACAACAGGACATCGCCCACCTGCGGCTTCATGTAGATGAAGGGCTGCAAATCGCGCCGCCCGCCCTTCAGCCGCGTCGGCGCCGCCATCATGCGACCCGAGCGAGGGTCTTCCAGCTTCAACGCGCTGGCTCCTTCCGGCATCGCCACATAGGTCGTACCAGAGATTACGCTATGCGGGTGGATGTGGCTGGAATGCATGCCGCCTTCGGGCAGGATATTGATCCACAGGTCCTCCAGCTTCAGCTCGCCGTCGCCCAGATCAAACTCCAGATCCTTGGCAAAGGCCGCCACGTGCTGATCCAGCGCCTTTACCAGATCAGCAAAGATCGGGAACCGCCACGGCAGATCGGTCAGCGAGGCATAGCTGGTGTAGCCGGGATAGCCGTTTTCCTCACACCACTCCTGCCCGGCCTCGTCATCCTCGGCGATGACAATGCAAGAGCTTTCCAACTCACCCGCGTCGATCTTGGGATCGAACTCGGACAAAGCGGCGCGATAGAGGCGGGTAACAAAGAGTGATTCAATCTGTGCCATGTCCCGGCTATAGCCCAGCCGGGACGTAAGCGCGAGACCAGCCGCCTTAGAAAAGCGGCTGGCCGGGTGCGACTAATCGTTTAACGGTCGATGCACGCAATCGGCCGAAACGCACAACGCTTTAATAGAAGTAGCGCAGCCAGATATATACGTTGGCGATCATGAGGGTCAGGATCATGATCGGGAAGGCCAGGATCGCGAACTTGACGAAGCCGATGGGTTGCTTAGCCTTTTCGGCAAAGGCTGCCACGGTCAGGTTGGCGCTGGCCCCAAGCAGGGTTCCGTTGCCGCCCAGACAGGCGCCCAATGCCAGCGACCACCAAAGTGGCTCAATCGCATCAGGGCCGCCGAACGTATCCGCTGTGGATTCGATCAACGGGATCATCGTCGCAACAAAGGGAATGTTGTCCAGAATGGCAGACAGGATGCCCGAGGCCCAGAAAATGAAGAACGCGGTCCACATCATATCCCCTTCGGTCAGTTCCAGAACTTTCTGGCCGAAGAAGTCGAGCAGACCGACATGTTCGACACCAGCAACGATCACGAATAGCCCACCGAAGAAGAAGATGGTGACCCATTCAACTTCACCAAAAATGTGATGAACGGATTCAGACTGTTCTTCACCGCTCTGATGTCCGTAAGCCAACAGCATCAGAAGCGCGGCACCCGCCAAAGCCGAGGTGCCCGGCTGAATCCCGTATCCATGACCCAGCGTGAACCCCATCAGAACCAGCGCCAGAACCGACAGGGATTTGATCATGAGACGGATATCGGTGATCGCCTCATCTTCATTGAAGCGCATGATCTTTTCGCTGGCCGACTGTGGAATGCGTGCAAGCGTGCGACGGTTCATAAGATAGATTATGCCGGTCAGCACCACCAGACAGATCGCCGAAATCGGTGCCAGATTGACCACGAACTCGTTGAAGCTGAGGTTTGCCGCAGAGCCAATGATAATGTTGGGCGGGTCCCCGATCAGGGTCGCGGTTCCCCCGACATTCGAGGCCAGAATTTCAGCAAAGAAAAAGGGAAACACCGGCGTATCCAGCGCGTCGGTGATCAGCAAGGTAATCGGAGCGATCAACAACACGGTGGTCACATTGTCCAAAAGGGCCGAAAACACAGCTGTAATCAGCGTTAGCATGATCAGGATGCCCATCGGTTTGGCCTTGACCACTTTCGCCGCTTTGATCGCAACGTATTGGAACAGCCCGCATTTGCTGGTGATCCCGACAATCACCATCATGCCGATAAGCAGTGCCAGCGTATTGGCATCCACACCCGCCACGGCCTGTGCCTGATTTAGAACACCAAACAACACCATCAGGGACGCACCCAACATGGCAAGGATCGCGCGGTTCACTTTTTCGGTGATCAGGACAGCATATACTGCAATCAGGATGCCGGTAGCGACCCAAAGGGGATCGATCCCCAACAGTTGAGGAACAGAGAACGCGTGTTCTCCATGCGAAACGGAATGATCGGTCAAGGTTCTGATCCGGTTTTTGGGGGAGGTTAGCTCAGCGCGTAGTCAATCAGCGAGTTCGGGCTGACGGTACCAATAAATCGGTTGGTCTCAGGCTCGACAAGGAAGACGTGGCGCTTGAATTTGTGGATCAGGAAGACGCCTTCCATCACCGGCGTATCGGGGGCGAGAACGGGGATATTGGCCGGATTGGATGTATGATCGACAACCCGCTCCTCGTGCAGTCGTTTGATCTGCTCGCTAAAATCTTCCTTCGTCAGGCTCATGAAGCTGAGGTGACCAATCGGCACGCGCGACGTCTCATCGCTTACGCCGATACGCGCGGCCTGAGGCAGGATCATTTTGATCAATGTAGGCGCGGTGAAAACGCCTTTGAAACTACCTTCACCATCCACCACCGGCAAAAACCGGGCGCGGCTGTCGCGAATGATCTCGAACGCTTTGGCTACGGTATCTTCTGGAAGAATTGTTTGCTGGTCTTCGGGGGGGACCATCACGTCCCGGCAAGTAAGGCCCATACCTGTCCTCGGTCTTTCAGCGCAATTTCGAAGCCAAGGCACGTTGCGTGCACAAGACGTATCGGAGAATGACCAACCCATGTTTGGATTGGCGTTTTCCAGCGCTTCTTTTCACCAGATGAGAAAATATGCCACCCCTGAGTCACGTGTTTTTTGCAATGCCGCTATTGAATTTTGGAATTAGGGCCCTAATGGCGAAGTACAGATCAAAAAAAGCCCCCGCCGATTTCTCGACGGGGGCAATGTTGTTCGGGTTTCCCCGGACTGTTTACCAGTCTTCGCGAACCACGACGCGGGTCTTGATCGGCAGCTTCATCGCAGCCAGGCGCAGGGCCTCGCGGGCGATGTCGTCATTGACGCCGTCGATCTCGAACATCACGCGGCCAGGCTTGACCTTGCAGGCCCAGCGGTCGACCGAACCTTTACCTTTACCCATACGAACTTCGATTGGCTTGGCCGTAACCGGAGTGTCGGGGAAGATGCGGATCCAGACACGACCCTGACGTTTCATGTGACGCGTCATGGCACGACGTGCAGCTTCGATCTGGCGTGCAGTTACACGCTCAGGCTCAAGAGCTTTCAGGCCGTAGGTGCCAAAGTTCAGATCAGAGCCGCCTTTGGCGAGACCTTTGATCCGGCCTTTGTGCATCTTGCGGAATTTAGTACGCTTTGGTTGAAGCATATCTTTCCCTCCTTAGCGACGACCGCCACCAGCACCACGAGGTGCAGGGCCGTCCTGGAGTTCCTGTGCTTTACGGTCACGTGCCTGCGGATCGTGTTCCATGATCTCACCTTTGAAGATCCAGACCTTGATCCCGATGATCCCGTAAGGAGTCATCGCTTCGGCATGTGCGTAATCGATGTCGGCACGCAGGGTGTGCAGAGGCACGCGGCCTTCGCGGTACCACTCGGTCCGTGCGATTTCAGCGCCGCCCAGACGACCAGCGACGTTCACCCGGATACCCAGGGCGCCCATGCGCATGGCGTTCTGAACCGAGCGCTTCATGGCGCGACGGAACGAAACACGACGTTCCAGCTGCTGAGCGATGGACTCGGCAACCAGCTGCGCGTCAAGCTCGGGCTTGCGCACTTCGACGATGTTCAGGTGCAGTTCGCTGTCGGTCATACGAGCAAGCTTTTTGCGCAGAACTTCGATGTCTGCACCTTTCTTGCCGATGATGACACCGGGACGTGCAGTGTGGATCGTAACGCGGCACTTCTTGTGCGGACGTTCGATGATCACACGGGCAACACCGGCCTGCTTGCACTCTTTGTTGATGAACTCACGGATCTTGAGGTCTTCCAGCAGAAGATCACCGTAGTCCTTGGTGTCGGCGTACCAGCGGCTGTCCCAGGTGCGGTTGACCTGCAGGCGCATGCCGATCGGATTTACTTTATGACCCATTAGGCTTGCTCCTCAACTTGACGCACCTTGATGGTGATCTCCGAGAACGGCTTCATGATCTTGCCGAAACGGCCACGGGCACGCGGGCGGCCGCGCTTCATGACCAGGTTCTTGCCAACCCATGCTTCGGCGACGATCAGCTCGTCAACATCCAGATTGTGGTTGTTCTCGGCATTCGCGATTGCGGATTGCAGGCACTTCTTGACGTCCTGCGCAACACGCTTGTTCGAGAAAGTCAGATCGGTCAGAGCCTTCTCAACTTTCTTGCCGCGGATCATTTGCGCAACCAGGTTCAGTTTCTGCGGGCTGGTGCGAAGCATGCGCGTTTTCGCCATTGCTTCGTTTTCAGCCACGCGGCGGGGGTTCTTTTCCTTGCCCATGACTTACTTCCGCTTCGCTTTTTTGTCAGCGGCGTGACCGTAATAGGTTCGAGTTGGCGAGTATTCACCGAACTTCTGACCAATCATGTCTTCCGAGACGTTGACGGGGATATGCTTCTGGCCGTTGTACACACCAAAGGTCAGACCCACGAACTGGGGCAGAATGGTGGAACGACGCGACCAGATTTTGATGACTTCGTTGCGGCCCGACTCGCGCGCTGCTTCGGCTTTTTTCAGCACGTAAGCATCGACGAAAGGACCCTTCCAAACAGAGCGAGACATGGATTAACGTCCCTTCTTCTTGGCGTGCCGCGAGCGGATGATCAGCTTCTGGGACGCTTTGTTCTTGTTGCGGGTACGCTTACCCTTGGTGTCCTTACCCCACGGTGTAACCGGTGTACGGCCACCCGAGGTACGACCTTCACCACCACCGTGCGGGTGATCGATCGGGTTCATTGCAACACCACGAACCGACGGACGAACGCCCTTGTGGCGCATACGACCGGCTTTACCGAGGTTCTGGTTGCTGTTGTCGGGGTTGGACACGGCACCAACGGTGGCCATGCATTCCTGACGGACCATGCGCAGCTCGCCCGAGCTCAGACGGATCTGTGCGTAGCCGCCATCGCGACCAACGAACTGAGCGTAGGTACCGGCCGCACGTGCGATCTGACCGCCTTTGCCAGGCTTCATCTCGATGTTGTGGACGATGGTACCAATGGGCATGCCCGAGAACGGCATTGCGTTGCCCGGCTTGATGTCAGCCTTGGCGGATGCCACGACTTTGTCACCAACAGCCAGACGCTGCGGAGCCAGGATATATGCCTGCTCGCCGTCTTCGTATTTTACCAGTGCGATGAATGCGGTCCGGTTCGGGTCATATTCGATCCGCTCGACGGTTGCCGCGACATCAAATTTGTTCCGTTTGAAGTCAACGATCCGGTAGAGACGCTTTGCGCCACCGCCGCGGCGGCGTGAAGTGATCCGTCCGGTGTTGTTCCGGCCGCCCGATTTGGTCAAACCCTCTGTGAGAGACTTGACCGGACGTCCTTTCCAAAGCTCCGAACGGTCGATCAGCACCAGCCCGCGCTGGCCCGGCGTCGTCGGCTTGTACGACTTGAGTGCCATGCTTTCTGTCTTCCGTTTAGCAAGTGCAGGGAGTTTCCCTGCTATGTGATAGGCCCCCGTAGGTGCCCGAGGTGAAGGGCCCCGAAGGTCCCCGGTTACAAATATCAGAGGCCCCGGAACGAATCCGAGGCCGCAAGATTGGGAGCATTTAGCAGTGTTGGGGGTGGGTGTCTATAGGAAGCGAGAATTCATTTATTGAAATTTTTCTCGGTAATGTCGTCAGGTTTGGCTTGAGGGTATTAAGTCATACAGAACAGTCGACCGAGGCGAAACGCCGCGTCAGCATCTGGGACATGTGCCAGAATAGTGACCACACCGGTCGAATTGTCCTCATGCTCCTCCATCAGAAAGTAACCACTTGTATCTTTTGGAGGTTCTGGGCACCTCGCTAGCCTAGTCGAGGTTATCGGCGCAATCATCAAGCGCTTTCCATCCTGTGCTTTCCCGGTAAAATAGAGTTCCGCCATTTTATTTACCTCAGAGGTTTTAGATGAGTGAATCGCCAACACACCGATTGGTCAAGACGCCCAAAGTCAATAGCCGCTACCTAAGTGATTATATGGTCGCATCAGAACGTAAGAAACGCTCGATCATTCGCGACTGCAAATATCGCAAAATCGCCCGTGCAATCCAGCATGACCGAGCGAAAGCTTTCATCACAAATGGTTTGCTCGCGGGCACGTTAAACAATGAAGAATTGAGAATCGAAGGTCAGCGAATCTTGGATATGATGGCTGATACTGATTTCGAGCGACACACTCTGGATATCAATGGCGACTTCTTGATCGCATATGGGAACGTATTCAGCATGGACACATTCCCAAAAACGACTGAATTCGCGGATTCTCCATCCAACTTCAAGGTTAACCTGCATGGTGTCGAAGTGAACCCGGACATCCGCTTCGGTGTCGAACGGGTTACGCGAACAAACCGGCTCAGAACAGGCCTCGGGACAATCCGTTATGCTAAAGGCAAACCACTTGATGAAGAAGTAGGAGCCTATCAATCGTCTGTGTTGTTCGGCTGCCGAAAGATGATCGACGTGCAAGACGAAACTGCGCCGGAAGAGAAACTGTGCCTAACGCTGGACTGTGCAACCGGAAAGTTTATTCCGGCACCCACAGATGCCACAAGACGATTTCAGAACATGGAAGCTGCCTGCGCTACGATCGCCGAGCGGTGGGACAACATCGAACCGCCCGAAAACGCCGTTCTGGGATAAGTTGTCTCATGAGTGCACCCAGCGCGGGACAAGGCCGAAGGCCGCCGCGCCAGCGACTGCCCGTCCCGGCGGGCTGGCGCTTTGGGGAGGTTTGCACGTCGCTATGAGTTCGGATGTATTTGGCACCATAAAGCGCGCTGATCAGCCATTGCAGCGCCATCCCACGGGCAGTCGCTGGCGCGGCTTACGCATATCCCAAACAAAAATACCTGCATTCGCGGGGACCTTTGTCTCTCTCCAAACACGGGTTCGATCAAAGACCGGTGGACACGTCGATGGTGTTCCCCTCTTCCAGGGTCACATCTGCGTTTCTAACATCTTTCAGTACCCTACCGGCCTCGCACGATCACTTCTTGTCGCGCGCGGCCTTCTCTTCCTTTGTCAGCTTGGCATTCCAGACATTCTTGCTCAGACCCAGCTCTGCGGGCGCAGGTTTGGTCTTGCCGACGCTGATTTTGCCGCCTTTATCCAGGAACTCCTGAATAAGGGCCTCATCTGTCGTTTCTTTGGGGACATGTTTCATGGATGCGACCCTATCCGCATCACGTGCTCGGGGCAACGGCTGCGACGTAGACAAGTGTGATGCATTCGGAAACCTTCCTGCTGGGGTTCAAAACCTCTGGCCGACCCTCTTAGCCATAGAGCGCACGGGCCTCGGCGAAGGACAGAAGACGACGGCTTTTCTCATCCCACAGATGCAGGCGCGCGTTGGCCAGGCTCTCGCGGATGGTCATCTGGTTGCTGTTGGCCAGCTCCTCATGATCGCGCAGCACTTCGGTCAGGCGATAGAAAGGAATACGGCTGTAGAGGTGATGCACGTGATGGATGCCGATATTGGCGCTGAACCACTGCAACACGGACGGCATGACGTAATGCGAACTACCATGGAGGGCGGCTTCGTGCAGTTGCCAGTCCTCATCGGTGTCCCAATGCGTATCCTCGAACTGATGCTGTATGTAGAACAACCATACTCCGGCCGTTGCCGCGATCAGGGTCGAGGGCAGAAAGATCAGCAGAACCGGCATCAGACCGCCAAAGTAATACACCGTCAACAGGGCGGCCAGAATGGCCACATTCGTGCCCATCGCGCTGACCCAGAATGTGAAACTGCCCGTCAGGCCAAGCGGAAGACGGTTCTGGAACAGAAACAGATAGCCGGGGCCAAGGACGAACAGGGTGATGGGGTGGCGATAAACACGATACCAGAACCGGTTCAGGGGTGTTTTCGACTGATACTCGGCCACGGTCAAAGTATGAACATCGCCCATGCCGCGTTTGTCCAGATTGCCCGAACTGTTGTGATGGATGGAATGTGATCGGCGCCAGACATCATAAGGCGTCAGTGTAAGCACACCGATCACCCGCCCGACCCAGTCACTGACCAGCCGGTTCCTGAAAAACGCGCCATGCCCGCAATCATGCTGAATGGCAAACAAGCGCAGCAGGAAGGCGGCATTGAGAACGGCAATCGCAAATGCCAGCCCATAGCTGACCGAAAGCGTCACCCAGGACAGCGCCCAAAGCGCAAAGAACGGGATTATGCTGACACCCAGTTCAAAGGAACTGCGCCACTGATTGGGTTCGCGATATTTGGCAAGTGTAGACACCCAGTCTCGCGCCGCGGTCACATCCGGATTTTCCCGGGTCGAGTGAGTGGGGTCTGTCATGCGCCTGCCATGTCTCTTGTCTGTTGGGAACCGGATAGACTACCGACCCCACATAGCAAGAGATTTGTGCGAAACATGATTGTTTTACGCTCAATTTTCTGTGTCGCTGCTAAAGAAAAACCCCCGCTTTCGCGGGGGTCTTAACGCTTTGCCCAAAAACGGGTCCGATCAGAGACCGGTGGACACGTCGATGGTGTTGCCCTCTTCCAGGGTCACATATGCTTTTTTGACGTCTTTCCGACGGCCCAGTTGGCCGCGGAACCGCTTGACCTTGCCTTTGGTCACGGTGGTGTTCACCGCTTTGACCTTCACACCAAACAGTGCCTCAACGGCCTCTTTGATCTGCGGCTTGTTGCTGTCGATCGCCACTTCAAAGACAACCGCGCCGTTCTCAGAGGCCATGGTCGACTTTTCAGTGATGATCGGCTTGCGGATCACGTCGTAGTGTTCTGCCTTCGCGCTCATTTCAGACGAGCCTCCAGTGCTTCGACAGCCGCTTTGGTGAGCACCAGGGTGTCACGCTTGAGGATGTCATAGACGTTTGCGCCCATCGACGGCAGGATATCCAGACCTTCGATGTTCTTGGACGCTTTCAGGAACCCTTCGTTCACGGTCGCGCCGTCGATGACCAGAGCGCGCTTCCAGCCCAGGTTTGCAACCTGTTTGGCCAGAGCGGCGGTCTTGCCTTCGGCTTCGGCGTTCTCGATCACAACCAGTTCACCTGCCTTGGCTTTGGCCGACAGAGCGTGGCGCAGGCCAAGCTTGCGGAACTTCTTGGGCAGGTCGTGGCCGTGCGAACGCACGACGGGGCCTTTGTAGATACCACCACCACGGAAGATCGGCGCGTTACGGTCACCATGGCGTGCGCCACCGGTGCCCTTCTGGCGATAGATCTTCTTGGTCGAGTAGCTGGTTTCCGAGCGGGTCTTGACCTTGTGGGTGCCGGCCTGCGCGTTGTTGCGCTGCCAACGGACCACACGGTGCAGAATGTCCGCGCGCGGCTCGAGGCCGAACAGGTCCGCATCCAGCTCGATGTTGCCGGCTTTGCCGCCGTCCAGTTTGATTACATCAAGTTTCATGCTTCACCACCTTCCGCGGGAGCTTCTTCCGCAGGTGCTTCGGTTGCAGCCGATTTCACAGCAGCCGGGAAAGGCAGGCCTTCCGGTGCTTTCTTCTTGACGGCGTCCTTGACGGTGACCCAGCCCGATTTTGGTCCGGGAACGGCACCTTTGATGAAGACCAGGTTCCGGTCGGCGTCGGTTTTGACGACTTCCAGGTTCTGGGTGGTGACACGGGCAGCACCCATGTGACCGGCCATCTTCTTGCCTTTGAAAACCTTGCCCGGGTCCTGACACTGACCGGTCGAACCGTGCGAACGGTGGCTGATCGACACACCGTGCGAGGCGCGCAGACCACCGAAGTTCCAGCGCTTCATCGCACCGGCAAAGCCTTTACCGATCGAGGTGCCCGAAACGTCAACTTTCTGACCTTCCAGGAAGTGTTCTGCCGAAATCTCGGCGCCCACATCAATCAGGCCATCTTCGGAGACGCGGAACTCGGCCAGCTTACGCTTGGGCTCAACCTTTGCAGCGGCATAGTGACCGCGCATGGCTTTCGAGGTGCGTTTTGCTTTGGCAGCACCGGCGCCCAGCTGAACGGCGGTGTAGCCGTCTTTGTCAGCGGTGCGCTGTGCAACAACCTGCAGGTTGTCCAGGTGAAGAACGGTCACAGGGATCTGCTTGCCGTCTTCCATGAACAGGCGGGTCATGCCAACTTTTTTTGCGATAATACCAGAGCGCATTCTCATACCCTCCGATTACGACTGCAGCTTGATCTCGACGTCCACACCAGCAGCGAGGTCGAGCTTCATCAGCGCGTCAACGGTCTGGGGGGTCGGATCAACGATGTCGAGCAGACGCTTGTGCGTACGGATCTCGAACTGGTCGCGGGATTTCTTGTCAACGTGAGGGCCACGGAGAACCGTGAACTTCTCGATCTTGTTCGGCAGCGGGATCGGGCCACGCACGTTCGCGCCGGTCCGCTTGGCAGTGTTGACGATCTCTTGCGTGCTGGCATCCAGAACGCGATAGTCAAATGCCTTCAGCCGAATACGGATGTTTTGGCTTTGCATAGATACAGCCTTTTATCAGGCGTTGAGGTTGAGAGGAGGACAGACGCGCATCGCCAACCCTCATCGAACCCAAAAGGCGGGAATCACCCCGCCTTGATGTTCTTGTCGAGAACTCGCGCGACCTACAGGGACCTGAGCATTTTGGCAAGAGGTAAACGCCACAAAGAACACCGTTTTATTCGCCACCAGACACGCCATTGGTTAGCCATGCGTCCTCTACCTTCATCCCTTGGTAAACCGCATGCAGATACAGATGGGCAATCACAGGATCATTTGAGAACGGCGAGTAGTCCAATTTGCCCTCTCGGACACCCACTTCGGCTTCATAAACAATCTCGTCGCCTTTCACGGTTACAAGCACTTCAAGCTCCGCCAGTGTTTCTGGGTCAACGGCTGTGGGGTCGTCCGACAGGATCACAAAATCCGCCACTTTGCCAACCTCAATAGACCCCTTCTCATCTTCCTCGAAATGCTGCCAAGCGGGCCAAATTGTCATGGCTTTCAAGGCAGTCATAACATCGACCCTCTGATGCGGCCCCAAAATATCTCCAGAGCGTGTGCGTCGAGTTACCGTCGCTGCAAGAACACGCATGCTATCTGGAAAGGCCACCGGGGCATCATGGTGTGTACCAAACATCATGTCCCGCTCGTGCAGCCATCCTGTGGGTGAGATATTGTCTGCATTGACCGGCCCAACGGTGTGATCACGATGCCAATCCCCCCAGTAAAACGTGTGCATCGGGAATAGCGATGGGAATACGCCGAGGCGTTTAAAACTCGCAACCTGATCCTCTCTCAGAAACTGACCGTGGATCAGAACCGGACGATTTCCCGGGTCGCCATACTTCATCTGTGCTTCTTCGAGAGCTGCTATCAGCATGTCAGAAGCCCCTTCCCCGTTAGAATGCACAAGGATTTGGAACCCATTTTCGTAACACCAATTAACGGCGTCCTGTAGCTGCTCCATCGTAATAGCGGCATACCCTGCATAACCGGCAGAGTAGTTTCCGACCGGATCATAATAGGGCCGATCCCTCAAAGCCGTGAAACCCTGAGGCGAGCCGTCAATCGTTAGTTTACAGCCCCCGACCCGAACCCGGTTGTCGTAGTTCTTGGAGGTGTTTGCACCAATAAATTCCCTAGCCTCAAGAACATCCGGGAAAGCTACCACGTCAATTGGGAGCCCATCTTCGGCGGCAACTTTCTTGAGAACGTCAACAATTTCTCCTGAGGTTCGGCCTTCTTGTCCGGTGGTGTATCCAAACATTGCCCAAAGCTCAGTTCCAGCTTTGGCAAATGCCGCCAGGCCTTCTTCACCCAGATTTCCCAACATGGGCACAAGGACCGAAAAGAATGCATACTCTTCCAGAACACCGTTTGGCTCACCGGCGTCATCGCGTTGAATCACTCCGCCCGGAGGGGCTTTTGAAGCGGCTGTGATGCCTGCTAACTCCAGAGCTTTCGAGTTTGCTACTCCCAAATGCCCGGACTGATGAACGATAATGACCGGCAAGTCCTCAGACACAATGTCCAGTTCTTGTCGCGTAGGGTGGCGCAGTTCCTTTAATTGAGCATTGTCGTAACCAAAGCCAATGATCATTTTGACCTGTTCAACGGCTTGCGCATTTTCGTCGGCCCAGTCAGACAACGTGGCTTGCAGACTGGCGATATCAACGACTTTCCCATCAGGCGGCGCAAGAAGGTTGGCGGACAATGCCTGCAACCCCCCCATGACCACATGACCGTGGCTATCTACAAAACCCGGAAGCATCGCGCGGCCTTCCAGGTCAAACGTTTCGGTTTTTTCACCGCGATGCATCGACAAATCAGACAACGACCCCACGGCAAGAACGCGTCCGTCTTTGACTGCGACCGCTTCAGCCGACGGAGCCTTGTCGTTCATCGTTAACACGGGCCCTCCAAGATAAATCCTGTCCGCGATCTGCTGTGCCGACGCTGATGTGGATAAAAAAACAAGTGCAGCGACTAGACCAACTGAACGCGCGAATAAGTGCATGTTGTGACCTCTTTCTAGTTGTGATGCCTCAATATGAGATAAGTAGCATTACAATCAGCTTAGGCAAAAACGAAAAAAGGGCGTCCCGAGGGACGCCCTTTCCGTCTGATCATTCGCTTACGCGCCTTACTCAGTGATTTTCGACACGACGCCGGCGCCGACGGTGCGGCCGCCTTCGCGGATGGCGAAGCGCAGGCCC
>NZ_JBXWNG010000009.1:0-137436 GCF_059610245.1 Ruegeria sp. YTSA075 | reverse complement strand
GCGGGGTGGAGCAGTCCGGTAGCTCGTCAGGCTCATAACCTGAAGGTCAGAGGTTCAAATCCTCTCCCCGCAACCAACGCTTCGCATTGATCACCAGAACACGGTGAGAGGCGTTTAGTTCCCCCTCCCGCAACCAACGCCTCGCACCCATCTGGGTGGAAGTCAGACAACTCCTCTACAATAGAAGAACTGTCACGCTCAGCGGCGAACGACAGTATCCCTGCCAGATCGCCAACAAGATCAATAACCGGGCCATCCCGATCTTTCGCAGGTGTCAGCACAATGGAGTCGATCATTGACCGGATCAACTCCGATGCCTCGCTGCGGTGGCTTTCGTTGTTGAGCAGTTCGATCAGACGAGCCACCTCGTGACGGTAGCGTTCAGCCATGCCCGGCTCAAACAGAGCAGGCCGTTCGGTGACACCATCCAATATTCGGTTCAATTCTTTCATACGTCCGTCGATGCGTATCCCATCGTCTTTGACAAGGTCACCGGGTAAGCGGCAGTTCCCTATCAAGGGAGAAAACAGACATGGAAACTCACAACATCACATGGCGCAATATCGAAATTGAGACTACCTTCACGCCAGAGGAGTTTGGCATCGTGGAGCACATCGAGTTGTGCACCCAGCCCCGCCTGCCGTTGCCCGTCACCGAAACAGGCTATAGATCGCTTTTCATTCCGGTTGGCACTGTTGAAACTTATGGCGGGGCAGTCTCATTTGTCACCGCATAGCTGGATCATGAGGCAACGTGCACTGGCTGGAGCGGGGCGCAAATGTCATTGTTCTAGTAAAAAATCGCGCCCGCCGTCAGGCGGGCGCGATTTGACCGTCATTTTCAGGCATTTGACACAACACTAGAAGCAGAAGATACTCTGCACACTTCCTAATGACTTATTTCATCAATTGAAAACCTCTTAGGTCTCAATGCCAAGAGACAAGTTTCAAAAGGTAATTTCATGCATATCAATACTGTATCATCGTATGTAAAGGATGTGATTTCCGAGCAAACGGGAACTCCCAAAAGCGAAATCCGCCACAGCCATAGCCTGTCTGATCAATACGGATATGATGCTACTGGAAAACGTGGACTTGCTCCGAGATTGGAGCGCAAATTTGAGGCTGAAGGAGATCCGATTCCGGGTGGCCTTGATCCCGATGAAACGGCTCAAGCAGATACTGTCGGCGATCTAGTGAAGATGACGCACAAAAAGTTCTGAGGGAAAGAAGATGTTTTTTTTGAAGCCTTTGCCGTCCATAGCGCTTATCGCTGTATTGATTGGGCCCAGCTTGCACGCAGCGCCTCTGGAGATTGAAGAGAAATATGATTTAAACAAAAATGGAACCTTAGATCCCGGAAAAGAAGTCGATTTGTATGTAAAACATCAACTTGATCCGACACTAAAAAAATATGACGCTAACCTAAATGGTTTACTTGATCCACAGGAGGCGAAAAAACACTCTACCTCCATATCGGAAAGCGCTGATTTTTTCTTGGCTCAGTCGGACCTTAACGATGACATTGAGGGCGGCAGACCTGTCAAAATCACCACCAAGAGTGAAGAAAAAAAAGCCAACGACAAATCCTGGTCACGGCAGTTTATTCTACAGAGCAAATTTGCAGGTGCCTCTGTCTTGAGTGCTCAACGAGGCAGTGGTGGACTATCCAAAGTTTCTCCTGCAACCTTTTCCTTTAATCGTAACTACGAAGCAGACAGGGAGGTTATATCAACAAGCGGTGCGGCCTACTGGTCGTGGCGGCGTAGCTTTGACAAACGCAATCTGAATGCCGCGGCTGTTGTTGCTGGGGTGGAATTCGATAAACAGAACGTCAATGGAACACCCGGTCCGAATGAAATCGACTCATTGATTTTCCGCCTAGGGACAGAGTTAGCTTGGGACAACTCAGCCCAGAAGGCCATTCTAAATCAGCAATATCTGAGGGCCAATGTTGGGTGGATTACAGACACTAATTTTGACCTTTCGGTCATCAGTGCTCAGGTCCAATATCAGCCGTTTTTTGAGAAATTTGCCAATGAAGTGCCGCGAAGAATTGGTGGCTCTAACTTAAGATACCGCTGGCGACCCGAATTGCGGGCAGAATATCAACATGTCAATGACGCAGCAGGTCGGCCCCAGTTTACTAGTCACGAGGATTTTCTTTTCTTAGGGGCTGCACTTGGCCTGAACTTTGACTTCGCGCCCAGCACACCTTTAAAGCCATCGCCTCTGGAGCGCTTTAGTTTTAGCGCGAACTACCAATATTTGACAGACGTGCTGAACTCCGGGGTGGACACGGAATATCTTGAGGCCATGATCAGCTACAATCTAAGCCCTTCCGGGCATGTTTCGTTGGATTTTGGATATAAGAATGGCGAGACTCCGTCCTCGCGAGACAAAGTGGATGAACTAAATTTGGGTCTCGGCCTTCGGTTCTGAGCCAATTGCAAGAGCCCAGAAGCCACCTTGCTGTATCTTTCGGCTTGTATCAGTCCAGCCAATCACGGCAGTTCACGGCGACCGCGATGCCAGTTCAGCCTGCACAATTTCCAGCGTTGCCAGGGCATTGCGACGTTCCGCGCTATCGGCGTCCGATGCCGCCAAAGCGTTGAAGGCTTCACGGAGCAGGTTGCGCAGTTCATTCTCGCTTAGTTTTGCTGCTTCAAATCGTGCGGTGAGATTCATCTTATCCTCCTTTGGATCAAGGAGGCCCCGACCATCAGGGCCTTTACACCATCAAAGGACGCTATTGTAACGCGTCCAAAACCCTGATGATCGAAAACCTTGCCGTGCTGTTTGCATCAGGTGAGTTGAAATTCGCGTATGACCTGCCTCTGCGCGATGAGATTCAGGAAGACCTGGCCTCGTTCACAACCCAGACAACGGCAGCGGGAAATCAGATCATCACCCAATCCCGAAACGCGTCTGGTCACGGCGATTTCGGGATCGGGTTGATTGTGGCGGCGTTCGCCTCGCAATATTTGGCTGCGCGAGCGATACAGGTCAGCACATTGCGCGGTTGGTATTGATACAAACCGCCCAGAGACGCGCTGAGCTAGGCGCTCACGCGGTTTCTAGCTACCCTCTAATTCTGGTGCCTATGTTACCCATTTCACCCGTCACCGCCGTACTCTTCTTCATATTCTGCTTTTGCTTGAGCGATCAGATCTTCTGTAAACCAAGTGATCCCATAGCCGGGAACGCGTCCGTAGTGACGGCTTTTGAAAGAATCCAAGGCAGACTCGAATTGAACCATAACAAGAACTGCATCACTAACTTGAGGGAGGTCATCATCATCCAAAACCTCAAGATACTTGGCGTCGGGTTGCCCTTCCAAAACTTTCAGCAAGTTTTCAAGAACTCGGTTAACAATCTTTACTTTGCCAGCGCTCATTGATGCGTCAGGCTTCTTCTTCGATAACTCCTTCACCTCCCTCAGTAAGGAGGCAAACACATCATGGCTCGCTTCGTATTCGTCTACTATTTCGTCGGTGGTGACAAAAGGAAAATGATAGTCGTCTTCAAAAGTCACTTCATTCTCCCGATTCTGGTAGGGGGTTTAGACTCAACGTCGCTCATCGCGCCATTGACCACATAGTACCATCGACCAGTGCTATTTCGCACGACGTTATCAGAACGAAATCGCTCCGCCTCCTCCAAATATTGAGACAGAACCATCGTAATATCGCTAGTCGTGGGAGCGTCGTCACTGTCAAATGTCTCAAATTCGTCGAAAGGTCTATACCCGTCGCCCAGAACTTCGTTCCCCATTTCCACGACTTTGTTTATCATCTTCAGCTTGAAGGCATTAACAGAGTCATTTGGGCTCTTTTTTGCCAAAGCGCCTATTTCCGTATACATCCCTTGTAGTTGCCCGGTCAGCTTTTCCAAGCGTTCGACATCTTCTCTCGTTTCCATACAATTCTCCTAAGGGCAAGCACGTCGAAATTCGACGTACTTTTTATTCACAATATCAATTGGGTCGCGTTGTTTGCTCTCAAACACTTCGACCATTTGCTCCAAGTCAGCATCTGTCAAAGCAATGACCGATTTTCTTTGCCCGGCCCACAGGTTAACGGTTCGGGTCATTTCTGCCTTTTTCAAAGGCTTACGAGTGACGAGAACACCAAACTTACCTAGATCATCAGTCAGATACCGGTTGATCTGGTCGATATGCGTGCGTTCGATGGCGGCAACATTTTTCATTTCAAACGTGATCTGGCGAGACGCATAGTCATCCATTAACTCTTGCAGTAACGGCGTCGAACGCGTGTTGTAAAAGATCAAATCACGGATAGACACGCCGTCATCAGTTCGCGCTTGTTCCTGCGCAAAATCGAGCTTTGGGTATAACAACGACGGAAGAAGACGCCCCACAAGGTTTTCATATTTGATATCTGCGCCGTCAGTTTTCCCGGTGGGTAACTTTTTGATCTGCGCGAATACGCGTTTTGCAGATGTAACAGGTATTTGTGAAAAGAGAGGATCGTTCTCACAGTCCTCAAAGCTGCGTTCTTTTGCCTGAATGTACCGCTCAACTACACCGTAGTTATGCCGGTTGTAGCTCAACACTTTGACACGTGTAAGCTCCTCGGGGTCATGAGAAATCTCATCCTGTGGACAATGCTTCTCGAAGTACTCATCGTAGTTGATCCAAGGTGCAAAACGCATCCAGCGCTTTGGCACAAGAATGATCGGATCATTGTTTTCCGGGTTCACGGGCAGCGCAACATTGTTCTCGCGGACAAACTTGTTCGCACGATAGTCGTAAACATGTTCCACACTGCACGACTGAGTTGGGATGCCGTGCCGTTCACACTGGTCAATCGTGAAATCTATGAGGAAGGATTTCAGAAAATTGCAGCTAATATCCGAAATTCGATCCTTTGAAATACCTTCGACAAAGAACTGGATTTCCTCAAAATGGCGAAACCCATGTTGTTGGTATTGAGGAATCGTTTTGAAGAGAGCGATGACCTCTTTGGCCTTTTCCGCGCTGATCCGCTTTCCCTTTCTTGTAAGCGAAGTTCCAAGGCCAACCTCGTCGCATTCGGACGCAATGATCAGCGCTTCGATTGCCTCAGCTTCCCGGCCCTGTGACGCAAGCAGACCCAAATGGTTGAAAGCGTTGATGAGGCTGGTGTGGAGCGATTGATCCTGCTGCGACGGTGAGCGCCAAAGCATAAAAGGATCAAGGTAGAGTGGAATATCTTCGTCCAGAAACGGAATAGCAAAGTCGAGATCGACTTGAGCGGCATGAATGCCATGGTAGTCAGTAAGTCGTGGACGAATTAACAATTCTTGACCTGAGCCTCAAAAGTTATGCTGACAAATGGCGCGTGTTTCCGCTCGGGTCGCGCTATTCTCAGAATGCTGGGGGTTCTTTTGACCCCCATACCAGATATTGAGAATGCAGTGCAATGGCACTCACACAGGGGGAGTGCTAGATCCTCTGGCTGGCCAAGTAAGCCTAGTTAGCTTTCCCCAAGCACTGAACAGCAACGCTAGTACATGCTTTGCCAACCCGATACGTTTGTTCTTAGGGAGCTCTCCTTTCACGGCCGTGAATTCGATGGCCGTTTTGGCTGCAACTCGGGATTTGCACAGTTCAGTAATAAAGGTCTGCTTTGGGCTGCGAGCGGTCAATTATGACAACCGCAGAGAACAGCAGCTCGGAGCCCAATCCGGACGTTCAGATGCAGCACAAAGTAAGATACTGTTGAGCGCAAAACAATGAATGGGATTTCAACTGGAAACACGAAAAACGCATGTTGTTTAGGTCATCACATCATCCAGTTAGCCTGAAAATTAGACGCTACCCCCCGAGGCGGCATCCAGCCAAGCCTGAATGACTTGAAAATTCTGATTTGTGCGTGAAACTTAAAGTATGAGTAAGTATTTTGATGAAATGTTCAACGGCGATGGATCACTCAGAGGTCCATACGAAGAGATCGGCCGCTGGTTCAATGCTGAAGACGTATCACGATTGAGAGCGAAACAGCGCGAAGCCGAAGAAGTCTTTAGGCTAACGGGTATCACTTTTAACGTTTATGGAAAAGCCGAGGCTGAGGAACGCCTAATCCCATTTGATATCGTACCGCGTGTCATTTCAGCACGAGAATGGCAGCGGCTGGAACGCGGTATTGAACAAAGGGTTCGGGCAATCAACGCCTTTCTCCACGATATCTATCACCGCCAAGAAATCGTGCGTGCCGGGCGTGTGCCGGCCGAGATGATTGCCGGGAACGAAGCGTTCCTGCCGCAGATGCTTGGCGTCTCGCCTCCCGGTCAGGTCTACACACACATTGTCGGGGTCGATCTGGTGCGAACCGGACCGGACGAGTTTTTCGTTCTGGAAGACAACGCCCGCACGCCATCTGGGGTCAGCTATATGCTGGAGAACCGGGAAACGATGCTAAAGATGTTCCCCGAGCTCTTCAGCGCGACTAATGTTCGGAATGTTTCGGACTACCCCCGCAATCTGAGACGATCTCTTGCTGCATGCGCGCCGGCTTGCGCCGACGGGGAACCAACCGTCGCGGTATTAACCCCGGGCATCTATAACTCGGCCTACTACGAACATGCGTTCCTCGCAGATCAGATGGCCGTGGAATTGGTCGAAGGCCACGACCTACGCGTTGTCGATGGGCGTGTTTGCATGCGCACCACCAGAGGCTATAAGCCCATCGACGTACTTTATCGCCGGGTAGATGACGACTTTCTGGACCCGCTGAATTTCAACCCCGATAGCGCCTTGGGCGTTCCGGGTATTCTGGACGTTTACCGCGCGGGAGGCATCACGATTGCCAACGCGCCTGGGACCGGTATTGCCGACGATAAGGCGATCTATTCCTACATGCCTGAAATCGTTGAATTCTACACGGGTGAGAAGCCTTTGCTTCAAAACGTCCCGACCTGGCGCTGCAGTGATCCCGAGTCTCTCTCCTACGTGCTGGACAACCTGTGTGAGCTTGTTGTGAAAGAAGTACACGGGTCTGGCGGCTACGGAATGTTGGTCGGACCAACCGCCAGCAAGAAAGAGATTTTGGCGTTCCGCGACAAGCTCAAATCGCGGCCCGGGAACTATATTGCTCAGCCAACTCTGTCGCTTTCGACGGTTCCGATCTTTGCGCGCTCGGGACTTGAGCCCAGACATGTTGACCTAAGGCCGTTCGTTTTGGTGTCGCCCGAAGGGATCAAAATCACGCCTGGCGGTTTGACCCGTGTGGCGCTTAAGAAGGGGTCTCTCGTCGTGAATTCAAGCCAGGGTGGCGGGACCAAAGACACCTGGGTTCTGGAGGACTGACCATGCTGGGAAAAACTGCTGGCGGGTTGTTCTGGATGTCCCGGTATCTTGAGCGAGCGGAAAATACGACGAGGTTGCTTGAAACAGGTCAGAGAATGGCATTGACCCGTACTAAGAATTCTGCCGAGGAATGGGGTTCGGTTCTGAAAACGGCCGGGGTTCTGGATGGGTACCACGCCAAGTACGAAGAGATTTCAAAAGACAATGCAGTCGATTGGGTGCTGCGTGACGCTGATAACACATCCTCGATCAAGTCGGTCATCAAGCAAGCCCGAGACAACGCGCGCCTTGTTCGGACGGCGCTCACCCATGATGTCTGGAGCGCAGTGAACTCCACCTGGATGCAGATCGATGAGGTGATGAAACGGCGCGTGAATGAGCGGGACTTACCTGCAACCTTGGAACTCATTCGGCAACAGGCGGCTCTGGTCCGTGGTGCCACTTTGGGGACCATGCTGCGCAACGACATTTTCGATTTCACCCGCATCGGAACGTTTGTCGAAAGGGCCGACAATACCGGGCGCATTCTGGACGTTAAATACTATGTTCTTCTGCCCACAGCTTTCTCAGTCGGCTCGTCGCTAGACAACATCCAATGGGAAAGCATCCTGCGTTCTGTCGGCGCTGGTGGTGGGTATCGAATGACCCACGGTGAGAAAACGCGGCCGTCTGACATTGCGCAGTTTTTGATCCTGGATCAGCGGATGCCTCGCAGTTTGCACTTCTGCTGCAGAAAGATTCAGGAAAACCTGTCCTACCTGAAGAAAGACTACGGCTTTGCCGGGCCTTCGTGCGAGGCATCAAATGCTCTCTACGAGAAATATCTGGATCAGAAAATCTCGGATATCTTTGAATTCGGTCTGCATGAGTACATTCAGGATTTTCTGACCGATCTCGGCAATTTGAGCCGTCAGATTGAGATTGATTACAGGTTCTACGAGTAGCCAATGAAACTGCACATTCGACACGAGACACGATACGATTTCGACGCGCCGGTTCCCTTCGGCCTGCAACAGCTGCGGAAAACACCAAAGTCATTTCGAAACCAGAGCATTGTGAGTTGGAGCACCCAGGTCACCGGCGGACATAAAGAGCTGACATTTGAAGACTACCACCGCAACACGGTGGAATTGATCAGTTTCGAAGCAAACACTCAAAGCATCTCGTTGATCTCCGAAGGCGCTGTTGAAGTGAAAGACACGCACGGTGTTCTGGGGCGTCACGAAGGGTCGACGCCCTTGTGGCTGTTCAAAAGAAGCACTCCGCAGACATCGCCGGGGAAAGGAGTTGCAGAGCTGATAAGCGCATTGCCCAACGGCGAACCGCTGGAACAGATGCATGCTCTGTCCGAGAAAGTTCGAGCTCAGGTCTCTTACGAAATTGGAAGTTCACACCCGGGCTGGAGCGCAGAAGATGCCCTCAAAGCCGAGCGCGGCGTGTGTCAGGACCACGCGCACATTTTCATTACCTGCGCGCGACAGCTCGGAGTGCCAGCACGCTACGTTTCGGGCTATTTGATGATGAACGAAACGGAGTTGCAGGACGCGACCCATGCCTGGGCCGAAGTGCATTTGGACGGGCTTGGCTGGGTGGGGTTTGACGTTTCAAATGGGATTTCACCTGACGATCGATACGTACGCGTCGCAACCGGGCTGGACTATGCCCAAGCCGCACCGGTAATAGGGAATAGAATTGGGACAGCGGGCGAGCAATTGACAGTGCAGTTGCAAGTCGCACAGCAGTAACGGAGAATTTGATGACCTATGCTGTGGGCATGCGGCTGAATCGCGGGCTGGTGTTCATGTCCGATACGCGCACGAATGCAGGCGTGGACAATGTTTCGACCTTCAACAAGATGTTCAACTGGACAGTCGAAGGGGACCGGTCGATCACAATCCTAACGGCCGGAAACCTGGCCACGACTCAGGCCACGATAAGCCTTTTGGAAGAGCGTACGAAAGCACCCGCAGATCGTTCGCCATCAATCTTAGAAGCGCCGACAATGTTTCAAGTCGCGCAACTGGTCGCGGCAACATTAAACGATGTCATTGAAGAGCACGCCCGGTCCGGTCAGCAAGCCGATAGCGCCTTTCACGCGACACTCATTGTTGGAGGTCAGATCAAAGGCGGCCCGTCACGCCTGTTTCTGATCTACCCTGAAGGCAACTTCATCGAGGCCGGTGATGACACACCGTTCTTTCAGATCGGAGAGACAAAATACGGCCGCCCGATTCTGGTGCGCGCCTATGATCCAGAAATGAGCTTCCCAGAAACCGTTAAACTCCTGCTGGTCAGTTTTGACTCCACGATTAAGGCCAATCTGTCGGTCGGGGCTCCGCTTGACGTGCTTCTCTACGATGAAGACAGCCTTGACGGCGGTACGCGGTCAAGATTCGAAGCTGACGACCAGTACTTTCGCAGTGTTTCCGATGGATGGGGTGACGCGTTGAAATCGGCCTTGGCCAAACTTCCAGAATACAGATCGGGGCGAAAATCAAACGATTGAGCGTCCGCTTTGTCCGCAAAGCACTCATTCAAGCCTGTTGCAGCGAAAGACTGCGTTGAGCCCACATAGACCGATGCTGCGCGAAGCCCCAATGACATCAATGCGCAGACAGCGGACTTTGCAAAATTCAGCGGACGGCCCAATTCGGACGTCGCCCGATGGGCGTCGTTGCTGCGGTGCAGCCCGCCATTCGCCGCGAGCGCCACGCTAGAAAACAATTCGACGCGAGCACATGACCCGGCCGAAACCACCTGCCATGAGGCCAGAGATTGTTCCATTATCGATTTCCAGATCGATTTTTATCAGGCTCGGACTCGCCGGGTTCATAAACACCCCTTGTTCGATTTGAAATGATCGTTGAGATGATCCGACAAAGTCGTGCAATACACACGCTAAAGGCCCCGCAGCCATCCCCGTCGCGGCTTCTTCTTCAATCGCATATCTGGGCGCAAACATGCGGGTTGTCGCGTCTCGATTGGTCGCTGATGGGTCTGTTGTAAAGACATAATAGCCGATCAGATCCAGTTGTTCGCTGATTTGTGTGATTTTGGCGAAATCTGGTTTCACCTTGGCAAGACCTTCGGCATCAGCGAGGCCGATAACAATGAAACTGTTGCCGGTATTGACCAAAACCGGTGGGATCTCCTGATCAAGTTGATGTCTGCTGATCCCAAGGGAGTTCAGTACATCGTCGATGCTTACACCCTTTTCCGCCCATTCCTCTGGTATCGCGTATTTTGGCGCTAGTTGTTCCATATAGGCGGCACCTTCTTTCATGAGTATGCGCCTCGGCCCATCAACCGTCTCCTTCGAGGTGTTGGGATTAGGAATCCGGCCTAGCGCATCAAGGCGCGAGAAGGCGGCGATTGTCGCGTGACCGCAATGAGCAATGCGCCGGTTTGGTGTGAAGAAATCAAGTTTGAAGCCTTCAGTCTCAGATCGAGAGACAAAGGCCGTTTCGGACAATCCAACCCTTGCCGCAACAGCTTGCATATCCTGTTCGCTCAATTCATCAGCGTCCAGGACGACGCCTGCGGGATTTCCTCCGGCGCCACCGTCGACAAAGCCGTGTACGATTTCCACTGTTACCTCTACGGCAGTATTTGTTTGCGTATTCATTGACTTACTCCATGCGTGAGGCCGCACCTTTGAGCGCGGTGCGGCCAGTTCCACGTCAGTTGCTAGCGGTGGTGATGCGGTTCAGAAAGGCGGTCATCTGCGCTGCAATCTCGGGCCCATACTCTTCGAGTGCAAAGTGTCCCGTATCGAGCAGATGAAACTCGAGATCATTCAGATCGCGTTGATAGGGATAGGCACCTTCGGCCGGAAAGATGTGATCATTTTTCCCCCACATCAGCAGTGCCGGGGGTTGATGCTCGCGAAACAGCGCTTGCCATTTTGGGTACTCTGCAACGTTGGTGCCGTAATCCAGGAAGAGTTCGAGTTGCACCTCTTGATTGCCTTCGCGGTCGAGCAGGTATTGGACGTGCCAATAGTTATCCGGACTGATCAATTCGG
This sequence comes from Ruegeria sp. YTSA075, assembly GCF_059610245.1. NCBI lineage: Bacteria > Pseudomonadati > Pseudomonadota > Alphaproteobacteria > Rhodobacterales > Roseobacteraceae > Ruegeria > Ruegeria sp. YTSA075. Next base: position 126,104 of record NZ_JBXWNG010000009.1, on the reverse strand, counting down.
GTTTTTGAACTCCGTGGGTGAACTGCCATTTGGTAGCATCCAGAGTGAGGAATCCCCGAAGTTGGTCACCGTTCTCTTGCGATGGCTCAGCCCAATAGGTTTTGATTGGATCCCAGAACTCGCGCAGCCCTTCCTCATAGGCATTCCCGTTTTGAATGATGAAGCCAGTGACCCGTTCGGGCTGTTCCGCAAACATACGGAAACCAACCGGGGCACCGTAATCCATCAGATAGACCGCGTATTGATCGATACCCTTACGGTCGAGCAGCGATGTCATCATTCCAGAGATATTTGCGAAGGAATACTCGAAGTTTTCGGCCATCGGCATGTCCGACGCGCCAAATCCGGGGAAATCGGGCGCGATCACGTGGTAGTTCTTGGCCAGTTCCGGGATAAGGTTACGGAACATATGCGAGGAAGTCGGAAAGCCATGAAGCAGCAGGACGGTAGGCCTGCTCGGATCTCCGGCCTCACGATAAGCGATACTGACTTCGTCGATTTGTTCGGTGCGGAAATAGACGGCCCGCGTGGCCTCAATTTCGGTCCCTGCTGCGATTGCAGGAGCTGGTGCAATTGGTGCAGCGATTGAAAGCGCGAGAATGCTGGCGCTCAGGATGGATTTCAAATTGCGCGACATGGGTATTTCCTTTCATTGGGTTACGGGGGCGCGTCTGAACACGCCAGGATTGACAAGGGTCAATTTTGCTGTCCGAGCGACGCTTCGAGCCTTGCGTTTCGTGCTTTCAGCGCTGCCAGCTCAGTGCGAAACGGGGCCAGATAATCTTCAAACTCTTCAAAGGTCAGGCGTTGGGGGATGTGCTGTGGGCAGTTCCAGTCCATCGCTTCAAGCTTGATCACAACCGCCCGCTCCGGGTGAGCGCGATAGCCCGGCGCTCTCAGGCGTTGCATCAGCGCCGGATCGGCCTCGGCATCAATGACAGTTGCTCGACCCCAGATCTTGAGACGCTTCTGATTGGGGTAGTCCATCAGGATCAGCGAGATGCGGTCATTGCCCAGCAGATTCCCAGAGCTGAGATACTGCCGGTTGCCGCGGAAATCGGCGTAGGCAAGTGTCCGTTCATCCAACACTTTCAGAAAACCCGCTGGACCGCCGCGGAATTGCACATAAGGCCAGCCGGTTTCTGAGACCGTGGCCTGATAGAAGCCGTCCCTTTGCGCGATGAAGCTGGCCTCAATCGGGCTGATCAGGTCCTCGTGACGGGTGCCTTCCAGAAACTTCGCGTAACCGTTCGCTGAACCATTTTTGGCCTGCGTTTCGCGCACGGAAGGCGTGAAGCTGATCTCTGCAAAGGGTCGTGCCATTGAATTCTCCATCTCGGTCTGGGCGATGCCCTGGGACTGAGGTGAAGTTAATCAGAGCTTCTATGTTGCGGAATTCAGATACTTGGCAATATATTATTCTAAAAAGTGGAATAATGCTGTGGACAGATTTCACGCGCTAAACGTCTTTGTGAAGGTGGCCGAGTTGAAAGGTTTTGCCGCGGCGGCCCGCCACCTCAACATGTCACCGCCAACAGTGACCCGAATGGTTTCCATGCTTGAGGACAGCCTGGGGATCCGTCTTTTTGTGCGCACCACGCGTTCGGTGATGCTGACTGATAGTGGTCAAAGGTTCTTTGAGGATGCTAGACGTATTTTGGCTGACCTTGAAGAGGCCGAGCGCGCCGCTGTCGGTTCCTATGCCGAACCAACCGGGGAACTAAGTGTCACCGCATCGGTCTTGTTTGGTCGCATGTTCATCACCCGGCTTCTGGGCGAATTTCTGGATCTTTATCCGAAGCTATCGGCACGCACGCTTTATGTGGACCGCGTAGTCAATCTGATTGATGAGGGTCTCGACGTTGGTATCAGAATTGGTAACCTCGCTGATTCCAGTTTGATGGCCGTTAGGTGCGGTGCGGTAAAACAGATGCTATTTGCGTCGCCGACTTACCTTGAATCGCATGGCAAACCTGAAACTCCGGATGATTTGTCCTGCCACGCGATCATTAATTCTACTGCCCTGAATGCATCCGCCCAATGGCATTTTCAAAGCGGTAGAAAGAGCATAACCAAACGAGTGAACCCACGCATCAGCATGAATACTAATGACGCCGTGATTGAGTTGGCGTTGCAAGGTCATGGGATCGGACGGCTTTTGTCTTATCAGGTGGCACCTTACATTGCAGATGGGCGGCTCAAGACTGTCATGAAGTCATATGAGCCACCCGAGGTTCCCATCCATCTTGTGCATCAAGAGGGTCGAACCGTGTCTGCGAAGGTACGCGCTTTTGTTGATTTTGCGGTCGAACGTCTCAAATCGGATCCCCTTATTGGCCAGAACCAAACTCAGGCCTAAGCGCAAGACCAACAATTAGGCAAAATCGCGCTATTCAGCCGCCGCCGCGGATGAGGCGGTCCATGCATTTGGGACAAACGCATCATCCAAAGCCGTTTCCGCCACATGGTTCGTATAGTTCGACAGGATTTTCAACGCTGTGCCAAGGATGACTTCCAGCATGGTCTGGCGGGTATAGCCAGCCGTCAGAAACGCCTCGACCTGTGCGTCGCTGGGCCAGCCTCGGCTTTCGTTGATCACGATGACGAATTTGCGCAGTGCTTCCAACTTGGGGTCGGCGATAGGGCTGCCATCGCGCAATGCTGCGATGATGTTATCCGGGACACCCGCCATCTGTGAAAGAGTAGTATGGGCGGCCATGCAGTACTTGCACCCGTTCAGCCGGTTGTTGGTCATAAGGATGATCTGGCGCTCAGTCTCTGACAGGCTGGTCTTTCCAAAGATGTTGGAAAGTGTCGTATAGCCTTCCAAAATTGCGGGCGCTTCAGCCATGGCCGCATAAAGGTTGGGCACAAAGCCGTACCCTTTCAGCGATGCTTCCAGAATTGGTTTCGCGGCATCAGGGGCTGAGGCGATTGTATATGTCTCAAAATCAGTCATGTCTGGTTTCCTTTGGGAAGAGTTTTCGACGCACGCGAATTGTCATTGCGGACGGCGCGTCTTGGAGAAATGCCGGTCTTTTGGGGAGGGGCGAGGCAGCGGTGGCTCCGACCGGCAAAAGCCACCAAATTCCTCAATCATAGGCTGCCGACAGGCGTGTGGTGGATGTCTGCCCACTTGGCATGGGCGCCTTGGATCACGGTCTCTTTGTCCTCAAGGTACTTCTTGAAGATGTCCTCATTCACAAAGAGATAGAGCTTGTCGTCCACGATATCGGCATACCGAACATCGCCATCAAGCTTCTTGCCTACATAGACGCCAAAGGCGCAGAACCCGCCGAATTGAGGCAGATGTGCCGTCGGATCCGCTTCAAATGTAGCTTGCGCCGCCTGCGACGCAAAATAGTAGTCCACACCATCATGGGTTGACGTGTAAGTGGCGTTGCCCATCTCTGGATTCTCGGCTTCAAACATCGACATAGGATCGACGCCGTGCATGCCGAGGGGGTGGCCGGTCAAAGTAAGACTGTTCGAAACGTTGTATTCATCGTCAGCCAATGCCGCCGCTGCCAGGGCGAGAGTCAACGCTGTTGTAAGCGCGGGAAATGTAAAGATGCGTGTCATGATATGTCCTTTCAGGATGTCAGGATCAATTTGAAAGATCGGTTTGAATCAGGCCGATTGGCCAATGCGCTCAACCGCGTCGTCAGTCCACCAGACGCCGTTGGCGACCATTCGGAAGTTGATGATGGCTGCGAGATACCCGTCACCTTCAGGCACCTTGGCCCCGGCCGTGGCATCGCGAACGACAGCAACTTCGTAGCCAAGCTCCAGCAGCTCGTAGAGATGCGCCTGCGTACACAGGTTCGCCGACATCCCCGCAAGGATCACCTTGTCGATCTTGCGTTTGCGCAATTGCAAGTTCAGGTCATTCTGAGCAGGGCTGTAAACCTTGTGTGGCGAGCAAATGATGGTTTCGCCATCCTCGATGTACTTCTTGTATTGCGGCATCCAGTCGGCACCTGAGCCCTCGAAGTTGTCCAAATTGAGCGGTCCCAGGCGGTCAAACATGCCGATGCTGTGCATCGTGGCTTCCAGAGTGCCCTCGAACTCCCACTTGTGGTCATGTGGGTAGTAATAGTGGGGCGAGATGAAGACCGGCATCCCCGCAGCCTTGGCGGCAATGAAAAGCCGTTCGATATTGTCGACGGTGCCCTGTTCGGTCACGCTTTCGCCAACGACGCCCCACGTCACACCGTCCTCTGACAAAAAATCAATCTGGGGGTCCGTAACCACAAGCGCAGTACGCCCCGGCTCGATGGTCATGTCGATTTGGGGAAGGCCTGGATTTTCCGGGTCAGCATAGTAGGCGCGTGCATCGTCGGTCGCGGCAAGGGCCTGCCCGCCAGCCACTATTGTTGTACCTGCCGCGGCCGCCCCGGCGGCTTGCGTCAGGAGGCGGCGGCGCACCATATCAACGCGTTCGGGCGTGACGTCGCAAGCGCAGCTGGCTCCATGTTTGTGGTCATGATTGCTCATTGCAAATTTCCTTTGTCTGAGAGGGGCAAAGCGGTCTGCCTTACTCGGCAGCGCCCCAAGTGGATCTGACAAAGAAGAAGTTAGGCACCACATTGACCTAGGTATCGGCCCGCCCTGCCAAGGTTTTGGCCGAACCTGCCATGTGGTCTTGAGGTATGTGCCTAGTCGGAGGTCGCTTGCTGTCGGAAACGAGCGGGAGCCTGTCCGACCCAACGTTTGAAGGCGCGGCTGAACGTGCTCTGTTCCGAAAACCCGGTCATAAAGGCGATCTCGGCTATGGAAGCCTTACCGTCACGGAGCAGGTCACGAGCGAGTGCAACTTGTGCCTGACCAAGAACGTCGCGATAGGTCAGCCCTTCTTCGGCCAACCTGCGGTAAAGAGTGCGCTCGCTCATTCCCATCTCTTGGGCGACATGCGCCGCCTGCGGTGCGCCGTTACTCAGGGCTGGCGTAAGTCGATGAACAAGTACGTTGCTCAGTGACATATCATCATCCAGAGAATTGAATTCCTCATCCAGATGTTTCGTCATGAAATCTGACAAGCCCGGATCGCCAAGACGATTTACGCATTCGAGCATAGCAGGGCGCATCGCGATGGCGTTATGGTCAGTACCAAATTGCACCGGACAACCAAAATGCTCGGCATAACGTTCAGGCTCTTGTCGGCACGCATGTTTGAACGCGACATATTCGAGCGACAATCCAGTACCCACAAACCGATGCATATTCCGTGCAAAGGCGGCAAGCGCGCATTCGTTGCGCAACTCCAAGGCGGCGCGATGTGGTGTTTGTCCTTCGAAAATCCAAAGAGCCGGATCGCCGGTTTCATCAAGTCTGTAGACTGCGGTATCCGTAACGAGACGAAAGTAACGTTCGATCCGCTGCAAAGATTGCCTCAAGGTCGGTGCTGTCTTTACGGCCAAGCCAAGTACGCCGAGATCATCGGTCGCAATCGCGTTCGCATAGGCCTCAACCAATGCGGCCTCGTCCGCTTGTCGCGCACGAATCCAATCGATCAGATCGAAATACGCATCATCCGCCAATTGGCCGTCCTGAGCTTCTGGTAAACGCAGCACGACAGCGCCATTCGAAATCAGGGCGCCATCGTCGTTCAGCGTCATCCCGGCGGCGTTGGCCATCGCGCGGGCGAATGCGTAAGATACACTTGCCATACAGTGAGATTAGCACTGGAAAGCTCTTTCACGCCAGATCGTCCAACCCTGTGATAGGTATAATAAATAAAGACAGCCTCGATCTTCGGGCGCTTGAGGATAATTGCGCCAAACTGATAAACCTCGTCATCGGATTTGCGAAACGATATCTTCCGATTGCGTGTGAGAAGCATGCAGACACCGAGGTCAAAGCAAATGGGCGAAGTTTTCATATCTGTGCTGCTGCCGCTTGCAGTTGTTGCAATCATGTTCTGCCTTGGCCTCGGACTGACAGCGGCTGACTTTCAACGCATCGGACGACGTCCACGTGCCTTTTGTGTCGGCGCTCTCAATCAGATCATTTTGTTGCCTTGCATCGCTTTGATGGTGATCTTTGTCTTTGGGATTTCTGCCAAGACAGCCGTTGGCATCATGATTTTGGCAGCCTGTCCGGGCGGGGCGATCAGTAACATCGTGACCAAGCTTTCGAATTGGGATGTCGCTTTGTCCGTTACTCTTACAGCAGTCTTCAGTCTGACTTGTGTCGTTACCGTACCGCTTATCCTGGGGTTTTCGATGCAGATGTTCATGGGGGCAACTGCGCCCGCTATCGACATTTCGTCGACGGCTTTAGCAATGTTTTTTTTGACAGCTTCACCGATCCTAGTCGGGGTGATCGCGCGGTCATTGGCGCCGCGAATTGTAGCCGCTGTCGAACCAATCTTTAGCAAGGTCTCCATGCTACTTTTTGCGGTAGTCATCGGAGGCGCGATCATTTCAAACTGGGTGGTGGTCGCGGATAACTACCTTAGGATTGGACCCGCCCTTTTTGTTTTAGTTGCGTCACTCACGTTTATTGGCATCGCGAGTTCACGGATGCTCGGATGCACAGACATCGAGGCGAAGACGATTTCAATTGAGACCGGCGTTCAAAACGGAGCTTTGGGGATCGCAATTGCCACCTTGCTGTTGCCTAACACCAATGGGTTAAGCGAATATGCCATCCCATCCGCAATTTATAGCGTGGTCTGGATCGTAACAATGTTGCCTGTGTTCGCTTTCCTTGCGCGAAGAAGCCCAATTTTATGATCCTGACGCCTATTTGCCAGCTCCGGTTATGGGTTGGGCCAAGTCCCCTAGTTTCCATGCTGGAGCGCCATCTGGTCAAAGAGCGATCAAGGAGCTCCCAAGCCCTCTGTGGAACGGCCGCTTTGGCGATATTCCCTGTTGAAGGGAAAAACTGTTGCTGCCAGTGCGGTGGATCCTGCGTCAGCGAAGGTGTAGACTCCAAGGTCAGTTTTGTCCGCTCAACAGAAGTTTAGTAGTATTTTGTGTATGTCGGTTTCATTGCCTATACCTGACATTTCAATTGCGTTCGGCAACGGTGGTTGCGCCCTCCCGCAACCAGTGTCGGAAAAACATCATAACACCCCGTTCAGACCTCAATTGATCCCCCCGATCAATTGCCTAACGTCTTCAACTCGTCAGACCCATAACGTAAGCGTTGCATCTGACCCCCCCTAAATCACCCCTGATCAAGGACTGTCTGAGATTATATGATGCCACCAAAAAGATACAGGCATCATGAATTGACTGATCAGATGCACATGGTTCGTCGTGACCAAGAGAGCGGCTACTAACACCCGATGCAGCATTGATCGTTATGGGATCGGAGCAGATACTCTCGTACAAATCATGTTCCAAGCATATGCATCTTTACCGAGGGCCCATATGCGCCTCAATCCCCCAGCTTGGCGTGCACCTCGTCCAAATCGATCTCACCTATGGGCATCTTGTTTCCGGGGTTCTCGAAATCGTACTTGAACAGCTCGAAATCCTGTTTGTAGATTTCATAGACCAAATGCATCGACAGATCATCGAAATAGTCCTCGACCGGATGGGCGCGTTTTGGCCCATGCCCTTCGGATTCGTTGAACCGCGGAATCTCGGACAATGTCACCGGATGGGCGGTTTCGACGTTCTCCAGTACACCCTGCATCCCGTCATTGAATGCCTCGGTCCAGAAAATCCGGTCATACTGACCGCCATTCACAATGAAGGTCGACACGTGCCCCGACATGGCTGACCAGTGAATGTCCGGGTCCATCGGGCGACGCCAGCGGATCGTGTCGCGCGCAAATAGCAGGAATCGGCGGAAGCTGGCAATCTGGTCGAACTCACCTTTGCCGTCATCGCCGCCAACTTCAATTCCGTAATTGTAGATCAGCGTCGGTACCAGATTGCCCCGATAGCGCTTGCCGTTACGCTGAATGCCGCAGATCTTGTCAAAGAACGAACTAAGGATGCGGGTATAGGGATTGCGCACGCAGGTAAAAGAATAAGACCCGTGGTTGCGCACATTGGTCGCGATCATGCCCTGGCTTTGATCAAAAGCCCATTTGTGCATGCCATCCTTGGCGTCATGGATATCGCCATCAAAAAACTGGCCATGATCCGAGTAATACATGATCTGACCAATGGTCGAGCACGCACATTTCGGCACCACACGGTAAACCATGCTTTCGCTCTCGGTCATCCAGGTGCCGGGAAACCCCATTGGCGTGCCTCCTATGCTGGCTTGCTCTCAGCTTGATATGCCAGCTTTCGACATCAAAAAACCAAAAATATTCTGTTTATTCAATCGCTCATCCTCAGTATCACGGGTGCAGTCGGGCAAAAACGGGAATTGCGACCTCATATGGCAAAGATTGCCTATATCCTGCTGTGTCACAAAGACCCTGAGGCCATCATTGCGCAGGCCGAGCAGTTAACCGCCGCTGGCGACTGTATGGCGATCCATTTCGATGCGCGGGCGCTACACACAGACTACGAAATCATTCGAAGCGCGCTGAAAGACAATCCCAATGTTACCTTCGCCACCAAACAGATCAAATGCGGCTGGGGCGAATGGTCTTTGGTTCAGGCGACCCTGAACGCGTTGCAGGCCGCCGTTGACGCCTTCCCGCGCGCCACGCATTTTTATATGCTGTCGGGCGATTGCATGGCGATCAAAACGGCGGAGTATACGCATCGCTTTCTCGATGAGCGCGACATGGACTTCATTGAAAGCCACGATTTCTTCGCCAGCAATTGGATCAAGACCGGGATGAAAGAGGACCGTCTGATCTACCGTCACTATTTCAATGAGCGTACCCAATCCAAACGCTTTTATGCCGCCTTCGAGCTGCAAAAACGATTCAAGCTGACGCGCGACATCCCCGAAGACCTGCAGATCATGATCGGCAGCCAATGGTGGTGCCTGCGCCGCCGCACGGTTGAGATGATCCTGGAGTTTCTTAAAAAACGCCGCGATGTGATCCGCTTCTTTTCAACAACCTGGATCCCGGATGAGACGTTCTTTCAGACCCTTGTTCGCCATCTTATCCCGAAGGGTGAGATTGAAAACCGCACGCCAACCTTCCTGATGTTTTCCGATTATGGGATGCCGGTGACGTTCTACAATGATCACTTCGACATGCTGTTGGGCCAGAACTATCTGTTCGCCCGCAAGATCAGCCCCGAAGCGCATGAACTTAAGGAACGGCTGGGTGCGCTTTATGCTAGCACCGGTGTCGACTTCCCGATCTCGGATGAGGGGCGCAATCTCTATGCCTTCCTGACCGGGCGCGGGCGCGTTGGTCGCCGGTTTGGAAAACGGTTCTGGGAAGCCGGGAATACCTTGGGCCCAGAGCGAGAGTTATTTCTTGTTGTCTGCAAGAAATGGCACGTGGCCAAACGGCTGGTCGATCAGATCGCGTCTGAGACGAATATACCATGTGTCGAGTATCTGTTCAGTGAACAGGATACACCACTGCCCGATCTGGGTGGGATCGAAACGACGCTGAACAAACGCTCGCGCCACCGGCGTGCGGTTGTGCGAATGCTGTTCGCACATTTCGGATCAAATCAGCTGGTTTTGTGCCTGGATCCCGCCAATCTGGACGTCATTCAGGATTTCTGCAGCGATGCGGCCCGGACACATGTGCTCGAGATCGAATGCGACTATTCCGACGAGTATCTGATCGGTCACGCAAGGCGTGTGGGACTGGCAGGTCAGAACAGCCCGGACCAAACGGTCTCGCGCCTGTTGCCGACGATACGGAATGATCTGGCTTACGAATCCGAACAAATCCGTCAGGCCGGACTGGATGGGTATCTGCGTCTGCGCGAAAGCGCGGATCGGGCCGAGAACGAAGCCGCGATTGCGCAGTTCCTTGGCGTCGGGTCCGACAAGGCGCAATCCATTATGCAGCTGGACTATCTGTTCTCGGACTAAGCTCCGGCGAAACCGCTGCGCCGCCGGAGCGATCAGTCAGATGTCGAACTTCACACCCTGCGCCAGAGGCAACTCTGCCGAGTAGTTTATGGTGTTGGTCTGGCGGCGCATATAGGCTTTCCAGGCATCTGATCCGCTTTCGCGCCCGCCGCCGGTTTCCTTTTCGCCCCCGAACGCGCCCCCGATTTCGGCACCCGAAGGACCGATATTGACGTTGGCAATGCCGCAATCCGATCCGGCGGCTGTCAGGAACTGCTCTGCCTCGCGCATATTCAAAGTGAACACGCATGAGGACAGGCCCTGCGGGACATCATTCTGCAACTCCAACGCCTCGTCGAACGTTTCATATCCCATGACATAAAGGATTGGCGCAAAGGTTTCGGTCTTCACCGTTGCTGTCTGATCCGGCATCTCGACAATGGCGGGTTCCATGTAAACGCCGTTCGGCATGCCTTCGGTGACACGCTGCCCGCCAAAGACAGTACCACCCTCGGCCTCAGCCGCTTTGAGCGCGGCGGTCATCGCAGCGCCAGAGGCCTCGTCCACCAACGGTCCGACCAAGGTGCTTTCGGCCAGCGGATTGCCGATGGGCAGACCCGCATAGGCCTTCTTAAGCCGTTCTAGCAGTTCGTCCTTGATCGAGTTGTGCACAATCAACCGGCGTAGCGACGTGCATCGTTGCCCCGCGGTTCCAACCGCCGAGAACACAATCGCCCGCACTGCCATCTCCAGATCCGCCGAGGGACCTACGATCATTGCATTGTTGCCGCCCAGTTCCAGAATGCATTTGCCGAACCGCGCCGCCACGATGGGCGCAACCGCGCGGCCCATACGGGTCGAACCGGTCGCCGAGATCACCGGCACATCTTCGCTGGAGACAAGCGCCTCACCCAAGTCGGCCCCACCGATCAGAGTTTGAAGCAGATGCCGGGGCGCGTCGCCGAACCGAGCCAGTGCGCGCTCAAAAATCTTCTGACAGGCCATAGCGGTCAGGGGCGTTTTCTCAGACGGCTTCCAGATCACCGGATCGCCGCACACCAGCGCAATCGCCGCATTCCACGACCAGACCGCAACCGGGAAGTTGAAGGCCGAGATCACTCCGACAGGACCAGCCGGATGCCAGGTTTCCATCATCCGATGGCCGGGGCGTTCCGAGGCGATGGTCAGGCCATATAGCTGCCGGGACAGACCAACGGCGAAGTCGCAGATATCGATCATCTCCTGCACTTCACCCAGGCCCTCGGACGTGATCTTGCCCGCTTCCCAACTGACTAATGCGCCCAGATCGTCCTTGGCGGCACGCAACTCCTCACCCAGCAATCGGATCAATTCCCCTCGACGTGGCGCTGGAACAACGCGCCACGCTTTGAACGCGGCTTTGGCATTTGCAAAGATGGTCTCCATCTCGGACGTGGCGGTTTCATGCACCTCGGCCAACACGCGCCCATCAATCGGGGACCGCACCGCCAGGGTGCCGCCCGTCAGGTCGGCTGTGGTCAGGTCCAGATTTGCCAGAGTGGTTTCCGCAGTCATCACAACATCTTTCATATCTTAGGCCGCCTTGTTCTGTGGGGTTACGTCGCCGGCGCGATAGAGCCGGCCAAATTCGGTGTTCAGGAAATCGGACAGTTTGACCTGTTCTTGCCGGACAAACCCGGTGGAAGGCAGAACGCCCGTACGCATCAGGTCAACGACGCCCAGAACGCCTGCGGCCGTGGTGACCTGAATGGCGCTCCAGACCTGTCCGTTGATCTCGCGGGCAAAGCTTTTGTTGATCAGGGATTTCTCGCGCAGCGCCCCGTCGATCTTGCCTTTGGCCGTGCAATAAACCAGCACCACATCCTGATCGGTGCGTGGCAAGGCCGATTCAAAGATCTCTTTCAGCAGGTCGCGACGGCGGTCCAGCCCCAGATCATGCAATAACAGTTTCAGAATGTCACAATGACCCGGATATCGGATCGAGCGATACGACACCGCGCGCGCCTTGCCTTCTAACGTTTCTGGCAAGGTGCCCAAACCGCCCGAGGTATTGAAGCATTCATACTCCACCCCGTCATGGCCCAGCACTTCATAATCTTCCAGCGGTGCGGTCTTGACGCGTTCACCGTTTACGATGGCGTCACAGGGATTGCAGTATTCATTGATCAACCCATCCGTTGACCATGTCAGATTGTATTTCAACGCGTTGGTCGGATAGAGCGGCAAGGCCCCGACCCGCATATGCAAGCTATCGATTTCGTCGAATTCCGCGGCCAGCGAGGCCCCGGCGATCCCAACAAAGCCCGGCGCCAACCCGCATTGCGGCATAAAAGCGGTTTTGCTGCTTTTCGCCAGTGCTCGCACGGCCTGGGTCGCCGCGACGTCCTCGGTCAGATCGAAGTAATGCGCCCCGGCATGTTTTGCAGCTTCGGCGATGTTTGGCGTCAGAAAGAACGGAGCGGCAGAGATTACAGCATCAAAACCGCTCAACCCTTGTGTCAATTCTTCGATGTTCGTCGCGTCGATTTGCATCGTCGCAACGCCCAGCCTGGCAATCTCGGCCAAGGCCTTCAGATCATATTCTGCAACTGTGGCACTGTAGTTGGGTGAATCTTTCAATAGCGCAGCAATCATCTGCCCAATTTTGCCGGCCCCAACGATACATACCTTCCACGACATGACTTGCCTCCTCTCTCCGGTTTTCCTTCGAGAATGGCGCAGATAATGGTCATATCGCAGGTGTTATCTTGACGAAATCGATAGCTAGACTGTCATTTCGTCAAATTTTCCGACTATTTGATAACTCAAGCACCAGGCCTGTGAGCAGAGCACTGTGTGTTAAACATTCGTAGCTAATGCAATGACATGATTGCAGAGCGATCCTCGTTATTGTTGCTTCTGAAAGCGCACATACTTGTGTGGGGGCATGTCGCACCAAGCTCATTTGGAAATCTTCTCCTCCAAATTTTGGGAAGGCTGCGTTACCCTCCCAGCAAAAGGCCAGTTTCGATAAGCTTGGCTTTGAACAAAGCTGAGTCGGTCAGGATCCACCACGTCAGGGTGTGTTGCAAAGAAGTCTGGTGACAGACCTTTGTACACATTTGGAGTACCGTTTGACAGAAGCTTGACGGCTTTCAACGCAGACATCGTCGAGGGCATTGAAAAGCTACCGTTGGCATAGGCGCCGCGAATTCACACGTCGTCCGCACAGCCAAAAAACGGCCCACCGGATGGATGGGCCGTTTTTGATTAGCGGGTTCCTCACTCAAACCTGACGTACCGCCCCTTTCGCGGCGCTGGTGGTCAGTTTGGCATAGGCTTTCAGCGCGGTTGAGACCTTGCGCTTGCGCGGTTCTGTCGGTTGCCAGCCCTTTTCGTCCTGCTCTGCACGTCGCTGGGCCAGATCCTCATCTGATACCGCCAGATGGATCGAGCGGTTGGGGATGTCGATCTCAATCGTGTCGCCCTGACGCACCAGACCAATCACGCCACCCTCGGCCGCCTCGGGTGAGACATGGCCGATGGACAGGCCCGAGGTCCCGCCCGAAAACCGTCCATCGGTCAGCAGCGCGCAGGCTTTGCCCAGGCCTTTGGACTTTAGATAAGAGGTCGGATACAGCATCTCTTGCATCCCCGGCCCGCCGCGCGGACCTTCGTAGCGGATGACAACCACATCGCCTTCTTTCACCTTGCCGGTCAGGATGTCGCTGACGGCCTGATCCTGGCTTTCGCAGACATAGGCTGAGCCGGTGAAGGTCAGGCTGCTGGCATCCACGCCCGCCGTTTTCACGATGCAGCCTTCCAACGCGATATTGCCGAACAGAACCGCAAGGCCTCCGTCCTGGCTGAACGCATGTTCCTTGGAGCGGATCACGCCACCTTCGCGGTCGGTGTCCAGTTCCTTGTACCGGTTCGACTGGCTAAACGCCTGCGTGGTGCGCACGCCGCCGGGCGCTGCTTTGAACAGCTCTTGCGCGGCGGGGTTGTTGGCGATCTTGATGTCCCAATTGGCAATCGCCTCACCCATGGTCGGGGTATGCACCGTGCTGCAATGTTCGTGGAACAATCCGGCGCGGCTAAGCTCTCCGAGGATCGAGAAGATGCCGCCCGCGCGGTGGACATCCTCCATATGAACGTTCTCGGTATTGGGCGCGACCTTGCACAAGCACGGAACGTTACGGCTCAGCCGGTCCATGTCGGACATGGTGAAATCGACGCCGCCTTCGTGGGCGATGGCCAGCAAGTGCAGAACCGTGTTGGTTGACCCGCCCATGGCGATATCCAGGCTCATTGCGTTCTCAAACGCATCGAAGGTGGCAATCTCACGCGGCAGGAAGCCTTTTTCGTCCAGATCATAGTGACGTTTGGTGATCTCGACGATCCGGCGACCCGCTTCCAGAAACAGCTGCTTGCGATCCGCATGGGTGGCAAGAGTTGAGCCATTGCCCGGCAGCGCCAGTCCCAGTGCCTCGGCCAGACAGTTCATCGAGTTCGCGGTGAACATGCCCGAGCACGACCCGCAGGTCGGGCAGGCGTTTTCTTCGATATGCTGAACCTGTTCATCGGTGAATGTGTCATCCGCGGCGGCGACCATCGCATCGACAAGGTCGATCTTTTTGGCGTCCAGATCAGCGATGTCGATCTTACCGGCCTCCATCGGCCCGCCCGAGACAAAGATCGCCGGAATATTCAGCCGCATCGCTGCCATTAGCATGCCGGGCGTGATCTTATCGCAGTTCGAGATACAGACCATCGCATCGGCACAATGTGCGTTGACCATGTATTCGACCGAATCCGCGATTACTTCGCGTGAGGGCAGGGAATACAGCATCCCGTCATGGCCCATGGCGATGCCGTCATCCACCGCGATGGTGTTGAATTCCTTGGCAACACCGCCAGCCTTTTCAACCTCACGCGCGACCATCTGGCCCAGGTCCTTCAGGTGGACGTGACCCGGTACGAACTGGGTGAACGAGTTGACGATGGCAATGATCGGCTTGCCGAAATCATCGTCCTGCATACCGGTGGCGCGCCACAGGCCACGGGCTCCGGCCATGTTACGGCCATGGGTGGAGGTTCTGGATCGGTACATTGGCATGATGCTGTTTCCCTTTTGCCCCGGTTGCGATATGCGGGGAATGTGCGTTATAGCGCACGTACCATATGTGCGCTATAACGCACAAGAAGATTCGAAAGACAATGGCATGGCTCCGGACGACATAACACTAAAGCTAAGGGATGTGAGGGCCGCTTCGGGGTTGAGCCTGTCGAAAGTCGCTGAGATGACAGGCGTCAGCAAAGCGATGCTAGGTCAGATCGAACGGGGCGAATCAAGCCCGACGATCGCCACGCTGTGGAAGATTGCCAAAGGGTTTCAACTGCCGCTCAGCGCGTTGATCGACACCGTGAATGGTGATCCTTCGGTTTTTAAGACCGTCACCTTTCCCGGCAGTATCGAGGTTAAGATTGTCTTTCCCTTTGATCCAGCATTGGGGGCAGAGACGTTTCACGTCCAGCTCGCCCCCAACCAAAGCCATGAGTCCCCCGCCCATGCCGCTGGTGTGACCGAGGAGGTCTTTGTGCTCAGCGGCACGCTGGACATTCTGAAAGGTGAGGCTTGGGTGCCCTTGCAATCGGGTCAGGGGCTGCGATTTGCAGCGGATCTCCCGCATGGCTATCGAGCGGGCGCTGAAGGGGCGGCGTTTTTGAACATGCATCACTATGCGCAACAGCCAGATGTTCCAGATAACGGCAAGGTTCATTGATGAGCGAGTTTTTCAACAGCCTGACAATTGTGGATGCCATCGGCTCTTTCGGGGCCCTGATCGTGGTTGCTGCCTATTTCGCCACGCAGATGCGATACATGAATTCCGAAGATCTGGCCTTTCCCGTCGTAAATCTGCTGGGGTCCGTTTTGATTGTCTATTCGCTGCTTCAGAACTTCAATCTGGCGTCGATGCTGATTGAAGGCTTCTGGATTGTCATTAGCGTGATCGGTATCATTCAGCATTTCAGGTTGCGCCGCGCAGGGTAGCGCGGCGCAACAGGGTTATGCAGCGTTGTGAAGGCGTGGTGTAAACAGGCCAATCCGGCCAAAATCCCGCATGGATTTTGCCGCGGCCAAAACGGCCAGATCAGCCAGCGGTTCAACCAGGATAACCAGCATGTACGCAGCGCCAAAGCTGACGACGGCGGTGAGGTTTTCTGCACCAAATCCTTGGCCATAGAAGGCCCAGAACGCCACCCAGATGACGACACCGCCCTGATAGGCCGTCGACAGCGCAAGCGCCTGAGAATACTTCAGATCAATGTAGGCCGTATTCGGTGCGATGATGCGATTGGCCAAGGCCTGCAGCGCAAAAAGCGGCACCAGCAGTGTTGTCATGTTCATCCCGAACTGAGGCAGGTCGAAAGGCGCCAGGAAAAATCCCTGAATGAACAGGCCCGCAATCAAGCCGATGGCGGCAGGGGCTGCACCGAACAACAAAAACAGGGTCGATCCCAGAATGAAGTGTACTTCTGACACTCCGACCGGGAAGTGTGGCAATACTTCAAAGAAGGTAAAAACCAGCCCCGTGGTCAGGGCTGAGCGAATGGCGAGGCTGGCAAGGCCGCTGCTTTTCAGACTGTCCCATGCCAGTTTAGCGGTATAGAGCCCCGCGCCGGTTGCGGTCGCGTAGCTCAGGACAAGTTTGGCGCCATTTACGACGCCCGGTTCGATATGCATAGTTTGGTCTCCTTCCCGTCACACCCGACGGCAGAAAGGTTTCAAAATTGGGCTTTCACCCGGTTTGCACATGGCAGGTCTCCTGACTTGCGGATTGGCTTCGATCCCGGCCTTCCCAACCGATTGCTTCGGTCAGTGGCCATGATGGGGTGAAACTCCGCCTACAGTTGCGGGGGCAGCTCCGGAATTGACAGGTATTGTCGCACCGGATTCCCTTTTCATTCCTCGGGGGAAATTCCCCTTCGGAAACCATGTCAGGCAGGTGTCTGGCACCGGGTGCCACCTGTCAAGCAGGCAAACGCGTATGTTTGGAAAAAATTGCCAGTTCCCAGGAGTGCAGGCCTTGGCATGGCTTGCACGTTTGGCCGCTCGGATATAGGGAAACTCAGACTCGCTTAGGGGAGGCTTTGATGCAAGACGATCCGAAAACCCTGGTTTCCACCGACTGGCTTGCCGCCCATATCAAGGACCCCGATCTGCGGGTGCTGGATGGGTCGTGGTACCTGCCGCAGCATGGGCGCGATGCCAAAGCCGAATATGATGCAGGTCATATCTCGGGCGCGCGGTTCTTTGATATCGACGATATTGCCGATCATCGCTCGGACCTGCCGCATATGATGCCTCCGGTCGAGAAGTTCATGTCACGCCTGCGCTCGATGGGCGTGGGGGATGGACATCAGGTGGTTGTCTATGATGGCTCTGGCCTGTCCTCAGCTGCGCGCGTCTGGTGGATGTTCCGCCTGATGGGGCAGGACAACATTGCCGTGCTGGATGGCGGTCTGCCAAAATGGCAGGCCGAAGGGCGCGAGATCGAGGATTTGCCCCCAGTAATCCGGGATCGTCATATGACCGTGCGGGTTCAGAACCATCTGGTGCGCGACGTGACACAAGTGTCTGCCGCCGCCAAGCTGGCTGATCATGAGATCATCGATGCCCGTTCCGCCGCCCGCTTTGCCGGAACGGAACAAGAGCCGCGCGAAGGTTTGCGCTCGGGCCATATCCCCGGCTCACGCAATGTGCCCTTCGGAACGCTGTTGAACAAGAACGGGACGATGAAATCACCCGAAGAGTGCCGCGCTGTGTTCGAAGCCGCAGGCGTTGATTTGTCCAAGCCTGCAATCACCTCATGCGGATCGGGTGTGACGGCGGCAATCCTTAGCCTTGCGCTTGAGCGCATGGGTAAAAAAGACCACGCGCTTTATGACGGCTCCTGGGCTGAATGGGGTGCCTTCCCAACCCTGCCCGTCGCAACTGGAGAGACCTGATGTTCGAAAACCTTAAGCCGCAGCCAGCCGACAAGATCCTGGCGCTGATGCAGATGTACCGCGAAGACCCGCGCGATCAAAAGATCGATCTGGGTGTTGGCGTCTACAAGAATGCCGAAGGTGTTACCCCGGTAATGCGTGCGGTCAAAGCTGCCGAAAAGCGCATTCTGGAGGAGCAGGAGAGCAAAGCCTATACCGGTCTGGCCGGTGATCCGGCTTATTCCGATGCGATGATCGGCTTGATCCTTGGCGATGCGGTGCCGCGCGCCAATATTGCGGCCGTTGCGACTCCGGGTGGTACAGGTGCCTGCCGTCAGGCGTTCGAGATGATCCGTATGGCCAACCCTGAGGCGCGCGTATTTGTATCGAACCCGACATGGCCCAACCACCTGTCGATCCTGAATTATCTGGGCATCGAGACGGTCGCTTATCGCTATTTCGATGGCGAAACCCGTGGCGTCGATTTCGACGGTATGATCGAGGACCTAAAAACCGCCAAGGCGGGCGACGTGGTTCTGCTGCACGGTTGCTGCCACAATCCGACCGGCGCGAACCTGAACATGGTGCAATGGCAAGAGGTCGTGAACCTAATCAATGCGCAAGGCTTGGTTGCGATGATCGACATCGCCTATCAGGGCTTTGGCGACGGTCTTGAGGAAGACGCGCAGGCAGCCCGTCTGGTGGCCTCGTCTGTCAAAGAGTGCCTGATCGCGGCGTCTTGTTCGAAGAACTTCGGCGTCTATCGTGAGCGGACCGGCCTACTGATGGCGATCAGCGATGATGCGGCGCAGACGTCATTGAACCAGTCGACGCTTGCCTTCCTGAACCGCCAGAACTATTCGTTCCCGCCGGATCATGGCGCACGGGTCGTGACCACCATCCTGAACGACGACGCCTTGCGCGCCGACTGGGCCGCTGAGCTGGAGGAGGTTCGCCTCTCCATGCTGGGTCTGCGTCAGCAGCTGGCGGATGAGCTTCAGCGTCTGACCGGGTCGGATCGGTTCAGTTTTGTCGCCCAACATCGCGGTATGTTCTCGCGTCTGGGTGCTGCACCTGAACTGGTCGAGAAACTGCGTGCGGACCACGGGATCTACATGGTCGGCGACAGCCGCCTGAACATAGCCGGTCTGAATGCGACTACAGTGCCTATTCTGGCGAAGGCGATTGTAGACGTTGGAGTCTAAGCGGCACTTCATAGCGAAACAAAAGCCGCTCAGATCAGTGCGGCTTTTTTGTTTTCAGAGTCGAGCAAAAGAAAAGGCCGGGCAAGAACGCCCGGCCTTCGAGAGGTTATCTCAGGTCTTAGCCTTTGGAGAACTCCGGATAAGCTTCCATACCCAGTTCTGCCATATCAAGACCATTGATCTCGTCCTCTTCGCTGACACGGATGCCCATCACCGCTTTGAGGATGGACCACACGATCAGAGCGCCGACGAAGGTGAACACACCGTATGCGACGATGCCGGTCAGCTGGGTAATCAGGCTGGCTTCGCCGTAGAAGATTACGGCGATGGTGCCCCAGATGCCTGCGAACAGGTGAACAGGAATGGCACCAACAACGTCGTCGATCTTGAACTTGTCCAGCATCGGGACCGCGAAGACCACGATGATACCACCTACTGCACCGATCCATAGCGATCCGAACAGGGACGGGGCCAGAGGCTCGGCAGTAATCGAAACCAGACCAGCCAGCGCGCCGTTCAACACCATGGTCAGGTCAGGCTTCTTGTACATAACCTGGGTCAGGATCAGGGCAGCAACAGCACCGGAGGCTGCGGCCATGTTGGTGTTGGCAAAGATGCGCGACACGTCGGTTACGTCACCCACGGTGCCCATGGCCAGCTGTGAGCCGCCGTTGAAGCCGAACCAACCCAGCCACAGGATGAATGTACCCAAGGTGGCCAGCGCCAAGTTCGAACCGGGCATCGGGTGAACCTTGCCGTCTTTGTACTTGCCGATACGCGGGCCAAGGATCAGACAACCAGCCAGAGCCGCCCAACCACCGACCGAGTGCACGACGGTCGAACCAGCGAAATCCGAGAAGCCCGCTTCGGACAACCAGCCGCCGCCCCACTGCCAGGAGCCAGAAATTGGGTACATGATACCGGTCAGCACGACCACGAAGATCAGGAACGGCCACAGTTTGATCCGTTCCGCCACGGCACCCGATACGATGGACGCGGTTGCAGCCACAAAGACCAGTTGGAAGAAGAAGTCCGAACCGATTGAGGCATAGTCCAAAGCAGCCTCGGCAGGGTCAACACCTACCGGGTCCAGCACGGTCGGACCGCCAATGGCAAAGAAGCCATTGAAGTCACCCGGATACATCGTGTTGAAGCCAACCAGCCAGTACATGATCGCGGCGATGGAAAACAGCGCCACGTTTTTTGTCATCTGCATGGCGACGTTCTTGGAACGCACCAAACCGCCTTCCAGCATGGCAAAGCCTGCCGCCATGAAGAAGACCAGGAAACCCGCCATCAAGAACAGCAGGGTGGTAAAGATATACTGGGTGTGCAGCGCGGCTTCGCCGGTAGCGGCCTCTTGCGCCAGACCCATCTGCGGCAGCACGACAAGCGCGGCAGCAGGGATGAGAGATTTCATCAGGTTCATTGTCAGTCCTCGAATTTATATGAGTGTCGGCGCTCAGAGCGCCTCTTCGTTTGTTTCCCCGGTCCGTACACGCATGGCCTGCTCGACATCGAGGACGAAAATCTTGCCGTCACCGATCTTGCCGGTTTTGGCAGTGTTGGTGATGGTCTCAACGATTTGGTCGGCCATCGTGGCTGGCACCACGATTTCCAATTTGATCTTGGGTACGAAGTTCACGGCGTATTCTGCGCCGCGATAGATTTCTGTGTGACCGGATTGTGAGCCGAAGCCCTTGATTTCGGTCACCATCATGCCGCGCACGCCAGCCTGGGTCAGTGCCTCGCGCACCTCCTCGAGCTTGAACGGCTTGATTGTCGCAATGATGAGTTTCACGTCAGTCCCCTCTGCTTCTCCGGTCACACCGGCTTGTTTGCACCTGCAGAAAAAGAGCCTGAGGAGGGGCGTTTAGGAACGATTCCCCGTCGTTAAATGGTTCGAAAATGACGCAAAGTTGCACAATTTTTGCACAAAACTTGCCGAACGACTAAAAATTAGGCGAATATGAGAGGGGAAATTCCGGAAAATCGGACCTCTACATAGCTATGTCGTCGGGGTATGGTGTGCCAAAAGAATAACCGGGCAGAGTTTGAGCATGACTGAGTCCAAGCGCCGCAAGCCAAGATTGGTCGCGGATAAACGATACCCGTCGAAGGGGCGCAAGCCTTCGACGACCAAGCGGGCTGCGAAACCGGCGGGCAAGAAATCCACCGCCCGAAAGACGACCACGCGCAAGACGGCTCGAAAGAAGACGCGCAAGCGTTCGGGTGGCAATGGCGGGGGGTTTTTCCGCCGTCTGTTCCGTTGGATCTGGCGACTGATCTGGGGTGTCACATGGCGCGTGGGTGCCGTTATCGCGATGCTGGTCGCTTTGGCCGTTGGCGTTGTCTATACCTCGTTGCCCGATGCGGACGCCCTGCTGGATGGGCGCGCGCGCGGATCGGTGACCTTGCTGGATCGGGATGGCAAGGTTTTTGCCTGGCGCGGAGACCAGTTTGGCGGGGTGATCACAGCAGATACGGTTTCACCCCATCTAAAAAACGCTGTGATTGCGACCGAGGACAAGCGGTTCTATCGCCATTTCGGCGTCAGCCCGCGTGGGGTTGCCAGTGCGGTGCGTATCAACCTGAGCGAAGGGCGCGGGCCACTGTCGGGCCATGGAGGCTCGACCATCACCCAACAGACAGCCAAGCTGCTGTGTCTGGGTGTGCCTTATGATCCGACTGAGTGGGAGTCCGAGGCCGCATATGAAGCGGATTGCCGCCAGGGTTCGCTCTGGCGCAAGGGCAAAGAGGCGATCTATGCGCTGGCGATGGAGGTCAAATACTCCAAAGACGAAATCCTGACGATCTATCTGAACCGTGCGTTTCTAGGGGCTGGTGCACGTGGGTTCGAAGCTGCCAGCCAGCGGTACTTCGGCAAATCAGCAGCCGAGGTTTCTCCTGCCGAAGCGGCTATGTTGGCCGGTCTTCTGGTCGCACCCACGCGCTATGCCCCCACCAACAGCCTGCAACGATCACAAGATCGCGCCCGGCTTGTGGTCGGTCTAATGGAGGATCAGGGCTATCTTTCAGGCGCACAGGCCAGCGAAGCGCGTGCGCGCCCGGCAGAACTGTCTGCCGCTGCCGCTGCGCGGGCGGGCGGCTACTTCGCCGATTGGGTGATGGCCAGCGGGCCGGAGTTTTTCACCCGCAACACCACCGAAGATGTGGTGATCCGCACCACGCTGGATCAGCGCATCCAGAAATCTGCCGAAGAGGCGCTGCAATACATCTTTCAGGAAAAGGTGCGCAAAGGGTCCAAGGCGCAGGCGGCGATTGTCGTGATGTCAGCGGATGGGGCGGTGCGCGCCATGGTCGGTGGGCGCAACACCCGTGTTTCAGGCGCGTTCAACCGGGCCACGCAGGCGCTGCGCCAAACCGGGTCATCGTTCAAGCCGTTTGTCTATGCCACTGCGCTAGAACTTGGGTATTCACCTTATGCCACGGTGATGGATGAACCCTATTGTGTCAACATTCCGGGATCGGGCGAATGGTGTCCGAAGAACTACACGAATAAGTTCTATGGCCGTGTGACGCTGGCGGATGCGCTGAAGAACTCGTTGAACATCCCTGCCGTGAAAGTGGCTGAGGTCGCGGGGCTCGACAACGTGCGGACCGTCGCCAGCGGCTTCGGAATTGCCAGCGATCTGGCACAAGGACCAGCGCTGGCGTTGGGGGCATCGGAAAGCACGCTGATCGAGATGACCGGGGCCTATGCAGGCATCCTGAACGGCGGATCCTCGGTTGAGCCCTATGGCCTGACCGAGTTGAAGCTACTGGGCGAAACCGAACCTGTGATGGTGACGACCACCGGCATCGGTGAGCGTGTCATCAATGACAGCGCCGCGAAACAGCTGACATGGATGATGGAACGTGTGGTATCCGAGGGCACGGGCGGACGGGCCAAGCTGCCTGGCTGGCAGGTTGCGGGCAAAACCGGAACAACACAGGCCGCGCGGGATGCTTGGTTCATCGGGTTTACGGCGGATTACGTGGCCGGTGTCTGGATGGGCTATGACGACAACACGCCCTTGTCGGGTGTCACCGGTGGCGGCTTGCCTGCCGAGATCTGGAAAGAGACGATGGTGCGCGTGACCGAAGGGATAACGCCAACAGCCTTGCCGATGATCGTGCCAGAACCGCCGGTTCAGGTGGCGCAGCCGCAGCCTCGCCGCAGACAGGGTGGTTTTGCAGAAGATATCAATAATCTTCTCAAAGGTATCTTTGGCGGCAACTAAAAAAGGGCGGTGCGCTGGGCACCGCCTCTTGAATTTCAGCTGTGGCAGGACTTAGACGCTTGCGTCCAATGCTGCCAGAATGGCATCGCCCATTTCCGAGGTCGAAACCGGCTGAACACCCTCATCCGCCAACAGATCACCGGTGCGCACGCCTTCGGCTAGGACTTTTTCGATCGCAGCTTCTAGGCGGCCAGCCTCGGCGCCTTGATCAAAGCTATAGCGCAGCGCCATGGCAAAGCTGAGGATACAGGCGATGGGGTTGGCTTTGCCCTCGCCGGCAATATCGGGGGCTGACCCGTGTACCGGCTCGTACATCGCCTTGGGGCGGCCATTGGCCATCGGGGCACCCAAGGATGCTGAGGGCAGCATGCCTAAGCTACCAGTCAGCATTGCGGCGCAATCCGACAGGATATCCCCGAACAGGTTGTCAGTCAGGATCACGTCAAACTGCTTCGGGGCGCGGACCAGCTGCATGGCGCCGTTATCGGCATACATATGGCTCAGTTCGACCTCAGGGTAATCGGCGCTGACACGCTCGACCACTTCACGCCACAGGATGCCGGATTCCATCACGTTGGCCTTTTCCATCGAGCACAGCTTCTTGTTCCGGCGCATCGCCAGTTCAAAGGCCGAGCGCGCGGCGCGCTCGATTTCGGATTCGGTATAGCGCTGGGTGTTGATGCCCACGCGCTCGTTGCCTTCCTCGAAAATGCCGCGTGGCTCACCGAAATAGACGCCCGATGTCAGCTCGCGCACGATCATGATGTCGAGGCCCGCGACGATGTCTTTCTTCAGCGACGAGAAATCGGCCAGCGCGTCAAAGCACTGTGCCGGACGCAGGTTCGAATACAGATCCATTTCCTTGCGCAGACGCAGCAATCCGCGCTCGGGCTTCAGGCTGAAATCCAGATCGTCATATTTCGGGCCGCCTACCGCACCCAGAAGAACCGCGTCGACCTCTTGTGCTTTGGCCATGGTCTCGTCCGACAGGGGCTTGCCATGGGCGTCATAGGCCGCACCCCCGACCAGATCCTCGCTCACGTCGAATTCCAGGCCGCGATTGGTGCCGAACCAATCGATGATGCGGCGCACTTCGGCCATAACTTCGGGGCCAATTCCATCTCCGGGCAGGATGAGGAGCGAGGGGTTGGACATGAAGGATCTCCTTGCGTTTGACAGCAAAGGCCCTAGCGCTTGCGCCGCATCGGGTCAATGAGACGTGCGGGCTTAAACACAGGTTCTTGTCGGGAATTCGGGTTTCTTGACCTTATGCGCTGGAAACCGGTCAGAGAGAGGCCTTCAACCCCTCGGTCAGCAGGTCCCAGACACGGCGGATTCGCGGCGTTTGTCGCATCGCCTGTGGCGCGGCCAGCCAGACAGGAAGTACCGGGATATCAACATCCAACGGAAGAACCTCGACCAGCGGGTCGGCCTCGGCCACCTGAACTTGGCTGAACCCTATACCGCATCCGGCGCGGATCAGCTCCCAATAGGCGCTCTGCAAGTCACAGCGCGTGGCAAAACTTCCTTTGTTCGCGGGCCAACCCTGTTGGCGCATTTTGGTGATGATCTGCTCATTGGCATCGAAGCCGACCAGATCATGACCGAACAGATCCTTGGGTTTTTCCGGCCGTCCTGCCCGCTCGAGATACGAGGTGGCGGCGCAGAAACACAAAGGGACATCCCCCAGATAGCGCGAGACGATATCCATCTGCTCGGGCCGGTACATGCGCACGGCGATGTCGGCTTCGCGATACAACAGGTTTTCGGTTGCATCCGTGGCGACCAGTTCCAGCTGAATGGCAGGTTCCTGGGCGCGGATTTGTGCCAGAATAGGAGGCAGCAGGTGATGTGACGCAAAGACCGATGCTGTGATGCGTACTGTGCCTTCCAGTTGTTGCGACTGCCCCGCTGCCATCAGACTAAAGGTGCTCATCGCTGAGTGCATTTGCTGCGCCATTGGCAGCAACTGCGTGCCCACCTCGCTCAGCTTAAGCCCGCGCGCATGGCGGTCGAACAGGGACACGCCCAACTCATCCTCAAGTGCGCGGATCTGGCGCCCGAGCGTCGGCTGGCTGCGGTCCAGACGCCGAGCGGCGGCAGACAGCGAGCCGGTTTCGGCCACGGCCAGAAAGCTTTGGATCAGGGACCAGTCGGAATGGGTGATAGATCTGTCCATACAAAAATGAATACACGATCTGCATCTCCCAGCAATTCCATTGATCATTTGTATGATTAGATTGACGGGGTAAGGAGAGTGTTATGCAGAAATCCGTACTCATTCTTGGGGCCAACGGTCGATTTGGCCGCAACGCCAGTGTGGCGTTTCAAGAGGCTGGTTGGTCGGTTCGCACATTCAATCGCAAAGTGGACAGTCTGGAAACGGCCGCGCAGGGGGTTGATGTGATTGTCAACGCCTGGAACCCACCCTACACGGATTGGGCGCGATTGGTGCCTGGCTTGCATCGTCAGGTGATCGATGTGGCGGCGCAGGCAGGGACAACCGTGATCGTACCCGGCAATGTCTATGTCTTCGGCACCGAGACCCCGGGCCCCTGGTACGGAGGTAGCCCGCATCGCGCGCAAAACCCGCTGGGCCGGATCAGGATAGAGATGGAGGAGGCGTATCGAAGCTCATCCGTCCGGACGATAATCTTGCGCGCTGGCGATTTCATCGACACTTGCGCTTCGGGCAATTGGTTCGATCAGATCATGATCAAAGGTTTGTCGAAAGGGCGACTTACGTATCCGGGCAATCCAGATATCCCGCATGCTTGGGCCTATCTGCCTGATTTGACCCGCACCGCAGTGATGCTGGCCGAGATGCGGCACGAGCTTCCTCGGTTCTGCGATGTCCCTTTTCCCGGCTACACGCTGACGGGCAACGAGATCGCACAATCGCTGTCCCGTGTTACCGGGCAGGAGATTGCGATCGCCAAGATGGAGTGGTGGCCCATACAGTTGGTACGCCCGTTCTGGCGTATGGCCCCGCACCTGCTTGAGATGCGATACTTGTGGGACCTTCCACACCAGTTGGATGGCGCATTCCTGTCAGAACTGATCGAGGATGTACCGCATACCGATTTGGATCAGGCGATGCGGTCTGCCATCGCGCATAAACACAGTCTGGTGTCTTCGGTCGCCTCAAAGCCTTATGGGGTTGTGACGTCCACCCAAACCAGCCGGTGACGGCTGGCCTGCTCGGCACTGCCCCTCATCTCGTCACCGGGCTGCGGCCAGAATATGCCCGCATCCACCACCTGCAGATCGGCAGAGGGTAAGACATAGTCGACTCGAAGCGCACCAACCGCTTTCCAATAAACGGTTGCGATCTCGCCTGAGGGGGATTTGGGCAGCGGGTCTTGCAGGCGCGGATCCGACAGCAATGTGGCGATGGCCTGTGTCCGGCCATCGCTGTGTTGCGGGTCAAGATTGGCGTCGCCTGCGATGACAAACGGCGTGCTTGGAACGGGGTCAAGATCGCCGTCCATCAACACAGACCAGAACCGGATTTCATCGCGGTTGCGCAACCCGTTGCGATCTTCGGCGCCGTCAAACACCGGGGGTGTTGCATGGAAGGTCATCAAGCTCAGCCGACCCAGTGGCGTATTGATCGGTACGATCCAGTGTCCGGTCGATGACAAGCGTTGCGCGTCATGCGCTTGCCTTGACGGATAGGGCTTGCCGTCTGAGACGGGTAACTCTGCACCGGGTAATTGCTGCCACAACAGCGTTTCGAACGTCCGCACGTCGGTGTTCAAAATCTCAAACCGTGACATCACCGCGATACCGCCATGCCCGGTAAATAACCCCCAACCCTGCGCGTCTCCGGGGCCGTGTGTTCGGCCATCCCCGTCCAGATCAAGGTCCGTTTCCAGTCCGGAATTTGGCTGAGCCGTAAAGAGATAGGGATAGTCCAACCCGGCTTCACGCAACGCGCTGGCCAGCGCGGTCAGCGCAAAGGCGTCCATGTCCCAATCGATACCTTGAAGCGCTACGATATCCGGGTGCGCGGTTGCCAGCACATCGACAATGGCCTGAACCTGCGGGTCACCCCTCTGGATGTCGCGCAGTAGAAGTCCAGGACCCTTGCGGCTGAGCTCGGTGTTGTAGGTTGCAATACGCACCACGTCTGCTTGCGCCACGACGGGCAGCAACAGCAGGATCAGGGCGCGGATCATGCGGCCTGAGCGGTCTCGGATGTTGAATAGGCGCGTCGCTTTTCGACGATCAACCCGGCAATGCGCAGGGTCGCCATGCCACGCATGATCATGCTGGCGGGCAGGAAGGCCCAGGCGCTCATAGTCCAGATCAGGGTCTGGGGGTTGTTCAGAGAGATCGGATTGGCGAAGTTGGTCAGCAACTTGATAACAGCGGGGATCAGGAAAGGCAGCAGGATGCCGATGCAGATGTTCAGACGGCCATCGCGCTGAAGGCGGTTGACCACGTCTCCGCCTTTGGTGGGGTCAAACAGCGGCAGGTTGGTCCAGACGTTGAACGCCCCATTCCCGGTTGGCCAGCCCCGCAGTTTCACCGCATAGGCGAAGCTGGCAATCGTCACCAGTGCCGCAACATAGGCGATGCTGGCGGTGATGCGCACTAACTCTACCAGCGGCGCGCTGGCATCAGCCGGCAGCATCAGCACGATCAGGCGTACCGGAGAATACGGGAAATCGACTACATTTGCGACCGCCAGACCCACAGAATACGAGAATGTGGTCAGCTGTGTCGGAGCGTAGCCATTCTTGCAGATCAAGGTCAGGAAGGTGACCATCGACATCAGCCCGACAAACCGCAACCGGTTCACCGGTGGGGCGTCGCGGAATTCGATAAAGCTGGGAAAGGCAGAGTTATATTCGGCAAATGTCAAAATAAACGCGAGGATCGCGAGAAAGACCACTATCTCGGTCCCGTTCGTCGATGTTACTGGCAGGTACAACGCGGGGGTTAGCACCAGAAGTGCAACCAATATTCCACGTAACGCCGCCCCTGTTGTGCGCGCAATCACTATCCGAACCCTTTTTCAAACTGGACCAGCCGGTCTTTGCCAACTTGGTTCCAACTTGTGCCCGCCCGTTTGTTAAAGTGACGGATGCCTCGTTTCCGACACCTTGGACGATAAGCGGCATTCCGCTCAAGCCAGGGTGCAGATAACACGTGATTTCAGGCAAAAAGATGGCGCAACTGGTGCGGGATTGCATCATTTTTGACGCAAATCCGGCGTGTATCTCAAAGTGAGACCTAGATGTTGTGGTTTTCAGCGTTCCAACCCCAAAAATGAGAATGGGGTCGCGTATGCGACCCCATAGGGTTGAGTACCCACAGAATCATCCACAGAATCACACCCAGGGGCGGGCCTGACGCGCGTGATCCTCGAATTTGTCGATGTGGTGGTCTTTTTCCATCGTCAGGCCGATATCATCCAGACCGTTCAACAGGCAGTGTTTGCGATGAGGATCGATGTCAAACTCGATAACCACGCCGTCCGATGTGGTGATCTTCTGATCTTCCAGATGCACGGTCATACGGGCATTTTCGCCCTTATGCGCGTCGTCCATCAGCACTGCGTGATGCTCTTCCTCAACCACGATGGGAAGAATGCCGTTCTTAAAGCAGTTGTTGAAGAAGATGTCGGCAAAGCTGGTCGAGATCACGACCTTGATGCCAAAATCCTTAATCGCCCAAGGCGCATGTTCACGCGATGAACCGCAGCCGAAATTGTCGCCTGCCACCAGAATCTCGGTATTGCGATAGGCTGGTTTGTTCAGAATGAATTCTTCGTTCTCGCCGCCATGATCGTGATAGCGCATCTCGTCAAACAGAACGACGCCAAGGCCGGACCGTTTGATGGTTTTCAGGTGAACTTTGGGGATGATCATATCGGTATCGATATTGATCAACGGCATTGGGGCGGCCACCCCGTGGACTTTTTCAAACTTTTCCATGTCTACACTCCTGCGGGGTAGGGCCGCGCCCATGCCTCGCGTTTAAGTCTCTGTTGTTTCACCGGGCGCGTTTTTGACGAACAGCGCCATAAAGACCAATCCAACCCCGTTGAAAAGCATCTCGATACCCAGAAGGATCCCTAGCAGGCTTAGCAAAGCTGCGGGTTCGCTGCTTGCATAAGACCAGATGATACCTGCCAGAATGATCGACAGAATGCCCGAGATCAGAGTCGGTAAGAAGAATTGAGTTCCGCGCATCTGGAAGGACAGGATGACCCGTGCGATGCCGCCTGCCAAAAACAGGATCAACATCACCGTGGCCAGCGTTAGTGTGCCTTCCAGTGGATGAGCCCAAAAGGACCAGCCGAGGAACAGCATCACGGCACCCATGATGAGTGACAGGATCTTGTTACCGGTGCCCTCGACAGTGAAGCCGCCGACAATCTGCAGCGCGCCTGCGATCAGCAGCAACACACCGGTGACCAACGTTACCGCAAGAGATGCGGCAATGGCATTGCCGAGCGCGAACACGCCGAATGCCAAGGACAGCAGCCCCAGCAACAGCCATTTGACCCAGTTACTCATGTCTCAATTCCCTCAAAAGTTGATTAATGAGGGCAGCTTACATCAACTCTCGGACATCTGTAAGACGTCCAGTGATGGCAGCTGCAGCGGCCATGGCCGGGCTCAGCAGGTGGGTGCGTCCGCCCCGACCCTGACGACCCTCGAAGTTGCGGTTCGAGGTCGCGGCGCAGCGCTCGCCCGGTTGCAACTGATCGGGGTTCATCGCCAGACACATGGAGCATCCGGCCAGACGCCATTCGAAACCAGCGTCCTTGAATATCTCGGCCAGACCTTCTTCTTCGGCCTGAGCGCGAACAAGGCCCGATCCCGGCACGACCATGGCGCGCATGCCGTCCTTGATCTTTTTGCCCTTTAGGATCTCAGCCGCGGCACGCAGGTCTTCGATCCGGCCATTGGTGCAGGAACCGATAAAGACGGTATCGATTTCCACATCGCTGAGTTTCTGTCCGGCTTCCAGGCCCATATACTCAATGGACCGGCGGGCTGCATCGACCTTACCACCTTCGAAATCTTCGGGGTGAGGAACCGAAGCAGTGATTGGCAACACGTCTTCGGGGCTGGTGCCCCATGTGACGACCGGTGCGATGTCTTCGCCGCGCAAGGTGATGACTTTGTCAAAATGTGCATCGTCGTCGGTGTACAGCGTTTTCCACCAGTCCATTGCGGCTTCCCACTGTGCACCTTTCGGTGCGTGCGGGCGGCCTTTGACATATTCAAAGGTGGTCTCATCCGGCGCGATCAGGCCCGCGCGGGCACCGCCTTCGATGGCCATGTTGCAGACGGTCATGCGACCTTCCATCGACAGATCGCGGATCGCTTCGCCGCAATATTCGATGACATAGCCGGTGCCGCCAGCGGTGCCGGTCTGACCGATCACAGCCAGAGTGATGTCTTTGGCGGTCACGCCCGGCTGCAATTTGCCAGTGATTTCCACCTTCATGTTCTTGGATTTCTTCTGGATCAGGGTCTGCGTGGCCAAAACATGTTCGACCTCGGACGTGCCGATGCCATGAGCCAGGGCACCGAACGCGCCGTGAGTGGCTGTGTGGCTATCGCCGCAGACAACAGTCATGCCGGGCAGGGTCCAGCCCTGTTCCGGGCCAACGATGTGCACGATGCCCTGACGCACATCATTCACCGGGTAATAGTGAATGCCGAAATCCTTTGCGTTCTTGTCCAGCGCCTCGACCTGAATGCGCGATTCCGGGTTCTCGATACCGTTCACCCGGTCCGCAGTGGTGGGCACGTTATGGTCGGGTACGGCAATTGTCTTTTCCGGTGCGCGTACCGGGCGCCCCGCCATACGCAGGCCTTCAAACGCCTGCGGGCTGGTCACTTCATGCACCAGATGGCGGTCGATATAAAGCAGGCAGGTGCCATCATCGGCTTCATGCGCGACATGGGCATCCCAGATCTTGTCATAGAGTGTTTTGGGGGACATCTGTCCTCTCCCCGTATGTAATGAGAAATAGCTGGCGAGGTGGCTTAGGCCGCGGGTAGGCGGGCCAGAACCGTGCGGGCAGCCCCATAGAACCTCTCGCGCAGGCGCGCGCGATCTTCTAGATTTTGTTCTTGGGCCACATTGAGTCTCATGGGCACCAGATACTATCCGCTTGAGATTGGTTCAAGGGAAATGGACGGGTCGTCTATCATGGCTTCCAGCAAGTCGCCCGGTTGGCAGTCTAAGACCTGGCACAACTTGGCAAGTGTTTCGAACCTCACCCCTTTGACTTTGCCGGATTTCAAAAGACTCAAATTCTGCTCTGTGATGCCGATCGCCACTGCAAGGTCACGCCCTTTGATCTTGCGTTTGGCCATCATGACATCAAGCCGCACGATTATCTGCATCAAACGAATTCCCGATTCTCGCGATCGATCAATACGGCTTCGGCAAAGATCCATCCAATCAGATAGACAAGCCCCGCGCATAGCAGCATGAGAAGGTCTGATGAGCCAAAACTCACAACTAGGCTACGATCCCCGTTGGCTTTTCCGATGCTTTCAGCAAGGCTGATCAATGTGTTGTCAAAGGATTGGAACACAGCGAGCGCCAGTATCGCCCGTCCCAAACGCTGCACGTTTTCCGTAGTCTCAGGCACGAGAACAGCGCCGCGTACGCAGTCTTTTAGGATTGAGCGCAGGATCCATAGCATTCGGATCAACAATGCCAACCCAATCGCTGCGATCACCGCCAAAGCAATGAAACGGACGAAATGCGCATCGGACCATGCCTTGGACAAAGAAGGAATTTCACCGCTGACGGCTGCGTAGATCGCCAAAGCCGGGATCACGAAGATCGCGCCATTGGTTAGTCGGTTAAGCCATTTCGCCATATGTGTAACGCGGTGTCGCATGAGCTTATCTCCTTCATACAATAAATTATTGTATAACAATAAAGAAAGATTAGAAAGAATGAAATTTTAGGCTCTTATTGGTGCTATGCCCCTGCTTTTTTGGCCAACAAATTATGCATCGATGCACCAGATTCGATTTGAACAAAGATTGCATTCGGGCCTTCATTGAAATGTCACGGGGCGCTTGTTACTTTATGACTATCCCGGCGCCGGGGATTTGGCGGCGCATAGCAAAGGAGGACTATGTCCTGTCTCTACATACTCAGGCGGGTTTGCCTGCCGAAGACGGGGTCGCAGTGATGGCCCACTCTCAGTCAATCAGCGACAAGCTGCTTGAACGCATCCTTTCCTCACTTTCCGATGACAAGGCCGAAGATGTCGTGCAGATCAATCTGCGTGGTAAGTCCTCGGTTGCGGATCACATGGTAATTGCCTCGGGTCGGTCGACCCGTCAGGTCGCGGCCATGGCGGAAAAGCTGACGGATCGCATCAAGCAGGAGTTTGGTTTCACCTCAAAGGTCGAAGGCAAGGATGCCGGCGACTGGGTGTTGATCGATACGGGCGACGTGATCGTCCATATCTTCCGCCCCGAAGTGCGTGAATTCTACCAGCTGGAAAAGATGTGGCAGCCTGCGGGCGGCAGCGCCTCAGCCAATTGAGGCGCCATCCCGGCCTGCATTGAGGGGCCGGAGGCGAGAGAGATATGCGTATCAGCATAGTTGCGGTCGGGCGATTGCGCGCCGGACCCGAGAAAACCCTGCTTGACGACTACCTGACCCGGTTTGATCGAACCGGCCGCGCGCTGGGCCTTGGTCCTGCGCGGGTAATCGATGTTGAGGACAAGAAAAACGCAGGGATGGGCGCCGAGGCCGTATTGCTGCGCAAGGCGCTGCCCAAAGGGGCTGTGATCTGCACGCTTGATGAGCGTGGGCGTGTCATGTCCTCACCGGATTTTGCGCGAAAGCTGGGCAATTGGCGTGATGCCGGGCGGCAGGATTTGGCTCTGATCATCGGGGGAGCAGACGGCATAGACCCCTCGCTGCGGGCCGAGGCGGATTTTTCCATCTCTTTCGGGTCAATGGTCTGGCCCCATATGCTGGTCCGTGTGATGCTGGCCGAGCAACTTTACCGGGCCGCAACCATCCTGTCGGGCGGCCCTTATCACCGGGTCTGACATGGCGCAGCTTTTGATTGTCTATCACTCGCGCACCGGCGGTGCCCGGCAAATGGCCGAAGCCGCGGCCGAGGCGGCGCGAGATGAGGCCGATGTCCTGCTGAAAACTGCGGATCAGGCAGACCCCGAGGTCATGTTAACCGCTGACGGATACATATTCTGTGCGCCCGAAAATCTCGCCGCGATTTCGGGCCTGATGAAAGAGTTCTTCGACCGCTGCTACTACCCCGTTTTGGGTCAGATCGAGGGTCGCCCCTATGCGCAGATGATCTGCGCCGGATCGGATGGAGAGAACGCTGCCCGCCAAACAGCACGGATCGCCACCGGCTGGCGATTGAAAGAGGTACAGCCGCCGCTGATCTTGTGTACCCATGCGCAAACACCCGAGGCGATACTTGCCGAGAAAGTCATCCCCCAAGATCAGTTGGATAAATGTCGTGATATTGGCGCGGCGATGGCAGCAGGTCTTAGCCTCGGGGTGTTCTGACCCTCAGTTCAGGTCGATCACGGTGGTATTGTCGCTCCAGCCTCCGACATTGTCGCGGGCTTGGATCTGGACCTGTGTGGTGCCTTCTGGAATGGCAACTCCGCCAAGGGACCGGGTGAAGGGCTGTTCATCCACATGCGGGTGATGCAAAACGCGCATTCCCAATTCGGTCTCGTCCATGTCCAGAACGCGCCAGCCATCAGCATAATCGTCCCAGCCTGTGTCCGGGTGACGGATGGTGACGTCGAATCGCCAGGTCTCGCCACTGCGGTGGGCGGTGACCTTTTCGATCACCGGAGCATCGGCAAAGGCGGGGCTGGCCAGCAGGGCGCAAAGAACAAGGTATCTCATATGGTGATCTTACCTTGTCTTGTCCGACATGACGATCACGATCCGGTGTCGAGCAAAATCGTGCGCGATTGCGATGCAAATTCCCGCCGATAGAGCATGGCCATCGTGATCACCGTGCCCAGAATCAACGGGATTGGTCCCAATATCCAAGCCGCCGCGGCCAGGGCAAAATAGGTAGCGCGTAGCCCGCGATTGAAGCTGCGCGCTGCGGTGACACAGATCTCGGCCGCTTGTGCAGCGCGCGGGTAAGCCGTGGGATCATCTGGCTCGTTCGGGACTGCGGCCATCAGTACCGCGCAATAACCGAAAAGGCGATGTGCCCAGACGTATTTCAGGAATGCATTGGCCAGAAACAGAAGGATGATCAATATCTTGACCTCCCATACCAATGCGGGTGCTGTACCCAGCGCCAAATCCTCAGCCAGCCCGGCCAACCGCTGAGGATTGCCCAACAAGGCGAGCCCACCGCCGATGGCGATCATGGTTGTCGAGGCGAAAAACGTGCTTCCCTGCCGCATCGTGCCAACCACTTGCGCATCAAACATGCGCGGCTGCCGGGTGACCATTTCCTTCATCCAATCCCGGCGATAGCCATCCATGATACGACTGACCGAGGGCGTCTGAGCAGAAGCGTTTTCAACCCGCCAACCGATCCAAAGCCAGGACCCCAGCAACAGCAGCAAAGCGCCATAGTCGGGCAGGGAAAAAGGAAGGGATTGAGCGATCCAAGACATGACTGCGACACTACGTCGGGAGATCGAAACTTGCCAGATGCAGAAATTGGTAATATTACTTTACCAAATTGGAGGATCAGCCATGGAAATGCCGCAGCCAAATCCCGATGTGCTTGCGCGAAAGCACAGCGTTCTGGCGCGGTTGCAGCGGGTTTTGCCCGAGGACGCGGTAATCCACGACCCGGCGGAGACACGCGCTTATGAATGTGACGCGCTGACGGCATATCGCTGCCCGCCGATGCTGGCAGTGCTGCCTTCAACCACGCAGGAGGTCTCGGACGTTTTGCGCATTTGCCATGAAGAAGGCGTGCCCGTGGTTCCGCGCGGTGCGGGAACGTCGCTCGCCGGCGGGGCGCTGCCAACGGCAGATAGTGTGATCCTTGGTGTGGCGCGTATGAATGAGGTGCTGGAAACCGATTATGACAACCGCTTCATCCGCGTTCAGACCGGCCGCACCAATCTGAGTGTAACCGGCGCGGTTGAAGAGGGGGACTTCTTTTATGCGCCAGACCCATCGTCGCAACTGGCCTGCGCCATTGCCGGGAACATAGCTATGAATTCGGGCGGGGCGCATTGCCTGAAATACGGCGTGACGACGAACAATTTGCTGGGCGTCAAGATGGTGATGATGGATGGTCGCGTGGTCGAGATCGGCGGGGCGCATCTGGATTCTGGCGGACTGGATCTATTGGGCGTCATCTGCGGGTCGGAAGGGCAGCTGGGCGTCGTGACCGAGGCAACGCTGCGTATCCTGCGCAAGCCCGAAGGCGCGCGGCCTGTGCTGATGGGGTTCGATGACAATGAAGTGGCC
Organism: Ruegeria sp. YTSA075; assembly: GCF_059610245.1. NCBI lineage: Bacteria > Pseudomonadati > Pseudomonadota > Alphaproteobacteria > Rhodobacterales > Roseobacteraceae > Ruegeria > Ruegeria sp. YTSA075. The sequence continues at coordinate 90,340 of NZ_JBXWNG010000009.1, read as the reverse complement.
GGGGAATGTGTTTCGGACATCATCAAATCGGGCATTCTGCCCGTGGCGATAGAGTTCATGGATACGCTGTGCATCAAGGCCTGCGAAAACTTCGCCCATGCAGGCTATCCCGATTGCACGGCCTTGCTGATCGTCGAGGTTGAAGGATCCGAGGCCGAGATCGATGATCAGCTGTCCAAGATCATCGAGATCGCCAAGCGCCATAACCCGGTAGAACTGCGTGAGAGCCAATCGGCCGAGGAAAGTGCCAAAATCTGGCTGGGCCGGAAATCAGCCTTTGGCGCGATGGGGCAGCTGAACGACTACATGTGTCTGGATGGAACGATCCCGGTGTCCTCGCTGCCAGAAGTGCTGCGTCGGATTGGAGAGTTGAGCGAAGACTATGGTCTGCCGGTGGGCAATGTTTTTCATGCAGGGGATGGCAATATGCACCCGCTGATCCTGTTTGACGCCAACAAACCCGGCGATCTGGAGAAATGCGAGGCCTTTGGTGCGGATATCCTGAAGCTTTGTGTCGATGTGGGTGGCTGCCTGACTGGAGAACATGGGGTGGGTATAGAAAAGCGGGATTTGATGTCGCATCAATACGCGCCTGCAGACCTTGAGGCGCAGATGGCGGTGAAGGATGTGTTCGATCCCAGATGGTTGTTAAACCCGGCCAAGGTGTTTCCACTGGATGTGTCCGAAGCACGCCGCGTGGCGCAGATGGCGGCAGAATAGGGGGCTCTGCCCCCGCCGCGCTTTGCGCGCCTCCCCCGAGGTATTTTTGAACAGAAGAAGTGATATGAGACCTGAGACAGAGATGGAACTGGCCGATATCGTGGCCGGGTTGACCGAGCCGGTGCGTATTCAGGGCGGAGGAACGCGCGGCGTGCTTGGGCCTGAACCGGTTTTGAGTACGGCGGGGTTGAGTGGCATAACGCTTTATGAACCGGGTGCGCTGACTTTGGTGGCACAGGCCGGGACGCCGGTGGCTGAGATTGAGGCAACGCTGGCAGCGGAAGGTCAGCACCTGGCGTTTGAGCCTGCGGATTATCGTGCATTGCTGGGCACCAAGGGTGAGCCCACCATTGGCGGGGTTGTGGCCGCCAATATCTCGGGCCCGCGGCGGATACAGGCCGGGGCGTGCCGGGATTTTCTGCTGGGTGTGCGTTATGTCGATGGGCAGGGGCAGATCATCAAGAATGGCGGGCGGGTGATGAAGAATGTCACCGGCTATGATCTGGTCAAGCTGATGGCCGGGTCGTGGGGTACGTTGGGGGTGCTGAGCGAGGTGTCAATGAAAGTGCTGCCAAAGCCAGAGGCGCTAGCGGTTTTGGGCGTTCCGGTCACGCAGGTGTCAGCGACAGTTCAGGTACTGTCGACCGCATTGAAATCCCCGTTTGAGGTGAGCGGTGCCGCTTATGATCCCGAATTGGGTCAGACTCTGTTGCGGGTCGAAGGGTTTGCCGATTCTGTCGCGTATCGGGCCGATCGGTTGCGGCGTGAGCTTTCGAACTTTGGTGAGGCTTTCCAGATCGAAGAGCCAGAAGAGACATGGCGCGCGATCCGGGATGTGGGCAGATTTGCCAACAAGGACGGTGATGTTTGGCGTATTTCCATAAAGCCCTCGGATGCGGCAGAGGTTGCGGCGCGGCTGGAGGCCAAAAACCTGCTGCTGGATTGGGGCGGCGGGCTGGTTTGGGCGCTTGTGGATGCGGGATCAGATATTCGCGCCCGATTGGGCGGCTTTGAGGGTCACGCCACACTTGTGCGAGCCGCGCCCGGGACAATTCAATCAATCGGACGGTTTCAGCCCGAGCCCGAACCGCTGGCCAAGATAACGCAGGGATTGAGGCAGAGGTTCGATTCGAAAGGCGTGTTTAATCCGGGGTTGATGGGGTAGGCAGATGCAAACGACATTCACCGAAGACCAGTTGAAAGACCCGGGAACCCGGCGCGCAAACGAGATTTTGCGGAACTGTGTGCACTGCGGGTTTTGCACTGCCACCTGCCCCACCTATCAGGTTCTGGGGGATGAGCTGGATAGCCCGCGAGGCCGGATTTACCTGATCAAGGATATGCTCGAGAATGAGCGTGTGCCGGATGAAAAGACGGTGAAACATATTGACCGTTGCTTGTCGTGTCTGGCCTGTATGACGACTTGTCCGTCAGGCGTGCACTATATGCATCTGGTTGATCACGCTCGGGAATACATCGAAAACACCTATAAACGCCCGCTCTCGGATCGTGTGTTACGCTGGGTTCTGGCGCAAATTCTGCCTTATCCGATGCGGTTTCGTTGGGCACTGATCGGGGCCAAGCTGGGGCGGCCCTTTCGGTCGTTGATGCCGGATGCGCGATTGCGGGCGATGCTGGACATGGCACCTAAATACATTCCTCCGGTCAGTCGCAATGATGATCCGCAGAGCTTCGCGCCAAAAGTGGCCCGCAAGAAACGCGTCGCGTTGATGACGGGCTGTGCGCAAAAAGCGCTGAATACCGATATCAATGACGCCACGATCCGGCTGCTGACCCGATTGGGGTGCGAGGTAGTGGTGGCTGAAGGTGCCGGCTGCTGTGGCGCGCTGACCCATCACATGGGCAAAAGCCGCGATAGCCATGCCGCCGCCGCCGCAAACATCCGCGCCTGGATGCGCGAGGTGGATGGGGACGGCCTGGATGCTATAGTGATCAACACCTCCGGATGCGGTACGACGGTCAAGGACTACGGCCATATGTTTCGCAACGAGAATCTGGCAGAGGACGCGGCGCGGGTCTCAGGGATGACGATGGATATCAGCGAGTTGCTGATGCAATTGGACCTGCCAGAGCAGGGTGATCGGGGACTGACGGTCGCGTATCATGCGGCGTGTTCCCTGCAGCATGGACAGAAGATAAAGACCTTCCCCAAAGACCTGTTGAAACGCGCAGGATTCAAGGTGGTCGAACCTGCGGACAGCCATTTATGCTGTGGCAGTGCCGGGACCTATAACCTGATGCAGCCCGAAATCTCAGCGAAGCTGAAAGACCGCAAGGTCAAAACATTAGAAGCCAAGAAGCCCGATATCATAGCGGCGGGTAATATCGGTTGCATGATGCAGATCGGTTCGGCAACCGAGGTGCCGATTGTGCATACGGTCGAGCTGTTGGATTGGGTCACCGGTGGGCCCAAACCACGCGCGTTGGGTGCTGAGCCCGTGGCCCCTGAAGTTCCAATTTTGCGCTGAACCGGCGTGATGCCCCGCCGCATCACGACCTTTAAATTCCCCTGCCGCCCTATTTTCGCCGTACCCGCCCCGTAGGACACTTGGCCGGGGGAATCGGGCGGAGTACCGCGTGCGAAACTGGATCAAAGCAATCGCGCTTTGTGTGCTGCCTTTAGCGGCCACCGCGCAGGATAGTGGGCTAAGAAGCCTTGATACATCTGATTCTGGGCGGGATTGGATGGCTGTTGGGCGACTGGACATCAAAGGTGTTGGGTTTTGCACCGGCACGCTGGTTGCACCAGATCTCGTGCTAACTGCCGCTCATTGCATGTACAACAAATCCACGGGCCAGTTTATCGATCCGGCGGATATGGAATTTCTGGCTGGCTGGCGCTTAGGTAGAGCGCTGGCCTATCGCGATGTACGGCGCGTAGCGATTCATCCCGATTATAATTTCCAAGCCAAGATATCCCAAAATAGCTTCGGTTGTGATGTAGCCTTGGTTGAGCTGTGGCAGCCTATCAGAAACCTATCCGTATCTCCTTTTGAGATCGGTGCCGCGCCAAAACGGGGCCAAAACGTGGGTGTGGTCTCATATGCACAAAACCGGGCCGAAGCCCCTTCGCTGCAACAGGTGTGCTCGGTCGTGAACCGGCAATCGGATGTTGTGGTCATGTCATGCGATGTGAATTTCGGATCATCGGGGGCGCCGGTGTTCCTGTTTTCTGAACCAGAACCGAAGATCGTTTCGGTTATCTCTGCAAAGGCCAGCATGAATGGGGAAAGTGTGGCAATCGGTACAACTGTCGATAAGGCGTTCGAGTTGTTGCAGGCTGAACTTGAGGCCGGGCGTGGTATCGATTCATCTGCTTTGAACGGCAGTGGCGGCAAAAATGTCGGAGCGAGGTTTATCAAGCCATGATTAAGACGATACTCACGGCTCTTTTCAGCCTCGCCCTTTTGGCAACAATAGCTGAGGCGCAGGCCAACAAACGCAAACTGACGGATCGTGAGGACCTGTACGGGTGGGAGGCGATCGGGAGGCTCGACGTTGGCACACGGTCGTTCTGCACCGGGACGTTGATTGCGCAGGATCTGGTTTTGACGGCTGCGCATTGTGCTTTGGACAGGGCAACCGGCAAGCCCTATGAGCCCGGTGAGGTCACGTTTCGCGCGGGGCTGAGCAATGGCACTGCGCTGGCTGAACGCAAAGTGGTGCAAATCGTGTCCCATCCGGGCTATGACGCGGGCGCAGCTTTGTCCGTTGAGAACATTCGCGATGACGTTGCGCTAATGCGGCTGGAAGAACCGATCCCCTATTCGATTGCCGATCCGTTTGCCCTGCATGACGGGCGGGTGCCGAATGGGGAAATCAGCATTGCATCCTACGGGCGCGGACGGGCCGAGGCGATCACGCGCGAACGATCCTGCAGTATTCTGCAACGGCGTCTGGGGCTGATCACCTTCAATTGCGATATCACCTTTGGTTCTTCCGGTTCGGCGATTCTGGCCAAAAACGGCGCGCGCTGGCAGATTCTGTCGGTTGTTTCGGCGGTCAGTGTACGCGGTGGCGAGAAGATCGGGTTCGGAATGGAATTGAAGAATGTCGTGTCCGAGTTGAAGACGATCATGCGCAGCAATGCACCCAAACCCAAGGCCTCGATCCGCCGGTTGCAGGTGGGGTCGGATAAATCCAGCTCGGGCGCGAAATTCATCAGCTCAGGCGGGGGTTGAACTTCATCAAAATGCTACCCATGTGAATCCTACCGGGCCGCCACAAATGGGGTTCGGTATTTGAAATCGCCCGTCCAATTGGAGGGCTAAACTCGTAAATCGCTCAAGGATGAGGATACGACACATGCGTACTTTTGATTTTGCACCGCTGCACCGCGCCACCATTGGGTTTGACCAGATCGCAGACATGATGGACCGTGTTCTGACCAATGACGTCGCACAGCCCAGCTATCCCCCATACAACATCGAAAAAACCGATGTCGACACCTATCGGATTTCCGTGGCTGTTGCCGGTTTTTCCGAAGATGATCTGTCTGTCGAAGTGAAGGAAAACTCGCTTATCGTGGCAGGTAAGAAAGCCGCCGAGGACAAAGAGCGCAGCTACCTGCACCGTGGCATCGCCACCCGCGCGTTCGAGCGTCGCTTCGCGCTGGCCGACCATGTCCGCGTCACCGGCGCGAGCCATGAAAACGGCATGCTGAACATCGACCTGAAGCGCGAGGTGCCCGAGGCCCTGAAACCGCGCCGGATCGAGATTTCTTCGTCCAAAGCAATCGAAAAGGATGTGGTTGACGCCAAGGCTGTCAACTAACACCTGAAAGCCCTGCGACAGTCGCCTCCTCCCTGATTGTCGCAACACACGTCCCGCGTTCCTCCAGACGCGGGGCGTTGTTGTCTTTGAGCCGAAAAAAGCTGGAATGAGTCAGGCTATAGGCCAGAAAACCAAGTCAGATTGTCATCACGAAGCGACGAGTCAAAAAAGAGGCGCGTATTTCCAGTTGTCAGCGTCCGGCGTCACCTCGTCCAGGTCATAGCCCGATTGTTGCAGACGCTTGGCTATTTCCAGCCCATCCTGTGCAGCTTGATCGACGTATTTGCGGCCCAACGCCGGTCGTGATTGGTACCATGGCCTCGCATCAGATTCAGCCCATGATTGAAGCGTCCGACCGGGTCGCCGGCCTCGGCAGCCTTGCGATCCCATTCGGCCGAGGCATCTGGGTTGTATTCACCGCCCAGGCCGTTGTTTTCAAGCTGACTCATCCAGGTCATTGCTTTGGTATATCCAGCTTCGGCGCATTGCTCCGTCAGTTTTCTGGCCAATTCATAATTGTCGTTCTTTGTCGCGTTGATGCCCAGTGAACAGGTGATCGAGTCGATTACACCCATTTCGATCTTTCGGATCAGCATCTCGCGCCCGGTGTCTTGAGGGTTTAAAACCCCAAGCTCATCTTCAACGACTTCGCGCGGTTCAGCATAAGCGGTGCTTGCCAAAAGAATGACGATGATGGTTTTCCAAGAGTGTCGCATTGCAATGTCCTCCGCGCAGATAAAATACCATTCTTTTCATCTCCGGTCACTGTTACGAAAGTAGGAGACATCAGTGTTCTGGCGATGTGTTGGAATGGGACGTTGGGTTCTTGCAGGGCCTGAATGAGCGGCCGGGTAACGTTGTCACGGATCGGTTCGTAAAGAAAAACCCCGCGCCTTGTGGGCGCGGGGCTTATCTACGTTTCTTCCGAAGCTTAATTCCCAGCCGTCACCGACCCGATGGACCAGAACATGGTCTCGCCCGAGGCGTCATCAACGCCGTCATTGTCGGTCATGACAAACGCTTCGCCCGAGGGCAGGATGGCCAGACCTTCGATTTTGTCCAGAACATAGCCCCCGGTTGATGTCAGGTCGGGCAACAGGTCGCGGACCTCTTCCTTGCTGACAACAGGCAGTTCGCCGCCCAGCGGGGCTGGGGTCATGTCAGACAGCGGGATGCGATAGACCTTTTTGGTCACGGCGCGGTGGTCATGCTGGTTGTCGCGTTCGATGACATAGACATGGTCTCCGAATGCCACGATTTCCGATAGACCGACCCAACCTGTGTCCGGGTCCGCTTTGGGATAGTGCACAGCACCCCATGCCTTGGTGTCCAGATTATAGGCAACCAGCTTCACGTGGTTTTCCGGGTCGTCCTTCCATTCGCGCTGAACGGCCATCCACAGGGTGTCGCCCACCTTGGTGATGCCCTCAAAGCCAAAGCGCTTTTCGACGGCCATCAGTTCCGGTGGCAGACCGATTTCACCCTTGCGGTCCTTGATCAGGCCATCCGCCGAGACGTGATAGATCGCGTGCGGGATAACGCGGTCGGTGCGACCTTCGGAGGCGACATAGAAACCGCCTTTACCGTCCAGTGTGATGCCTTCCATATCGATCTTCTGCGCCGGGTTGCCGTCCTGACGATGCACGCGGATCACATCCACGATGCGCGCCGGGGTTTGGCTGGGGTCGATCTTGAAGATCGAGGGCTGGAAGCCATAGAAGCTGTCATTGACCGCATAGATCATGCCGTCTTCATCCGCCACCAGACCGGACAGGGCGCCCCATCCGATCAGCTCATCCGCGCCTTCGGACGTCAAATGCGGATAGTTGGCAGGCGCCTCCTGATACTCAAAGATCGACACATGCGCGCGCGGGCCGCCATCTTCGATCAGGTCTTTTTCATTGGCGGAAACCAGCAGGTTGCGATCCGGGATAGCCACATAACCTTCCGGGCCGACACCCGAGGGCAGCAGCTGTTTGAGCACCGGGTTGGCCGGATCGGTGGCATCATAGACACCCACGACCGAGGCGCGCTCGGCCCCGACAAAGATCATTGGCGTGCCGCCAAAGGTCGCCGCGGTCACGCTTTCAGGCTCCACGCCTTTGCTGTCCGAGCGTTTGTCGGGATAGTGGCCGATCTGGATGATCGCCTTTTCGAAATCGGTGCCGTTTTCGTAAACAACGGTGCCGTCCTTGTGGAAGATGGTCCAGCCACGCGAGCCACCTTCGTAATCACCTTCATTGGCAGTGGCGAAGTGATTGTCATCGATCCATTTCACCGCGTCCGGCTCGCGCAGGCGACCTGCCTGGCTTTCGGTGAAGATCAGCGCGCCGCGCTCATCCGTGGCGTCGATGTCTTGCAGATCCACACTGCCTGCCGAGAAGTGGCTGATCACGGTGCCATCTTTGTCGACAACCGCGATGTGATTGTTTTCCTGCAGCGTGATGACGGTTTCGCCCAAACCGTTGATATCCACAAACTCCGGCTCGGGATCGGTTGGGGCTACATCGGCCAGACCGGTCAGGTCGGTCACTTTCATGCCAGCGCAATCCAGCGCGCTGTCCTTGACCGGCACCATCACCAAGTTACCCGCAGGCAACTGTGGGATCACGCCGTCGTTCAGGTCTTCGTCACGCTCGTTTTCGATCGCTACGGAGACAAAGCTGCCATCGGGGGCGATGGCGACGCTGTCGGGCTGACCGCCCAGATCACAAGCGCCGGTTTCCGTCTTGCCAGCGATATCAACCGAGATCAGCTTGCCCGAAGGGGCGGTGTAGCTTTCCGATGTGTTCACGCCCACGAAAGCTGTCGCATCAACGATCCCAACCGAGGTTGGTTCGCCACCTACCTCCATCGCACCCAGCGGCGCGGGTTTTGCGGGGTCGGTGATGTCGACCATGCCGATCGCACCCAGCGGGCTGTCGGTGTAAACCAGCGTCATACCATCGGCGGTAGCCGCAATGATCTCGGGCGAGGTTTCGCGGGTGGTATCCGCGCCTTCGGCCATGTTCTTGACGACCGGGAAAGATGCAATTCGGTTGAAATTCATTTCTGCCATGGCCTGACCGGCGGTCAGGGCCAATGCAGATGTCAGGCAGACAAAGCGCAATGACATCGGTAGATATCCCCTCTTGATTGGACATCAGAGGGATGGCCGCCGTTGATTGCGTTTTTGTGACGATTTAGATTCAGTTTAGTGACAAGCGCGTTAAGACTGGCCACCGCACGAGAACGATGGCCAGGTCAAATCAGACCGACAGGCAGATGTATTTCATCTCAAGGTAGTCTTCCATGCCGTGATGGCTGCCTTCGCGGCCCAGACCGGATTGCTTGACGCCGCCGAACGGGCCCAGCTCGGTCGAGATGATGCCGGTGTTCACGCCCACGATGCCGTACTCAAGCGCCTCAGCCACTTTGTAGACGCGGCTCAGGTCTTTGGCATAGAAATAGGAGGCCAGACCAAAGATCGTGTCATTGGCCATCGCAATTACGTCATCTTCATCCTCGAACTTGAACAGCGGGGCCAGCGGGCCAAAGGTTTCGTCCTGTGCCACCATCATGTCCTGAGTTACACCAGTCACGATGGTCGGCTGGAAGAAGGTGCCACCCAAGTCATGGGGCAGGCCGCCGGTCAGAACGGCGCCGCCCTTGTCGGTGACGTCCTTGATATGCTCTTCGACCTTTGCCACCGCATCGGCGTTGATCAGCGGGCCCGTTGTGGTGCCTTCGGTCAGACCGTCGCCAACTTTCAGCGCTTCGGTGGCCGCTTTCAGCTTGGCGGCAAACTCATCATAGACACCGGCCTGCACATAGATGCGGTTGGCACACACGCAGGTCTGGCCGTTGTTGCGGAATTTGCACATCATCGCGCCTTCGACAGCGGCATCCAGATCCGCATCGTCAAACACAATGAACGGCGCGTTGCCGCCCAGTTCCATCGAGCACTTCATCACCTGATCCGCCGCCTGCCGCAGCAAGATGCGCCCCACTTCGGTCGAGCCGGTAAAGGTCAGCTTGCGCACGCCGGGGTTTTCGCAAAACTCCTTGCCGATCTCGCTGGCGCTGGAGGAAGGAACGACATTGAACACGCCAGCCGGGATGCCGGCCTGTTCGGCCAGCAATGCCAGAACCAGCGCCGAAAGGGGCGTTTCCGCCGCCGGGCGCGCGACAAAAGCGCAACCTGCAGCCAAAGCCGGGCCTGCCTTGCGCGTGATCATCGCATTCGGGAAGTTCCAAGGCGTGATCGACGCGGCCACGCCAATGGGTTGCTTCAGCACCATGATCCGTTTGTCGCGCTGATGGCCCGGTATGGTCTCACCATGGACCCGCTTGGCTTCTTCGCCGAAGAACTCGATGAAGGATGCGCCATAGGCGATCTCACCCACAGCTTCAGCCAGTGGTTTCCCTTGCTCGGCTGTCAGAATCTTGCCCAGATCCTCGGCGTTTTCCGTCATCAGATCGAACCAGCGCCGCAGGATCACGGCGCGTTCCTTGCCAGTCAGCTTGGCCCACTCCTTTTGCGCGACCTCAGCCTGCGCAATCGCCCCAGCAACCTGAGCGCGGCTGACATCCGCAACCTCGGCCACCACATCGCCGCGTGCGGGGTTGGTGACAGCGAAGGTGCCATCGTCCCCATCCACCCACTGCCCGCCAATATAGGCTTTGGTCACCAACAGGTCAGGGTTTTTCAGGATGGATTTTAGATCGGTTGTTGCGTCCAGCATGGGTCAGCCTCCGGCAGGTCTAGTGTTGCGCGCACTCAATCAGGTGGGGTGAGCATTGTCTATGTCCACTATGGCCATCGGATCAATCCAGATTTGATCAAATTACAGTCGTTGCCCGGCAGCTTCGGACCTATCTTTTTCGTTGCGAGTTTGCCAAAGTCGGGTGGAAATTTGGACCCAAAGGGATGTAAATGACCGTAACATTCCCTATCTTATTGGGTAATTAGATAAAAAAGGGACAGCAGAGATGTCGAACCAGCAATTTGAAGCGCTGATTGAAGAAACGCAAAGCAAAGTGCGCGAAAGCCAGTCGCAGATCCAGAATTTGACTTCACGGATCGAAGCGGCCCGCGCCAAGATCGGCACGGCCGAGGCGGATATCGACATCGAAAACGCCACGCTTGAGGATGTGCATGCTCACACTGAGGTGATGAACGCCAATATCGCCGAGCTGATCATGGGTTTGGACGATGTCACCAGTGCGTTTTCCAAGGATTTCGACGATATGCGTTCGAAAACCGGATGGGAATCGTTTGTCGGTGTCTTCTCTAAGGGCAAATCTGAGTCGATGCGGCAAGAGCGGATGCGCACGGCCAATATCGATGACAAGTTGCAGGACCTGATCGCCAAATCCGATGTGATCGTGAAGCTGCTGGAAGGCCAGCTTTCTGTGCTGGAAGAGCAGCGTGTGAAGGTCGAGGACAACCTGACTGGTACACTGGACGATCGCGAGGCGACCGTGGCCGAGTTGGAGGCGTTGCGCGCCGAAATTCAGGGCATGGATCCGACGATCATCACGCTGGAAAACAAGATCAGCGTCGAACAGGACGCCGCCGCGCGGACCCAGCTGGAAACCGAACTGGCCGAGCTGAACAAGCAATACAACGCCAAGGTTCAGGAAGAGCAGGTCAAGCTGGCCAAGTCGCAGACGCTGGAGCGGTACATCGAAAAGGGCAAGACCTGGGTCGATTCACTGCAGAACCAGGCGGCGACGCAGATGGTGCTGATCAACAAACTGCAAACAGACACGCAACAGCGCGTGGTGCTGTATGACGCCCTGACCAAATCGCTGAAAACCGCGCAGCAGCAGGACGTGGCCCACCGCATCAACGAGATCGGCGTGCAAACGGACCAGGAGGCGCAAACCGCCATGGCCGCCATCGGCACCGCGACCAACCAGAAGATGGCCGACATGCTTGAGGCGCATGAGGACCACATGGTCTTTGCCCGCGACGTGCTGGAGAAAAAGGCCAAGGCGGATGAACGCTTTGCCCGCCGGTTCGCCTCGATTGTCGATAAGCATGATAAGAATTTGTATGGGTCTTAATGCTGTTTGGTTTCAAGAACCCGTATCGGGCGACTCGAATAAAGAGCCTCAAGGAACTTGACCCAAGCTTTAAGCCCAGATGGTTCAAGATTTGCTTTGGAGCAGTCCTGTCGTGCTTTCCCTTTGCCTTTTTGGCTGTGATTGGCAGTGAACTAGAGGTGCATTGGCTTACGTTGCTGAGCATGCTGGGAATGATTTTCGCGGCGTCGACAACATTCCTAGTTTGTTTTGTCCCCTTCGTGCTCGCCTTCTTTGGGTACTGGTGGCCATGGTTAGGCCTGAAATCTGCTCAACTGGATAGTTGGCTGCAACGCGATCTGGATTTGGGTGGAATGAAATGACTAATCCTAACCAAGACCATATCGGTCTGACCGACACCTTCGCCTCGCGCCGCTATTTCCGCAAATTCGAGGTGATCACCGTCCACCTCCTGCGCGTGGCCGCGACGATGGAGGCGGAAGGCGCGATTTCGAAACAAGAGGTGCGGATCGTGTCGCGCTACCTCTCGGGGCTGCTCTACACCTTCCGCGCGCTCTCCATGAAGTATCTGCTGGTCGGGCGCGATACGGGGCGGTTCTTTGGCAGCCTCGCCATGGACAAACGTGACAGCGGGTTTCCGGTGGCGGCCGAGTTGCTGACCATGGCCAATGACGCGCAGCAGGCGCAGGTGCATCTGGCAAACATGCCCTTGGAAGACGACCTGAAAACCGACATGGTGCGAACGATCATTGGCGATCAGGAAATTCCCACCAAGCTGCAATTTGCGCTGTCCCAAAGGTTCTATTATGAGGAACTGTTGAAGGGTCAGCTGTTCTGGGCCCGTAATGATCCCGAGTGCCACTGGATCGGAAATGAGGGGGACCGACGCAAATTCCTGATCCACTGGGCGGTCTATGACAGCCAGATCAACCTGCCCGTCATCTATCTGATGCAGCTTGAGGACAGCGGCAAAACTGCCCTGCCCAAGGATCAGCGCCGCTGGCCCGAGGTTCAGGCGCATCTGATGGCGCAAGCGCTGGGTGGGTTGAAACTGGTGACGATTGCCAAAGGCTTCGATCAGGATTTCGACGACCTGCATCCCAAACACCTGCGCCGCATCCATGTGGGTCCGATGTATTCCTCGGCCTATACCGAGCAATCCGGCCCCCTGCGGCAGGTGCTGGAGGACGCGCAATCTCCGCAAGGTCAGGATTGGGCACTGGCCTGGACCACCGAAGAACTGGAAAGCGAAGAGGTGATCGAAGAGCGCTCCGGGTGGTTCTCGACCGTTGAGCGCGAGATTTTTGCGCTGGACCCGTTCGGCGGGCAGGGGGCCGAGACCGGGGCCACGCGCACTCAGCGCTCGATCATCCTGCCCCAGCGTCCGTTTCAGGTGCTGGCCGAGCGCAACCCGCCGGGTTTTGCCGATGTGCGCAAGTTCGTCGTCAGCAAGACCGGGCAGGTGTTGAGATATTGAATTTTTCGCCTCCGGCGGGAGTATTTTTTGAAAAGATGAAGCAAGGGCGGTTATTGAGATGAGTTTGACGTCAGATCAGATGGAATTGCGCGAAGACGAAATTCGCAAGCATTATCCCGCAGCAACCGCCTTGCTGAACGGGTTCGAACACGCGCCGCGGATTGCCAAAGCCCAGGAAGCAACTGTTGAACGCTCGCCGGGTATATCAACCGGGCGTCGCTTTCGGTCGACGACTCCGGGGTTAGTGACACGCCGAACTGCGCGGGCGGATGGGGTGCATCTGGTGGAGCGGATCGAGGCCTCGGACGACGGGGATGTGTTGGTTTCTCCACCACAAGCGACCACGCAGCAAGCGATCAGGCGCGCGATTGCGATCTCACTGGCCGTTGCTGAGGCTTATGCGGAACAGACCCCGCTGGCCGACCTGAAACGCGCCAATCTGGCCGGGGATTTGCCTGTTGCGCGCAAGACCGAGTTTTCGAATCTGCTGACGGCGGAGGCTCTGATCACGTTGCACACGTTCGGCAATGCGTTGGCCTATCTGATCTCCTCGCATCTGGGAGAGACCACCGTCGATATCGGCGAGATTGAAGAGGTCCTGACCGACAATGGCCAGCTTGCGTTACACGGAGCCTTGTGGGAGCTGGACCAGATGCTGGCCAAACACGCGCCCGATGACGCCCATCTGATCGCGGCCACCAGCGCCTATGCCGAGCAACTGATGGAGAAGTCAGCCCTGCGCGCCCAATCCGCAGGCGATCTGGCCCCGTTCCAAAACGCGGCCTGGCATATTGAGGCCGATGATCTGACCATCCGGGGGTTTGAACCCGCCTCCAAAGCCAAATCCACCACCTTGACCATGACGTTCAAGAAACCGAACGAGGTGGTGGGTAACCATATCGCCAAGTATCAGGCGATGAAGCTGGCCAAGATGGTGATGGCCTATGATTTCGACCGCCGCCTGAACCCGTTCGCGGAACTTGGCGGGTTCATCTTTACCTTCATGGGGGATGGCAAGCCGGGCACCGGCAAGACCACCCTGATCCAGATGATGGCCGGGCTGATCAACGACTATTGTCAGAATGCGGGCTATCCGTTCCGCTATCAGAACCTGAGCACCGACAATATCGACAGCTATCAGGGCAAATCCGGCCAGAATGCCAAGGCGTTTATCAACACGATCATCGACCCCTCGGTCATCGGCTTTGGCACCATCGACGACATTGACCAACTGGCAGGTAAACGCGGCGACCGGCAGTCCTCGGCCGGGCAGTTGGAAATCACCGCCGTGCTGATGGAGAGCTTTGCGGGCGCCAACACCGTTGTGCGCGGCAACTGCACCTTTGGCATGTTCTCGAACTACCCCGAGAATGTGGACGACGCCTTGCGCCAACGGGCCGGTGCGCGGTTCCTGGTGGACGGGCCGCAAACGCGTGAGGATTACGTCGACATCCTGCACCTGCTGATGGGCCGCAACCACGACATCCCGTTGGGTGAGCACGAGGCTTATGCCGCGCAGGAGATCAAAAAGGCCGTCGCCGCCAGTTTTGAAAGCCATTCCCGCCCGCATGAGGAAGCATTGTTGCAGGTCTATGACCGTGTTTCAGGCAATATCGGCCAGATGGACACCATCGCCAAGCTGGGCACCTACCTCAAGGCGATCCAGCAGGCGGATGAGCGCTTTACCGGTCGCGCGATCAAGAACATCACCGACGCGGTCAAGGTCCGCGCGATGGATTTCGAATTGCCCGACGAATGGATGGAAAACCCCGACCTGTTCCTGTTCCGCGACTACGACACCAAGAAGGCCATGATCGAGGAGCTGCGCCAGCCGATCACAGTCGACATGGTGATGCAGGAGATCAACCGCTACGCCGACAGCGAATTCCGCTATGCCGACAAGAGCGACGAAGTTGCCATCGAGAACGCCGTCCGCGAGATGGGTCGAATGGAAGAGGCCAAGCGGCGGTATCTGGAGGGGAAGGCGTGAGTTTGGAGTTTCTTACTGCTTGGAATCAATGGATTTCTAGCCATAAGGAGCTGGTAACCCTTGTGGTTGTACCTGTCGTCACGCTTGCCGTGACGGCAATAATTAATCATTCCGCTGATAGGCGTTCAACGGCCGCGGCTAAAGAAGCAGAGCATCGAGCTGCTCAGGAGCGGAGGTTACAACTCGAACTCTCTAGGCGCATGAAACTTGCAGATTTTCGCCAAAATTGGATCGACCAACTGCGAGACGACTTTGCGGTCATATTAGCGTTTGTGCCTGAATATGACGAAAGGGACGGCGCTAAGTTTGCAGAAGTAAACGAGCGAATTCAGAGCGTTCTATTGAGAATGAACCCAAATGAAGATGCACCTAAGGAAATCTTCGAACAACTGCTAAAACTCATCAATGAGAAAGAGAGCGAGAAAGAGAGTATCGCTTTCGATTTAATGAATTTGGTGAACCTATATCTCAAATCTGAGTGGGTCCGTTTGAAAAAAGAGCTGAGCGACTACAAAAACCTAGAGGAAAGCCTTTGATCCGCCTCATCGAAAAAGGCCTGATGTTCGGCAACCTCGTCCACATCTCCAGCCCGGCTCTGGTCGAGCGCTATAACCGCGCGCTGCAGCATCTGGCAGGCAAGACCACGGCGCTGACGGATTTCCATGTCGATATCTCGGGTTATTCGCCGGAGGTGGGGATTGAGCTGGAGGATGAGCTCTACCTCAACCCCAATGGGATCAACCGGCAGTTCATTCTGCTGACGACCGAGCAGAAACGCGCGCCTCTGCTGAACGTCAAATTCTCGACCTCGCGCGATATCCTGCGCGAGTTCATCGAAATGAACGAGGCGCAGCTGTTTGCCCTGACCGCCACCGATGCCGTGGCCGGAGAACTGGTGAACTCGGCTTTCAAACTCACGACCCCTGCGGACCTGCTGAACCTGCGCAAGATCGAGATCGAAGCCGATACCGCAGGCGGCACCCTGCGCAAGGCCGAGCAACTGGCAGGGATGGTCGAGCGGTTCAAGACAAAAGAGGACGCCTGGTTCGACGATGTGTTGATCGCGAAAATGATCGAGACAGCCAAGGAAACCGGCGACGTTACTCGCAACCCTGTTCGCCTGCGTCACACCGCATTCGAGCAGCGCAACTTTTGGACGGCGCATTTCGGTGGCTTGTACCTGTTCCCGGATCTGGATCACCCGGCGGCGATTTGCATGGGCGAAAAGCCCGACGATATGCCGATCAAATATGTCTTTGACCCGTCGCAGCGAAACCAAATAGCCAAATTCCTCAATTACAACGATCTTGTCGAACCCATCGTCAAGGCGCGCGGCGTGGACGCGGCGGCGATCCTTCAACAAAAGATGGATTTCCTGACCGTTGCCGCCGCCGCAGATGCGGATGTTGATCTAACGGGGTTGGATCGCAGCGATATGCGGCGTCTGGCGCGCACCCATGCGGACCGTTTGCCCGATGCCTATCACGGTTTGGCCCAGCTGTTGCGCTGGGCCACTGACGGAGGGCCTTGGCCGCGGATCACCTCGGACCATCCGGCCTATTTCTACACATTGCGCGCGGCGGATACGCCACAGCGTGATCTGGTCAACATGCTGCTGGCTGAATTGGCCCCCCTGGACCCGCGCCAGTTGTTCATCTGTCACAAAGAACTGTTCTACAAAACCTACACGGGCTGGTCGGAACCCAAGAAAGCCTATGTTGCTGATTTCCTTGAGCGCGAGTATCAGGTGGACAAAGCTGGCGCTCGCGCAGCTTTGTTCGGGCATGAACCAGATATGTCGGGCGAGGATCGGGTCAGCGAGGATGTGATTGCGCGGGTTGGGCCTTGGGGCTCGATAAGGAAAGGCTAAGATGTTCGGAGCGATGCGCCTGTTTCTGATCCTGCTGGTGATCCAGACGGTTGCCTATTTTGTGCTGTCTCTCTACTCACGCAGCGCGCGCCGCCGCAAGCTGGAGACCTGGTGGGATGAGAAGGGCAAGCAAGGCAATAAGCAGGCCTTCGTCGAACGCGGTCTGCACGTGTATGACAATTCGTTCCGACGCAAACTGATCTTGGGTGTCTATATAGTGCCGTGGGTGGCGATTGGCGCGCTGATCTATATTGTGAATTATATGTGAGGGTTAGGGCATGGCCTATTTGAAATGGGCATTGATCATCATCTTCTGGGGCACGATTGCGGTGGTCCTGCAGTACTCCCTGCCACAGCGCGATATCGTTTGGATCGTCAATACCTATGAGGAGCGGCAGGATCTGAACGACTGGACCCGTATCTTCTGGTCAGAGCCGGATGATCAATCTACAAGCCTGACCAACCGTGATGTGCAGTTCATTCAGGCCGTACGGGCCAATGGCAAGCCCATTGTTTACCGTAATGAGGACACCGGGTGGGGTTGGCCACCCTACTTCAAGGTCGATACGGCAAACCTTTATACTGAAGCCAACGTTGCGATTTCCGATAAGGATGATCCGGAATGGGTTGCTGTCACACACTATGGTTGGCGCAACGAGTTCATGTCGATCTTCCCCAATGCCATTTCCATCAAACATGTTGATGGCCCAGATGTACGCCTGATCCCATGGTTCAACATCATCTTCCTGACCGTTTTCTTTGCCATTGTCTGGGCAATTTGGGTGCGCTGGCGCAGGTTCCGCCAGCGCCGCATTGACCCGATGTTTGAGAGTGTTGAGGATAGTCTATATGCGGCGGGTGATGCGATTGAGGAACGGAAAAACGGGTTCCGCCGTTGGTTGGATAGCTGGAAATCCAAGTAAGGTGTAGCCCCGTATCACCGCACAATGAACTCTGCGTGAAGCGCTCCGGCGGCTTTGATCGTCTTCAGGATATCGATCATGTCGCGGGGCGACACGCCGAGCGCATTCAGCCCGGCGACAACTTCAGACAAGGTCGTGGCCTCGGGGATTTCAGCCAGGCCTGTGCCCTCTTCTTCCTCGATCCCGGCGACGGTGCGGGGCACCACGACGGTCTCCCCTCGTGCAAACGGGTTGGGTTGAACGGCGATTGGCGCCTCTTCCACGGTCAGGGTCAGATTACCTTGTGAAACCGCAACCCTGGAGATACGAACCTCTTGACCCATGACAATGGTGCCCGATCTCTGATCAACCACCACGCGTGCTTTGGTTTCCGGTTCAACAAGTATGTTTTCAATTCGCCCGAGCGCGTGGGCGGTTGATACCGATTGCGTGGCCGCGATGTTCAGTTCGACCGTGCCGGAATCCCGCATTATAGCCACCGCGCGGTTGAATTCGGCGTTGATCGCAGTTTCGATCCGCCCGGCGGTGGTGAAGTCCGGCTCGCGTAAGGCCAGGCGCATTTGCGTCAGGGCCGAGAGGTCGAAGTCAATTTCTCGCTCGACCCGCGCACCCGACGGGATGACACCAGAGGTTGGAACGCCTTGTACGACTGAGGCGGCATCGCCTTCGGCAACTGCCCCACCTGCCAGAACCGTACCTTGTGCCACAGCGTAGATCTGACCATCCGCCGCATTCAGAGGGGTCATAATCAGGGTTCCGCCAAGCAGGCTGCCGGAATCGCCGATCGCCGAAACGGTTACGTCGATCTGCCCACCAACGCGCGCGAATGGGGGCAGGCTGGCCGTGACCAGAACGGCTGCGACGTTTTTGGGCCTGAAGTCTTCGCCGGTAACGTTGACGCCCAAACGTTCAAGGATGTTGGACATAATCTCTTCGGTAAACGGCGAATTACGCAGGCCGTCGCCAGTACCATTCAGACCAACGACCAAGCCATATCCGACCAGGTCGTTGCCGCGTACACCGTCGAAATCCACAAGGTCCTTCAGCCTGATTGCCCCAGCAGAGGCAAGGCCGGGAAGAAGGAGGATCAAAAGGAAAGCAAGAATTCTCATCTCAGGAAGTTCACCAGTGACAGGTTGGCATTGCGCACCGTAACCGAATAAAGGCTTTCCAGCTGAAACTGGACAGTTTGCAGCTGCGCTGCTGTTTGGTATGGGTCGGCCGCGATCAGGGAATTCCGGCTGTATTCAAAACCCACGCGCGATGCGGCGTTTCGTGTTGCGGCTTGTTCGACCCGGGCCTCAGCCGCGCCGACCTCGGCCCGCAGCTTGACTGTTTCATCTTTTGCGTTGGCCAGATCGACACCCAGCTGTGTGAACAGGCTTGTTCGCAGGGTCGGAGACCACGCCAACGCGTCTTCCGATGCCAGCGCGGCCAGTGCCGTGTCGCGCAAAGCCGCCTTGAACGTAGGATCGGTTGCCGTGATTGGTATGGTAATCCGTTCATTTTCCGAAATTTGCATCGGAGCCAAAGGCGTATCAGAGCCTTGATAGATCACGGCGTCAAAACCGGCCGGATCATTGAACCAGTTCTCAGCTGCTGTGCGGATATCGGTCATCGTCGTCAGACCAGCAAGCTCGGTTTCAAGCGCGCTCAGCAGGGTTTCAGTTGAGGCCAGCGGAGAAACATCGGTTGCCACGCCAGAATACAGGCTGCGCCCGCCGACGCGTGTGTTCAGGGCCGAGATCATCGTATCCAGTTCGTTTCGGGCCTGAACCGATGCCTGCTCGTGTGTGACAGTCTGGTTTGCAGTGCCGAAGGCCAGCAAACTTGCCGACATTTCCCCCAGTGAGGTGTCAAAGGTGGTCAGGCTCTGCTGCATCACGTCTGTAAACAACCCGGCCTCGGATGTTGCGATCTTGTAGGCATCCAGGCGGGCAAGATTGCGATCAAGATCCAGAAGATGCGAAAGATCACCACCAAGATGCCCTGAGACATCCTGAACCTTACCGCTGGACATCTCATAAGACAGTGTTTCGATCTGGGTTTTGATCTCAGAGGCGCGTGTACGTAACGTCATGCCGCGCGCCAGATCACCTATTGCGGTCAGTGTCATGCTTACAACCTCAGTAATGTTTCCATAAGTTCATCAACGACCGTCATCACCCGTGCATTGGCGGAATATGCCTGTTCGATTTGCATCAGGCGCTGCAGTTCCTGATCGGTATCCACGCCCTGTTCGGCTTCGATCTGGGCCATCTGCTGCTGGGCGCCAGTTGCGAAGGTCACGCGCTGCTCGGCGCGATGCGCCTGCGCGCCTGCTTCGGACAGCAACGCTTCGGTCACTTCGGCGGCGCGCAGGTTGCCGGTGCCAAACAAGGAGCCTGGGACAGGTCTTGCGTCGCTCAGTATAGCGCCAAAAGCTTGCAACTGCGTCGAATCGCCTGGGTTGCCGGGGGTGGCTGCGCCGAGACCTGCCCGCAGTCGCCAACTGTCGCCTCCAGCATCCGGATCAACGATCGTATTCAGCGACAGGCGTGCGGCCAGCCCGGTGACCATCGCAGGATCAAACCGGCTGCCATCATCGGTGAACAGCCCCGGATCGGTTGCGGTCGCAGTCGGGTCAAGGCTGGGTGTTTCAAAACGTTCAATCAGATCGCGCGCGACCGTGTCCAATTGAAGCTGGGCTTCAACCGCCAGCTCATCCCGGATGGTAAATTCGGCGGCCAATGCCCCGCCTCGTATTTGTGCCGTATCGCCGCCGGTGCGAATGGGGTTTCCGTTCATTTCCAGGTCCGACAACAGCCCATTGCCAAGTGTCATATGGGGTTTTGTTTCGCCGGTGGTGTTGAAGTCAAACTGTGACGCTTTGCCTTCAAGCAGGATCAGGCCGCCATCGGAATAGAGCGAGACCTGATCGTTGTCGCGTGGGATCACATTGACCGGGATCAGCGTGTTCACCTGATCAATCAGAATCTGGCGTTGATCCTGCAAAGCGCCGATATCACCGCCCGAATTGCGAACGGCTGGGATCTTTGCGTTGAGGTTTTCTATATCCTTCAGCGTCTGGTTCAGGCTTTCCACCTGTGCCCCGATCCGCCGATCTGCATCCGAGCGCGCCTGACGCACGTCTTCCGAGGCGGCATTCAGCTCATTGGCCAGATCGCGGCCCGCGCGGGCAGCCTGGTCAAGCCGTTGCGCAGAATCCGGCAGGCTGGATGCGGTAATCAGGCTGCCGTCAAAGGCCGCAAGTCGGGCGGCCAATGACGTTGCATCATCCGCAGGACCGACAAGGTTTGCGAATTGCGACTGAAACGCCGCCAATGAAGACTGCTGTGCCAGATCCGCGTCGGTGGCGCGCCGATTGGCAACCAAGACCGGGTCTTGATGACGGATCACGCCGACAGCGCGCACCCCATTGCCCGAGATCGGGCTGGTGGTCAGTTCCAGTGACCGGCGCGCGTAGCCGGGCGTGAGCGCATTGGCGACGTTGCCGGATACGACGGCGGCGCCACGGCTGGCCGCAGTCAGACCGCCCAGAGCGTTATGTAAAGCTGTCGACATGTTCATTGCGCCGTTCCCTTTCTATGGCTGAAATCCGCTACTACCGTTTGAGGTTTGTTGTTTCCTGCAACATCTCATCCACGGTTTGGATCACCGTCGCGTTCGAGGAATAAGCGCGCTGGGTTTGGATCAATGATGTCAGTTCGGTCGCGACATCGGTCGTCGATTCTTCGCGGGCGAATGAGATCAACTCACCCGTGGGCCCCTCACCGGCATTCCACAGGAAGAAGGTTCCGCTATCGCGTGAGGGTGCGTAGGTCTGACTGTCCAATGCGGTAAGTCCGTTTGGATTGGGGACATCCGCCAGCGGGATCTGGAACATACGGCGGCTGACGCCGGTATCATAGAGCGCGTAGACATACCCGTTTTCATCCACCTGAACGCTTGTCATGGTGCCGACCGCTGCGCCATCGCGAGTGATGGAAACCGGGGCGAAAGTGTCGGACAGTTGCGTGATGCCATCCGCGTCGCCGATCAGACCGATGTTCACCTCCATCGGGCCGCCCGCCACATTGACGACAACACTGCCTGTGGCTGGATCGTAAGCGCCGCCCGATACGGCCGTCACACTTGCCAATGTCCCCCCGGCGGTGCGGCTGTCGGTGAAAGTGAGGGTATATTCCCCGATCACAGCGCCGCCCGATGCCGAATCGCGCAAGATCATCGTCCATTCGTTACTGGACCCAGTTGCCGGGACGGTTGGAACCAGTTCGATATCGATGTTCTCGGATTTGCCCAGATTGTCAAAGTATTCGACTGATAAGGGTTGAGTGTCGCCGGGTGAACCGGCGTCGGTTGCTGTGGCGGGCAGGTTCATCCGCAGGTTCATCTGTGTCGTTGGTGCGCCCGACAGTTGATTGACGCTCAGCTGTACAGGCTCCAAAGCTGCGGGGGTATCGCGCGGAACCGGGGGAATTGTACCGTCGGAATTTGCGCGCCAGCCCAGCAGAACCAAACCGGATTCGGTTACCAGATAGCCCTGGTCATTGGTACGGAACGAACCGGTTGTGGTCAGCAGCATCTCATTCGAACCACCCGCGATTTGCGAGCTATGGCGTACGGGTAGCATCCCACGCCCGCGCACGGCCAGATCGGTTGAGTTGTTCGTTGTTACCAGCGACCCACGCTGGTCGATCATGCGCTGGCTTGTGGTTCTGACCCCGCCGGCGGAATAGCTGCCGCCCTGGCCGGACGTGACCATGGAATGAAAATCCGTCTCGA
Organism: Ruegeria sp. YTSA075; assembly: GCF_059610245.1. Taxonomy (NCBI): domain Bacteria; kingdom Pseudomonadati; phylum Pseudomonadota; class Alphaproteobacteria; order Rhodobacterales; family Roseobacteraceae; genus Ruegeria; species Ruegeria sp. YTSA075. Next base: position 67,751 of record NZ_JBXWNG010000009.1, on the reverse strand, counting down.
CCCGTTTATATCCAAAAGTCGATGAGTTCGCGATATTGTCCGAAATCGTAGCCAGCCTGTTGGCATTTGCCTTCAGCGCGGCGACACCGGCATTTAGCGAAGAGGAAATTGTCATCGGCACGCCCTTCTGTTGCGTCAATCAGTGATGCAACAGCTAACGCACCGCCCCTTAACAGCGCGCTAACAGGTAAAATGCGTTCTATCCTTTATGGGTCGCGCAAAAAGATCACCTCGATCCGGTTGTTGCGGGGCGCCATCGGGTCATCGCTGTGCAATTTGCGGTCGGCATGACCCGTCACCCGATCCAGCCGGGGTGGCGAAACGCCCTTATCCTGCAGCATTTGGCGCATGGACTGCGCACGCGATGTCGACACATCCCAGGCTGGATCATGGGCCAGAACCACCGGAGAGGCGCTGACATGACCTTCTACCGCAATGGGGTTGGTGACCAGATCTGATGCGCGTGCAATCAGCAAGGCCAGCGCCCGCATCACCGGTGTGGGTTTGTCTGTACCCGATTCGAACAAGGGCTGATCTTCGGTATCGAACAGCTCGACGATCAGGCCCTCATCCGTCACCCGCGTGACGATATGTTTCAGCAGCTTGTCCGACACTACGCTTTCGCCGGTGCGACCTAAGAGCTGCGCCTCCAGCGTCGAGAAATCCTGCTTGGCGCCTTTGCCATCGGCGTCCAAACCGGTGGTCCCGCGCGCCTTGCGGGCATCGGTTGGGAACCGGGCGGTGGCCCCTTTGCCATCCATGACCAGGGTTTCTTCTGAAAATACACTGTTGCCGCCAAACGCCCCGTCACCCCCGCCTGAATCGGGGCTGATCGGGATTGCAGGCGAGAAGTAATCCGCCAGCCCCTTGCGTTGCGTTTCGGTCGTTGCGTTCAGCAGCCACATCAACATGAAGAAGGCCATCATGGCCGTGACGAAGTCCGCATATGCGACCTTCCACGCGCCACCGTGATGGCCATCGCCACCCGACACACGCTTCTTCTTGATGATGATTGGCGCCGCATTGGTCTGCGCACCCATCTCCACCACCTTTTTTATCACCCGGATAAAGGCTTAGCAGTGCAGGTCTTAAGGGCGGTTTAACACTTAAAACTGTTCGGATTTCACCTTACATCGGCAGGCTGGCTGAGGCGCGGCGCAGAATCAAAGACAGACGATTAAAGCTGTTTTCAATCCCCTCAGGATCGGCTCTCCCCAGGAAACCATCCAACTCCTGATGTACCTTGACGGCCTGATCCAGTACCGGGTCGGCGCCTTCGGTATAAAGCCCCGCTTTGATCATCACTTCGGATTGTTCGTAGCTGCCGACCAGCCTGCGGGTTTCGGTGATCATCTGATTTTCAGTCTCAGACGCTGCCGCTGGAAGGGATCGAGACACCGAGCGACTCAGATCAATCGCCGGAAAACGGCCGCGTTCGGCGATGTCACGGCTGAGCACGATATGTCCGTCCAGTACCCCGCGCAGAATGTCGGCGACCGGTTCGTCCATATCTGATCCGGCGACCAGAACGCTGAACACGGCGGTGATGTCGCCTTGTTCCGGCGTGCCGGGCCCGGCGCGTTCGCAGAGCCTTGAGATGAGGGGCGTGACCGAAGGAGGGAAACCACGCAGCGAAGGGGCTTCCCCCATCGCAACGGCAATCTCGCGATGGGCCTCGGCAAAGCGGGTGACCGAATCGGCTAGAAACAGAACGCTCAACCCCTGATCACGCAGATATTCGGCCACCGACATGGCCGACCAGGCGCACCTCCGTCGCGCCAAGGCGGATTGATCTGACGTGGCTGCGATCACAACCGACCGTTTCATTGCCTTAGGGCCAAGGGCATGGGTGACAAACTCATTCACCTCGCGCCCGCGCTCACCCACCAGGGCTACCACGACCGCATCGGCCTGCATTGATTGCGCCAGCGTGGCCAGCAGGGTCGATTTCCCAACGCCAGAGCCCGCGAACAGACCAATGCGCTGCCCGCGGACGATGGGAAGCATGGTGTTGAGCGCGGCAAGACCGGTCGCCATCCGGGCCCCCAATGGCTTGCGATCAACAGCGGGTGGCGGAGGATGCATGATGTCGCGTTCCTGCGTACCACCCAAAAGCGGTTTGCCATCCAGCGGTTTGCCGAACGGGTCTATCACCCGACCCAGCCAATGCATCCCAGGTGCAAAACCCGGCGAAGGGTCTAGAATCACCCGATCCCCCAGGCTCACGCCATCGGCTGTGCCTCCGGGCATCATGTGAATATGGTCTGTATCCACATGCAACACCTCGCCGGTCAGATCGGGCCCGGAGCGGCGGTGCAGAGTCAGCAAATCCCCGACGCACGCTTTTTGGTTCAACCCACTGATTTCTATGGTGCCTTGTGCAACGCCAGACACCAGCCCGACATGACGTGCCGTATTCATCCGATCAAATTCGCATTTCAGAAGCATAGGGTCGAGGTCTGACATCGTGGGTTCTCCAACTGAGTTCTGAAAACTGTTTCTAAAGGAATCGGGGTTAAGCCTTGATTGAAATTGATCGAGGGAGAAGCCCCGATGTTCTATGACCTGAACGTCTTTAAGACAGCGCACGCAATGGCAACCCATGCTGGACAACGGCAGGCCGTCATCGCGCGCAACATGGCCAATGCAGATACACCGGGGTACCAGCCCCGCGATATTGAGGCCTTTAAATCAGCCTTCGAAAACACCGGTCCACAAACGCAGATGATGGCCACCCGGCATGGGCATCTGAATGGTGTCGGCATGACCGGGCACAGCTGGGCTGAGTTTGCAGCCGACCCCAGCGGTGATCCAAATGGCAACGGTGTGTCACTGGAAGAAGAGATGCTGAAAGCCGTCGACGTCAAACGGCAGCATGACAGGGCGCTGGCCATCTATAAATCCTCGATGAACGTTCTGCGCACCAGTCTGGGTCGCGGGTAAGCGGAGGGTGAGATGAGCGATTTTTCCCACTCCCTCACGGCCTCGGCCAGCGCTTTGCGAGCGCAGGCGGCCCGGCTGCGTCACGTGTCCGAGAATATCTCGAACGCGGATACGCCCGGATACCGGCGCAAGACGGTTCCGTTTGAAACGGTGCAGCAGGACGGCAAAGCCATGGTGCAGGCCGGGCGCGTGCAATTGGATCGTCGCGATCTGCAACGCGTGCACGACCCAAGCCATCCGATGGCGGATGAAAGCGGGCACTACCTGGGCTCAAATGTTGATCTGATGATCGAGATCGCCGACGCGCGCGAAGCGCAGCGCAGTTACGAGGCCAATCTCAAGATGTTCGACCAGACGCGCAAAATGTCGTCGTCGCTAATGGAATTACTCCGGAAATAAAGGAACGCCAGAATGGATATCCGATCCCTTACCGCCGCGCAGAACTATGCCGGCGCACGCCCCGCCACGCAGGCCGACCCTGATCACAGCGCTATGGCGCAGGGGATGCGCGCGTCTTTTCAAGACTTTGCGGCGACGCTGAAACAGAGCGAGCAGATATCGCAGGCCGCGATGACCGGACAGGCGGATCCGCACGCGCTGGTGCAGGCGCTGGCCCAGACCGAACTGGCCGTCGAAACTGCGGTTATCGTGCGGAACAAGGTGGTCGAGGCCTATCAGGAAATCCTGCGGATGCCGGTCTGAGCGATGCTGAGCGAAGGTTTGTTCTATGACATCGTGCGCCAGGCGCTGTGGATCGCGGTGATCACCTCGGTTCCCATCCTCGCCGTGGCGTTGGTGTCGGGGTTGGTCGTTGGTCTGTTCCAGGCGCTGACCTCGGTCCAGGAAATGACCCTGACCTTCGTGCCCAAACTGATCGCAATCGTCATCGTGTTCTGGATTTCCATGGGCTTCATGACCCAAACGCTTGTCACCTTTTTTACAGGCACCCTGGTGCCGCTGATCGCCGGAGGTCGCTGATGGATACCGCCTATGTCACTTTATCCCGTCAATCCGGGTTGATGAACGAAATGCGGCTGGTGGCGAACAACATCGCCAACGCCAATACCACCGGCTATCGTCAGCAGGGGTTGGTGTTCTCGGAATTCATTCGTGACATGCCCAATACGCCGTCCCTGTCCATGAGCCGGGCCGAGGCGCGCAATACCTCTCTGCAACAGGGGGTGTTGACTGAGACCGGAGGGCAGTTTGACTTCGCCATCGAGGGTGAGGGGTTCTTTATGCTCGAAACGCCCGACGGCAATCGCCTGACGCGGGCGGGCAGTTTCACACCAAATGCGCAGGGTGATCTGGTGGCCGCGGATGGTTCCGCCGTTCTGGACAGTAATGGATCACCGGTGTTCATTCCCCCGGATGCGGCGACCATCGATGTCGGCGCGGATGGAACGCTCAGCGTAAATGGGCAGTTGTTGGGGCAGATTGGCGTCTATCGGGTGGCTGATCCTACGACTTTGGTTCGTGAAGGCAACACGCGCTTTCGGCCTCAGGGCGATGTCGATCCGGTTGATGAACCCGTTGTCCTGCATCGCTTTCTGGAAGGATCCAACGTGAACGCGATTGAGCAGGTCACGCGCCTGATCGAGATTCAGCGCGCCTATGAGCTGGGTCAAAGCTTTCTGGAAACCGAGGATGCGCGTGTGCGCGGGGCCCTCGATGCGCTGATGCGCTGACCTGAACAAGGAGAATTTGATATGCGTGCTTTGAAAATCGCAGCCACAGGCATGACGGCGCAGCAGATGCGGGTGGAGACGATCTCGAACAACCTCGCGAACATGAACACCACCGGTTACAACGCCCGACGCGCCGAATTTGCCGATCTGCACTATCAGCAGATGGCACGCGCTGGCGCAGTCAATGCGTCGGACGGTACGGTTCTGCCGACAGGTATCCAACTGGGTCTGGGGGTTCGCCCCGCCGCTGTCTCGGTCCAGCTGGCGCAAGGCGCGCTGTCGGCCACGGGTAGTGACCTCGACGTTGCCATCGAAGGGCGCGGTTATCTTGAGGTGACGCTGCCAAATGGGCAATCCGCCTTTACGCGCGACGGTAGCCTGAAGCGATCCGCCGAAGGGCTGATCGTCACGTCGGACGGGTTCGCCGTGGCGCCTGAGATCACGATCCCCGATGATGCGCGGTCGATCTCGATCAACGCCTCCGGTGAAGTCTACGCCTATTTCGACGACACACCCGAAGGGCAGTTGCTGGGTGAGTTTTCGCTGGCCAGTTTCTCCAATGCCAAAGGGCTTGAGGCGATTGGCAGCAATCTGTTCAAAGAAACCGAAGCCTCGGGCGCGCCAATCCAGGGTGTGCCTGGCGAGGATGGGCTTGGCACCTTGCGACAGGGATACCTGGAAGACAGTTCAGTCGACGCCGTGCGCGAGGTCACTGAACTGATCGAAGCGCAACGCGGGTATGAGATGAACGCCAAAGTCATCACCGCCGTCGATCAGATGATGAGCGCTACGACACAGGTGCGCTGATGAGGGTTCTTGGTCTGATCTTTCTAATGGTGGCGCCGATAAGTGCACTTGCCGATATAGTGGTCCCGACCCGCACGATACGCGCGAAAGAGGTCATTTCGGCGGCTGATCTGGAATTGAAACACGCTGATATGCCCGGCGCGGTAAGCGACCCCGAGGAGCTGATCGGGTTTGAGGCACGGGTCGCCTTGTATCCGGGCCGGCCGGTACGTGCGGCAGATGTCGGCCCGCCGGCCATCGTGGATCGGAATGATTTGGTGGTCTTGGTCTTCAAGCGGCAACCCCTGTCGATCACCACCGAGGGGCGGGCCCTTGGGCGCGGTGCCGTGGGTGAACGTATCCGGGTCATGAACCTGTCGTCCCGCACAACGGTCACCGGTCTGATCCGGCCCGATGGTCAAATCGAGGTAAAGTAATGTCTAGACTGTCTAAACCCTTTCTGCTGACGATTTTCGCGCTTTCGGCCTGCAGCCGCTTTGATCACCTGGGCAAACCGCCCAGCTTTACACCCAAAGACGACTCACCCGAGCAGGTGGCGATGCTGTGGCCGGGATTGCCTTTGCATACTCAAACCCAGCGCGCGGTCGATAGATCATCGCTCTGGAGTGGTGGCCAGCAATCCCTTCTGGGTGATCAAAGGGCGATCAAGAAAGGCGATATTCTGACGGTCGTCATTGAGCTGGACGAAGAGGCGGAATTCTCGAACAATACCAGCCGCTCGCGTTCGGGTTCGGAATCCCTTGAGGTTCCTAACCTGTTCGGCCTGCCTCAGCGTGCGGAAGACCACTTGCCCGAAGGGGTAACGTTAGAAGATGCGGTTGGGATTGAATCCGATTCCGCCAGTTCCGGCCGCGGATCGGTCCGGCGAAACGAGAAGCTGACCTTGCGGGTCGCCGCGACCGTTCTGGATGTGTTGCCAAACGGTGTTTTGTCGATATCGGGATCGCAGGAACTGCGGGTCAACTTTGAACTGCGAGAGCTTTTGGTTGCTGGCTATGTCCGCCCCCAAGATATCTCGCGCAAGAACGAGATCACCTATGACAAAATCGCGTCCGCCCGCGTGTCTTACGGTGGGCGCGGCCAGATCACCGATGTTCAGCAACCTCGTTTGGGTCAGCAAGTGCTCGACTCGCTATTGCCCTTCTGAGGATTGCATATGATGAAGATCTTGCTTCCAGTCGTGTTTCTTGTGCTGGGTCTGGGCGCCGGGATTGGTGCCGGTGTGTTCTTGATGCCTGAAAAAGCACCCGAGGCTGTTTCCGAGGAAAAAGAGACCAAGGAAAAGCCGGATAAAGGCGACAAGAAAGACAAAAATGATAAGAAAAAAGTATCAAAAAAAGCTGCGAAAGACGATGAGGCAGGCGGCTTTGAGTATCTAAAGCTGCCCAAGCAGTTTGTTGTTCCCGTGGTCAAGGATGACCAGATCACGGCGATGGTAACGATGTCTCTCAGCATCGAGGCTGATCCGGCGATCACCGAAACATTTTATGCTATCGAACCCAAATTGAGGGACAGGTTTCTGCAGGTGCTTTTTGATCATGCCAATACCGGCGGATTTGACGGGATATTTACCGAGTCCGACAATCTGACCGTGTTGCGCAAAGCGCTGCTGGAAGTTGCGCGCAAGGATTTGGGCTCAGATGTCTCTCAGGTTTTGATCATGAGCGTGAACCGGCAAGATAGCTGATTTCGTTCTTGCCTGACCGGTCACGGCCAGGCCTTTAAAGGTTCGAGCGCGTCTTGTCTTTTGCTTTTTGCTGCGCATCACGCATGGTCTCGGATACAGATGCGATGGCCTGCTGGCGCCCGAACGCAGTCCGAAGTTGTTGCATCGCGACCAGTTTCTGAGCACGCACACGCGCCAGCTCCATGTTCAATTGGCGGCGCGTCGCAGATTCCCAGGCATTCCAAAGGATATCCGTTCCGGTAACACGATAGCCTTCGGCCCCTGCACTGTCCTGTCGTGCCTGTGTCACCTGATTGTCCAACCGCACCAATTGTGTCTGTACCTGTGCTTCTGCCTCGATCACCGGGCGCAGCGCCTGATGGTGCTTCTGAAACATGGCATCGGTTGCCATCTGCAAGGCCGAGAGTTTTTTCAGATTCATCGGATCTGACCTTTCGCCCGTTTGCGCATTGCTTCGGCAAATCGGATCGCAGCCGCGACAGGGCGGTAGTGTTCCTCTGGAACTTCCTCGCCGATATCCACCGTTGCGTGCAGGGCACGGGCTGTAGGTGGGTCAGAATGGATGGGAACACCGGCCTCACTGGCGGTCGATCTGATTGCAGCTGCGACTTCGTCCACACCTTTGGCCACGCAAACGGGTGCGGAACCCGGCGTGCGCGACCATTTGAGGGCCACGGCGAAATGGGTCGGGTTGACAATGATGACATCCGCCGTGGGCACGTCAGACATCATCTGGTTGGTTGCAATTTCCTGAGCGCGTTGACGCCGCTGTTGTTTCACATGCGGATCACCTTCGGCGTCTTTGGTTTCGTCCTGTATTTCTTTGCGGGACATGCGGTTTTTGCGCATATGCTCGGCATATTGCCAAATGTAGTCGATGACGCCGATGGCGAATGCGATGGTGATCACGATGAATAGAAACCGAAACAGAAGGTTCATCATCAGCAGGATAGATGATATCGCAGGCGCTGCGCTTGCCGAAACGATCTCGGTCAGGTTTGCCTTTAGGAACAAGGCCAGACAGATACCGTAGATCAGCAGTTTCGAGAAGCTTTTGGCAAACTCGAACAACCCGCCGCGCCCGAATTTGTTTTTTGCATTCGAAACGATCGAAATGCGCGATATCTTGGGTTTCAGTTTGGTCGGCGCAAAGATTAGCGCGCGCTGGGCGATCAGGCTCAGCAGGACAGCGGCCGCAGGGATCGCAAAAAGCATGGATACTGGTATCAAGGCTCCTCGCAAAAGTCCGGCTACTGGTGTGGTGGCTGGCCCGGTCGTCAATAGCTGCGCCAGAGTATCCGACTGATCAATCATGACCATAAACAATGTGCCCAGATGCTGGGCCGTGTACTGACCGGCGGTTAACAGCGCGATGATCAGCCCGGTATAGCCGGCGACCACGGACAGGTCGCTGGATTTGGCCACCTCACCCTTTTCACGTGCTTTTAGCAGTTTCTGGGGGGTGGGTTCAAATGACTTGTCACTGTCATCATCCGAGGCGCTCATGGTGTAGCTCCGGCCGGGTTGATCAGAAAGCCGTTCAAGGCGTCAGACCAGACTGACAGGATCAGCGGCGCACCGGCAAAGAGCAGAAACAGGCCTGCGAACGTGATCGCAGGGGCCCCGACAAAGGCTACCATAAGCTGCGGCATCGCTCTGTTGATGACGCCCAGCGCCAGGTTGTAGATCAGTGAGGCGATCACGAACGGGGCCGCCAGCGCAAACGCCAGATTGAAACTGGACGAGATCTGAGCGACCCCCCATTGCGACAGGTCCGAAGAGGCGGGAAGGCTGCCCATCGGGAACATCGCATAGCTGTGGATCAGGAACTGGGCGGCGCGGATATGAAGCCCCAGGATGACGGCCAGGGTCAGCCCGGCCAGCATCAAAAAGTACCCCATCGCCGGAAGAGGGTCAGCTGCCCCACCCAGTAGTTGCGAGAGCGAGGTGGACTGCGCGGCGATGGCTCCAGCGGTTTGTAAGGCCAGAACGAACAGGCGCAGCCCGATACCAAGGACCATTCCGACCAGAACCTCCGTTCCCACCAGGCGCACCATGGGCAAAAAACCGGGCGCAAGGTCTGGCGGTGGAACGGCGGATAAGATGATCAGTGTGAAGGCAATCGAAATGCCCAGTTTCACACGCACGGGAATGCTGCGTTCGCCAAAGGCGGGCAACAGCGACACGAAGGCCGAAACCCGCAATAAAACCGCAAACAGATGCCAGAGGTTTTGGCCGATCGGCCCCAATAATTCTGGCGGTAAGGCGATCATGCAGGAATGGTTCCGACCAGGGACGGGCGTGCCTCTAGCCCGATCTCTTCAAACGACAGAACCGGGTTTGCAATGCCCCGCGCCTGCATGATTGTGCGCAGCAACCGACGCCGCCGGGTCGAGGTTACGACGGCTGGAAACAGCCCGTTATCTGCAGACTTGGCAACGCTGCTGACCACGCCATCGGCCAGTTTGTTGAACAGATTGGGGGGCAGCGCGACATCTAGCCCGGCATTGGGTGCGTCGATCTGGTAGCTGGCGAACGTATCCTCCCACTCCGGCGCAAGTTGGATCAGGGGGATCGATCCGTCTTCGCGCTTCATTTCGGCGACCAGTTGGAAGCCCAGCCGCTGGCGAACGATCTCGCAAATGCCTTCGGGTTGGGTGGTGGTCAGCCGTGCCTCGGCCACGCTTTCCAGGATCAGGGCCATGTTGCGGATCGAAACGCGCTCGTCCAACAACAGCCGGAGAACCGCGTGCAACGTGTCGATCGGAACTTTGTCCGGGATCAGTTCGTCCAGCAGTTTCTTATTCGCCTCGGCCCGCACCGGATCGCTCAGCCGGGTCATTTCAGAGAGCAGACGCCGCAGTGATTTCAGCGTCAACAGGCGCGAGAAGTTCTGTTTGATGATCTCCAGCAGATGGGTCGCCAGTATTTCGGGGGGTGAGACGATGGTGGCGCCGCTCAGCGCGGCATCTTCCTGATCTTTGGGCAATATCCAGCGTGCAGGGGCCCCGTAGACAGGTTCGGTCACGTCATTGCCGTCAGGCAGCAGGTCAAACCCGTCCTGCACCAGCGCAAGGACCAGATCGGGATTCAGAACACCACGCGCCTGTTCCACGCCCTGTACCTTGATCACATAGGTACCGGTTGGCAGGTCGGCGCGGTCGGTGAGGCGAATTTCGGGGAGGATCAGGCCGAAGGTCGAGGCGACATAAGTTCGCATATTGGCGATCCGCGCATCCAACCCGGTGCCCTGGTTCAGCACCATGCTGACCAGATCAGGCGCAAATTCCAGATGGACATCGTCGAGGTCCAGAATATCCCCGATGGCTTGCGATACGGGCGCGTCTGCCTCGTTCGATTGAGGTTCTGGCGCAAGCGCCTCTGCCTTTTGGCTGCGGTGGACGTGGTACGCCGCATAGCCAAGCACGCTCGCGCCGAGGATAAAGGGCAAAAACGGCAGGCCGGGCACCAAGGCAAACAGAACCATCAGCAGCGCTACCGTGGCGAGCGCTGCGGGGTGCTTGCCCAGCTGTGAGAAAATCGCGTTGTCGGTGGCCCCTTGGGTGCCGCCGCGCGCCAGCAGTAGGGCAGAGGCGATTGAGATGATCACAGCCGGAATTTGCGAGACCAGTCCGTCACCCACCGTCAGGATGGCATAGGTCTCGAACGCGGACGCCACCGGCATTCCATGCACGATCACGCCCATCACCAGCCCCATGACAAGGTTCAGCAGGGTGATCAATAGCCCGGCAACAGCGTCCCCTTTAACGAATTTCGAAGCCCCGTCGAGCGAGCCGAAGAAGGTGGTTTCCTGTTGCTCACGCTCGCGCCGCTCCTTGGCTTGCTGGTGGTCAATAGCCCCGGCGGACATGTCGCTGTCGATGGCCAGCTGTTTGCCGGGCATACCGTCCAACGCAAAGCGGGCCCCAACTTCGGCCATACGGGCGGCGCCCTTGGTGATGACCATGAAGTTCACAATCAGCAGCACGCCAAACACCACAAGACCCAGAAAGATGCTGCCGCCCATGACGAAATTGGCAAACCCTTCAATCACATCCCCGGCGGCGTTGGGACCGGTATGGCCCTGACCGATGATCAGCTTGGTCGAGGATACATTCAACGACAGCCGCAGCATCAGCGACGCCAGCAGGATCGTCGGAAAGGACGAGAAATCCAGCGGGCGTTCAATGAACAAGGTCAGCGTGAAGATCAGAATCGCCAGCGCGAAAGAGGCGGCCAGCCCCACATCCAGCACCCAGGCGGGCATGGGCAGGATCATCATCACGATGATCGTCATCAGCGCCAGCGCCAGCAAAACGGTGGGCGAGAACAGGGATCGGGGGTCGATCTTAAGCAAGCTGAACTCCTAGTTGAAGGCGATGAAGGCCGTGGCGCCGCCGCCGCTTGGCACCAGTGATCCCAGCATTCCCTGCCCCGATTGCGTGGGCTGAAGCGGGATCAGCGGGGCGGCAGCGTCGGTGAATGGATCGCGTGACATCGCTGCAGTTTGTGCCGCGGGTGCTGTATCCAACTGGGCCAACACGGTCTGGAATCGGCCTTTGTAGGCGCGCGCCAAATCAGGTGTGCGCGAATGATAGGCCCCCGCGGCGGCAGGCCAGGACCCCAGTTCCGTATACAGGTCCTTCAGAAATCGCGCGGCATAAAGGGCATTTTCATCCGGATTGAACATAGCGTCGATGGAGCGGAATGCCGCGCCGTGCCAACGATAGTTGAGTTGAAAACATCCGACATCAAAGCTGCGTTTGCCCGCTTTGAACACGTTGAACACATAAGATTTAGCCTCGATTTCGGTATCGAACCAAACCCCTTGCCCTTCGACATTGATGGTCCAGGGCCAAGGGGTGTAGTGGTCGCCAAAGCTGCGACCGGTTTCAACCCGCGTTATCGCGCGCAGCACATCCAGCGGAACATCTTCGGACAATGACGCCCTGCGCGCCGCCTGATCGCAGATATCACCGGTGCGCGCATCGGGCAGGGCAAAACCCGCCTGTGCGGTCAGCACTTGCGTCACTAAAAGAGAAAACAAAAATTGGCGTGTTGGCATTCTGCCGGTCCGGGATTCTGATCTGTCCCGGCCAAGCTAGCCAAGCATTGGTTTACAGGCGGTTATCGGCGGTTCATTTTCGGTCGATGCGCCGACCGAACACCACGCTGGTATTGGTGCGCAAAACGCCGGGGATTTTGGCCAGATCATCGACCAGAATATCCAGATCTTCGATCCGGGGAGCCTCGGCCGACAGCAGAAGGTCAAACTCGCCATTGATTGACAAGCAGAGTTTAACCTCGGGGTAGGTTTCCAGCCGCTTGATGATACGGGTGGTTTCCTTTTGCTGCACTTCAAGCAGTACAATCACCTGCACCCGAGGCGCGTCATCGGCTGTGCTCAAAACAACGGAATAGCCTGCGATAACGCCGCGTTCTTCCATGCGCTTGATCCGCTCGTGCACCGTGGTGCGGGCCAGGCCCAGCTTTGCTGCGATGGTCGTGGTAGTGTCACGGGCGTTGTGTTGCAGAGCTGCGATGATGCGGCGGTCAATCTGATCCATGAGGTCTCCGGCATGGGGTCATATTGGTGTAAAGCAGGTTTGCACCGCGGCTCAAGGTTTCTGCGTCGCTTGGATGTGGTCGGACCGGGGCCAGATCGACAGGGCGGTGATCAGACCCAGACTGGCAGCACTGCCCGTACCAGCCAGCGCGATTGTTGCCCCAAACCGTGTCATCAGCCAACCAGCGAGCGGGTACAGCACCAGCCAGCAGGCGTGAGTAAGTGTGAATTGGGCGGCGAAGGCGGCCGGGCGATCCTCGGGCTTGGCCGAACGGGTCAGCAAGCGGCCCGACGGCGTCATGGACATGGAATACCCAAACCCGGCCAGCACCCAAAGCCCGGTCAGCATCGGCAGTGACAAGGTTGTGGCGCTTGATACGATGGCTGCAAGCACCATCGTGGCCGTTCCAATTGTCGCACCGGTCAACATGACCCGTCGCTCCGGCACCTGATCCAGCAAGGGCGGCAATAGAAACGCTGCGATCATCGATCCCCCGCCGAAGCCCGCAAGGGCAATGGCCACAGCGCTTTCGGGCAGGCCGAGATCGGATCGCACCAAGACCACCGTATTCACGATGACCATCGAACTGATTGCCGCAGCGCACCAACTCAGCGCCAGCAAACCGCGCAGGCGGGGTGTCGCCAGGTAAAGACGGATGCCGCGTGTGGTCCGGTCATAAATGCCTTTGCGTCCAGATGGTTTGGGCGATGGGAGGATCACCGAGACCACCAGAAGGGCCGAGGCGATAAAGCCGAGGCTTGTGCCCAGAAACAGAGTGTTGAAGCTGACAAACAGCAACAAAAGCGCCGCCAGAGTCGGACTAAGCAGGCTTTCAAGGTCATAAGCCAGGCGCGACAGAGACAGAGCGCGGGTATAGTCGTGCTCATCCGTCAGCACATCGGGGATCGTTGCCTGAAAGGCCGGGGTGAACCCTGCCGAGGCCGATTGCAGCACAAAGATCAGAACAAAGACCTGCCAAATATCCGTAACAAAAGGCAGGCACAGTGCGGCGGCTGCGCGAACAAGGTCAAGAACCACCAGCAGTTTGCGCCGATCAAGCTGTTCCGCAAAGGCTGCCGCAAGTGGGGCGATGGTTACATAGGCAATCATTTTGATGGTCAAAGCCGTACCCAAGACCAACCCCGCGGCCTCGCCCGCCAGATCATAGGCCAGAAGGCCAATCGCGACAGTGGCCAACCCCGTTCCCGTCAAGGCAACGACCTGCGCGGCCAGCAGGTGGCGATAGGTTCGGTTGTGCAGGACGCTGAGCATAGGTCAGACATGCTCCGTAAGGGGTATGGGTTTCAATTGCCCCCATCGTGTTCGGTTGGGATACGACCATCGGGGAGACTGGCCATTATGAGCCACTATCCAACAATTTAGGCGGATAACAAGACGCGTTGACCTTACAAGCCGGACGGCGTTGAGTTTAGTGTCCAAACCGCCTATCTCGGGGTGCGAGACCGCACAAAGGATAAATCCGTGGCGAACCATCTGTATAAGAATGACCTGCCGGACGGGCTGGACCTGGGGCCTGTCGTGGCCATCGACTGTGAAACCATGGGGCTGAACCCGCATCGGGATCGCCTGTGCGTGATCCAGATGTCCGGAGGCGATGGCAACAGCCATATTATTCAAGTCGAAAAAGGACAGACTGAGGCTCCGAACCTGTGCGCCATGCTGGAAAATCCCGATGTGCTAAAGCTGTTCCACTTTGGTCGGTTCGATATCGCCGCGATGTATCATGCGTTTGGGGCGCTGGCGGCTCCGGTCTACTGCACCAAAATCGCCAGCCGTCTGGTGCGCACGTATACCGACCGTCATGGGCTTAAGAACCTGTGTCAGGAGCTGATCGGCGTCGATATCTCGAAACAACAGCAGATGAGCGATTGGGGCGCTGAAACCCTGACCGATGCGCAGTTGGATTATGCCGCGTCAGACGTTCTGTATCTGCATCAACTGCGCGACGCGTTGGACGGGCGGCTGGACCGCGAAGGTCGGTCCGAGATGGCGCAAGCCTGTTTTGACTTCCTTCCGATGCGTGCGAAACTTGACCTCGCAGGCTGGCCCGAAACGGATATTTTTGCGCACTCATGACTGATACCGAAGCTTTCCTGAAAACAGCCCGACAGGTTGTCACCGATGAGGCCCGCGCGCTGGACGTGTTGGCCGATAGTCTGGACGCGCATTTTGTAGAGGCGATTCAGATGATCCTTCAGGCCACGGGCCGTCTGATCGTCAGCGGGATCGGTAAATCCGGCCATATCGGTCACAAGATCGCAGCAACCCTGGCCAGCACCGGAACGCCTGCCTATTTCGTGCATCCCGCCGAGGCGAGCCATGGCGATCTGGGCATGGTGTCGAAGGGCGATGTGGTTTTGGCGATCTCGAACTCTGGCGAAGCGCCGGAACTGGCCAACCTGTTGGCCTTTACCCGCCGGTTCGGCATTCCGTTGATTGGTCTGTCCAGCAAGCCTGAAAGCTCGCTGATGAAACAGGCCGATGTTCATTTGCTGATCCCATCGATGGGTGAGGCCTGCGGGTTCGGCATGGTGCCTTCGATCTCGACGACATTGACCCTGGCCATGGGCGATGCGCTGGCGATCGCGTTGATGAAGTACCGTGATTTCAAGCCCGAGAACTTCCGCGACTTCCACCCCGGCGGTAAGCTGGGCGCGCAGCTGAGCAAGGTGCGGGACCTGATGCATACGGATATGCCGGTTGTGACCTCTGAAACTCCGATGAGTGATGCCCTGCTGGTCATGAGCCAAAAGAGCTTCGGTGTTGTGGGGGTCACTGACGAGGCCGGGCGCCTGTTGGGCATCGTCACGGATGGTGACTTGCGTCGGAACATGGATGGCTTGTTGGAGAAATCCACCCAAGAGGTGATGACCCGTGACCCGATGACCATTGCACCCAATGCTTTGGCCGAAGAAGCGGTGGCCATCATGAATGACCGCAAGATAACCTCACTTTTTGTGGTCGACCCGGATGCAGGTGGGCAGGCGCAGGGGCTGCTGCATATTCACGACTGTCTGCGCGTCGGGCTGGGTTAAGGAGTGGCAGAGGTGGACCGCTATTCCCGCATGGTACAGTTCCTGAAGGTTCTGTTGCCGCTTGCGGCCATTTTGCTGCTGTCCACCGTATTCCTTTTGTCGCGTAGCATTGAAACCAATGTATCGGGCCCGTTTACGCAGCAGGATATCGATGCGCGTTTGGCTGAACAGGTGGTCACGCAGCCCGATTATCGCGGCACCACCCGCAAAGGCGAAGACGTGCAGATCGGTGCCACAAAAGCAACGCAAGGCACAGAAGGGTCGATGCCAACAGCCTCGGAGTTCCAGGGTCGGTTTGGGTTGCTAAGCGGTGGCGCAATCACGCTGGATTCGAATTCAGGCATGATCCGCCCCGACAAAGGCACAGCGACCTTTGTGGGTGATGTGGTGATCAGAACAGCAGATGGCATCGAAGTTACCACCGATTTGCTGAACACCGCTTTGGACGAAATCCGGGGGGATACGCCGGGTCAGGTCAACGGAACCGGCCCCATCGGTGATTTTTCCGCGGGTCGCATGACGTTTGGGGCCGAAAAAAAGGACGGCCCGGTCCATATTCTTTTTACAGACGGCGTGAAGCTGGTGTATGAGCCTCAGAAAGCAGAAAGATAACCTGTGTTTGATTTTCGTTTCGTCCTTTTGAGTTTTGCGCTTGTAACAGGTGCTGTTTCTGCAACTGCGCAGCAGGCGCAGGTGGCTTTTGGTGCTACGCGCGCGGACCCGACCCTGCCGGTTGAGGTGACCTCGGAAACCCTGAATGTGAACCAACAGGACGGCTCGGCCGAGTTTGTCGGCAATGTGGTTGTCGTGCAGGGCGAAATGCGGCTGACGGCCGAACGGGTTCTGGTGATCTACAATCAGGAACGATCCGCCATTGACCGGCTGGAAGCGACCGAGAATGTGGTTCTGGTCAGCCCGCCCGACGCGGCAGAAGGCGATTGGGCCGAATACACTATCGACAGCGGCGTGATCGTGATGCGGGGCAATGTGTTGCTAACCCAAGGGCCCAGCATCATCAGCGGTGATCAGATGAATGCAAACCTGACCACAGGCACCGCAACCATGACCGGCCGGGTCAAAACGATCCTGCAGCAGGGGAACAACTGATGGCGCGTCCCCAACTGTCGGTCGCCGAAGGCAATTCCGGGCTTCGGATTGAAAAGCTGCGTAAATCCTATCGGAAGAAAACCGTTATCCGCGACGTGTCGATGACGCTGGACCGGTCCGAAGTTGTTGCGTTGTTGGGCCCAAATGGTTCAGGCAAAACCACAACATTCTATTCTGTGGCCGGGCTGGTCTTTCCCGAAGCAGGCACAGTGACGATTGACGGCCAGAATGTCACCACCTTGCCGATGTACCGTCGCGCCAGGATGGGGATCGGTTATCTACCGCAAGAGATGTCGATTTTTCGGGGTATGAGTGTTGAGGACAACATCGCCTCGGTTCTTGATATCACCGTCAACCATGCGCACCGCCGCAAAGAGCGACTGGAAGAACTGCTGTCGGACTTTTCCATCGAACATCTGCGCCGCGCGCCGGCGCTGGCCTTGTCCGGTGGCGAACGGCGTCGGGTCGAGATTGCGCGCTGTCTCGCTGCTGATCCGAAATACCTGCTACTGGACGAACCCTTTGCGGGTGTTGATCCGATCAGTGTGGGCGATATTCGCCACTTGGTCGCGGATTTGAAAAAGCGCGGGATCGGGGTTTTGATCACCGATCACAATGTTCGTGAAACGCTGGAAATCGTCGATCGCGCCTATATTCTGCACGACGGTCAGGTGCTGATGTCCGGCACGCCGGGCGAAGTGGTGGAGAACGAAAACGTGCGCCGCGTCTATTTGGGCGAAAACTTCCGTATTTCATAGACTTGCGCGGAATTGCGCCGGGCGCATGCTGGAAATCGCGTATATACGCACTTGTTTTGATTGACTCTTCCGCCGCCTCTTGGCTCAATTGGGCCATGGCATTTATTCGGTTCCAGACTGGATCTCGATGTCCCTTCCCCGAAGGGTCGGGTCAACAGCAACCGATCAGAATGTCGATACCCCCCACCCGATAAAAACAAGTACGTTGCGCGATGCAGCGTCAGAATGGGTGTGAATTGTGAAGGAGATCACATGCGTTACCAAATCAGCGGAAAACAGATCGACATCGGCGCGGCCCTGCAAAACCACGTGCAGACCGAGCTGGGCGAGGTCGTTGGCAAATATGCCCAGCGTCCGACTGATGCCAACGTCGTCTTTTCCCGTTCAGCGCATGAATATGTTTGCGAAACCACTGTCCATTTGTCGACGGGCCTGACGGCGCAGGCCAAAGCCCATGCGACCGAGATTTACGCGGCGTTTGAGGCGTGCTGCGACAAGATGGAAACACAATTGCGCCGCTACAAGCGTCGTCTGAAAGACCATCACAAAGATCGGTCCGAGCCGGTTGAACTCTTTGGAGCGTCCTCTTATATCCTCGCCTCTGACGAATCGGACACGGCTGATGAACCCGAATCGCTGCAGCCCATGATTGTGGCTGAGATGGAAACAAAGATCCCATCGCTCAGCGTCGGTGAGGCCGTTATGCAAATGGAACTTGCCGGCGCCCCGGTGCTGGTGTTCAGGAATGAAAACAAGGATGGGTTGAATGTCGTGTATCGTCGGGATGACGGTAACATCGGCTGGATCGATCCTTAACAGGCAAGATTGAAAAGGCGGGGTCCCGCATTTGCCGGGCCCGCTACGGAGCATGATCATGGAGCTTTCGAGCATTCTGAAGCCCGAAGCAGTACGTGTTTTGTCAGCAGCTTCCAGCAAGAAGCGGCTGTTCCAGGAAATCGGTGAGGTCGCTTCGGCGACGCTGGGTCTTGAGGCCCAGTCCATCGTTGATTGCCTGTTGGAGCGTGAAAGCCTTGGCCCAACAGGTGTTGGCCATGGCGTGGCCCTGCCGCATGCACGCCTGCCCGAGATCACCGGCGTATCCGGCGTATTTGTGATGCTGGAGAAACCGATCGATTTTGGATCGGTGGATCGTCAGCCGGTGGACATCGCCTTTTCCCTGTTCGCCCCTGAAGAGGCGGGCGCAGATCATCTGAAGGCATTGGCCCTTGTGTCACGTACCCTGCGTGACAGTTCGGTCTGTGCTAAGCTGCGGGCCAACCCTGATCCGGTCAAGCTCTATGCTATTTTGACCGAAGCACAATCGATGCAAGCTGCTTAGAGACCTGATGGAATAAAAAAAGCCCCCGAGATTCGGGGGCTTCTTTTATTGGGTGTATTCCCGGATCAGCCGCCGGTTCCCATCTCCAGCGTCCACCAGATTTTCCCGCCATCTTCCTGATGCCAGGCAAAGCCCATCTGAGTCGCCTTGGGGTCCATGATCACCGAACGCGGGCCGGATTCCTGCATCCAGGCAGCAAGTGTTTCTGTTTCAGTTTCATAGGTTTCCGAAATCGCCTCGCCCAGGAACGTCCCGAAATACCCGACCCGAGCGGCGCGGTCGATGGGGGATGAGCCGTCCGACCCAAAATGCCAGGGGCGATTCTGCCGGGCCATATCCTTGGAATGTGTCGCCGCAGCCGCGTTGAGCTGTGAGTTGAGCTGTACAGCCTGCAACCCTTGGGCCTGACGCAGCGCATTAACCGAATCCAGCATCCGGAACTGCAGCTTTTCGGGGTTGCCGCGAATTTTATATACGGTGGGCAAGGGGCGGCCATCAGCACCCAAGGTGGTGGGCCCAGTGGTGGTACATGCCGCCAGCGCGACAAGGCAAAGCAAGAGTAAAGAAACGATACGCGTCATGATCGACCTGATGATTGTGTCGTTAACGGGCATACCGTGCCAGACGGTGCGGGGCAAACGCCCAATGTCACAGGGCCGCATGATTCTGCCGGTTTGATTTGCGACTGAAGCATTCTGGCAATAGAATGCCCAAAAATTCAGAACTCGCCCTCGCAAAGGACCGCACTCATGGTCAAGAAACGCATTTCCTCTCAGACCCGTCGGGGTTTCCTGTCTGGCGCGGCTGCCGTGGTGGCAAGCCCGGCGTTGGCGCAGTACATCCCGGGCGATCCATTGCGCCCTGCGCCCGAGCCCGAAGCTGCCGTGCGCCGCAACGTCTCGGGCTTTCGTGCGCTGGAGTGGCAGCCTTACTTCTCGAACACCAGAAACGGGGCCATTCTGGTCGATACGGTGTCGCGGGCGCTGCATTATTGGTCAGATGACCAAACTGTGTACAAACTCTACCCGTCATCGGTGCCGTTGACCGAAGAAATGACCCGACGTGGCCGCACCAGCGTCATCCGCAAGGTCGAGGGCCCAAGCTGGGCGCCGACCCCGTCGATGAAGAAGCGGAATCCTGAATGGCCCGACTATATCCCACCCGGACCGGATAACCCATTGGGAACACACGCTTTATATCTTGGGTGGAAGTACTACCGCATCCACGGAACGCATGACACGCGCAAAATTGGCCGGAAATCATCGAACGGCTGCATCGGTCTGTTCAATGAAGACATCGCCGAACTGTTTTCGATGGCCAAAGTCGGCACGCAAGTGTTGCTAATTTGACGACATTTTCGCGCAGCTGGTGGCTTGGCGTTCAAGTTGCAATTGCATTCCAACCGCTTTGCTGATTAGAAAAAAACCACGAGGTAAGTCTTAGATGCGCGTTCCAAAAAACTGGAATCGCGCAAATTCTGGAGGTTAATATGAAAAAACTCGTTCTCGCCGCTGCTCTGACTGCTGCTGCTTCGACCGCATATGCGGGCAACCTGGAAGAGCCGGTTGTTGAAGCACCTGTTGTTGTCGAAGAAACTCAGGGTTCTTCGCAGGGCATCCTGCTGCCTCTGATCCTGCTGGTCGTTGTGGCCGCAGCTGTTGCAGCTGGCTAAGCTCACGAGCTTTATCCAGAGAAAAGGCGGTGGAGCGATCCACCGCCTTTTTTCATGCATGAAAGCTGGGGCTGATTAGTCCAGCCAGCCCTTCAGATTGTCTTCGATGATCTTGCCCAGCGCTGAGATGTGCGAATCGTCGTCATTGAGGCAGGGAATGTAAGTAAAGCTTTCGCCGCCTGCCTCTTCAAAGCTTTCCTTGATCTCTTCGTTGATCTCTTCCAGCGTTTCGATGCAATCGGCGGAAAAGGCCGGCGCGATCACGGCGATGTTCTTTTTGCCCTGACGCGCCAGATCAGCCACGTGATCCACGGTATAGGGTTTCAGCCACTCCTCAGGCCCGAAACGGGACTGGAAGGTGGACACAATCTGATCATCCGACCAGCCCAGGCGTTCTTTCAGCAGTCTGGATGTCTTTACGCATTGGCAGTGATAGGGATCGCCCTGTTGCAAATAGCGTTCGGGCATCCCGTGATAGGAACACACAAGCACATCTGGCTTGGCGTTCATAGCGGCATAGGCTTGCTCGACTGACTGCGCCAATGCCTCGATATAGGTGGGTTCGTCGTAGTAGGCCGGTACGGTGCGGCTGGCTGGTTGCCAGGTCTCTTCCATAAGGGCGCGAAAGAACTGATCATTGGCCGTTGCGGTCGTCGCCCCGGCATAGTGTGGGTAAAGCGGAAAAAACAAGATGCGGTTGCAGCCCTCTGCCACCATCTGGCGTACCTTGGACTTTGTCGACGGATTGCCGTAGCGCATGCAGAAATCGACCATCACCTGATCGCCATAGCGCGCCTGCATCGCATCGCGCAGCTTGGCGGTTTGATCCTTGGTGATCGTCATCAACGGGCTTTCGCCCTTATCGTGGTTCCAGATCGATTTATACGCCTCGCCCGAGCTGAAGGGCCGTTTGGTCAGGATGATGCCCTGTAGGATCGGCTGCCATTTCCAGGCCGGGTAGTCGATCACGCGGCGGTCCGACAGAAACTCGTTCAGATAGCGCCGCATCGGCCAGTAGGTGTAATCATCCGGCGTACCCAGATTGGCCAGCAGAATACCCACGCGCCCCATCTTGACTTTGGGGTGATCGGCTGGAGCATGCGCAGGGCGGATTGCATCGAACATTTGGGTCTTCCTGAGTTTTTACATTCTGGCCTGAGATAAAGGGAAAAACCCAATCGTCAATCGGGCAGTTTGCCCTCATCCGTGTTCAGCGCGTCGGCAAGGCGCATCTGAGCCGATCCCGGGCGCAATGGTTTGGGTTGGTTGTCATCCGGTGACCATCCGGTCAGACAGATCATGTCGAACGTGGCGGGCAGGCGGCCATCAGGCGTGGCAAAATGATCGGCATAAACCACTTGCGCACGCGCAAATACCTGTTGACGGGTAGGTGACTTCAGTCGGTCAGTCAGCACATTGGTCTCTCCCATTGCCCGCAAATCATGCATCAGATGAGTCAGATCGCGATATTCGGCCGTCAGAGGCACTGCATCTGCCACGGGCAAGGCCAGACCGGCCCGCTGAAGCAGCGCGCCCAGGTCCCGAAGTTCTGCCATGGGGGCGATCCGGGGGCTGAGCCCGCCTGTCACCTCAATCTCGGCCTGACCGAGCGATGCGCGCAACTGATGCAGGGTCTCCCCACCCAGACACACAGCCAGCAACAAGCCATCAGGGCGCAGGGCGCGGCGGCATTGGATCAATTGCCCGACCGGATCATTGGCCCAATGCAGCGCCATCCCGTGAACGATCAGATCATGTGCGCCTTGGGTCAGGGCAAGGGTTTCGTCATCTGCGACGATCCGAGCGTCCGGCAATACGTCATGCCAGATATGTGGAAACGGAGTCACAATCGCCGGTGCCGTAAAGGTTCTGTTAACCATGCTCAGCCGATCCTGAACCTCGCCCACGGCGGCGCGGTGCAGGAACAGGGCACTATCCTGAACCCGCGCGCGGCGGCGCGACAGGGTTGGACGATCAAAAAGCGAGGGCGCATTGGACACTGGCAGCTTCATACCCCGCAAGTATCGCATTTGGCAGCGCGTGCAAACCGCGTTGCAACTGGTCTACCCACCCAGATGCCTGAGCTGCGGTGCCTTGACCGACTCGGATTTTGGCCTTTGCGGACAGTGCTGGCGCGACACGCCATTTATTGGCGGGACGGTTTGCGACAGTTGTGGTGTGCCGGTCCCGGGCGAGGGCGATGGGCATCGGATCGACTGCGACGATTGCCGAAAGACACAACGCCCCTGGCAAGACGGTCGGGCCGCCTTGTTATATGAGGGGCGCGCAAAGTCTCTGATCCTGGCACTCAAGCACGGGGATAGGCCCGAACTGGCCCGGCCTGCCGCACGCTGGATGGCACAGGCAGGGCGTGACCTTATCCGGCCTGACATGCTGATCGCTCCGGTTCCGCTGCATTGGTCCCGCATGATAAAAAGGCGTTACAACCAATCCGCGCTTCTGGCCCAACACCTGGCCGCTGAAACGGGGTCAAAGGTCTGCCCGGACCTGCTGGTGCGCCACAAACGTACCCCTGTGCTGGACGGTAAAACCGCTGCGCAACGGGCTGAGGTTCTGGCTGATGTCATCGCGCCGCATCCCAAGCGACGGCAACAGATCTCGGGGCGCGATGTCCTGTTGGTCGATGATGTGATGACATCCGGAGCGACGCTTGCGGCGTGTACGCGGGCGTGCCGCGCTGCCGGGGCAAATCATATTTCCGTGTTGGCGCTGGTACGCGTTGCCAAGGATGCCTATTTCGCCCAAGATTGAGCGAAACCCGAAGGGACGGAAACATGAAACCGGTTGAAATCTATACATCGCCGCTTTGCGGCTTTTGCCATGCCGCAAAGCGCCTGCTGAAGCAAAAAGGCGTTGAATTCAAAGAAATCGACGTGCTGATGCACCCCAAGCGCAAGCCCGAAATGATCCAGCGCGCGGGTGGTAAACGTACTGTGCCGCAGATTTTCATCGGTCCTGACCACGTGGGCGGCTGTGATGACCTTTATGAGCTGGACCGCCAGGGCAAGCTGGATCGTCTTTTGGCGGCCTGATGAAAACCGCCCTGCTGCAAATCACCTCAACGGACGACCCGGCCGCGAATCTGGATATGGTTCGCAACATGATGGCCGAGGCCGCCGCGCAGGGCGCGCAGTTCATCCTTACGCCCGAGGTCACGAATTGCGTGTCCAACAGCACCACGCGGCAGTGCGCGGTGTTGCAGCATGAGGAAGACGATATCACTCTGGCCGGTCTACGGGCACAGGCGGTCGAGTTGGGCGTTTGGCTGCTGATCGGGTCGTTGGGGGTCAAGACCCACGACCCGGATGGCCGCTTTGCGAATCGCAGCTTTATGATCAACCCGCTGGGTCAGATCGTGGCGCGGTATGACAAGATTCATATGTTCGACGTGCAGGTCACCGAAACCGAGACGTTTCAGGAGTCAAAAAACTACCGCCCCGGCGAACACGCGGTTGTAGCCAAGACTGATTTCGGCAAGGTCGGCCTGACCATCTGCTACGACATTCGTTTTCCTCATTTGCATGCCGCGTTGGCGCAGGCCGGAGCGCGTATCCTGACGGTTCCGGCGGCGTTTTCTCCCGTCACCGGAGCGGCCCATTGGGAATCGCTGTTGCGGGCGCGGGCGATTGAAACTGGCTGTTGGGTGCTTGCCCCGGCGCAAACAGGTGCACATCCCACCACGCGGGGAAAGACCCGCCATACCTACGGTCACAGCATGGTCGTGGCTCCGTGGGGAGAGGTCGTCATCGACGCAGGCACCAATCCGGGCATTCACTTTTTCGATTTGGATGATAGTTCTGTGACAGAGGCGCGCCGGCGTGTACCTTCGCTGACGCATCGCCGCCCTTTCGACGGACCCTGATCCAGAACGGACCATGACAGACGACACCAATGCCCTAGCGGTCACGCTGTTCAGCGAGATCCTGACCGCCGATCAGCTATTGCGCAACCGGCTCAGCCGGGTGCTGCCCAAGGGCATGGAAATCTCGCATTTCTCGGTGCTGAATCATCTGGTCTTTGTCGGAGACGAGCGCAGCCCGGCGCAATTGGCCAACACATTCCACGTGACCCGAGGGGCGATGACCAACACCTTGGCCAAGCTGGAATGGGCCGGATACATCCACATCCGCCCTGACTGGGACGACGCCCGCCGCAAGATGGTGGCCATCAGCCCCGCCGGTCGCCGCGCGCGCGATCAGGCGATCGCGTCGATCGCCCCTCTGATCAATCGCGTAGTCGGAGAGCTGGGGTTGGAGCGGGTTCGGAGTACACTACCGGTGTTGAGGGATTTGCGGTTGCAGTTGGAGGGGGAGTAGAGTCACCCCGCCTTCACACTCGCCGTCACATAATTCACGCTCAAATCCCGGTCCGAGATCGACCAGTTCCACAGGATCGGGTTGAACACGAACCCTTTGCGGTCCACCGGCTCCAGCCCGGCTTGGCGTAGCAGGTCAAACAGCTCATCGGGGGTGATGAACTTGTTCCACTCATGCGTGCCGCGCGGCAGCCAGCGCATGACGACCTCGGCCCCGAAAATGGCCATCGCATAGGATTTCGGGTTGCGGTTGATGGTGGAACACACCTGTAACCCGCCGGGTTTCAGCAGTTGCTGCGTGGCGGTCAGGTAGGATTGCGGGTCGGCCACGTGTTCGACCACTTCCATGTTCAGCACCACGTCGAATTGTTCGCCTGCGGCGGCCATATCCTCGGCCGTGGTGTGGCGATAGTCGATCTCCAGCCCCGATTGTTCGGCATGGATGCGGGCGACGGGCAGGTTGCGCTCGGCGGCATCTGCGCCCACGACCGTCGCGCCAAGGCGGGCCATCGGTTCGCTCAGCAAACCTCCGCCGCAGCCGATATCCAGCAGGCGCAGGCCTTCGAACGGTTTCGCAGCCTTCAGATCACGGTCAAATTCCCCGGCGATTTGCTGTGTGATATAATCCAGACGACACGGATTCAGCATATGCAAAGGCTTGAATTTCCCGTTCGGATCCCACCATTCCGCGGCCATCGCCTCGAATTTTGCGATCTCGGAGGGGTCCACCGTGTTCGGATGCGCTTGCATTCCTGTCTCCGTATGCTCTTTTACGCTTAAGGACTATATAGGGCCATAATGGACAAGTACCCGGACCAAAAGCGCGCAGTGCAATATTTGTACCCGCAGATCGACCCGTTCGATCAGCGATTGGTCAGCGTGGGCGAAGGGCACCAGATTTATATGGAACAAAGCGGCAATCCTGACGGGCTGCCAGTAGTGGTTCTGCATGGCGGTCCCGGTGGTGGTTGCAGCCCCGCGATGCGGCGCTATTTCGATCCGCGCGTGTTCCGGGTGATTCTGTTCGATCAGCGCGGATGCGGGAAGTCGCGCCCCCATGCGTCAGTCGAGGACAATACGACCTGGCATCTGGTTGAAGATATTGAACGCCTGCGGTCGCTTCTGGATATTGACGAATGGACGGTGTTTGGCGGCAGCTGGGGCGCGACTTTGGCGCTGATTTATGCGCAGGCCCATCCGGATCGGGTGAGCCGCCTGGTGCTGCGTGGGGTGTTTCTGGCGACCCAGGCTGAGCTGGATTGGTTCTATGGTGGGGGTGCAGGCAGGTTCTGGCCCGAGCCATGGGCGAAGTTCACTTCGCTGCTGGCCGAAGATGAGCTGTCGGACACGATCAAAGCCTACAACAAACGCCTGTTCTCGGGTGATCGGGCGACCGAGGTCTTGTATGCCAAGGCTTGGTCCGCATGGGAAAATGCGTTGGCATCGATCCATTCAAACGGCGTGGTGGGCGAAAGCCCCGGCGAATATGCTCGGGCCTTTGCGCGGCTCGAAAATCACTATTTCACCAACGGCGCCTTCTTGGAGAAGGACGGGCAGATTCTGGATCAGATGGACCGGATTGCACATATCCCTGGCCATATCGTTCAGGGCCGGTACGATATGATCTGCCCGCCTCAAGCGGCGTGGAGCCTTGCGGATCGCTGGCCAAATGCCGAGCTCAAGATGGTACGTCAGGCCGGGCATGCCCTTTCCGAGCCGGGCATCAGCGCCGAGCTTGTGCGCATCATGGACCGTGTAGCGGAGGGGTGGGCATGACCCGGATGGATCGCCGTGCTTTGTTCGCTTCGGGTGCTGCGGCTGCATTGCTGGCGGCAACGGGGGCGTCTTTGGCGGATACACCCAAGGCTGGCGGGACCTTGCGTTTGGCTGTACCGCGCGATGACAGCCTGGAACAGGTCGCCCGTGGCGCTGTGTTCGATACCCTGACCGAAATCGCGCCCGACGGGACGCTACGGCCCGAGCTTGCGACTTCTTGGCAGACCGATGCGGATGCCCGCGTCTGGACGTTCAATCTGCGAGAGGGCGTTCAATTCCACGATGGGTCTAACCTGGAACTAGCGGATGCTCTTCCCGTGTTGGCCGAATTTGGGCGGGCAGAGGCCTTGTCTGCATCTGCAATGCGCGTTGAGCTTGCGACGCCAAACACGGGGCTGCCGTTCCTGTTGGCAGACACAAGGTTTGTGATTACGCGGAACGGTTCAGGTGTGACGCCCTTGAAACTGGCCAACGGCACGGGCTGTTACCGCGTTGAAAGGGCCGAAGATGATCGGAATTTTCTGGGGCGAAAAGTGGCCGATCACTATAAGGGCAATACCGCCGGATGGGCCGATAAGATTGAGGTCATCGTGATCCCCGACGCGCAGGTCCGGGCCGAGGCGTTGCGCGATGGCTATGTCGATATCGCAGCTGTGCCTGCCGGTGATCAGCTGCGCGACAAACGCGGCCTGCGATTCTTCCCGAATGACAAGGATATGTCGCTGGCTGTTGCGCCGCATGTCGGGATGCCCAGACAGATCGGCAAGGCTGCGCTGGATGATGGGCGCATCGCCGAAAGGTGGTGGCTGGCGTAAATTCGATCACGTTTTGCGCCGGGGGTTGCAGACTCGGAAACTCCTGCGTATATGCAGTTGCAACAGCGGCGCGTTGGACTTCGGGTTCAAGGCTCCACCGGAAAATTCGACGGGCCGCGCGCCCGTTTTTTTGTGCCCGATTGAAGGGTAGAGAACCTGATGACAAACGACCTTATAGCCAAAGCGGCCATCGACCGGCGACTGGCCGAGATCATCACCCCCGTGATCGAGGATCTGGGGTATGAACTTGTCCGCGTCCGTTTGATGAGCGGCAAGACCACCACGATGCAGATCATGGCCGATAAGCCCGATGGCGGTATCGAAGTGGATGACTGCGCCGAGATTTCGAACGCGGTCAGCGCCACACTGGATGTCGAGGACCCGATTTTGGACGCTTATACGCTGGAAGTGTCCAGCCCCGGGATCGATCGGCCCCTGACCCGTCTCAAGGATTTTGAGACTTTCGAGGGATACGAGGCCAAGATCGAAACTACCGAACTGATTGACGGTCGCCGCCGATTCAAGGGTGAACTGGCTGGGATCGAAGGGGATGAGGTTCTGATCAACATCCCCGAAGGGCCTGAAACCATCACCATCGGTCTGCAATTCGACTGGCTGAGCGACGCCAAGCTTGTGCTGACCGATGATTTGATCAAGGAAATGCTGCGCCAGCGCAAAGACGCCGGTGCCCTGAACGAAAACGCTTTCGACGAGATTGAGACCGAAGGGTCCGAAGAGGAGACGAACTGATGGCAATCACCTCAGCCAACCAGCTGGAGCTGCTGCAGACCGCCGAGGCCGTGGCCCGCGAAAAGATGATCGACCCCGGTCTGGTTGTCGAAGCGATGGAAGAATCGCTCGCGCGTGCCGCCAAGAGCCGTTACGGCGCCGAGATGGACATCCGCGTCAGCATCGACCGCAAGACCGGCAAGGCGACCTTTACTCGCGTCCGCACCGTGGTCGAGGATGAAGAGCTTGAGAACTATCAGGCAGAGTTTACCGTCGAGCAAGCCAAACAATACATGGAAAACCCCGAGGTCGGTGATGTCTTCGTCGAAGAAGTGCCTCCGGTTGAAATGGGCCGAATTGCGGCTCAGTCCGCCAAGCAGGTAATCCTGCAAAAGGTTCGCGAAGCCGAGCGGGATCGTCAGTACGAAGAATTCAAGGATCGCGCAGGCACCATTATCAATGGTGCGGTCAAGCGCGAAGAATTCGGCAACGTCATCGTCGATCTGGGCGGTGCCGAGGCTGTTCTGCGCCGCAATGACAAGATCGGTCGCGAAAGCTATCGCCCGAATGACCGTGTGCGTGCGTATATCAAAGAGGTTCGTCGCGAAGTACGTGGCCACCAGATCTTCCTGTCGCGCACTGCGCCGGAATTCATGGCCGAGCTGTTCAAAATGGAAGTGCCGGAAATCTATGATGGTATCATCGAGGTCAAGGCCGTGGCCCGTGACCCTGGTTCACGCGCCAAGATTGCCGTGATTTCCTATGACGGTTCCATCGACCCCGTCGGTGCCTGCGTTGGTATGCGCGGTAGCCGCGTGCAAGCCGTTGTGAACGAGCTGCAGGGTGAAAAAATTGACATCATCCCGTGGAACGAAGATCAGCCGACTTTCCTGGTGAATGCTCTGCAGCCTGCCGAGGTCTCCAAGGTTGTTCTGGACGAAGAAGCTGGCAAGATCGAAGTTGTGGTCCCCGAGGAGCAACTGAGCCTCGCCATCGGTCGCCGTGGTCAGAACGTGCGTCTGGCCAGCCAGCTGACCAACCTGGACATCGATATCATGACCGAGGCCGAAGAATCGGCGCGTCGTCAGAAGGAATTCGAAGCTCGCACTCAGCTGTTCATGGAAACGCTGGATCTGGACGAATTCTTCGCCCAGCTGCTGGTGTCGGAAGGGTTCACCAACCTCGAAGAGGTGGCCTATGTCGAGATCGAAGAACTCTTGGTCATCGACGGTGTGGACGAAGGCACCGCACAGGAATTGCAGACGCGTGCGCGGGAATTCCTGGAGGCACAGGCCAAGGCGGCGCTGGATGCGGCTCGTGCGCTGGGCGTCGAGGACAGCCTTATTGAATTCGAAGGCCTGACACCCCAGATGGTAGAGGCGCTGGCCAAGGATGATGTGAAGACGCTGGAAGACTTCGCAACCTGTGCTGACTGGGAACTGGCCGGTGGCTGGACCACGGTCGATGGCGAACGCATCAAGGATGACGGTGTTCTGGAACCCTTCGGCGTCACGCTGGAAGAAGCGCAGGATTTGGTGATGACAGCGCGCATCATGCTGGGTTGGGTTGATCCGGCCGAGCTGGAGCAGGCTGAAGACGAAGACAGCGACGTTGCAGAAGAGGAGGCCGAGGCCTGATTTCAGGGCCTCGGGTGCGCACATGGGTCGCAGTGGCGTCCATAAGGATCGGGCCGACGGGCCAGAGCGGAAATGCATCGCCACGGGCGAGGTACAGCCCAAATATGGGCTGATCCGCTTTGTCGCCGGACCAGATGGGCAGGTCTATCCGGATGTCGCGGCGAAACTGCCGGGGCGCGGGGTTTATGTGGCGGCAGATCGCACCGCATTGGACAAGGCCGTTGGCAAAAAGCTGTTCTCGCGCGGGTTCAAGGCGCAGGTAAGCGCACCCAAAGACCTGATCGACGAGGTGGAAAAGCAGGTTGCACGCCGGGTGATCGAGCTGTTGAGTCTGGCGCGCAAGTCTGGTGATGCGGTCGCGGGTTATGAAAAGGTCAAGACCTGGCTGGACCGTGAAGAGGCGCAAGTGCTGCTTCAGGCCGCAGATGGATCGGGGCGTGGCAAGTCGAAACTCAGCACGCCGCACTTTGGAAAATACATCGGTTGGCTGACGGCAGACGAATTAGGACAGGCATTTGGGCGCCAAACGGTGATTCATGCGGCCTTGGCCTCTGGCGGACTCGCCAAACGTGTTGTAGAGGAAGCGCAGCGCCTGCGTGGCTTGCGCGAAACGGATGACGGCGGCAGGGGCCGCGCGGAAGGGTAAGAAGCTTTATGAGCGATAATGACGGCAAAAAGACATTGGGTCTTCGTGGCGGGGCGCGCCCCGGAAATGTGAAACAGAGTTTCAGCCACGGACGCACCAAGAATGTCGTGGTGGAAACCAAGCGCAAGCGCGTGGTGGTTCCCAAGCCGGGTGCCAGCAAGCCGGGTGGCGGTGCTGCGCCGTCGGGTGATCCGTCGCGTCGTCCTGCAGGCATTTCCGATGCGGAAATGGCACGCCGTATGAAGGCATTGCAGGCCGCCAAGGCCCGCGAATCCGAAGAAGCGGCACAGCGTGAAGCGCAGGAAAAAGCGCGTGAAGAAGAACGTGCCCGCCGTCGTGCAGAGCAAGAGGCCAAGGAGCGCGAGCAGCGCGAAGCTGAAGAACGCGCTCGCGCCAAGGCCGAAGAAGAAGAACGTCAGCGCAAAGAGGCTGAAGAAGCCGCCAAGCGCGCGGCTGCGGCTCCGGCTCCTGAAGAACCAAAAGCCGCGCGCAGCCCGGCTAGCAAACCTGCGCCAGCAGCGACACCACGCAAGCAGGATCGCGAGCGTGAGCAGCGCGGCAACCGCGGCAAGGGACGTGATGACAACCGCCGCTCGGGCAAGCTGACACTGGGTCAGGCGACCGGCGGCGAAGGCAACCGCCAGCGTTCGATGGCAGCCATGAAGCGCAAGCAGGAGCGCGCGCGTCAGAAAGCCATGGGCGGCACGGTCGAGCGGGAAAAGGTCATTCGTGATGTTCAGCTCCCTGAGGCGATCATGGTTTCGGAACTGGCCAACCGTATGGCCGAGCGTGTGGCCGATGTGGTCAAGTCGCTGATGCAGATGGGCATGATGGTTACACAGAACCAGACCATCGACGCAGATACTGCGGAACTGATCATCGAAGAGTTTGGGCATAAGGTGACTCGCGTCTCCGATTCGGATGTCGAAGACGTCATCAAAGAGGTTGAAGACAGCGAAGACGATCTGCAGTCGCGCCCGCCGGTCATTACCATCATGGGTCACGTTGACCACGGGAAAACCTCGTTGCTGGACGCTATCCGCGACGCACGCGTTGTGGCTGGTGAGGCCGGGGGCATCACCCAGCACATTGGCGCTTATCAGGTGAAAACCGATGGCGGAACGACGCTGAGTTTCCTGGATACACCGGGCCACGCGGCCTTTACTTCGATGCGTTCGCGCGGGGCTCAGGTCACGGATATCGTGGTTCTGGTTGTTGCCGCCGATGATGCGGTGATGCCGCAGACGATCGAGGCGATCAACCACGCCAAAGCGGCCGAAGTGCCGATGATCGTGGCGATCAACAAGGTCGACAAGCCAGATGCAAACCCGGACAAGGTGCGCACCGATCTGTTGCAGCACGAAGTCATTGTCGAGAAGATGTCGGGTGAAGTTCAGGACGTCGAAGTGTCCGCGATCACCGGCCAGGGTCTGGACGAATTGCTGGAGGCCATTGCGCTGCAGGCCGAGATTCTGGAATTGAAAGCCAACCCCAACCGCGCCGCCCACGGTGCCGTGATCGAAGCACAGCTGGATGTGGGCCGCGGCCCCGTCGCCACTGTTCTGGTTCAGAACGGCACACTGCGTCAGGGCGATATCTTCGTCGTGGGTGAGCAATACGGTAAGGTTCGTGCGCTGATCAACGACAAGGGTGAGCGCGTCAAAGAGGCTGGCCCCTCGGTTCCGGTCGAGGTTCTGGGTCTCAACGGTACGCCCGAAGCGGGCGACGTTCTGAACGTGACCGAGACCGAAGCGCAAGCGCGCGAGATTGCCGCCTATCGCGAGCAGGCCGCCAAGGACAAACGCGCCGCCGCCGGTGCCGCGACGACCCTTGAGCAGCTGATGCAGAAGGCCAAGGAAGACGAGAACGTCGACGAACTACCAATTCTGATGAAAGCAGACGTTCAAGGCTCGGCTGAGGCCATCGTTCAGGCGATGGAGAAGATCGGCAACGACGAAGTGCGCGTGCGCGTTCTGCACTCGGGCGTAGGTGCAATTACCGAAACGGATGTCGGCCTGGCCGAGGCTTCCGGTGCGCCGATCCTTGGCTTCAACGTGCGTGCCAATGCGTCGGCGCGGAACACAGCGAACCAGAAGGGTGTGGAAATCCGGTATTATTCGGTGATCTATGACCTCGTGGATGACGTGAAAGCTGCCGCATCCGGCCTGCTGAGCGCCGAGATCCGCGAGAAGTTCATCGGTTATGCCGAAATTCGCGAAGTCTTCAAAGTCACTGGCGTTGGCAAGGTTGCCGGCTGTCTGGTCACCGAAGGCGTTGCCCGCCGGTCCGCAGGCGTGCGCCTGCTGCGCGACAATGTGGTGATCCACGAAGGCACGCTGAAGACGCTGAAACGCTTCAAGGACGAAGTGACCGAGGTTCAGTCGGGTCAGGAATGCGGTATGGCATTTGAGAACTACGATGATATACGCCCCGGCGACGTGATCGAGATTTTCGAGCGCGAAGAAGTCACTCGAACGCTGGACTAACTCGGTTCACGAAGAAATTTGAAGCAGCGGTCCAATCGGGCCGCTGTTTTTTTGCGCGGCGAACTTACGGTGCATTGTTTGAGGCGTTCTGCTTCCGGATGGTATCAATCACCATGCAACCTCGGACCTGCTGCCAAGTTGATCTGATCCAATGGCAGGTGTGCGGACGGAGCGGCTGTCAGTATCTTAAGGCTCAATAGCCGCTTCAGCTTGCGGCGAGGCTTTCGGTGCTGAGATCTCCCTTCGCTTCAGGATCCAAGCTGCAAGCGCTTTCAACCCAACGCCCGTCCGGAACTCAAACTCTTCGTAGTGAAAATTTCGAGCATTTACGCCACACTGCGCCAAGCCTTTCCTGAGTGTATCACGCAGCGAAACGGGACCGCAGAATGAGACACGCATCTTTGACAGATTGCCGTGAACACCTTGGGAAATCATCTCTGCTGAAAGTCTCTTTCCCTCGTTCGAGGTGACCAAGTGCAGGTCAAGGTTAGATTTCGCACCCGCAAGGGCCTTCAGCTCCGAAAGATGTGGTGCTTGGTCCCTGGATTTTACGCAGTAAAAGAGATCAACGTGCTCGGCGCTTTCTTCAAGAGCATGTGCCCAAGCCAGAAACGGGGTAATGCCGATGCCCCCGGCAACCCAGATCTCTTGCGTTTTTCCAGTATGTCGAAACCTGCCAAAAGGTCCCTGGACCCGTACATCCTGACCAATCTGAACCGCGTTCTTGAGGCTAGCTGTGAAATCGCCGAGTGCCTTGATCGTTACCCGCAGCGAGCCGTTTTCATCAATCTTCGAAAAGCTGAATGGATGAGGCTCCGCCTTGCCCGCGCCAGTGAACCGCAACACACCGAACTGCCCCGGTTTGGGGCGCATTGGTTTCCCTTCAGGTGACAATGTGATGGCCATGGCGTCACCCGTGGCTTCAATGTCTACGATCTTGTAGCCGTAGCTCGGGCGCATCGTTTCTGGCAGAAGCATCCAGATGTATGCCGCAAGCCCCACCAAACAGAAAAACCCGGTATAGAGCCCTGACGGGTCGCTCATGGCAAAGGGCTTCATGATGAAAAAGAAATGGAATGTCCCTGCGGCGAACATCGCTCCCATGGCTTTGTGGGTCCATTTCCAGAGGTGATATGGAATGAACGTCGCAACCGACACGACCACGAGGATCAACAAGCCATAAAGGCTGATCTCGCCTAAGGTTTCCGCCAATTCGTTAAGTGCAGTTTCGCGGCCCAGGCCGCTCATGTCCGCATCAATCGTATCGTGCAGCAAAAGCGCTATCATGACGAGGATGCCTGCCCATTTGTGCAAGACGTAAACGCGGTCCAACCCACCAAAGAAGGTTTCAATCCCTCGCAACCGAGTAGATAGGATTTGCCCCCAAGCCATCAGGGTCAACGCTGCAAGACCAAGAAACTGTGAAAAGAGGGCAACCTTGTCAGTCACATTCGGCAGCGAAAAGAGTTGAAATGCGGGAAAGAGCGCTGTCGCCGCAATGATCAAAAGTCCAATAGGGTTCATGATAATGTCCTAAATTGCCGCTTTCTGCGTCGAAGCAACCAAGCTATCTGCCATGAGATCATCTAGAAAAACGCTTATGAGCTGCAAACGTCCTGCGACATCTGCCTTCTTGTAGACAGAGGCGCATTGCGCCTTCACCGTTCCCTGCTTGGTGTCACGAATCTTGGCCATTTCCGCGATGGAAAACCCTTTGATTGCCAGAATTGCAATCTCACTTTCAGCATTGGTCAGCGACCAGTCCTTGAAGCGCGATTCCATGACCTCCGTGAATGCGCCAGAAGCGATCTTGATCTGATTTTCCAGTTGGTCATGCCGCGTCAGCAATTGACGGAGTTCATTGCCGGTAAACGCCAACCCAAAAAACAAGGCGATCGTCACCAACGCCTCGAGAACGTCGCTTTCCGCGAAGCGGTTGAATGAGGAAGGCCAAAGCAGATCCCACACGATGTCCATCAGGAAATACGCACAACAGATGGCTTGAAGCGCAAAAAGGGACCAAAGAACCGCAACACGAGACATATTCAAACCTTCATCCTTGGCAAAGGTGCGCCCCTTTTGGAGGGCACACACGAAAATGTTTAATTATTTTCTCCTTCGTCGTCATCCTCGTTTGCGTCTTCACCGTCCTCGTCATCATCCTGGTAGGCGTTGAGCACCAAGCTGGTTTCCGGCGAGACCTCGAACTCGAAGGATTGACCGCCGATCGTGGCTTCGACTTCGATTTCTCCATCCTCCGTTTCGATCTCGGTGATGGTATATCCCTGTGCTTCCAATGCAGCTTGGATAGCAGTCTCCGAAGACCCGAGTTGATCACCAATGTTGACCTGCGCAAGCGCAGCGCCGGGGATAAGAAGCGATGCAAGAAGAGCCGTTTTGCCAAGGTTGGCCATGTTGTTTTCCTTTCATTGACTGATGTCACCGCGTTGTGCGGTTGCTTCTACATCGGCGGAATAGTCACCGGGAAAAATTGGACTTTCGGGAGGTTTTGAGCGGCCTAGGCCGAATGTTTACGAATGAAATCGGCCATTCGTGCGGTCCGCTGCATCGGTGAGTTTGGGCTCCAAGCTGACATTCGAAGCTCTGCACAAAAGTGTGGTTTGTTATGGTTGTATCGGTTTGCGATGCGGCGAAAATCTCGCCGAAGTCCAATACTCTGCCTACTGTGACACCGCCAAAAACGTCCTCGAATGCATGATGATATCAAAATGGTGCATCCCCTTTTGCAGGTCGAAACTGACGGCATGCCCGGCTTTGCGCAGCAGTTCCGCATAGTCCCGGCTTTGGCGGATGAACTCGGGCGTGTCCCTTTCGGCGACGGTCACGTGGTAGCGCGGACCGGGACGAGGCAGGTTGCGGATGGGCGACAGGTCATTTACCTCGACCGGGGTCAGTTGCAGCGGGTCGTTCACCGGGGTCAGGCTGATCGGTTCCAGATCATAGACCCCGCTGATCAGGATCACATCACGCACCCGCAACCCGGCGCGTGCCAGATCGTTGGCTGAACGTGCCATGACCATACTGGCCAGATGCGCGCCTGCGCTGTGCCCTGATAGCGTGATCCGCGAGGGATCAAATCCAAGCGTTTCAGCCTGCGAGGCCAGCCATAACAACGCGTTGCTGCATTCTTCGACCATATCCCTGATGCGGGCATCGGGGGCGAGCGTGTAGTTCAGCGTTGCAAAAGACTGTTCAGCCTCGATCAAGGTCGGGGCCATCATTGCCGACTCGCGCTGGCTGAGCGCCTGCCAATATCCACCATGGATGAATACATGGAGCGGCGCGCCTGCGCCTTTGGCCGGGAAGAAATCCAGAACCTGAGTTGGGCTTTCGCCATATGCAAGGTTTTCTTGCACGGTCATTTGCGCGCGGTGTTGTGCACTCAGGGCGGCATAACTGTTCAGGTAAGGCGTGAGGTCGCCGCCGACCATGGAACTGGGGGAATATTCCTTCTCCAGCTCGGACTTGGAAAACCCGCGATACAGCATCACCTACTCCTGATCTGTGTACATCAACTCGGTACGTACATCGTAGAGATCATGGAAGAACCGCAGATCCAAGGCCTTGCGCAAGAAGGAGACGCCGCTGGATCCGCCTGTGCCGGGTTGATTGCCGATCACGCGCTCGACTGCTGTGACATGATCGAAGCGCCAGCGCTGGAACAGGGATTCCAAATCCATCAGCTTTTCTGCCAGCGCATACAGCTGCCAATACCGGCCCGTATCGCTGTACACCTGCGCCCAGATTTTCACCACGCGAGCGTCCCCTGAATAGGGTTGTGCATAGTCGCGGTCCAACAGGTCTTGCGGTACATCGAAGCCCTGGCGCACAAGCATATGCAACACCTCATCATACAGCGACGGTTTTGTCAGGGCCGCGTTCAGCTGCTCCATGACCTCGGGATCATGTTCATGAACCTTCAGGGTCGAGGCATCCTTGTTGCCCAGAATGAATTCGATCTGGCGGTACCCGTAGCTTTGAAAGCCGGACGAACTGCCAAGGGCCTGACGGAATGTCATGTAATCGGCAGGTGTCATGGTCAGCAGGGTTTCCCATGCGGTGATCAACTGCCGTTGAATGGCTTTGATCCGGTCGATGTTCTTCATCGCCGGGCCGAATTCATCCTGCTGCAAGAAGCGTCGTACTTCGACCAGTTGGTGATGCATCAGTTTCAGCCATAGCTCACTGACCTGATGGATGATGATGAATAGCATTTCATCCGGCTGGGCCGGGTCCTGAAACGTACGTTGCAGGTTCAGCAGGGTCTTGAGTTGCAGAAAGTCGCCATAGCTTTTGCGGTGGGTTTCGGCGAAATTGGTGACCAGTGAGTCCTCAATCCCGCGTTCAAGGTACCGGTCTTCATTGGCTTTATCGCTCATGCTGCCTCCCCACGCGCGCTGTTTGCTACGTGTGTAGAGGCTGCGTTTGCAACTTTCCAGTGGTTCAAGTCCAGTCCAGAACAACCTTGCCGGATTGGCCAGACTTCATGGCGGCAAAGCCTTTGTCAAAGTCGTCCACGCCATAGCGATGGGTGATCACACGACTGACATCCAAACCATTCTGCAACATGGCGATCATCTTGTACCAGGTCTCAAACATCTCGCGGCCATAGACACCCTTGATGGTGATTGCCTTGAATACGATGCGGGACCAATCGACCGGGGATTTGCCAGGGGGGATACCCAGCAGAGCAATCTTGCCGCCCATCACCAAGGCTTCGACCATCTGGTCCAGCGCGGCCTGAGACCCAGACATTTCCAGACCAACGTCAAAACCCTGTTGCATACCGAGCTCGATGATGACGTCATTCAGGTCCTCGGCGGATACATCGACAGGGTGCACGGTTGGCACCACATGTTTGGCCAGCTTTAGCCGATCGGCGTTGATATCAGTAATCACCACGTTTCGGGCACCCGCATGGCGCGCAACGGCGGCGGCCATGATCCCGATCGGGCCTGCGCCAGTGATCAGAACATCCTCGCCCAGCAGATCGAAACTTAGTGCGGTGTGAACGGCATTGCCGAGCGGGTCGAGGATGGCGCCGATTTCATCAGGCACCTCATCGGGCAGCGGGACGACATTGAAGGCGGGCAGTTTCAGGTATTCTGCAAAGGCACCTTGTTCATTCACGCCGATCCCACGGGTGCCGGGATCCAGATGGAACTTGCCTGCACGGCTTTGGCGGCTGTCGGTGGTGATCAGGTGACCTTCGCCAGAACACCGCTGCCCAATCTCAAGCCCGGTCACGTTCCGCCCGATCTCGACAATCTGACCGGCAAATTCATGGCCTGTGATCATCGGAACCGGCACGGTATGAGACGCCCAGTCATCCCAATTCCAGATGTGAATATCCGTGCCACAAATGCCGGTCTTGTTGACGCGGATTAAGACCTCGTCCGGGCCGATCTCGGGCACTGGGGCCTGCACCATCCACAGCCCCTCCTCAGGTTTGGATTTCTCCAGCGCTTTCATCGTGTTGGGGCGCATCAGATCACTCCCAGGTCCTTGCCGACCTTGCCAAAGGCAGCCAAGGCGCGATCCAGTTCCTCGCGCGTCAGGGCTGCATTCATCTGCGTTCTGATCCGCGCTTGCCCGCGCGGGACAACCGGGAAGAAGAAGCCCGAGACATAAACGCCTTCCTCAAATAGCTTTGCCGCCATGTCCTGTGCCAGCTGAGCCTCACCCAGCATGACGGGGATGATCGGATGTTCCCCGGGCAGCAGATCAAACCCCAGCTTCTCTAGCCCGGCGCGCCAGTACTTGGCGTTGCCGAACAGTTGGGCGCGCAGCATGTCACCTTCTTCGACCAGCCGAATTGCCTCCAACCCGGCGGCGACGATGGAGGGCGGCAGCGAGTTTGAGAACAGATAGGGCCGCGCCCGCTGCCGCAGCAGGTCGATTACTGGTTGGCGCGCAGCGATGTAGCCTCCGATTGCCCCCCCAAGTGCCTTGCCCAGGGTTCCCGTCAGGATGTCGACTTCAACACCGAAGTGATCTGGCGTGCCAGCCCCGTTCGGCCCCATGAAGCCAGTCGCGTGGCAATCGTCGACCATGACAATGGCGTCGTATTTGTCGGCCAGTTCGCGGATTTTCGGCAGGTTGGCCAGATAGCCGTCCATCGAAAATACGCCGTCAGTGGCGATCATGATATGTCGCGCGCCGTCCTCGCGTGCTTGTTTCAACCACGACTCGAGATCGTTCATGTCGTTGTTCATGTAGCGATAGCGCTTGGCCTTGCACAGGCGCACGCCGTCGATGATCGAAGCGTGGTTAAGACTGTCCGAGATGATAGCATCCTCGGGGCCCAGCAACGGTTCGAACAGCCCCCCGTTTGCGTCAAAACAGGCAGCGAACAGGATTGAGTCGTCCTTGTTCAGGAACTCGGCCAGCTTCTGTTCCAACTCCCGGTGGATATCCTGAGTGCCACAGATGAACCGAACGGAGGCCATGCCAAAGCCTTTCGGCTCCATCGCATTTGTTGCTGCGTCGATCAGTGCGGGATGATCCGCCAGACCCAGATAGTTATTGGCGCACAGGTTGATCACCTGTTTGTCGCCTACCGTAATCTCACCGCCCTGAGGCGAGGTGATCATGCGTTCGCGTTTATACAAACCCTCGGATTCGATCTGTGCGAGTGTGTCCGTGATGTGGGACAGGAATGCATCTGCCATGGCGACCTCCGATCAACTGAGTCGCATATCTATCATAACGGATACGTTTCCCAAATAGGGGAAATACAATATTCAGGAAAAATATCCGCGAAGACGGATTTCACGGATCAGGCGTTCTTGACGATCAGGAACACGCGCGCTGCATCAATCGCTGAAATGGAATGCACAATGTCGACCGCATATCGCGCGGTATCGCCTTGGTGCAGTTCGGAAACCGCCGCGCCAGAGGTAATACGGACAGCACCTTCAAGCACGGTCAGCTGTTCCCGTGCCCCCCGCGCATGCGGTTGGCTGTTCAGCGCC
Source organism: Ruegeria sp. YTSA075 (assembly GCF_059610245.1). Lineage (NCBI taxonomy): Bacteria > Pseudomonadati > Pseudomonadota > Alphaproteobacteria > Rhodobacterales > Roseobacteraceae > Ruegeria > Ruegeria sp. YTSA075. Next base: position 27,707 of record NZ_JBXWNG010000009.1, on the reverse strand, counting down.
CCACCGGCTTCGAACTGGATATCGTAGACCTCATGCCCTCCGGCCTCTTCCGGGGGAGAGAGGATGCGGATGCGGCATTTCTCGCCCATATTGTCGATGCTGGGCACTTCGGCCTGACGCAAAACTTCGATCTGGTCGGTGCTGTTGGCATCGTCCAGAAGGCCCGCGAAATCGACCTGCAAGGCGCGGGTCAGGTTCCACAAGGTCGAGATGGTGGGGCTGCTTTCGCCGCGTTCGATCTGGCTGACCATGGACCGCGAGACGCCGCTGAGATTGGCCACCGCTTCCAGCGAAAGCCCTTTGGCCCGGCGCGCCTCTTTCAGGCGGGCGGGCAGGCGGGTCAGGATATCGTCTGTGTTTTCCGTCATGACGGAATCCATGCGTGTTGCGAGAGCGGATGTCAATTCTGACCGTGACGGGACGTCTTGCGCGACAGGGTCATTCAGCGGGTGCATAGTAAGCGCAAATTCAGGAGGATTGTCCCATGACCGATATTGTAATTCTCGACGGTGCGCGCACCGCAATTGGCACCTTTGGCGGTGCATTGGCATCGACTGCGCCGATTGAGCTGGCAACCGTGGCGACTGAAGCAGCGCTTGAGCGTTCGGGTGTTGAAGGTGCTCAGATCGGGACCGTTGTCTTTGGTCATGTGATCAATACCGAGCCGCGCGATATGTACCTCTCGCGGGTTGCAGCGATGCAGGCCGGGATCCCGAACGGGACACCTGCGATGAATGTGAACCGTCTGTGTGGTTCTGGTGCGCAGGCCATTGTGTCGGCGGTGCAGGCGCTGATGCTGGGTGACGCGGATTTTGCGGTGGCAGGCGGTGCTGAGAGCATGTCTCGCAGCCCCTATATCGTGCCTCAGGCGCGCTGGGGGGCAAAGATGGGTGATGTATCATCCTTGGATATGATGCTGGGGGCGCTGAACTGCCCGTTCGGAACTGGCCATATGGGTGTTACGGCCGAGAACGTTGCGGATGAGCATCAGATCAGCCGTGAACAGATGGATGCGTTTGCCCTAACCAGCCAGACCCGCGCGGCGGCTGCGATTGAGGCAGGATATTTCGAAAGCCAGATCGCGCCGGTTCAGGTCAAGATTAAGCGGGACATGGTTGACTTTGTGGTGGACGAACACCCCAAAGCGACCACCGCCGAAGCGCTGGCTGGTCTGCGTCCGGTATTCAAGAAAGAGGGGCGCGTGACGGCGGGCAATGCCTCGGGCATCAATGATGGCGCCGCGGCGATGGTTCTGGCCACAGCGGATGCGGCGGAGAAGGCTGGGTTGAAGCCCAAGGCGCGGGTGTTGGGATATGCCCATGCAGGCGTCAGGCCCGAGGTGATGGGGATTGGCCCGGTTCCAGCGGTTCAGCACCTGTTGAAGAAGACAGGCTTGTCAGCGGCAGACTTTGATGTGATCGAAAGCAACGAGGCCTTCGCCTCGCAAGCTTTGGCGGTCAATCAGGAACTTGGTTTGGATGCTGCGAAGGTGAACCCGAATGGTGGAGCGATCGCGCTGGGACATCCGGTCGGTGCGACGGGTGCGATCATCACTCTGAAGACACTATACGAGCTGGAGCGCACAAGGGGGTCGAAGGGATTGATTACCATGTGCATTGGGGGCGGTCAGGGAATCGCCCTTGCCATCGAACGGCTTTGATCAGAGATCGGGCGGGGGGCTGTCTGCCCCCCATCGCGCCATGGGCGCGATTCCCCCCGAGGATATTTATGGCCAGATGAAGCAGGTGGGCTGGATCTAGCTGAGCGTCATGATCAGAAGAACCGCCGCAGCTCCGAGAACGGCGCCGAGTACGGTTGTGAGGATGCCGCGTAGAAGGCCTGAATCATTGGGCTCTTCTTTTTGCGTTTGTGCGATGAGTGCGTTTTCTACCAGCGCGGGCAGACGCGGGCCGAACCTGGCCAGAACCAGAGCGGTTTTTCCAAAGTCCCGCAGCGCCGCGCGTGGGCCGATTGAGCGTTTGATGTAATCTTCGACCACGGGGCGGGCGACTTCCCAGATATTCATATGCGGATCGAGTGAACGGGCGACGCCTTCGACGACAACCATGGTGCGTTGCAGCAGAATCAATTCGGTCCGGGTTTCCATGCCGAAGCGTTCGGTCACCTCGAACAGGTAGTTTAGCAGGCGACCCATGGAAATATGTGAGGCGTCCATTCCAAAGATGGGTTCGCCCACTGCGCGCAGGGCGCGCGCGAATTCGTCGACATCCCGGTCGGCTGGGACGTATCCGGCCTCGAAATGAACCTCGGCCACGCGCTTATAGTCGCGGCGGATGAAGCCAAAGAGGATCTCGGCATAGACCCGGCGGGTGTATTCGTCGATATGGCCCATGATGCCGTAGTCATAAGCGATGATATCGCTGTTGGCAGCGACCTTGAGGTTGCCCTGATGCATATCGGCGTGGAAGTAGCCGTCGCGTAACGCGTGTAGCAGGAACAGGCGCAGGACGCGCTCGGCCAGATCGCGGCGATTGTGGCCCGCAGCATCCAGCGCGTCATTGTCACCCAGCGCGACCCCGTCGGCCCAGCTGAGCGTCATGACCCTGCGGGCCGATAGCGACCACACAACCGGAGGCAACCAGAACCCAGCATCATCCTTGGTGTTGGCGGCATATTCCGAAGCGGCAGCGCTTTCGAGGCGCAGGTCGAGTTCGCCACGCACGACGCCGTCGAAATGTTCGATCACCTCCATCGGGCGGAGGCGGCGTGCGCCGGGGGCAAAGAGTTGCACGATGCGGGCGGCGAAATAGAATGCGTCGACATCCTTGCGGAAGGCACGTTCGATGCCCGGGCGCAGGACTTTGACGGCCACGTCTTCGCCTGTAGTGACCAGTTTAGCCTTGTGGACCTGTGCGATCGAGGCAGCGGCGATGGGGGCGCTGAATTCACTGAAGATGTCACTGACGGGTTGCCCGAGTTCCTTTTCCACCTCAGCCATGGCTTCGGCTTTGGAGAATGGCGGGAGCTTGTCCTGCAAGACGCGCAATTGTTCGGCCAGTTCATCGCCGACAACATCGGGACGGGTCGAGAGCACCTGCCCGAACTTGATATAGGCGGGGCCAAGTGCGGTCAGGGCGCGCGTCGCGGGGGGCATATCCGGATCGCCCTTGTAGCCCAGCCATTGAAAGGGCTTACCCAGGGCGTGGGCCACGAAGCGCAACGATCTAGGGGCCTCAAACGCATCCAGTACCACGTTCATAGCGCCGGTGCGTTCCAGCGTGGCGCCCGTTCGGATCAGGCGAATGATATTGTGCGGGCCGCGCATCTAGATTTTCCAGCCGGAATGCAGCGCGGCAATTCCCATGCTTAGGTTGCGGTACTTGGCGTTTTCGAACCCGGCGGTGCGGACCATGTTCAGGAATGTCTCTTGATCGGGAAACTTGCGGATCGATTCCACGAGATACTGATAGCTGTCGTAGTCATTGGCAATCAGCTTGCCCATGCGCGGGATGACGTTGAAGCTGTAGAGGTCATAGAGTTTCTGCAGCCCGTCATTCGGCAACTGGCTGAACTCCAGCACCATCAGGCGGCCGCCGGGTTTCAGGACGCGGAACGCCTCGTTCAGCGCCTCTTGTGGGCGGGTGACGTTCCGGATGCCGAAGGAGATCGTGTAGACGTCGAAGGTGTTGTCTTCGAACGGCAGCGACATTGCATCGCCCACCACCCAGTCCAGACTTTCAGACATCTGATCCGCCTCGGCCCGTTGACGGCCTTCGATCAGCATCGATTCGGTCAGATCCAGCACGGTTGCCTGGCCATGACCGGCGCGCTTGAGGAAGCGGAAGGAAATATCTCCGGTGCCCCCGGCCACATCCAGCAGGCGTTGACCGGGACGGGGCGCGAGCCAATCCATCATCGCATCTTTCCAGATCCGGTGAATGCCCATCGACATGACATCATTCATCACATCGTATTTCGAGGCGACAGAACTGAACACGCCTTGCACGCGCTCTGCCTTGTCCGCCTCGCGCACGGTTTCGAACCCGAAATGAGTGGTGTTGTCGTTGATGTCAGACATTTGCCTTGCCGTTTGTCGAATTTCGCTTCTGTTATAGGGCCATGAGAAGCGGGCACAATGCGGCCCTTTGGTATAGGAGCCATGTAATGCCCGAGTTGCCTGAGGTCGAGACTGTAAGGCGCGGCCTTGCTCCGGCGATGGAAGGTGTGGTGATCGCGCAGGCGGACGTGAACCGCCCTGATCTGCGATGGCCATTTCCCGAGCAGATGGCCGAACGCCTAACCGGGCAACGTGTTGAACGGCTGCGGCGGCGGTCAAAGTACATTCTGGCCGATCTCAGCAGTGGTGAGACCCTTTTGGTGCATTTGGGCATGTCAGGTCGGATGACCGTGTCCGGCGATCCGTTGGGCCAGTTCGTGCATGAGCACCCAATGGCGCAGAAACATGACCATGTCGTATTCCATATGGCCAACGGAGCCCGCGTGACGTTCAATGATCCGCGCCGGTTCGGGGCGATGGACCTGTTGCAAACGGCGACGGCCGACGATCACAAGCTGCTATCTGTTCTGGGGCCAGAGCCCTTGGGCAACGACTTCCACGAACAACACCTGATCGACGCGTTCAAAGGCAAGAATACGCCCGTGAAATCGGCGCTTCTGGATCAGGGAATCGTTGCTGGTTTGGGTAACATTTACGTCTGCGAGGCGCTTTATCGAGGTCGAGTGTCGCCACGTCGCAAAGCCGGGCAGATTTCTAAGCCGCGTGTTGCAACCTTGGTACCGATCATCCGGCAGGTGCTTCAGGATGCAATTGATGCTGGCGGCTCGTCGCTGCGGGATTTCCGCCAAGCTGATGGAGAGCTTGGATATTTTCAGCACAGCTTTGACGTCTATGGGCGAGAAGATGAACCGTGCCGTACCGAAGGATGCGGCGCTTCGATCAAGAGAATCACCCAGTCCGGTCGCTCATCCTTCTATTGTGCGCAATGCCAAAGATAACTTGATCCAAGTTTTTCGCGTGATAAGGAATCGTACCTGAACGGAACAACCGGAAGCTAAACCTTATGGCTTTTGAGACGATCATCGTCGAAATCGAAGACCATGTCGGGCTGATCAAGCTGGACAGACCAGACGCAATGAATGCGCTGAACACTCAGTTGGTGAGTGAACTGTGCGACGCGCTGGAAGAAGCAGACCAGAACGATAAGGTGCGCTGCATTGTGATCACCGGCTCGGACAAGGCCTTTGCTGCAGGTGCGGACATCAAGGAGATGTCCGAGATGAGCTTTGTCGATGTGCTTAGCGCGGATCTTTTTGCCTCGGTCAACGAACGTGTAGCGGCTATTCGCAAGCCGATTATTGCGGCGGTGGCGGGTTACGCGCTGGGCGGTGGATGCGAAATGGCCATGATGTGTGATTTCATCATTGCCGCTGATACGGCCAAGTTCGGCCAGCCCGAGATTAATCTGGGTGTGATTGCAGGCATCGGTGGTACGCAACGCCTGACGCGCTTTGTCGGCAAGTCCAAAGCCATGGACATGAACCTGACGGGTCGTTTCATGGATGCGGAAGAGGCTGAACGCTCGGGGCTTGTCAGTCGGGTTGTTCCGGCCAAGAAGCTGCTTGAAGAAGCCATGGGAGCAGCACAGAAGATCGCCGAGAAATCGCTGCTGACGGCGGCCGCTGCCAAAGAGGCGGTGAACCGCAGCTATGAACTGCCCCTAAGCGAAGGTTTGTTGTTCGAGCGTCGCGTGTTCCATTCGATGTTTGCGACCGAAGATCAGAAAGAAGGCATGGCGGCCTTCCTGGAAAAGCGTGCGGCTCAGTTCCGCGACAGATAAAGCGCAAATTGGTGAGAGACTGGCGGGCAGGTCCCGCCTTTTTCATGTCTGGCAGATGCGGTTCAAGAATCGGCTTGGCAAAGCCGGAAAACTTGGGTAGGTAGCGCCGCTATACATGCGCGTGCGGCCCGCCTGGCCCGACTCACACTCGTGATTTCTGATCCGGTGCGGATATGTCCGTGGCGCGCAACCCAAGATAACCGTACCGAACAAAGGTCAAGAAACACATGGCTAACTCGCCCCAGGCAAAGAAGCGCGCCCGTCAGAACGAAAAGCGTTTCGCTGTAAACAAAGCGCGCCGTTCGCGCATCCGTACCTATCTGCGCAAAGTCGAAGAAGCGATCGCATCCGGCGACAAAGATGCTGCCACCTCAGCCCTGCGCGCGGCGCAGCCCGAGCTGATGCGTGGCGTTACAAAAGGCGTCTTCCACAAGAATACCGCAGCCCGTAAAATGTCGCGCCTGTCGGCGCGCGTCAAAGCACTGGGCTAAGTCTTCTGCATGACCTTGGGTCATGTCAGAAAGGCTGAACCAATTTCGAAGGCGTCGCGAAGTGCGGCGCCTTTTTTGCTGTTGCCGGAATGCCGCGTCCTCACAAAACCGAGAGATTCTTTCGGCCAAAGAGCCGAGTCAATATCAGAGTTTCGTTGCCGCGCCCCATGCCATCTTGCTACCACTGATTCAGCGATTCACTCGCTTGGGGGGACAGGCTGTTTCCACGATCAAACTGACGGGCATCAGAATGATTGTGGGGTTGGCGTCGATGACCGGCTTTGTCCGGGCTGCCGATTTGCTACGGATCTCGGACTAACCGATGGTTCTGGCTCTGTCTAGAAAATGTGTGTGCTACCTGCGACCCGGTTCGTCGGGCGGCTGATTTTTGTCAGCCGTCTTAACCAGAGCGCTGTTGCATTCAGGTGACGATCTCGTCGAACCATTCGGTTTGGCGCATATGACCCCTATGCGTGATGAATCCCTAAGCCGGGAAACCGGTTCCGTATGAATAAGGCCGACAGGCCAATAAAGAATGGGATGCGTGAGGCGCTGAATGACACAAGAGAAATGGGGACTACTGCGTAACAAGTTGATCAAGGTAATTGGCCGGAACAACTACACGACCTGGATTGAACCTCTGACGTTTGAAGAGTTGCAAGATGGTGTCGCGGTGTTCTCTGTGCCGACCAATTTCATGGGCAACTATGTCAGTCAGAACTTTGCCGATCTCATTTTGTATGAGCTGAACACTTCGGGGGAAACCGTGCAGCGTTTGGATTTCCGCGTTGCGGCGAATACCCCGGCGCGTCCGAATGCCGTCGCGAAACCAGTGGTCGAAGCGGCAGCAAGCGAGACCGTCGACGCGACTGTGGCACCCCGTTCTGATGCCGCGCAAGAGGCGTTGGATTCGATGCAAGCCGCGCCTTTGGATGCGCGTTTTACCTTTGACAGCTTCGTGGTGGGCAAGCCGAACGAACTGGCTCATGCCGCCGCGCGTCGTGTGTCAGAAGGCGGCCCCGTCACTTTCAACCCACTCGTTCTGTATGGGGGCGTTGGTCTGGGTAAGACCCACCTGATGCACGCCATCGCCTGGGAGCTGAAAACCAAACACCCCGAACTGAATGTGCTTTATCTGTCGGCGGAACAGTTCATGTATCGCTTCGTGCAGGCCCTGCGGGAACGCCGGATGATGGATTTCAAACATCTGTTCCGGTCGGTCGACGTGCTGATGGTTGATGATGTGCAGTTCATCGCGGGCAAGGATTCCACTCAGGAAGAATTCTTTCATACCTTCAATGCGCTGGTGGATCAGAACAAGCAGATCATTATCTCGGCTGACCGCGCCCCGGGTGAGATCAAGGACCTGGAAGATCGCGTAAAATCGCGCCTGCAATGTGGATTGGTCGTCGATCTGCACCCGACCGATTACGAACTGCGTCTGGGCATCCTTCAGAACAAGGTTCAACAGCATATCAGCACTTATCCTGATCTGGTAATTGCGGATGGGGTGCTTGAATTCCTGGCTCATCGCATTTCGACCAATGTGCGCGTGTTGGAAGGCGCTTTGACCCGTCTGTTTGCTTTCGCCTCGCTGGTTGGGCGTGAGATCGACATGGAGTTGACGCAGGATTGTCTGGCCGACGTGCTGCGCGCCTCGGAACGCAAAATCACGGTCGAAGAGATTCAACGCAAAGTGTCCGACTATTACAACATCCGTTTGTCGGACATCATCGGGCCCAAACGTCTGCGCTCTTACGCGCGTCCGCGTCAGGTGGCGATGTATCTGTGCAAGCAATTGACCAGCCGCTCCTTGCCCGAAATAGGGCGCCGGTTTGGAGGACGCGACCACACCACGGTCATGCATGGTGTCAAGCGGATCGAAGAATTGAAAGTCACCGATGGCCAGATCGCGGAAGACGTGGAAATGTTGCGCCGCGCGCTCGAAGCCTGAGGTCTAAGGCATAACCAGTCAGCGATGCCCCGGATGCATGTCCGGGGCGTTTTCTTGTGCGGAATTGTCCACGGTCGCGCGTGAACTGTACCTGGCAGCGCACGCGCCCCTTGACCGAACGGGTTTTCCAAACCAGAAATCCGTAAAAAATCCTTGTGCCTCAGGGTGGAACCGCTAACGTGCCAGTCCCGCCCATTTCGGCACGCAAGTCAGAGGAATTAAGGGTATGAAGATCAGCATAGAACGCGGCACCCTTCTCAAGGCCGTTTCACAGGCCCAATCTGTTGTCGAACGCCGGAACACGATCCCGATACTGGCCAATGTGCTGATCGAGGCCGAAGGGGATCAGGCTCAGTTCCGTGCCACCGATCTGGATATCGAGGTTGTCGACAAAGCCCCCGCTCAGGTAGAGAAGGCCGGGGCGACGACGGTGGCTGCGACAACGCTGCATGAAATTGTGCGCAAATTGCCTGATGGTGCGCTGGTTACTTTGACGGCTGACAGCGCCGCGGGTCGTTTGACGGTTGAGGCCGGGCGGTCGAATTTCTCGCTGGCGACCTTGCCGAAAGAAGATTTTCCGGTGATGGCCTCGTCGGAATACGCGTCAAACTTTACAGCATCGGCGGCTTTGTTGCGTCGGCTGTTTGATAAATCGAAATTTGCCATCTCGACCGAGGAGACCCGGTATTACCTGAACGGCGTCTATATGCATGTGGCGGATGGGTCTGAGGGTGGAAAAGTGCTGCGCTGCGTGGCCACCGATGGCCACCGTTTGGCACGGATTGATGCGGATCTGCCTGATGGCGCGGCAGATTTACCGGGCGTGATTGTGCCCCGCAAAACTGTGGGAGAGCTGCGCAAGCTGCTGGAAGATGATGAGATGGATATTGCGGTTTCGGTCAGCGAAACCAAGGTGCGGTTTGCAACACCTGATATCACTCTGACCTCGAAAGTGATTGATGGCACGTTCCCTGACTACACACGTGTGATCCCGCAGGGGAATACACGGAAGCTGGAAGTGGACGCTGCCGAATTTGCGCAGGCGGTGGATCGCGTTGCGACAGTCTCGTCCGAGCGGTCTCGGGCCGTTAAGCTCCAGTTGGATGGTGATAAGCTGGTGTTGTCGGTCAATGCGCCCGACAGCGGTGCAGCCGAGGAAGAACTGGCCGTGGCGTATGGCGATGAACGGCTGGAGATCGGGTTCAACGCGAAATATCTGCTAGAGATCGCGTCTCAGGTCGATCGCGAAAACGCGGTTTTCATGTTCAATTCGGCGGGCGACCCGACCCTGATGCGCGAAGGCAATGACCTGAGTGCGGTTTATGTAGTCATGCCGATGCGCGTCTGATCGCGCTGACGCGCGATGCCTCCGGCGGAGGTATTTTTGAACAGAAGAAGGGAGGGGTCATGGGATTGGCCCTGACCGAGCTTACGGTCTCACATTTTCGATCTCACAAACTGGCGCGTTTGTCTTTGGACGGGCGACCGGTTGCGATCCATGGGTCGAACGGGGCCGGTAAGACTAATATCCTGGAAGCGGTATCTTTGTTTTCCCCCGGTCGCGGAATGCGACGCGCGAGTGCGGCTGAGATGACGCGGCGGCCCGAGGCGCTGGGCTGGAAACTGTCTGGTTTGCTTGAGGCACAGGGCCAGCGGTTTGAGATCGAGACCTGGTCCGAAAACGGTGCAGCGCGGCAGGTTCGGATCGATGACAAGGCAGCCAGCCAGATAGATTTGGGGAAACTGGCGCGTGTTGTTTGGCTGACCCCGTCAATGGATCGGTTGTGGATCGAGGGCGCCGAGGGGCGGCGGCGGTTTCTGGACCGTATCGCGCTGAGTTTTGAACCCGCCCATGCCGAGGCGTCTCTGACCTATGAAAAGGCGATGCGGGAACGGAACCGTCTGTTGAAAGAGCAGGTGCGGGATGCCCATTGGTACGCAGCGCTGGAAGGGCAGATGGCAGAGACCGGGTACCGCATTTACGCGGCCCGGTTGGCGGCGCTGGATCATCTGCGAAACGCACAGGAACAGGCCGAGACGGCGTTTCCCTCGGCTGTGCTAGAAATGGTTCAGACCGAGGGTGCGATGCCGGGATCGGCTGAGGATTTGCAAGAGGCGTTGAATGAAAGCCGGTTTCGCGATCTTGCGGCGGGGCGCACTCTGGTCGGGCCGCATCGCTCGGATCTGTATGGTGTGTTTGCCGCCAAGGGCGTTCCGGCCAAGGATTGCTCGACCGGGGAGCAGAAGGCCCTGTTGGTGTCTTTGATCCTGTCGAATGCACGGGCACTTGCCGGGATGGTGGGGGCCCCACCGATTGTGTTGTTAGATGAAGTGGCGGCGCATCTGGATGCGGATCGCCGCGCAGCGTTGTATGATGAGATTTGTGCGCTTGGAGCTCAGGCCTGGATGACGGGAACCGGGCCTGAGCTGTTTGCGGATCTGGGCGACCGGGCCCAGACGTTGATCGTGAGTGATGGCCCTGAGGGCTCGGTCGTGTCCGCTTAGGCTGGTTCGCTGACTTTGCGTTCCCACAGAAAGCTGCGCATCACTTCATCCACCGGGGTCTTCGCCATGTGATTTACGTAGTTCGACATGGTTTTCTGAGCCAGCCCCAGAACCACGTCCAGAACGGCGCGGTGTGAATATCCAGCGTCAAAGAAGGCCTGCAGTTGGTCTTCGGTCGGGTTGCCGTGGCTTTTCATCACTTGCAGCGTGAAGGTGCGCAGCGCTTCAAGCTTGGCAGTAGGCAACGGTGTTTCGTTGCGCAATGCTTCGGTGAGGTCGTCCGAGATTTTCATCATCTTAGCGATGCCGGTGTGGGCGGGTACGCAGTAGTGACATTCGTTTTCTACGTTGATGGTCTGCCAGACCACGGTTTTTTCGTCATTGTCGAAATCTGTTTGCAGGAAGAGGCCGTGCAGAACCTGATAGGCCTCCAGGTGCTGCGGGCTTTCAGCCATCACCTTGTGCAGGCCGGGCAGGCGGCCAAAGGCAGCTTTTGACTTTTCCAGCAGTGGTTTGGAGTCTTCTGGTGCGGATTCAAGATCGTGGGATGGGAAACTGGCCATGTCGGAACTCCTGTTTCTGGCGCGATGAGTTGTATTTAGGGTTTATTGAGTGATCGCTCAAGTATATATTTGAGCAAACGTTCAAGAATTGGTGAAGCCCATGCCGCGCAAACCCGCCTATGACCGTGAGGCACTGATTGCCAAGGCCAGAGATCTGTTCTGGCGTCAAGGCTGGGCCGGGACGTCGTTGAAAGACCTGGAGCGTGAGTTGAAACTGAAGCCGGGCAGCTTCTACGCCGCTTTCGGGTCAAAGGATGCGCTGTATGCTTTGGCGCTTGAAAGCTACGCGCGCGAAGGCGTTGCGCGCTTGCAGGCGCTGGCTGATAAGCTGGGTCCGAAAGAAGCGCTCAAGGCGCAGCCAAGGTTGGTGATCGAAGCGGTCGAAAACCCCTCTAAGGCCTGTATGTTGGCAAAAACCTATGCCGAGCTTCAGTCCAAAGATCATACACTTGCGGATCAGGCTGCCCTGCATATGGGTGATATGAAGGCCTGTTTTGCAGATCTTTTTCGACGCGCTCAGGCCGTCGGTGAGATCGGATCAGAGCATGATCCTGAACGATGGGCCGCGCGATACCAATCGGATATTCTGGGTCTGCGATTGTCGGCGGAACGCAAAGATGTGGATGCACAAGCGATTGCGGCGGATATCGCGGCGGATGTCGACCGCTTGTAGGTTGTCAAAATCGGCGCAGGCCAACACAAAATGTTGGGGTATCGCGTGACATTCCCCACCAGAAAACGTATAAGTTACCAAAATAATATAGGTACTAACGGCATGTCCGAAGACGCACAGGCACCCCAAGAATACGGCGCTGATTCCATCAAAGTTCTCAAAGGTTTAGAGGCCGTTCGTAAGCGCCCCGGTATGTATATCGGGGATACGGACGATGGCTCTGGCCTGCATCATATGGTGTATGAGGTTGTCGATAACGGAATTGACGAAGCCCTGGCCGATCATGCGGACCATGTGACGGTAAAAATTCACGCCGATTCCAGCGTGTCAGTCAGCGACAATGGGCGTGGGATTCCGGTGGACATTCATCCGGAAGAGGGTGTCTCGGCCGCAGAGGTTATTATGACCCAGCTGCATGCTGGCGGTAAGTTTGACAGCAATTCTTACAAAGTGTCGGGCGGTCTTCATGGTGTTGGCGTTTCAGTGGTAAACGCCTTGTCCGACTGGCTGGAACTACGCATCTGGCGCGCGGGAAAAGAGCATGTGGCGCGATTTGAAGGGGGCGAAACCGCAGAGCATCTGAAAGTTGTTGGCGAGTGTGGTGATCGCACTGGGACCGAAGTGCGTTTTTTGGCTTCGACCAACACGTTTTCGAACCTAGAATACTCGTTCGAGACGCTGGAAAAACGCTTGCGGGAACTGGCCTTTCTGAACTCGGGCGTGCGCATCATCCTGATTGATGAACGCCCTGCCGAACGGCTGGAAACGGAGCTGTTCTATGAGGGTGGCGTCAAGGAATTCGTTAAATACCTTGACCGGTCCAAGACCCCGGCGATGCCCGAGCCGATCTATATCAAAGGCGAACGCGATGAGATCGGCGTCGAAATCGCCATGTGGTGGAATGACAGCTATCACGAAACGGTTCTGCCCTTCACCAACAACATCCCGCAACGCGATGGCGGCACCCATGTGGCCGGTTTCCGAGGTGCGCTGACCCGCACGATCAACAACTATGCGCAATCCAGCGGGATCGCAAAAAGGGAAAAGATCAACTTTACCGGTGATGATGCGCGTGAGGGTCTGACCTGTGTGCTGTCGGTCAAGGTGCCAGATCCGAAGTTCTCGTCCCAGACCAAGGACAAGCTGGTCAGTTCCGAAGTTCGTCCGGCGGTCGAAGGTCTGATGAATGAAAAGCTGGCCGAATGGTTCGAAGAGAATCCTAACGAGGCCAAAGGGATCGTTGGCAAGATCATTGAGGCCGCATTGGCTCGTGAAGCCGCTCGTAAGGCCCGCGAACTGACCCGCCGCAAGACGGCGATGGATGTGAACTATCTGGCCGGCAAGCTGAAAGACTGTTCCGAGAAAGACCCGTCGAAGACCGAAGTCTTCCTCGTCGAAGGGGACTCAGCCGGCGGTTCGGCCCAAACAGGTCGGGATCGCCTGACCCAGGCCGTTCTGCCCTTGCGTGGAAAGATCCTGAACGTCGAACGCGCGCGGTTTGACCGGATGCTGTCCTCGCAGGAAATCGGTAACCTCGTGATGGCGCTGGGGACCGGCATCGGCCGCGATGAGTTCAATATCGAAAAGCTGCGCTACCACAAGATCGTCATCATGACCGATGCGGATGTTGATGGCGCGCATATCCGAACGCTGTTGTTGACCTTCTTCTACCGTCAGATGCCGGAACTGATCGAAGGTGGATACCTCTATATCGCGCAGCCGCCGCTTTATAAAGTTTCGCGCGGAAAATCAGAGGTTTACCTGAAGGATCAGGCGGCGCTTGATGACTATCTGATCAATCAGGGCGTCGAGGGTGCTGTTTTGAAGCTGGGTTCGGGCGAGGAAATTGTCGGCCATGATCTGACCCGCGTCGTCGACGAAGCGCGCCAGTTGAAACGTGTTCTGGATGCCTTCCCAACCCACTACCCGCGGCACATTCTCGAACAGGCTGCTGTGGCTGGGGCCTTTGTGCCCGGCGCGGTAGATGCCGACCTGCAAGGTGTGGCGGACAAGGTCGCCGCCCGTCTCGATCTGATCGCACTGGAATACGAACGCGGTTGGCAAGGTCGCATCACACAGGATCACGGCATTCGCCTGGCCCGTATCTTACGGGGTGTGGAAGAAGTTCGCACACTGGATGGCCCGATGTTGCGCTCGGGCGAGGCGCGTAAAACCGGCAGCTTCACGCAAAGTCTGCAGGAGATTTATAACAGCCCTGCTACTCTGATCCGCCGCGATCGCAGTCAGGCAATCCACGGCCCGCTTGACCTGTTGCGTGCGATTCTGGAAGAGGGCGAAAAAGGCTTGTCGCTGCAACGCTATAAGGGTCTGGGAGAGATGAACCCGGATCAGTTGTGGGAAACCACGTTGGACCCTGACGCCCGGACGCTGTTGCAGGTGCGCGTGGATGACATGGTCGACGCGGATGATCTGTTCACCAAGCTGATGGGTGACGTGGTCGAACCCCGTCGTGAATTCATCCAGCAGAACGCGTTGAGTGTGGAGAATCTGGATTTCTAAGGCGTCGTGTGGGCAGGATCGGTTTCTGCCCCCCCCAACCTTGATTGAACCTGACGCGGTGCGCTACGTCAGGTCTTTGTACATATAGGTGGTGGGCTCTAGCGTGGGTTCAAACGGGTTGCGGCAATAGTTTGGGATTTCTCCGGCGATCTGAAAACCTATGCTTTGGTACAGCAGTTTCGATGGGTCGGTGCTGCGCGTGTCCAGAACCAAAAGGGTGTGGCCAAGGTCGCGGGATCGATCCATGAGCGCGTCCATTAATGCGCGGGCCAACCCGCGCCGCCTGGCGTTCGGATGAACCAGCAGCTTGGCGACATCGGCACGATGCGGCTGATTGGGCATGTTGGCTGGGATCAGTTGCGCCGTACCCAAAACACGGCCCGCATCGTACGCAACAAACAGGTCCAGCGCGTTCAGGTTCGGTCGCACATGATCGTGCCAATAGCTGCGAGCGTCTTCCATCGAGAAGGGCAGAACGAATCCGATACTCGCTCCGGTATGGACACAGGCATGCAGAATATCGGACAGGTCATCAACTGCGTCATCGAAATAGTCGTCCGAAAGCCGCGTGATCATATCAGCACCAAAATATAGCGTGCGCCACGCGCCGCCGTTGTTTCAAACCGTGTCGGGCCAGACAAATGGTAGCGCAGGCAATCTCCACCGCTAAGCTCGTGCGCGATGCCATCCACCGTGAGTGTCATCACTCCGTCCAGCACGATCAAATGATGTTCCTGCCCCGGTTTTGGTGGCGTATCATAGCGGATTACGGTGCCGCGTGGCAGGTGACATTCCAACACCTCGCCGTTTAACCCACGGGAGGGAGGCGAAATGGATCGACGGGTGAAGCCGGTTTCCGGATCGCTCCATTCCGTTTGCCGCTCATAAGGCACCCTGGCGTCGAAACTGTCCTCGACCATCATCAGCAGGCGCGACATGGGCAAGCCATAGGCGTTGCACAAACGACCAAGGTTTTCTGCGGTTGGGCTGACCTCGCCCTTTTCCATACGTGACAGGGTCGCCCGGCTGATGCCGCTGTGTCCGGCCAGTTGATCCAGTGACCAGCCACGGCCTTTACGTAACTCACTTAGTCGGTTTGCCAGGCGGGTTGAGAGGGAATCCAGCATTGTCCATATAGTAGAAATATTCTCAATTATGGAAAGTATTGCAGGCATTTATATATATAGCAACAAAAAAAGGGCGCAGAAAAATCTGCACCCTTCGCAATCTACCAAAGATCAGTTGGCTTATTTCCAACCAACCTCGTTAAAGATCTTCTGTGCTTCGGGCACGTTTTTGGCAACGGCAGACAGGTCTACGCTGTCCCCTTTGAAGTCACCCAGTTCCGAAACCGACGCCGAAATGGCAACGCCTTCAACCGCCGGGTATTCGTCGTTCCCGGCCGAGAAATACTGCTGCGCCTGATCGCTTGACAGGTACTCAAGGAACTTGATGGCGTTCTCTTTGTTCGGAGCGTTTGCTGCGACACCGCCACCTGACAGGTTCATATGCGCGCCATTGCCGTCCTGGTCCGGGAAGACCCAGCCGATCATGTCACGCTCGGCCGATACCCCATCTACGTTTCTTCGGATTGCGCGTGCGAAGTAGTAAGTGTTGGACATCGCGATGTCGCACTCGCCCGAAACGATGCCGCGAAGCTGGTCGGTGTCGCCGCCCTGAGGATCGCGTGCGAAGTTTGCGACAACGCCTTCGGCCCAGTCTTTTGCGGCATCAGCACCGGCGTGTTCGATGATCGCGGCCAGAATGGTCTGGCTGTACACGTTGGTGCCGGAACGGATGCAGACCTGACCCTTGTATTTTGGGTCGGCCAGATCGGCGTAGGTTTGCGGCGGTTCGATGACGTCGTTTTTGTCGTAGAACAGGATGCGTGCACGCTGCGAGAAGCCAAACCACTGGTTGTCGCTGTCTTGCAGGTTTGATGGAATACGCTCTTCCAGAACCGCGCTGTTGATCGACTGCAAAACGCCCGCGTTCTTGGCGCGCTCCAGGCGCGATGTGTCAACGGTCAGCAGGATGTCGGCAGGCGAGTTTGCACCTTCGGCTTCCATACGCGCGATCAGTTCGTCGGCCTTGCCTTCGATGCGGTTGATTTTGATGCCGGTCGACTCTTCGAAGTCGGAGTAGAGGCGTTCATCAGTATCGTAGTGACGTGAGGAGTATAGGTTCAGCTCTCCCTGGGCGATTGCGGATGTCGCAATCAGGGCCGTCAGGGCGGTGGCGATACAGGTCGAGGATTTCAGCATAGTGTCTCCCAGCATTGAATGACGCGGCGGATCATTATCCGACTGAAATTGTCAATTAAACGATTCTGGGTAAGATGCAAGAAAATCCGACTAAAATTGTTGGGCACATGGTCACGGGCAGAGATCCCGAACAAGCGCTTGTCGATTTGCGTGGTGATGATCCGGCGCGCGCGCCGATGGGTGGTGCATCCAGCAGATGATGCTGGAACAAAAAAACCGCGCTTTAGGGCGCGGTTTCTTCGAAATCTATAAGTGCAGTTCTTAGCCCTGACGTGCTTTGAACTTGCGCTGCGTCTTGTTGATCACGTAGACGCGGCCTTTGCGACGCACAATCCGGCAATCGCGATGCCGGTTCTTGAGCGAGCGGAGCGAGTTCTTGACCTTCATGGTCTGTCTCCAATCTGCGGCGCCTTCATCAAAGACGTGGCCAGCGCCTGGGTTAATCGGGGTCCCGGAAACCGGGACAGTGAAACGATGGTGGGCGGTACAAGGATCGAACTTGTGACCCCTTCGATGTCAACGAAGTGCTCTACCGCTGAGCTAACCGCCCACGTTCCCGTCACGGACCCTGCCCCATAACGAAATGGGGCGCGGATCACCGCGCCGGTAGCGGGGTCTATAAAAGGAGTCGTTCAGGGGTTCAAGGGGTTTGGAAGAACAAATTTCCGGTCTATGTTGAGCAACAGCAATGGAGGGGCTATGGCGAACGCAGCCTTTATACTGGATATGCCGGAGAACCGCAGTTCGAGTGTGGTGTTTTCGTCGCCTCATAGCGGGCGGAGCTATCCGCAGGCGTTGCTGGACCGTTCGGTTCTAAGCCCAAAAGCGATTCGATCTTCTGAGGATGCTTTTGTAGATCAATTGTTTACACCGGCCTCGGAATTTGGTGCGCCGTTGATCCGGGCCGCCATGCCACGTGCCTATCTGGATTTGAATCGCAGCGCAGAAGAGCTTGATCCCGCCTTGATCAGCGGCGCGCGCCGTCAGGGGCACAATCCACGTGTCGCGTCCGGGCTGGGAGTGATTCCCCGTGTCGTGGCCAATGGTCGGGCCATTTATCGCGGCAAGCTGACCATGGATGAGGCGCGATTGCGCATAGATAACTATTGGCGTCCTTACCATGCGCGGTTGAAATCGCTGCTGGCCGAGTCGCATGAAATGTTCGGGCAGGCCATTCTGGTCGATTGCCATTCCATGCCGCATGAGGCCATCGCGGGGGCAGCGCATGAGAACCGCCCCGAGATTGTTCTGGGCGATCGATTTGGCGCGTCTGCTTCCGGCCAGATCGTCGACCGGATCGAAGCCGCCTTTGCCGCAGCCGGTTTGAACGTGGCGCGCAATGCGCCGTTTGCCGGGGCTTATGTTACCCAGACCTATGGTCGACCTGGTCGCCAGCAGCATGCCATCCAGATCGAGATTGATCGCGCGCTGTACATGGACGAAGAAAAGATCGCCCCCAACGCAAACTTTATGGCTTTCGGCAAACTACTGCGTCAGGTCATCGCCGAGATTGCCAGTATCGGTGCGCGGCCTCAGCGGCTGGCGGCCGAATAGACCTCAGCGCAGGGCGCGGCCCTTGACGATGGCGTCGGTGCCAAAGCGTTGACGGATTTTGTCCGTTGCGCGCTCGGCCTGCGACCGGCGTGTGGCATCGGGGTCCAGCAAATCACCTGAAATGTCAGCCTGATCTGCTGGGTACAGATCTGAAAGCCCACAACCCAGCAGCCGATAGGGCCCCTTATCCCCAACCTGATCAAACAGAGAGCGCGCGGTGCGGTAAATCCGGTCCGCGATCTGGGTTGGATCGCGCAGCGACACCCGACGGGTGATGATCTTATGGTTAGCTTTCTTGAGTTTCAGTGTCACGACCCGACCGGCCAGATCTTTCGCCTTGGCCCGGTCAGACACTTTCAGCGCCATGCGCCAGATATGCCCGTCCAGAATATCGATGCTGGCTGTATCTTCAAAAAACGTGGTTTCGTTGCTGATCGATTTCATGGGTTCATTGGCCGATACGCGCCGCTTGTCCTGACCCCGTGCCAGATACCACAGGCGATATCCCATCGAACCAAACCGGGCTGTCAACGCCTCCTGATCCCAGCGTAGCAGATCAGAGAAGCTGCGAATTCCGGCGCGTTCCAGCGATTCCTGCGCCGCTGGCCCGATGCCCCAGATCAGACGCACAGGTTTGTCGTGCAGAAACTCGGCGGTCTCGGCTTTTCCGATCACCGAAAACCCGCGCGGCTTGTCCAGGTCCGAGGCGACCTTGGCCAGAAACTTGTTGTGGCTCAGCCCGATGGAACCTGTCAGGCCCAGGTCATCCTTCATGCGTTTGACCAATCGCGCCAGCATGACCGCGGGTGGCGCACCATGCAGGCGCTCTGTGCCGGACAGGTCCATGAATGCTTCGTCCAAAGACAAAGGTTCAACAACTGGCGTCAATTCGTCCATCATCTTGCGAATTTCTCGCGATACTTCGACGTAAACCGACATACGCGGGCGGATCACCACCGCGTCAGGGCAGAGTTGCAGGGCCTTGAACATGGGCATTGCCGAGCGCACACCCCTAATACGCGCCACGTAACATGCCGTTGATACCACGCCCCGCTTGCCGCCGCCTATTATGACGGGTTTATCCGCCAGTTCCGGATTGTCGCGCTTTTCGACCGAGGCATAGAAAGCGTCGCAATCCATATGCGCGATAGACAGATCAAATAACTCCGGATGCGACGTGATACGCGGGCTGCCGCAGGACGGGCAGCGCGTTTCATTTTTTACTGTAGTTAGGCAATCTCGGCAAAGACCGGACATACACGTCCTCGGGCGTTCCGCGAATGGATCAGGTGTTCTTTATATCACCGATTAAGGGCGATCAAAGGGCTGACATCTTGTCTGGTGATTTTGAAAAGAAGACCCCCGCACGTAAGCGGGGGGAGGTAACGAACCTCAGGAAGAACCGGTTCGTTGGGGAGTATTACACCCCAAAGACTCACCGAAATCGCTATATTTAGATAGTTTCAAACAGCCAGACCCAAAACTTGCCGTAGGCTGTGTGTATTTTGGACAACAGCGAGGGCTTGGCCCGACAGTCGCAAAACTGACGTAAGGTCAAGTTAATGAACGGAATTGTCGGACAAAATCGGATTTGATTCCCTGATGCGCTTATTGCCGTGTCAAAGAATTTAATTCGTTAAGTACGGCCTCAGCCGCAGCTTTTGGGTCGTCTGCCTGATAGATCGGGCGCCCGACGACGATATGATCGGCCCCATCCCCGATCGCGCTGGCGGGTGTGGCAACCCGTTTTTGATCACCCAAGGCAGACCCTGCAGGTCGCACGCCGGGGGTGACGATCAGGCGGCCTTCGGCCTGCGGCAAGGCGCGGATCAGGGCGGCCTCTTGCGGGCTGGCGATAACACCGTCCGCCCCGGCCTCTAATGCCTTGGCCGCACGTTCGACGACCAGGTCCTGCACGTTGCCCTCTTTCAGCAGACTAGCATCCAGATCATCGCGGTTCAGCGAAGTAAGGATAGTTACCGCCAAAATCTTCAGGTCCTTGCCCGAGGCCCCTTCTTTCGCCGCACGCACCACATGCGGGTCGCCATGCACGGTCAGGAAGTCCAGATCAAACTGCGCCAGTCCTCGCACCGCGTTTTCGACGGTGTTGCCGATATCGAACAGCTTCATGTCCAGAAAGATGCGCTTGCCGTGATCCTGTTTCAGCTCATTGGCCAAAGCCAGCCCGCCTCCGGTCAGCATACCCAGCCCGATCTTGTAAAAAGACACGCTGTCGCCTAGCCGTTCGGCCATGGCCAGCCCCTGCAGGGCGTTCGGTACATCAAGGGCTACGATCAGACGGTCATCGGACATGGTGGGACGCTCCTTTATGGCAAACGTCTGCGTCCTAACGGTTTCGGACGCGCCTGTCCATCTGCGATGCCGGGCGCGCCAGGTTTCATTCTGTGCTAACCTGTCTGGCATAGAGCATGTGAATTCAATGTAAGGGACAGAATATGAATAAACTGGTTTTGCTGAGTGTGCTTGTTGCGCTGACGGGATGTGATGAAACCCCACCCGACGCGCCGGAGGTCGGCGCGGCCCCCGCACCCACGAATGACGACCTGCGCCTGGTGGGCGGATATCGGTCAGAGGATGACTGGTGCCAACTGACCGGAGAGACCGCGTTTACCATCGATTTTCTTGATCACACCGCGGATCTTGTGTCCTGCCCAACCGGCAGCGCAGCGTCGCAGTCGCTGGTAGATGAAACCGGGGCCGTTCAGGTGGCCGAAACCGGCGGGTATACCGTTTATACGATCCAGCGAGAGTAGCGATTTCTGCGACTCAGCCTCTTGAACCTGCAAAGATATCTCCCAGATTGAATGTGAGGCCCAGACCGATGCGTGCCGCCAAGCGGGCGTATCATACCGGGGCGCTTTTAAAAGGAGAATGCTATGGACTTGAACAAGTTCACCGAGCGGGCACGGGGATTCGTGCAAGCGGCGCAAACCATTGCGCTGCGCGAAGGGCACCAGCGGT
Organism: Ruegeria sp. YTSA075; assembly: GCF_059610245.1. Taxonomy (NCBI): domain Bacteria; kingdom Pseudomonadati; phylum Pseudomonadota; class Alphaproteobacteria; order Rhodobacterales; family Roseobacteraceae; genus Ruegeria; species Ruegeria sp. YTSA075. The sequence continues at coordinate 6,382 of NZ_JBXWNG010000009.1, read as the reverse complement.
TGGAGCCCACACATGTACTCAAAGCATTGATGGATGACGATCAGGGGCTGGCCAGCAACCTGATCACACGCGCGGGCGGCGCACCGAACCGTGTGGTCGAGGCGCTGGATGCCGCGATGGGGAAAATCCCCAAGATCAGCGGTGATGCCAGCCAGATCTACATGGACGGCCAGACCGCCAAGGTTCTGGACGAGGCCACCAAGATCGCCACCAAGGCTGGTGACAGTTTTGTGCCGGTCGAACGGGTGCTGATGGCGCTGTGCATGGTGAAATCCAAAGCCAAGGATGCTTTGGAGGCCGGTGCCGTATCGGCGCAGAAACTGAACGAGGCGATCAATGATATCCGCAAGGGTCGCACCGCTGACACCGCGTCGGCGGAAGAGGGTTATGACGCGCTCAAAAAATATGCGCGCGACCTGACCGAGGCAGCGGCTGAAGGCAAGATCGACCCTATTATTGGGCGGGATGAAGAAATCCGCCGCTCGATGCAGGTTCTGTCGCGTCGGACCAAGAACAACCCCGTTCTGATCGGGGAGCCCGGCGTGGGTAAAACCGCGATTGCCGAGGGTATGGCCCTGCGCATCATCAACGGTGACGTGCCGGAATCACTCAAGGACAAAAAGCTGCTGGCGCTCGATATGGGCGCGCTGATAGCCGGCGCGAAGTACCGCGGTGAGTTCGAAGAACGGCTCAAGGCCGTTCTGACCGAGGTGACCGAAGCCGCCGGTGAGATCATCCTGTTCATCGACGAGATGCACACGCTGGTCGGGGCCGGGAAATCCGATGGTGCTATGGATGCCGCCAACCTGATCAAGCCTGCTTTGGCTCGGGGTGAGTTGCACTGTATTGGCGCGACCACGCTGGATGAGTACCGCAAATACGTTGAAAAAGACGCGGCCCTTGCGCGCCGGTTCCAGCCCGTTGTTGTGGCCGAACCGACCGTCGAGGACACGATCAGCATCCTGCGCGGCATCAAGGAAAAGTACGAACTGCACCACGGCGTGCGGATTTCCGACTCGGCGCTGGTCTCGGCGGCGACGCTGTCGCATCGCTATATCACGGACCGCTTCCTGCCCGACAAAGCCATCGACCTTGTCGATGAGGCGGCGTCGCGGTTGCGGATGGAGGTGGATTCCAAGCCCGAGGAACTCGACCAACTGGATCGTCAGATTCTGCAGATGCAGATCGAGGAAGAAGCGTTGAAGCTGGAAGATGACGCGGCCTCCAAGGACCGTCTGGACACCTTGCAAAAGGATCTGGCCGATCTGCAGGAGCAGTCCGCCGAGATGACCGCCCAGTGGCAGGCCGAACGCGACAAGCTGGCGGGTGCGCGCGATCTGAAGGAACAGCTCGACAAAGCGCGGGCTGATCTGGAGATCGCCAAGCGTGAAGGCAACCTCGCCAAGGCTGGTGAGCTGTCTTATGGGGTTATCCCTGAGCTTGAGAAAAAATTGACTGAGGCTGAGAACGCCGAAAGCAACGCCATGATGGCCGAGGAAACAGTGCGTCCTGAACAGATCGCCTCGGTGGTCGAGCGCTGGACGGGTATCCCGACCTCGAAAATGCTGGAAGGTGAGCGTGAGAAACTGCTGCGGATGGAAGACGATCTGCATTCCCGCGTGATCGGTCAGGATGCGGCGGTTACAGCTGTGGCAAATGCCGTGCGCCGCGCGCGTGCGGGCCTGAATGACGAAGGCCGCCCGCTGGGCTCGTTCCTGTTCCTCGGGCCGACCGGCGTAGGTAAAACCGAACTGACCAAGGCCGTAGCGAACTTTCTGTTCGACGACGACAACGCGATGGTGCGCATCGATATGTCCGAGTTCATGGAGAAACACGCGGTTGCCCGTCTGATCGGTGCCCCTCCGGGCTATGTCGGCTATGACGAAGGCGGTGTGCTGACCGAAGCCGTACGGCGCCGGCCGTATCAGGTTGTGCTGTTTGACGAGGTTGAAAAGGCGCACCCGGATGTGTTCAACGTGCTGTTGCAGGTTCTCGACGACGGCGTACTGACCGACGGTCAGGGCCGCACCGTGGACTTTAAGCAGACGCTGATCATCCTGACGTCGAACCTTGGGTCTCAGGCGCTCAGCCAACTGCCCGAAGGCGCGGACAGTGCGCAAGCGAAGCGAGACGTGATGGATGCGGTTCGGGCGCATTTCCGGCCCGAGTTCCTGAACCGTCTGGACGAGACTATCATCTTTGACCGCCTCAAGCGGGCCGATATGGACGGTATCGTCGATATCCAGATGGCACGCCTGCAGAAACGTCTGGCCGCCCGCAAGATCGAGCTGGCATTGGATGATGGCGCAAAAGAATGGCTGGCCGACGAAGGCTATGACCCGGTCTTTGGCGCGCGTCCCTTGAAGCGTGTGATTCAACGTGCCCTGCAGAACCCGCTGGCCGAGGCCTTGCTGGCTGGCGAGATCAAGGATGGTGAAACCGTCCCGGTCTCAGCCGGAACCGATGGTTTGATCATTGGTGATCGGCTGGGCACATCCGAACGGCCCAGACCGGATGATGCCGTCGTGCATTGAGTTGGTATCACGGAAAGTACAAAGGCCCGCCAAATCGGCGGGCCTTTTTGGTTGTGTTATGACGCCTATACTCCAGTGGCTGACGAATTCGAGCTATCGTCTTTTGTTGCGGGTGAGGAATACAGAAGTGAAACACCCAGACATATCGCCAATCCAGTCAACGGCAGCCCTGCCCAATACATGTCGCCGGGGTCAATGATTATACTGTAGATGCCCAAAGTGCCGATCGCGGCAACCAGTCCCCAAACAAAGACCGCAGTCAGACGACCGACGCGTCGTTTGCGTAATAGGTAGAAAAGTAGAATTAGCCCTGCGAGGAAAGGAGTGGTGCTGATTAGAACTGCCACCGCGCCTAAAGTGACATGATATCTGCTTCCGTTCCCCGAACCCATGCAATCTAGCATTTGGCAGGCCCCAAGCCCTCCAAACAGGAGAATCACATAAAGCGAGAGCACAATGGTGAGGGCCAAACAGGCGATCCTGAAATAGATGCTCAAAGTCGAATGGCCTTTTTCTGCGCGAATTATAAAGATGTGGACTTCGCGCTTTTGTTTAAAGACCCGCAAAGTTGCGGGTCTTGTTTGTTGGAAAGTGTTTTCACACCAAAGCAAATATCCGCGCGGGCCCTCCGGTGCCGCCTTTGTGTTTCGGCGCGCCGATAACAAGCGTGGCCCCTGCAGCGGGGACGCGGTCGAGATTGGCCAAGCATTCGATCCCGAAACGGCCCGACGGAAGCCATGCATAGTGAGTGGCGAAATCGGCGGACATGCCATGGTCCAGCGACAATGTATCCACCGCGATTGACCGTGCGCCGGTGTCTTCCATCAACATCTGCGCAGCCTCGACATGGAAGCCGGGATAGTGCTGCGCCTCGCCATCGAAGTTACGAAACTCATCCGTTGCGGTTTTGCTGGCCCAGCCAGAATGCATGGCGACGCAGGCACCATCCGGAATGTCTCCGTTCGCGGCGATCCAGGCTTTTAGGTCATCCGGAGTGACGCGGGTGTCGGCATCCTCGGCAGCGCGTGCGGCGATATCCACCACGCACAAAGGCGCAACCAGATCACTAACCGGAATTTCGTCGACCGATGTGCCGTCCGCCGAGAAATGCAGCGGCGCATCTATATGTGTCCCGGTGTGCTCGTTGATCGACAGGTTGAACAGGTTGAACCCATGGTCGGCGAAGTTAAACGCCTGCTCAGCCGAGATGCCGGGCGCGCCGCCCCATGTTGGGAAATCGGGGCTAAGCGTATGGGTCATATCCTCAACCCCGCCATGACCTGCGGCCAAAGCTGCCGGCGTGCTTGCTCCGGTTGCAGCTGCGGCCACGCCTGTGGCTGCCGCGGCTTTGAAGAAGTTTCGCCGTGACAGCATTTTGTCTTTGACGGCGTTCATTACGCAGATGTCACACATATGAAGTCTCCCTGTCAGCATTCTCAGTCATTCGCCGCAGATCGAACTGCGACTCGTTCACTATACCCAAATGTGACCAACTGACCTGAATCTTATGTAATGGAGGGCCGGGTAGGGGCGAACGTTACAGCGACTTCGCTCAATCGTGACGCCTGTTTCCTTGGCGCTGTGCTATCAGGGCACTACGTCAAACATGACGCTGAAACAGGACGGAGACCCAAATGGCGCATCGCTGGACCAACACTTTGACACAGGCTGACGTTACGCCTCGGGCGGCGTTTCTGAACCGGCGGCAGCTGATGGCCGGGTTGGCAGGTGTCGGGCTGACTGCGATGACACGGTCCGCAGCGGCGCAGGACGCTCTTGAGCCGAACACTTGGGAAGAGATCACCAGCTACAACAATTTCTACGAATTCGGCACCCGCAAGGACGACCCCGCAAAATACGCGCATATGCTGGTGACCGAGCCGTGGAGCATTCAGATCGACGGTCTGGTGGAGCGTCCTGGTGAATACGGGTTTAAGGACATTCTGTCCGAGATGACGATCGAGGAACGCATCTACCGCTTCCGTTGTGTCGAGGCCTGGTCGATGGTCATCCCCTGGAATGGGTTCGAATTGGCGGACCTTTTGAACATGGCAGGTGTGCAGGAGGGCGCGAAATACGTGGCGTTCGAAACCGCCTATCGCCCGGAAGAAATGCCGGGCACTCAATTCCCGATCCTGGACTGGCCCTACCGCGAAGGTCTGCGTCTGGACGAGGCGATGCATCCGCTGACAATCATGGCGACTGGCATTTATGACCGCCCGATTCCAAATCAGAACGGCGCGCCTTTGCGACTGGTCGTGCCGTGGAAATACGGGTTCAAATCGATCAAGTCGATTGTGAAAATCACCCTCACCGAAGATGAGCCGCCCACCAGCTGGAACATGTCCGCGCCACGTGAATATGGGTTCTACAGCAATGTGAACCCGAATGTGGATCACCCGCGCTGGTCGCAGGGTTCGGAACGTCAGATTGGTGGCGGACTATTTTCCAAGCGCGTACCGACACTCATGTTCAATGGATATGAGGATGAGGTGGCCAGCCTGTATGAAGGTATGGATCTCAAGGAGTTCTATTGACCGAAGAAAACAGAATGCATGACCCGTCCGGGCAGAAATGTAAAAGCGCCGGCACCGATCAACGCTCCGAAAAACAGCAGCGTCATGCCTGTTTTATGCGCCTTGATTTGGCCGTGCCTTGCTTCCCGGACGCCCATGACCAGCCAGTACAATGTCGCTATCGACACTATATGGATAAGACTGAAGGGACCTATGGTGCGAATGTCATGTATCCAGAAACTGCTAAGTGCAACGACGGCCATCAGCGCGACCCATATCCGCCCCAGAATTCGGTGATGTGCACGGCCTTTTGGAAGCGCCAGCTGGACAATCCCCAATATCAGCGCCGCAATTGCAAACACGGCGTGGAGTGTAACGATTGGTCCTGCAGCAAAGAGCGGTTCAAGGGACATGGTTTCTCCGTCATAGCGCAGCGATGTTCAAGTGCCGCGACCGTAGGACAATGAGTATGACGGTGAAAGAGTCTCTCAACGCATTTTTGCGTCGTATCCCATCCTGGCTTGTCTACGCTATCGGCGCTGCCTGGGCTGTTTGGTTATTTTATCTCGCCCTGACTGGCGGTCTGGGGGTTGAGCCGATCGAGGCGCTGGAACATGAGTTTGGCGAACTGGCTCTGCAGCTGTTGATCCTTGGTCTGGCCATCACTCCGCTGCGTCGCCATCTCGGCCTGAACCTGATCAAGTTCCGCCGGGCGATCGGGGTTTTGGCCTTTGCTTATGTCACGCTTCATTTGCTGGTCTGGCTGGTGTTGGACGTTCAGCTGCCCAGTCAGATTTGGGCCGACATTGTAAAGCGCCCCTATATTACGGTCGGGATGGCCGGGTTTATTCTTCTGCTGCCTCTGGCCATGACGTCAAACAACTGGTCGGTGCGCCGTTTAGGCCCGCGCTGGCGCAGGCTGCACAAACTGGTCTACCCGGCGGTCCTGCTGGGTGGGGTGCATTATGTCATGCTTGCCAAGGGCTTTCAGCTTGAGCCGCTTCTCTATCTTCTGGCGATTGTCGGCCTTTTGGTTCTTCGGTTGCCAATGTCGGGGCTGCTGTCTCGTACACGGCAAGCCGATTCCGCCTGAGTTTGACCTGAGTCTGTGGGTAACCCAGTGCATAGCGCATGCTTGACGTCTGTCTCGATTGGAAAACAGAGGGTATCGTGCTTTTCCCCGGGGCCGAGTTTAAAGCAAGTCATTGTATATATTGTTTAAAATGGAAAGTTTCAGTTTTTTGACAGATTTCCGAATTTTCTGCTTGCGGCTTATGTTTGTTATGCTTAGAACCCCCTTCACCGGCGGCGCTGAGGTTGTTGTTGGGACGC
>NZ_JBXWNG010000008.1:0-150380 GCF_059610245.1 Ruegeria sp. YTSA075 | reverse complement strand
TCGCTCATATCACCGCTCCGTTTTCCGAGCCGTGAATCATGCTGCGCGTTGGAAATCAATGCATCCTGACCCTAGGATATGCCTGCCTCAGCTGCCGCCCGAACGGCCCGGATATTCTCGCCATAGACCTTAGGCCGATCTACCGATCCGCCCTTGAACACCGCAGACCCGGCCACCAAGACATCCGCTCCCGCAGCTGCGACCAACGGCGCGGTTTTTGGATCAACACCACCGTCGATTTCAATATGCACCGGGCGGTCGCCGATCATCTGGCGCAGCTTGCGGATCTTGGCGGTCATGTCGATGAACTTCTGGCCGCCGAAGCCCGGGTTCACGGTCATCACACAAACCAGATCGGTGAGGTCCAGCAGATGTTCGACCGCCTCGGCCGGAGTGCCAGGGTTCAGGGCGACGCCGGCTTTCATGCCAGCGGCGCGGATGGCCTGCAGGGTACGGTGCGTGTGCGCGCCAGCCTCGACATGGGCGGTCAGGATGTCAGCGCCTGCATCCGCATAAGCCTGAATATAGGGGTCGACCGGCGTGATCATCAGGTGCACGTCCATCACTGTTTTCACATGAGGACGGAAGGCCTTCACCGCAGGCGGGCCGAATGTCAGGTTCGGAACAAAATGGCCGTCCATTACATCGACATGAACCCAATCTGCGCCCTGTGCTTCGATGGCCTGAATCTCGGCACCGAAATTGGCGAAATCGGCGGACAGAATGGACGGGGCGATCTTGATGGTGCGGTCAAAGCTCATGGCGGTCTCGTATCAGCTGAAGAGTCGGGGTCGCGTATACCCGTGGCCGTCATAGAAGGATAGCCCCGCCGCCGTCCGCGCCGTTACAAAACTTTCACCATACTGACACATATCCGTTTTGTGGTGTCTGTAGCTGACCGCCAATACGAATTGGGGGTGGCACGTGCTGCGGATCGAGAAACTGACCAAGCGCTTCGGCGAGAATATCGCCGTTGATGCGGCAACGCTGGATGTAGACAAGCCGTGCATGATCGGCATCATCGGGCGCTCGGGCGCGGGTAAATCGACCCTCTTGCGGATGATCAACCGTCTGACGGATTCGACCGAAGGCGAGATCCTGTTCGAAGGCCGCGATGTCACCAAGCTGAAAGGCCGTGAGAAACGCGCCTGGCAGGCCGATTGCGCGATGATCTTTCAGCAATTCAATCTGGTGCCGCGTATGGACGTGGTCTCGAACGTGTTGCATGGCACGCTGAACCGTCATTCGACGCTGGCCACTATGTTCAACCTATACCCAATGGCCGAGATTCACCGCGCCATTGATATTCTGGATCGTCTGGGGATCGCCGAACACGCGCCCAAACGGGCCGAAGCACTTTCGGGCGGACAGCAGCAGCGTGTCGCCATTGCGCGTGCCCTGATGCAGGACCCTAAGATGATTCTGGCGGACGAGCCGATTGCCTCGCTCGACCCGATGAACGCACAGGTCGTGATGCAGGCGCTGCGTCGTATCCACGAGGAAGATGGTCGCACGGTCATCGCCAACCTGCACACGCTGGACACTGCGCGTCGCTATTGCGACCGCGTGGTCGGTATGCGTGACGGGCGCATCGTCTTTGACGGCCTGCCCGAGCAACTGACAACCGGTGTCGCCCGCGAGATCTACGGGGCAGATGCCAGCTTCTCGGAAGAGGCAACTTCGACCGAGATTGACACTCTGGACGCCACCCAGAAGGCGCTGATGGAAGCAGAAGCGACCATCTGAGCCACCCACCCCCTTTCATCGACCGGTCGCTGAAAGGCCGGCACATCAACTGGAGAGAGACAGATGAAAAAACTGATTGCTGCCCTTGCTGCGACCACGGCCCTGGCCACACCGGTCCTGGCTGATGAAATCAGCGAGTTCCGCATTGGCATTCTGGGCGGCGAAAACGCCCAGGACCGCCTGAACAACAACGAATGTCTGCGTGAATACACCGAAGAAGCTTTGGGTGTTGAAACCAAGCTGTTCGCCCCTGCCGACTATGATGGCGTGATCCAGGGCCTGCTGGGCGGCACCATCGATATGGCGTGGCTGGGCGCATCGGGTTATGCAAAAACCTATCTGAGCGATCCCGAAGCGGTTGAGCCGGTTCTGGTTAAAGTGAACCTGGACGGCGGCTACGGCTACTACTCGATCGGTTTTGCGCGCAAGGACAGCGGCATTGCCTCGCTGGAAGACATGAAGGGCAAGACTTTTGGCTTCGGTGATCCGAACTCGACCTCGGGCTACCTGATCCCGTCGATCGAAATCCCTGCCGCGACCGGTTCGACCATGGAATCGGGTGACTACTTTGGTGAAGTGAAATTCACCGGCGGTCATGAGCAGACCATCGTTGCTGTGAACAATGGCGACGTTGACGGTGGTGTGACTTGGGCTGACGGTCTGGGCGACTGGGAAGACGGTTTCAACTCGGGTGCCCTGCGCCGCGCGGTTGACGCAGGTCTGATCGACATGAACGACATGGTGATGATCTGGCAATCCAAGCCGATTCCGGAAGGCCCGGTTGTACTGCGCACAGCACTGCCTGCCGACGTTAAGGAAAAGATGACTGCTCTGATGGCTGGTCTGGCGGAAAAAGACCGCGAATGCTTTTACGGTGTTGCGGCCGGTGAAGCCAAGGCGTTCGAGCCAATCACGCATGACGCGTATGAGATCATCATCGAAGCACGCAAGCTGAAGTCAAACTAAGCCTGCATCTTCCAAGTTCGGGGTCCGGTTTCCACCGGGCCCCGTTTTCCACTCAGGAGCATTCCATGACAGACCTGACCGCAGGGTCCCAGACCGTCGACCAGATTCGGGCCGACTATTCCGATATGACACGGCGCAAGCGGGTCTATGGTGGTATTCTTCTGATCCTTTTTGTCGCGCTGATGGCCGCGGGTTTCCGCACCGCAGACAGCCGCAACGCAGGCAGCTTTATCGATGGCTGGCGCCGTATCTTCGACTATCCCACCGAGGTTCTGTCCGAGGCGTGGGAAAAGATCGGGTCGATGCCCGAGAATCTGGTCGAGTTCTTCCCCGCTCTGATCGAGACGATCAACATTGCCGCAGCCTCCACTCTGATCGGGACCATCGCAGGGACGTTTCTGGCCTTGATGTCGACGCGTGGCATGGCGCTTTGGCCTGCACTTATCCCGCTATTCCGCCGCATTGCCGATATTTGTCGCGCGATCCCCGAGATTGTCATTGCGCTGGTGTTGATCTTCGTTCTGGGCGGCGGCCCGGTTCCAGCGATGATCGCGATTGCCATCCACACGGCCGGGGCACTGGGCAAACTGTTTTCGGAAGTAAACGAAAACGCCTCACTAAAACCAGTAGAAGGACTGCACTCAGCCGGAGCCAATTGGTCACAGCGCATGTATCTGGGCGTTATCCCGCAGGTCGGTCCGAACTACGTCAGCTATGCGCTGCTGCGGTTCGAGATCAATATCCGTGCGTCGGCCATTTTGGGTTTCGTCGGCGCGGGTGGTCTGGGCTATGAGCTGCGGAACTCGATGTCCTGGGGGCAGGGGCGCTATGATGAAGCGGCGGCCATCTTCCTTCTTCTCTTTGTCACTATTGTCGTTGTGGACCAGATTTCAGGTGTGCTGCGCGACCGCCTGACCCACGGGTCGGAAAAAGGAGCCTCGGTATGAGCACCTTCGCAACCGATCTGTCCATTGATGAGCTGAAGGCCGAGGCGGACCGCCTGTTCAGCCGCAAGCGTCTGATGAATTTCGGCCTGCCCGTTCTGGTTCTGGTCTATCTGACCTACGTATTCTTCGCCTTTGACGTGCCCGGTCTGGCAGCCCGCGCCAATCTCGAAAACGGCAAAACGCTGGTTGCAGACAGCTATAGCTACAAAACCCATATCGAGCGGGACAATCGCACCGGCGAGGTTTCAGCCGCCATCGAAGGCGAACGCAAAGGCGCCTATCCCGCAGGTGAGGTCCCGGATTGGGTCGCGCTGGGCGAAACAACCGTGATCGATCTGGAAGATGGGCATGTTGTCCGTTTCGGTCCGGAAACGATTGAATATGACATCCCCGGCTATGGCACCGTGCGTGCGACCCCGACGCGTGCCGCCGGTGTGCAGGCTGAATTGCCAGCGGGCGAGGTGCCCGAGTGGATCAACGTCTCAAAGAACCGGATGGCCATCACCACTGATGCGGCCCGCTTGACGGTGACCCGCAACCGGGCCGAAGTATTCCGGTACTTCAACGGGTGGGAGTTGTTCTGGTTCACGCTGGACAGCCCGTATTATGGTCAGTCCTTCTCAGAGCTCGCGGGGCGCGCTGCTTCGGGTGAGGCGGGGGCCATCCTCAACGATTTCTGGACCAACAAGATGTGGCGGCATCAGGATGTGGCCTGGGCCATATTCGAGACAATCCTGATGGCGTTCCTTGGAACGTTTGGCGCAGCTATCGTGGCTCTGCCTTTGGCCTTTCTGGCCACGCGCAACTTCAACCCGCTGAAATCCGTCCGGTTTTTCACTCGCCGTATCTTTGACTTCGTTCGGGGTGTGGATGCGCTGATCTGGACCGTTGTGCTGGCCCGCGCCTTTGGCCCCGGCCCGTTAACCGGTGCCCTGGCCATGCTGGTGACGGATACCGGCACCTTCGGCAAGATCTTCTCGGAAGCGTTGGAGAATGTGGACCAGAAACAGATCGAAGGCGTGCAATCAACCGGGGCCAACGCCACGCAGCGCTATCGCTTTGGGGTTATCCCTCAGATCACGCCTGTTCTGCTAAGCCAGCTTCTCTATTTCCTCGAATCCAACACCCGCAGTGCCACCGTAATTGGTGCTATCACCGGTGGCGGTATTGGTCTGCTGCTGACGCAGGCAATCATCACGCAAAAGGACTGGGAAGAGGTCGCTTACTATATCGTCCTGATCATCCTGATGGTGATGCTGATGGATTGGTTCTCGGGTTGGCTGCGCCGACGGCTGATCCAGGGGGAATCAGGGAAGCCACGAAAACCGCGTGAGGCCAAGCGTAAACCTGCGCTGCAATCCTGATGTGAGACCAGAAAAGACTATGCCGAAACTGCGTGCGGATCAGCCGTTCATTCACCCCGATTGCCAGGTCACCAACAGCGAGTTTGGCGAATATGTCGAGATCGGCGCAAGTAGCCGCATCGCCAATTCGGTCTGGGGTGATTACTCCTATTGCGATCGAACTTGCGACATTGCGAATGCCAAGATCGGCAAATTCGCCAATATCGCAAGTTTCACGCGAATCGGGGCAACGGATCACCCGATGGAGAAAGCATCGCTGCATCATTTCCTATATCGGTCGGCGAGCTATTGGGACGATGAAGAGGATGACGACAATTGGTTCGCCCATCGTGCCAGCCGCACTGCGCGGATTGGTCATGACACATGGATCGGTCATGGGGCGATGATCAAGCCTGAGATTACAATCGGGCACGGCGCGGTTGTGGCTGCAGGGGCTGTCGTCACAAAGGATGTTGCACCTTTTACAATCGTCGGCGGTGTCACGGCGACCGTAATACGCCGCCGCTTTTCCATCGAAGTCTCCAACCGGATGATGGCTCTGGCCTGGTGGGACTGGGATAATGCACGCCTGCGCGCGGCCCTGCCGGATTTCCGCGCCCTGAATGCTGAAGCGTTCCTGGAAAAATACGAATAGACAAAGGTGAAGGCTCCCGCGCCCGCAGAAACACCGGCTTTGCCGATGTTTCTTGGCGGCCTTAGGCGTAGCGCCGCGCTATGCGCGGCGCTACGCCCAACGGGATGAGACCTCCGTCAGGAGGTCGAAGACGGGCGGGAGCCTCTTAGGTTCAATCTTCGTTAAACGTCAGCGTCACGCGTTCACCGGCAAAAAAGGTCCGACCGAATTCCACCGGATTGCCATCAGTATCGGCGTTGATCCCGGTTGAGAACAGCACCGGAGCACCTTCGCTGAGATGTAGATGCAGAGCTTGAGTTGCCGTTGCTGCCCGCGCGGTCAATCTGGTTGAAATCCGCGTGTAATCGGAAACGCCACAGGTTTGCAGCGCTTTGGTGACGGATTGAGTGTCTTCCAGTGCTTTCAACAGATCGGGAAAGCGTTGCGCTGGGAAAACACTTTGAAACAAGCCAATCGGCTGCCCATCAGCCAAAGACAGCCCATCATAGATATGCACGGGGTCGCCTGGGTTAAGCTGTAGCGCATCAGCTTCGACCTCATCTGCGGCGCGGGTTGTCAGGGAGAGAATCTGCTTGCCAGGGATCTTACCGCTGGCAGATATGTTCTTGTGATACCTAACGCGTTTACCAATGGGATAGTCCGTTGGCCGGGCCGCCACGAACACACCTGCACCGCGGCGCGCGTGAACCAGGCCCTGTTCTGCCATATCCGACAATGCTCTCCGCACTGTATGGCGGTTGACCCCGTGCTTTGCAGCCAGCTGCGCCTCGGTCGGGATGCGATCCCCGGTTTGGTACCGCCCTTCAGCGATGTCAGAGGTCAGGCTAAGCGAGATGCTTTTCCAGATCGGCGTTTTGCTCATGTCATCAAATATTCACAGAGTTTGGATTGCACGTCAGAGCCATGCGAGCTAATATTTGTCTAGTTGTATAGTATATATAGACAACCCCGCCAAGAGGCTTTGATGACAAATCAAACAGAAATTGAGATCGCCGCACGGCAAGAATGGATGGGCCTTCTGGCGCGTGCGCCCGAGGACAAGATGCTCGCGCTGTGGAATGGGCTTTCCAACCGTCCCCATTTTGACTGGCTGCGCCGTCCTGAAGTCGGCGGCGTCATGGTTCGTGGTCGCGCAGGCAGCACTGGTGCTCCGTTCAACCTGGGTGAAATGACTGTGACCCGCTGCTCCGTTGTTCTGGATGATGGCACCGTTGGGCACGGATATGTGCAGGGGAGGTCGAAACCCAAGGCCGAAGCTGCGGCGCTGATTGACGCGATGATGCAGACCCCTGCGGCGGGAACCTTAAGGTCAGAGCTTTTGGAACCGCTTAAGCGGCAGATGCAGGCGTCGAAAACGGCGCGCGCGGCCAAGGCGGCGGCGACGAAGGTCGAATTTTTCACGATGGTGCGGGGGGAAGACTGATGGCGGAACAAGCACAGTTTTCGGGCGGGTTTGACAACGTCCCAATCCAGTCAGCACATGCCTTCCGCGCGGCCATGACAGTCATGGCCCGGCCGGGTGAGATTCGCAGCCTGACCGGCGCTGTTCCTCCGGCCCCTTTGTCGGTTGCGGCGGCGACCCTGCTGCTGACGCTTTGCGATCCGGAAACCAAGCTGCACCTGGCCGGAGCTCTCGACACCGCCGCCGTGCGCAAATGGCTGACGTTTCACACCGGGGCACCTTTGGTTGCCGCCTCCGAGGCGGATTTTGCCGTTGGGACCTGGCAGGATTTGGGGTCCCTCAATGCCTATCGTATTGGAACGCCGGAATACCCTGATCGCTCGGCCACGTTGATCGTGGAATGCGATGACCTACAGGCGTCAGGCGCAGTTCTGTCTGGACCAGGCATCAAGGATGTCGCCCAACTATCACTACCGGATGTGGCCGTTCTGCAAGCTAACGCAGCGCTCTATCCGCTGGGATGTGATTTCTTTCTGACCTGCGGCGATCAGGTTGCGGCCCTGCCGCGCAGCACGCAGATCACGGTAGGAGGCTAAGCCATGTATGTAGCTGTCAAAGGTGGCGAAAAGGCGATTGAAAACGCCCATGCCTGGCTGGCCGAAGAACGGCGTGGATCAACCGATGTGGCCGAACTGAGCCTGGCACAGATTCGCGAACAGTTGAGCCTTGCGGTAAACCGGGTGATGGCCGAGGGCTCTCTGTATGATCCCGATCTGGCCGCTTTGGCGATCAAACAGGCGCGCGGTGATCTGATCGAGGCGATTTTTCTGATCCGTGCCTATCGCACCACCTTGCCGCGCTTTGGGTATTCGAATCCAGTTGAGACTGGGCAGATGGACTGTGACCGACGGATCTCGGCCACGTTCAAGGACGCACCCGGTGGGCAGGTTCTGGGTCCAACCTTCGACTACACCCACCGTCTGCTGGATTTCAAACTGGCCGCTGATGGAGAGGTGCCCGCTGCGCCCGAAGGGGCAGCACGTACCGAACCCACGCCGCATATCACCGAATTCCTCAAGGGTGAGGATATCATTCAGGATGAAGTTGCCAGCGATGAAACACCTGGCGACCTGACGCGCGAACCGCTGGAGTTCCCCTCGAACCGGCCGTTGCGCTTGCAATCACTGACGCGCGGGGATGAAGGGTTCGTGCTGGGCATGGCCTATTCGACCCAGCGCGGCTATGCCCGCAACCACGCCTTTGTCGGGGAACTAAGGATCGGCAAGGTTGCGGTTGAGATGGATATCCCCGAGCTCGGTTTTGCCATCGACATTGGCGAGGTTGAGCTGACCGAATGTGAAACGGTGAACCAGTTCAAAGGCTCCAAAACCGAACCGCCGCAATTCACGCGCGGCTATGGTCTGGTCTTCGGGCAATCGGAACGGAAATCCATCTCGATGGCCTTGGTTGATCGCGCGCTGCGCTGGAAAGAACTGGGCGAGGATTTCGTGGGCGCTGCGGCGCAGGACGAAGAGTTTGTTCTGAGCCACTCGGACAACATCCAGGCGACCGGGTTCCTCGAACATATCAAACTGCCGCATTACGTGGACTTCCAGTCCGAACTGGAACTGGTCCGTAAGCTACGTCGCGAGGCTGAAGAGCGGATCACGCCAAGGGAGGCCGCGGAATGAAGGCGGTTGTTTTTGATATTGGCGGTGTGCTGATTGATTGGCAGCCGCAATTGGCTTGGGTCGAAGCGTTGGGTTCAGAAGAGGCAGCGCATGCGTTTATCGAGCGGACGGGCTTCAGGGAAAAGAACGCACGCGCTGATAATGGCGAGCAATTCGCCGATCTGGCGCAGGAGTTGGACGACCCGCAAGACAGGGACCTGTTTGTGGACTATGTCGCGCTTTATGCGCGGACGGTGGAAAACGCGATTCATGGGACTTGGGATCTGCTGGATCGACTGAAAACGCAAGGCACGCAGGTCCACGCCATCACCAATTGGTCTGCTGAAACCTGGCCCGAAGGTCTAAAGGTCCACCCACGTTTGGGTGAGGTCTTCGGCACTCTGGTCGTGTCTGGGCAAGAAGGTGTGATGAAGCCGGATGCCCGTATTTACCACGTGCTATGTGATCGTGCGGGAGTCGCGCCTGAAGACTGCGTTTTCATTGATGACGGATTGCACAATGTCGAAGGCGCAAAGGCGGTCGGCATGGACGGTATCCATTTTACCACGCCCAAAGCGCTGGACATCGCGCTAACCGAAAGAGGGTTCCTATGAGCGAGTATAACTTCGCCTATCTGGACGAACAGACCAAGCGGATGATCCGCCGTGCCATTCTCAAAGGGCTGGCGGTTCCGGGCTATCAGGTGCCCTTCGCAAGCCGTGAGATGCCAATGCCCTATGGCTGGGGCACGGGCGGGGTACAGGTTTCGGCCGCGACGCTGACGCCGGATGATACGTTCAAAGTGATCGATCAAGGCGCAGATGACACCACCAATGCGGTCTCGATCCGGAAGTTCTTTGAAAACACCGCCGGTGTGGAGACCACGGAGGAGACAGACAAGGCGACGGTTATCCAGACCCGCCACCGCATCCCCGAGGCGAAGCTGACCGAAGATCAGATATTGGTGTATCAGGTGCCGATCCCGGAACCACTGCGTTTTCTGGAACCGCGCGAGACTGAGACGCGCAAGATGCACAGTCTTGAGGAATACGGGCTGATGCATGTGAAACTGTATGAAGACATCAGCCAGCATGGCGCAATTTCGACCTCATACGCCTATCCGGTGAAAGTGTCGGAGCGCTACGTGATGGACCCGTCCCCAATTCCGAAGTTTGACAACCCCAAGCTTGAGATGGACGCGATCCAACTGTTTGGTGCGGGGCGCGAACAACGGATCTACGCAGTGCCGCCACACACGAAGGTCGTCAGTCTGGATTTTGAGGATTACCCGTTCGAGGCGACCAAGGCCGATCATTGCTGTGATCTGTGTGGGGCGACGGACAGCTATCTGGATGAGGTCATCACGGATGATGCAGGCAATCGCATGTTTGTCTGTTCGGACACGGATTACTGCCGGTCGCGCCGCGACGCGGGCCATGTTGGTCCAATGACCAAGGAGAACGCGGCATGACCCCCTTGTTGCAAGTCAAAGGTATTCAGAAACACTATGGCGCGCGGATCGGCTGCGCGGATGTGAGTTTTGATCTCTATCCGGGCGAAGTGATGGGGATCGTGGGCGAAAGCGGCTCGGGCAAATCGACCTTGTTGAACTGCTTGGCTGGCCACCTTGAGCCGGATGCCGGGCAGGTGGTCTTTGATACCCGCGCAGATGGGCCGGCGGACACGGTGACCATGTCGGAACCCGAGCGCCGGATGCTCAGCCGCACCGATTGGGCCTTTGTCCATCAGCATGCCCGTGACGGGTTGCGTATGTCAGTCAGTGCGGGTGGTAATATTGGCGAACGGCTAATGGCTGTTGGCGATCGCCACTATGGCGATATCCGGGACAAGGCCATCGACTGGTTGGGTCGTGTCGAGATCAGCGAAGCACGCGTTGATGACCGGCCCACGGCCTTTTCGGGCGGGATGCAACAACGTTTGCAGATCGCGCGCAATCTGGTCACAGGCCCCCGGCTGGTATTCATGGATGAACCCACGGGCGGGCTGGATGTTTCGGTTCAGGCGCGCCTGCTGGATCTGTTGCGCGGACTGGTCCGCGAAATGGGGTTGAGCGCCATCATCGTTACCCATGATCTGGCCGTTGTGCGCTTGCTGGCGGACCGTCTGATGGTGATGAAAGACGGTCACGTGGTCGAGGCCGGGTTGACCGATCAGGTGCTGGACGATCCGCAACATGCCTATACGCAGCTGCTGGTCTCCAGCGTTCTGCAGGTTTGAGTATTTGGGAAAAGATGAAGCAATGATTGAGCTGAATGACGTAAGCAAGAGCTTTACCCTGCACAATCAGGGCAGTGCGGTTATCCCGGTTATGGAAGGTGCC
Source organism: Ruegeria sp. YTSA075 (assembly GCF_059610245.1). Taxonomy (NCBI): domain Bacteria; kingdom Pseudomonadati; phylum Pseudomonadota; class Alphaproteobacteria; order Rhodobacterales; family Roseobacteraceae; genus Ruegeria; species Ruegeria sp. YTSA075. Next base: position 139,310 of record NZ_JBXWNG010000008.1, on the reverse strand, counting down.
TCGTTAAAAGTCGGCGCGGGCGAATGCGTCGCGCTGACAGGGGCCTCGGGCGCGGGCAAATCCACGCTGATGCGTGTGATTTACGGGAACTATCTGGCGGCGTCTGGCAAGGTGCTGGTCGGTGGACTGGACGTGGCACAGGCCGAACCGCGTGAGATTCTGGCGCTGCGGCGTGAGACGCTGGGCTATGTCAGCCAGTTTCTGCGGGTGGTCCCTCGGGTGCCGACGCTGGAGGTTGTGGCAGAGCCGTTGCTGGCCCTGGGTCATGACCGGCAAATCGCATTGGACAAGGCTGCAGGCCTGCTCAAACGGTTGAACATTCCTGAACGGCTGTGGGCGCTGAGCCCGACGACGTTTTCGGGTGGTGAGCAGCAGCGGGTCAATATCGCGCGCGGTTTTGCGCATGAATATCCGGCGATGTTGCTGGACGAACCAACAGCCAGTTTGGATGCGCAGAACCGTGAAACGGTTTTGTCCCTGATCGAAGAGGCAAAAGCGCGCGGAGCGGCGATTGTAGGCATTTTCCACGACATTGAAGCCCGTCAGCGGGTGTGCGACCGCGAGATTGACGTGTCGGGCTTCACCCCTGGGAAAGCCGCATGACGCTGGCTCCGGTCATTGCCATTGTCGGACCCTCTGGGGTTGGCAAGGACAGTGTGATGGAAGCACTGGAAGCCCGTGCACCGGGTATTCAGCGCTTGCGCCGTGTGATCACCCGGCCCGAAGGGGAAGAGGGCGAGGATTTTGACCGCGTCTCGGTCGATGTGTTCGAACAGATGGTGCTGGACGGAGCCTTTGCACTGCATTGGTCGGCCCATGGGTTGCTATATGGCGTGCCATCGCAAATTGCTGAGCAGCGCAAGAATTGCAGCGCGGTACTGGTGAATTTCTCGCGGTCCGTGCTGGTGCAGGCGCAGGAGGTTTTCGGAGATCTGGTCGTGGTCTCGCTGACGGCCAGCGCAGAAGTTCTTGCTCAGCGTCTTGCAGCGCGCGGGCGCGAAAACAGCGCCGAACAGGCGCGCCGACTGGGTCGGGCACGCGCGCCTTTGCCCGAAGGGCTGGACCGCGTGTTCGAAATAGACAATTCAGGCGCGCTGGACGATACGGTCAGCGAAATCCTGAACCGTCTTCAGCTAGAAAGCGCGTAACGATGGATCAGGTGAAACCGCCCATCCTCGGCCTCGCCCATCAAGGCCAGATCGTTGATCTGGAAGGGCTGTGGCAAAAGCGGACCCAAATGTGCTTGAAGCGCAGTTTCGGTCGCGGCCAGAGTGGGTTTGTCCAGTTTCCCGCTCAGCGTGATGTGAAACCGAAACGCATCCAGCACGTAAGGATAGCCCCATCTGATCAGATGGGCGTCCTGTTCCGGGGTCAAATTGGCGGCACGGCGACGCGCCAGTTCGGCCTCGGATGCAGGCGCGCGGAACCTATCAAGTTCTGTCACGCAGGCGGCGGCCAGCGCATTCAGTGCACCTGTATCGCCAACCGGGCGCAGCGCCAGAAACCGCCCCAGACGCGCTATTTCAAGCCCGTCCAGAGTAACTGGCGTCTGATTGGCGGCAAGCGCTTCGCAGGCCTGTTGCAACGCGTCGAAGTTTTGGCCATCGCGCAGGCGAAATGGCGGTTTCATCGTCGCGTGCAGCCCGTATTTGCGGGGCACCTCGGTCACGGCGGCCACGTCAACACCACCGATCGGTGGGTGTGCGACCTGCGTTCCGCTTTCCATATCCCAACCCAGCCAGCGGGTTGCAAAAACCGTCCAATCCGCCTTGGCGGGTGGCGCAAAATAGATCGCGTATCGCGTGAATGTCACATTGGCCTCCTATTGCGTGGCCTTCCAATAGCTCAAACTGTGTGAAGTTCAGATGACAGAAGAATTGACCCTTGCCAATGCCACGCTTGTTTTCCCGAATGAAACCGTAACCGGCAGCATTCGCATCGTTGGTGAGCATATTGCAGATATCGACAGCGGAGCTGCGGTTCCGGCGGGTGCGATTGATTGTGAGGGCGATTATGTTTGCCCCGGTCTGGTTGAGCTGCACACCGATAATCTGGAACGACACATCCAGCCGCGCCCGAAAGTCGACTGGCCGCATGCCGCCGCGATCCTGGCCCATGATGCCGAGTTGGCCAGCACAGGGATCACTACAGTGTTCGACGCCATGCGGGTGGGATCAATCCCATCTGGTGAGGCGCGATACGGGAAGTACGCCCGTGGTCTGTCGCAAGAGCTGTGGGAGCTACGTGAACAGGACGCCTTGAAGATTAGTCACTTCCTGCATTTGCGCGCCGAGGTGTGCTCGGAAACCCTGGTCGAAGAACTGGATGAGTTCGGCCCGGAGGACCGGGTTGGGTTGGTCTCGCTGATGGATCACACGCCGGGACAGCGGCAGTTTCGAGATATCTCCAAGCTTGAGGCTTACGTGAAAGGTAAGCACGCCATGGACGATGACATGTTCCTGCAGCATGTGGCGCGGTTGAAGGGGCTGCGGGATGCGTATGGTGAGAAGCACGAGGTCGAGACAGTCAAAGCCGCGCTGCGCTTTGGGGCAGTGCTGGCCAGCCATGATGACACGACCGAGGATCAGGTAAAGGTGTCGGCAGGCCACGGTATCCGCTTGGCTGAGTTCCCCACGACGGTCGAGGCGGCACGCGCCTGCCACGATCACGACATCAAGGTCATGATGGGGGCCCCAAACATCATCCGAGGCGGTTCGCATTCCGGGAACGTCGCAGCCCGGGAATTGGCGGAGCTAGGCCATCTGGACATCATGTCGTCGGATTATGTGCCTTCGGCCCTGTTGCTGTCGGCAGTGCGATTGGGCGAGATGTGGGGGGATATGGCGCGCGGCCTCAAGACTGTTACGCTTTCTCCGGCACAGGCCGCTGGACTGCAGGACCGGGGTGAGCTGCGCAAAGATGCACGGGCTGACCTGATCCGGTTCCGCATGCGTGGCAATGTACCCGCGCTCAGCGCCGTTTGGTCGCGCGGGCAGCGGGTCGCCTGATCAGGCGGTATAAAACAGATAACGATCCGGGGCGATGGTCTCGGGCCCTTCGATCTGATTGAAGCCGACCAGAGGTTGGCCCGAGATCAGCAGCCCATTGGGTTGCATGACCTGTGCGATCAACGGGCTGAGGCGTGCGGCCTCGGCCACATCGTCTTCCTTGATCCCGCGCCCAAAATCGTAATGTGCCATGGCCACCTTGTGGCCCGAGGCTGCCAGTTTCTGCAGCATTGGTTCGGCCTCGCCTTGCAGGAAGTCCTGTTCGGGCGGGGTACTGTCAGGATGGCATTGCAACACGCGATCCATCACCCAGATGCGCCGATCCGGCATGATCTCTCGCAGATGGTCATAGGTGCGTCCGTTACCCAGCCCCATGTCCAGAACATCTCCGTCTTGTTCGGCGATCCGGGCAGCGGCCCAGTTCAGCCCGTCGCGCTGGGCGGTCAGACGACGCAGCATGGAATCCAATCGGCTCATATGGGGGAACTCCGTTCAGGGGTATCGGGGGCGACCCAGGGGTGCGTGGGCCCCTCCAGCAGTTTTGTCAGCAATGCTTCGGTAAAGGTCCAAATGTCAGGGTTATGAACCAGATGGTGGGTCAGGATGCCAAAGGGCTCTGTATTGTCGGCCTGACCCGTGCGGCGGTCTTGCAAAAGGTCAACCGCCCTTGCGATCAGGATGTCCGGCGCGATCAATCCCCGTGTGCCCCGCCAGTCAATCGGGTCCAGATGCGTGTTGATCTGTTCCAACCCAGGGGCCGCGAGGGCCGCTTTCCGCGGCGTTGCGGTCGACAATATGCGGAACCCAAGTGCAGGCAGTTGGGCAACAGCCTGATCTCCGATCCGGTTCCAAGGGGGAACAAACATGGGGCGCAGCCTGTCGTGAAACAGGCCGCTCAGGCGATCGAGCCCGGCTTGTGCGTCAGCAACGATTTCCTGTAGTGGGCGATGGGCGCGAAATTCAGACTTCTTCTCTCCGGCAGGTGCGTGGTTTTCATGCGCCCATCCATGGACAACAGGGATCAGGCTGTCATGACGTGCCACGAACTCCGTAAGGCAGACATCCGCATCCCGAGGGATCACAGCCAGATGCACGGGCAGTCCAACGCGTTCCGACAACGCGGTCAGTGTCTCCAATTGCGGTGTTTGTACCGTGGCATCATCATCGCGCCACCACAGGGGCAGCGTCAGACCTCGGGCACGCCAATGCGCAAGTTCATCCTCCAAGGGTTTCCAATCCGGCGTCATGTGCGCCGCCTCAACAGGTGCTGTGTGATCTCGACTGAGCGCTGGGCTCCATCGAGGCCGTCTTGCTTAGATGCACGCCTGCTTTCCGAAATCACTTGTTCGACCCGTTGGGCAAGACTATTGCCGGTCAATTCCTGACTGCGCAGGACTTCTATTGCGGGCAATTCTGACAGGCTTTGGCCACGCAGACCTTGTTCAATCTCTTTGCCATCGTCAAATGGGATGAGCACCGCCGGGGTGCCCGATTGCAGGATATCCAGCGCAGTGTTGTAGCCGCACATGCTGACCGAGGCCGCTGCGTGTGACAGCATCTGGCGAAAATCCGGGCGCACGGGTTCCAGCGATACGGGTGCGTCGCCAACAAGCTGAGATAGCTCTGCAATGCGCTCCTGCGCGTCACTGCCCCCCACCAACAGGCGCCAGCGCCTGTTGGTCATCTTTCGCGCGGCCTCGATGGCCGCATGAAAGATCGGCTGCCCCACCGATCCGCCACCAGCACTTACCAGGATTTCATCGGCTCCAATTGCCTCGGGATGCGGGCGCGCCGCCGCAGGCGCAACGAAACCGGTATAGTGCAGGCGCTGGGCCAAGTGTTCGGATACTGGCCAACTGACCGATAGCGGGATTATGCTCTCATCCGAATGTACTAAGACACCATCGTAGAAGCGACCAATGATGTCATCGGCACGGGTGGCCTTGGCAGGTCTGGACGGCGGCGCTAGAATATCGCGGATCGAGGCCAGAACCAGCGGGCGTTTGGGCAAGGCATGCGCTGCCTCAAGCCCGGCCTCAAACTCTGCCGCAAGGGACCGTCGGCCAAAGGGAAACAGCTCGGTGATCAAAACATCCGGCTGAAAGCTTTGGACCGCCTGTACAAGGGCGGCAATGCGCGCCGACAGGTAGGCAGGGTCGGCGACTTCGCCAGTCTCGGTCAAAAGCCGCGTGAAATCTGTTCCGTCCGAGCGTAGCGCAGGCAGGCCAAACAGGGTCATGCCACCCGAGTTTAACTGCGGCGCGGGCATTCCGCCGGACACGATCATCACATCACTGCCATCTTCGGCAAAAGCACGGCCAAGCGTCAATGCGCGGCTCAGGTGGCCGGTGCCTAGTAGGTGGGTGACGACGATCATCACGTTCATTCGGTCACTCCGCGGGCAAGCAGGCGAACGGGATCCGGGGCTGGGGCCATATCAGCCATATCTACGATATAAAGCCGATTGCGCTTGATTTTGAAGGGCGCCGGGCCCTCAAAATTCCATCCCCATGCCCGGGCCAGAATGACCCGCATGATGCCGATGTGGCAGACAGCGACAGTGTCTTGGTTCAGCTCAGATAGCCAGGGTTCCAATCGTCCCAACACTTCGATAGGGCTTTCGCCTTCGGGCGGGCGGTAGTTCCAACCCCAGTCCTCGATATGGCGGTAGCCGCTGTCTGGGTCTGCGATCAAGTCGACCCCGCGCTGCCCTTCCCATCGGCCCCAGTTCATTTCGGTCAAAGCGGGTGAGGTCTGAGGGGTGCGGCCCGATACCAACAGCGCGGTTTCTCGTGCGCGGGCCAAAGGGCTGGACCATATCTCGGCGTTTTCCCAACCGTTTGGCAGGTCATACCCGGCCAATTCTGACCGGGCCTCGTCATCAAGCGGAATGTCACTGCGCCCCTGTATCCGCCCGGCGCGGTTCCAGTGGGTATGACCATGACGCAACAAGGCCAATCGGGTCATGTCGGCACCCTCAGCATCGGGCGCACAGCTGCCCAAAATACTTCGGTCGCTTTGGGCATCAGGTGGCGCGCGGCGACATGCGTACGTGCGGCGTTGCCGCGGGCGCGCCGCCGCTTGGGATCATCCAACAAAGGTTGAATCTGCTGCGCCAATCCAATTGCCCCCGCCTCAGCAACCGGGTAGTCCGCTGGGGCCAGAACGTCCCGCACACCGGGCCTGTCTTGTGCGGCAACCGGTACGCCTGCGGCCTGCGCCTCAAGATAGACCATTCCATAGGCCTCGTTCACGCCGGGCCATATGAATATCGAGGCCTCGCCATAAGCACGTCGGAGCGCCTCGCGATCGAGTTGACCCAGAAAGGTGATATGGCTTTCAAGTGGCGCCATCAGGTGTTCAACATCCAAGCGGGCAGGCCCATCGCCCACTATGTTCAGGTGCCAATCACCCGATAGGTGCGAAAGTGCCTCGGCCAGGATGTGGTACGAGGCCAGCTTGTCCCCATGGCGCATCATACCAACGGTCAGCATCGGGCCATCTCGGGTACTTTCTGGTGGCAGATCCGCCATCGGCAGGAATGGAGGCAGCTCAATCAGCGCTTGATCGCTGTAGCGCTCACGCTCCAGTGTGATCAGATCATTGGCCGTGTGATAGAAAATCACCTGCGCCGCATCGCAGGCTGCGTGCGCGGCTTGCGCAAACCCTGCCCAAGGGCCCGTTAGGCGGCTTGAGGCACGGGTGCTTTCCAACTGCACATATGGAAGACCACGCGCCTGCGCGACAACCGGCCCCAACAGGTCGGGGGCCTTGTAGTAGTTGTGATAGGTCACCCAAAGGTCGATGTCTTTAGGCATGTCCGAGATAAGCCGCTGCGCTTCAACCTCGGCCGCTTGTCGCAGGGCATGCTGCGTTGCCGCATCGCCGGCCTTGTCATAGATGCGCAGGTTCGAGATCAGATCAACGCGATCCCCCAGTGCCCCAATTGCCCGCATCAGGTTGCGGGCCATCTCACGATCTCCCGAAGGCTTGGGGCTATCGGGCGATTTCATCGGAGCATAAAACGCGATCCGCGCCATCAGGCTGTATCCGCGCACAGGATCTTAAGACGGGCCGACAAACGCGCAATTCCCGGATCCATCCGAAACTCTACCAATAGGCGCGTATAAGCGGTTTCGGCCATTTGGGCGGTTTGGGTTGGGTGCGCCGCAAGATCGCAAATCGATTTGGCCAATGCGGCAGGATCGTCGCTGGACAGGAGGCCATGAACCCCCGTTTCGATGAACTCAGGAATGGCTGAAACCGGCGTCGACAGGATGGGCAATTTTTGCGAGGCCGCCTCCATCAACACGTTTGGTAGCCCATCCCTGTCGCCGTCTTCGGCGATCCGGCTGGGGAGAACAAACAAATCTGCCTGCCTCATGGCGGCAATCACCTCGGGCTGATCGCATGCCCCTTTCCAAGTGATGCGATCGGCTACGCCAGTGGCACTGGCCTGATCGCGCAAGCTTGCCCCCAAACCGCCGCCACCGATATGAGTCCAGCGCCAGTTCAGGGTATCCGGCAGCAAGGCAAAGGCGGCGATTAGCCGGTCAAACCCCTTTTTCTCAACCAACCGGCCAACCGACATCATGTGAAACGGTGCATCGGGTTGTCGCCGCAGGCGATCTGGCGGTTCTGGGAAGCGGCCCAGATCCAGCCCGTGATAAATCAGATCTACCCGATCTGGCGTGTCGGCCAGCCCGCGTAGATGTTCGGCACCAAAGGCGGTGCATGTCGCCCCGAAGGCTGCGCCGTAGGTGTCTGGTTGCAGCTTTTCGCGCTTCTCCCAGTCTGGCGAGGTCCAGATATCCTTAGCGTGGGCTGCAAAGCTCCACGGGAGACCACGCATGATGGCCGCATAGCGTGCGACGGATGATGGGGTATGCATGAAATGCGCATAAAGTGCGCGTGTTTCTGCCGGAAGCTCGGTGGCCAGAACACAGGCCTGACCGAAACGGCGAATGCGATTATGGGTCGGATCGCGTCGCAGATCCTTGCGCCAGATGTCATAGGCCTCGGCATAACCGGGCAGGCGTTGGGCCACCGCGCGCGCGGCCCAGACACGCTGTGGTTCGTCATACAGATACTCAGGCAGGTAGCGGACCTGACCGATAAAACGGTCATGCAGAGGATGACGCTTGGTATCAGTGGGGTGGCGCAGCGACCAGATATCAAACTGGTGTCCCGCGTCCTGAAGGGCGACCAGTTCCTGCGCGATGAATGTCTCTGACAGGCGCGGCCACCCTTTGACCAGCACCGCCAGTTTCGGAGCTTTGGGACTCATCCGGTGGCTCGTTCCTTTTCCCCGGTCAGCAGTGCATCAATACGGTCCGTGACATAGTCCAGGCCATCCAGCAGGCCAGCACGGATGGTTTGTGATGGCAAAGACTGTTGCGGCAGCGCGCGGATGGCTTTGATCATCGCGTCAGGCGTCAGGCCATCACGGGTTTCATCCAGCATACGCACAAGCCCCAGACCCTCGGCGCGCGAGGCTCTGATCCATTGCTCCAGACGCGGCGTCGTGCGGGGCACGATAACGGCACGTTTGTCGAAGGACAGAACTTCGCAAAACGTGTTGTAGCCCCCCATGCAAACAACCCCGGAAGCCCCGGCAAACAGAGTTTCGATCTGGGATTCAAAGCCAACGGCAGTGACCCGACCGTTCAGCGCGGCGACACGGGTTTCAAATTCTTCCCGCAACTCTCCTGACAGGAACGGGCCGTAAACCAGAATGGCCCGGGGGGACAGATCGGGATCTTTTTCGTAGGCGGACAGGACCAGATTGACCATGGCCTTACCGTCACCCCCCCCGCCGGGTGTGATCAGAATATAGGGCTGCTCAGGCGGCTCACCAATCGGGCCCAGATCGCGCCGCAGATATCCCGTGTAGTGGATACGGGATTGCGCGCTGTGGCTCAGGGGCAATCCTTTGGTTGGATCGTAAATCGAATTCAGCCCGTAGACCCAGATTTCGTGATAAAACCGTTCGGTCGCTGCGATGGCCTCTTTGCGCTCCCACTCGGCGGCCAGCACCTCAGGTTCATCCAGAACGTCGCGCAGACCCAGGATAAGCCGCGTGCTGCAGTTGTTTTCCAGATACTCAAGCGTGGGCAGAAGCTCACCCCGAAACCCGGTGGGTTCCTTGTCAACGATCAGAATATCTGGGTTGAATTGCTGCACTGCTGTCTGGATCAGGCCCGAGCGCAGTTCTGTCACCTCATCAATACCCATCCCGATCGTGCGCGCGGCATAAGATCCGTCGGCGCGCTTGGTGACACCGGGCAGGCGCACATGGTCGACGCGACGGGGAAAGGTAAACCGTCCGGCTACGGGAGACCCGGTCAGGATCAGGGCCGAGGCGGTTGGATCAGCCCGCGTCATCGCAGCCGCCAAAGCACGCGAGCGTCGCAAATGACCCAGCCCAAAAGTATCATGACTGTAAAACAGGATGCGCGGCGCGCGACCGGTGTCAACTGTGTTTTTGCCGAGGCTCATACTGGTGCCTGTCTTTTGGTCTTACTTCTGTGTCTGCGCGTTTGCACCACATACCTTACATTGTTAAGTCGCGCTTGCCAAAGGGGGAAAAGCGCCATTGCAAATGCTCCAAACTTTGTGATTTGGCAACAGGTGAATGGGTTTTGATGTATCATTATCACGGTGCGCCGATCACGCAATTCAGTACAAATATATCGCCTCGGGCCGAGATGGTTTGAACTGAACCTAACGCTTTTGTAACCTTATTCGAATCTTTGGATCGGGATGTAAGACCCTATGAAACATAATATTCTGGCTGGATTGCTTCTGGCATTGGTGACCTTTGCTTTGGTCTCTCCTGTCAGCGGAACCGCGCAAACCGGTTTGATTCCGGGCTATTCCTCCGGATCAAGCGAGAATACCGACGGCACCAATGAAAGCGATTTGGCCGCGGCTATTCGCGCCGCCAGTGAGGCCGGCGCGAGCGTTATTGTCATCGACAGCGCCGGGCAGGTTGTCACATCAACCGGTGGTGCGGCACAGGCATCCGAAGAAACTTCGGACAACCCGATGGGCGATGGGTCGCAGTTGATGAAAGCGCAGGAGAGGTTCTCGAAATTCCGTGAATCCGTCGCGTCGCGTTTAGAAGCCTTACCCTATTCGGTATTCGAAGTTCAGTACATCCTGCGCCAAACCAGCCCGTCCGGGCGGATACAGACCTATGTCGAGGTTCTGGGCTGGAACATTCTGTTCCTGCTACTGGGGCGGTGGCTGTCTACCGAAATCTACGGCAAGCGCATTGCCAAACGTTGGGTGGTTGCCCGGATCAAGGAAAACCCGCAAGGCTATAAGGAAAAGATGCCGTTTCTGGTGTTCCGTTTCCTTATGGGAATAGGCGGAACCATCTTTGCGATGTTGATGGCCCTGATCGTTGGCTATCTGTTCTTTGGCGAGGCCGAAGATATTTCGATCCAGTTTACGGTTACTGCAATATTTACCGCCTTTTTTCTGGCGCGAACCGTGTCTGACTTGTGGCGGATGGTGCTGTCACCATTTCTGAGCCAATACCGATTGCCCCCGTTTTCGGACCGGGACGCAAAACGGCTGTATATCTGGGCCTCTCTTTTAGCGACCTATGATATCTCCGCCGTTTTATTTGCAACCTGGGTCGCGGATTTCGGGTTGAACTACAATGTCTACGCCATGGTGTATGGCGGGCTGACCATGGTCGGTGCCGTGGGCAACATCCTAATGATCCTATTTAATGCGCGTGCGATTTCGAACGCGATCCGAGGCGGACGAGCCCCGGCTCAAGTTTCATGGCTCCTGAGGTTTATTTCTTTCGCTTGGGCGCCATTTCTGATCGTCTATTTGATGTTCAGCTGGTTTAAGTTGGCCGTTGATCTGGTGCTGGAGAATGACAATTCAATTCCGATTGTTGCCAGCAGCTATATGATCTTCATGTCAGTTGTCGTCGCATATGGCGCGATGAACTATGTGTTGGAACGCTATTTTGATCGCAACCGGCGCATAGAAGAAAAGAATTCCATTGCAGATGCAGCGCACGAGGATGCCACCGCAGCCGAAACACCGCAAGCTGCGCAACGTAAGCATGTGATCCTTACTTATGAGGATCTGGCCCGCCGTGTGGCCGGCATTCTGGCCTTTGTAGTCGGTATCTACGCTTTGGTCGTGATCTGGAACCCCGAAGCCAGTTGGAGCGAGGACATCCCGATAGGGCGCGCGCTGGATGTTATGGTGATCCTGTTCATTGGCTATATCCTGTTCAACTTCTTCCGTATCTGGATTGACAGCAAGATCGCCGAAGAATCCGATGATGGCACTGATGCCGAATTGGGCGACGAGGGCGGCGAAGGCGGGCAAAGCCGTCTGGCGACTCTGCTGCCTTTGTTCCGGGGCGCCATTCTGGCGGTTGTTGTAGTGACGATTATCCTGATTGTCCTGATGGAACTGGGCATCAATGTCAGCCCCTTGTTCGCTGGTGCCGGTGTCGTCGGGCTGGCGGTTGGGTTTGGATCACAAACCTTGGTGCGCGACATTTTCTCAGGCGCGTTCTTCCTGCTCGATGACGCGTTCCGCAAAGGGGAATATATCGACATTGGAGACGTGAAAGGGACGGTTGAGAAGATTTCAGTCCGGTCGTTCCAGCTGCGGCACCATCTGGGGGCGCTGAACACTATTCCGTTTGGTGAGATCAAGGTACTGACCAACTATTCGCGTGATTGGGTGATCATGAAACTGCCCTTGCGCGTGACCTATGACACGGATGTCGAGAAGGTGCGCAAGCTGATCAAGAAGCTGGGACAGGAACTGTTGAGCGACCCGGTGATTGGTGAAAATTTCATCCAACCGCTCAAATCGCAAGGCGTGATCGAGATGCAGGATTCCGCGATGATCATCCGCGTCAAGTTCATGACCAAGCCCGGTGACCAATGGCTGGTGCGCAAGAAGGTTTATCAGGATATCCGAGAGCTGTTCGCGCGGGAAGGCATCCGCTTTGCGCACCGCGAGGTCACCGTCAGGCTGGCCGATGGCAAAGACGTCGAGGAACTGAGCCCGAAACAGCGTGAAGCGGTCACCGGTGCGGTTCAGGCTGCTATTGACGAAGACTACCTGGATGATATCGGCCCGGGTGGAGATGATCGCTAGGGTAGGCTCCCGCCCCTTTGAGATGCGTCTCTGACGAGACGACCCCCAAAGCGTTGGGCCGGGCCGCGCGTTCCGCGCGGCGGTCGCGTGTTTTTGATCGGCTAGGGCCAGACGGCGTCGGATGTGCCCAGTTTTGAGGCGGGCAGGTTCCAGTGCAGTTTGGTTTTGCCAACGCTCAGCGGCGATTTCAGGCGATATCCCGGCCCCCAACCCGAGGTTTCGGGCGTATTGTTATAGTCAGACTGAGAGGCGTCCTTGATGGCCTTTTCCGGATCGGATTTGCCCAGGGCTGCCAACAGCTCTGCCGTTCGGGCAAGCGACAGCTGGGCATGCATCACCGTGTTGCCCCGCGCCGCTTCGGCTAGAGCAGATAGAACAGCGGCAGCCATAAGATAGCCGGTTGCGTGGTCGAGCGCCTGAACCGGCAGAGGGGTTGGTCTGTCCGCCTGCGCCCAGATCATACCGGTATGTGCGATGCCAGCGCTCATCTGGACAAGGCTGTCGAACCCGCGCCGTGCGGCCCAGGGACCTTGCCAGCCATACGCATCCAATGTGACCTCGACGCGGTTTGGGGCCAGTTGATCTCGCTTGGCTTTATTCAGTCCCAACGCATCCAATGCACCGGGGCGATAGCCATGGACAAATACATCGGCCTCTGCCAGAAGCCCCTCCAACCGCGCAAGCCCCTCTGGTGATTTGAGGTCGAGATAGGTGCAACGTTTACCCAAAGAGATGTCAGGGATGACGCCGGGCTCGTCCCAATCCGGTGGATCGATGCGCAAAACGTCTGCCCCCAGTCCCGCCAGCGTGCGGGTAGAGACCGGGCCCGCCAGAACGCGCGTCAGATCCAGCACACGCAGCCCGGCCAGCGGGCGATTGGTGCTCGCCTCCGGCCGATCCCGCAGAGAGATATTTCTGGGACCGTGCCAGCCGATCAAAGGGTCCCGCGACACGGAACGCCCCTGAGGATGATCCAGCCATTCGGCCCGACTGCGCATGGCGGCAGCGACCCCGCCTTCGGCGACGATGGCGGTTTCCAGGTCGGCAATGGAGCATGATTTCAATGCTTCTGCGACGGCATCCCGGTCTGCGCGCGTGCCAATTACCTTCAAGGCGGCGGCCCGATGATGCGGCAGGTTGGTGTGCAGGCGAATCCACCCGTCTGCCGCCTGATAATCTCCGGCGATCGCGTCCCATAGGCTTGGCATTTCCCAGCCGTCGGGTTTGAAGGAATAGCGATACCAAAGTGAGGCAAGGCGCTGATCCACAACCACTTCGGGCACGGTTGGTGCCAGGTTCAGCGCTACCATAAGTCGAGACAGTTCCTGTCCAACCGCCGCTACGCTGGCGGTCGCCAGTTCCGAGACTGCAAATGCGCTGGGCAATGCACCGGGCTTCTTCGTGCGGTAGCTGCTTACTGCGGGAAGAGAGGCCAGCAGGCTCATTGCTGATAGGGGTCGAGGCTGTCGCGCAATCCGTCACCCAGGAAGTTGAAGGCCAGAACCACCACAATGATTGGGAGCATTGGAATGGCCGTCCAAGGGTAGATCTCGATTGACGCAAGGTTCTGCGCGTCGTTCAGCATGACCCCCCAACTGACCGCAGGGGCTCGCAGGCCTAGGCCCAGGAAGCTGAGCGCCGTTTCGCCGAGGATCATGGCCGGGATCGACAAGGTGGCTGAGGCAATCAAATGCGACATGAAGTTCGGCAGCAGGTGCTTGCGGATCACACGACCCGAACTTGCCCCCATCATCTCAGCCGCGCGCACGTATTCTTCCTCGCGCAGCGATAGGAATTTGGCCCGCACAGATCGGGCGAGGCCGGGCCAGTCGAGGATGCCGAGGATGATAGAGATGATGAAGAAGACCGCAACAGGGCTCCAGTTGGAGGGCACGGCTGCAGACAGAGCCAGCCACAATGGGAGTTCGGGCAGGGACCGCAAAACTTCGATGACACGGTTGATAGACCAGTCGATGCGCCCGCCGAAATACCCAGCCATTGACCCGAACAGAATGCCTAGGAAGAACGATACCGAAATGCCGATCAGACCCACCGTCAGCGATAGCTGCGCGCCATAAAGAATGCGGCTGAAGATATCGCGGCCCAGACGATCGGAGCCCCAGAGGAACACGGTCGCCCCATCTGAGGCACAAAACAGATGGGTGTCAGACGGGATGAACCCGGCCAGACGGTATTCGGAGCCTTCGCAGAAGAACTTGATCGGTTTTGGGTCTTCGGTATCGGCAACGAACTTCCACTGAAACGTTTCCAGATCGGCTTCGGCAACGATGGGATAGACATGTGGCCCGATGTATTCGCCATCATGGAACCAGTTGATCGACTGGGGTGGGGCATAAAGATGCTCGCCATTGCGTTCGTTAGGGCCATAAGGCGCGATGAAGCCCGCAAAAGGCAGCATCAGGTAGCACAGCAACAGGAAGATGCCCGAGATCAGGCCCAGCTTGTGCGTTTTGAACTTGCGCCAGACCAGAATCCAGTTCGGAGCGTCCAGATCAGCGCGTTCTAGCTGCTGGATCGAGGCTTCGGGATCGAACGGTGCCTCGTCAACATAGCGATTGTCAGGACGTTCCGTCATGCTTCGCGCCCCTCATACCGAATACGTGGGTCGAGCATCACCAGTAGAATATCCGAGATCATGGTGCCGATCAGCGTCAGCAGTGCTACAAACATCAGTATGAAAGCCGATAGGAACTGATCCTGTGTCTTGAGCGCTGTCAGCAATGTGGGGCCAATGGTTTGCAGACCCAGAACAACGGACACCAGAACCGAGCCAGATATCATCGAGGGCAGAAGGTTGCCAATATCTGCTACGAAGGGATTGAACGCCACGCGCAGGGGGTATTTTGTCAGCATCCGCGAGGGGGCCATGCCCTTGGCAATGGCGGTTTCAACATAAGGCTTGCCCAGCTCGTCCAGCATATTCGCGCGCAAACGCTGCATCATCGCTGACGCGCCGGAAGTGCCGATCACAAAGGTGGGCACGATAAGGTGGACAAGGATGGATTTCAGCTTGTCCCAGCTCATCGGTTCACCTTCGAATTTGGGGTCCATCAAGCCACCGATGGGCAGGTTAAAATACTGATGGCCATAGTAGAACAGGATGAGCGCCAGCAGGAAATTCGGCGTGGCGAGGCCCAGATAGCCCACAAAGGCCGAGGTATAGTCGATCCATGTCCGCGACCGCGCGGCGGCGATCACGCCTAAAGGCAGGGCGACGGCATAGACGAACAGAATGGCCGCTAGATTCACAACAACGGTCAACCAAAGCGTATCGCCCACGATCTCAGAGACGGGGCGGTCGAACTCGAAAGACCAACCCCAATTGCCCTGTATCATGCCCGAAAACCCGTGCGGGCCGGGCCAGAAGCCCATCCAGATCAGATATTGTTCCCACATAGGCCGATCCAGCGCGTATTCGGTGCGCAGAAACTCGGCCTTGGCCACACCTGCTGACTGGCCCGAGGCCTGAAGCTCGGCGATCTGATTGCTCAGATAATCGCCGGGTGGCAGGTTGATGATGATGAAAATCAGAACCGAGACCACCAACAGGGTCAGCAGCATCGTGAAAAAGCGATAGACCGCATAACGCAGCATGTTCATTTAGCTGCTCCTGTCAGTCGGCAAAGAAGAATTCATCTGGGCGGTGAATACCGAAATGCGCGCCGGGCTCCCAGGCCCACATCGCGTTTTCGGGGACGTTTCGCAGACGGTTCGACACGACGATAGGCTGCGGGGCGCCGTTCAGGATGCCAATGCCGTAAAGCTGTTCGGCGTGGATCTTCAACATCTCGGTCCAAATGGCCGTGCGCTCTTCATCCGTGGTGGCGACCTCCCAATCATGGGCCAGATTCATGAGGCGTTCGGCCTCGGGCATATCGGGGGCTTCGCCCACCTCACCACTGGTTTGGTAGAATTGGCCCCATTTCGGCCAGGCGAGGAAGACCTGATCGGTCGGCGCCAGATAGGCCGGAGAGGTGTGCGCCTGCGGCAGCCCGTCATCCCACCCAAACCAGACTGAGGCCATGGTGTTGCCCGCAAAAACCCGGTTCCGCAGGATATCACGGTCAAGCGGGCGCATCACCAGTTTGACCCCGATTTCGCGCCACGTGTCCGTCACGATCTGCAGCGCATTTTCAACCTCTTGCCGCTCCCCCGCGGTTTCGATGATCAGTTCCATCGGGCGGCCATCCGGTAATAGACGGGTGCCAGAGCCGTCGCGTTGGTCCAGCCCGGCCTCATCCAGCAGCGCATTGGCCATATCGACATCGAATGCGGCCCAGGCTTTGGCATCTTCCTCGCTGTAGAAGGGCGAGGCGGGCAGGACGGACATCGCCATTGGCTTGGCCAGTTTGAAATAAAGCGCCTGATTGATGGTCTTGCGATCTATCGCCAGCGACAGCGCCCGGCGCACCCGGACATCGCGCATCACATTCCGCCAGACCTCATCTGCGTAGTTCAGGTTGGGGTAGATTGCGATTTGCGAAGCGACACCGGTTTTCCACAGAAGGGTTTTGTAGTCGCCGACCTCTTCCCCCTTTTTCAGGATCGACGCATCCCGGAAAGCCAGACCACGGCCTTGTAGATCGCTCTCGCCGGCGTTGGTTTTTGCGGCGACCAGACCGGGGGCGACAATCTCCATCGCGACGATGTCGATATAGGGCAGCTGCACGCCATTTGAGTCGATGCGGTGGTAGTAGGGATTGCGGACAAAGTTGTGGCGGATTTTCTTGCCAGAGCTTGCATTCAACCAAGGCTGCAAAGTGGGCAGTTCATGATTGTCGAACTTATACAAGTTATCCAGCTTGTTATGCAGCGCCGCCCAGCTCTTGACCCGTGCATCGTCAACCTGAAAGGCAAGTTCTTCGGGGTCTGCGAATTTCTCATGATAAGGTTTCAAGAACGCTGAGGGCCGGTAGATGAATGGCGGGCGCGCCTGAGCCAGCGACTGAAGAAAATCCGGATTGGGATCCGGCCATTCATAGATCACCGTGGTTTCATCCGGGAAGGAAACGGTGGGCGCGTTGCCTTCGACAATCAGGAAATCCGGCGGGCCGGATGGGCTGAGCAACGGATTGTTCGCTACATCTTCCCACCAATACCGAAAATCCTCGGACGTGAACGCAGACCCGTCAGACCATTTGTGACCTTCCCGCAACTTCAGGGTAAACTTACGGTTGCCCTCATTCTCGAACGAAGCCAGCAGATCGGGCACGATGTTGTAATTCTCGTCAAACCCGACCAGTCGCGCATAGCCATAGACGACCATCTGACGGATATCCTTGGACCGGGTCACCATGGTGCGCAATGTGCCGCCCTGGGTTCCGAATTCCCGGCCTTTCGCGGCCAGATCAACGATCAGTGGTTCCTTTGGCAGCCGCTCGGCAATGGGAGGCAGATCGCCCGAGTCGACCTCGTTCGACCAAAACTCGCTCTCTTGCAAGGCCGGAAGTTCGGCTGTGGCGGCAAAGGGCGAAGCAAAGGCCAACGATGCCGCGAGGATCAGATGGCGAGTGGTCTTAAACATGGCAGCGTACCTTATGGCCCGGCTCCAATTCCACAAGTGAAGGTATCACGGTGTCAGAGAAACGAAAGGCTTCATCCCAACTGTCCGGCGTGCCGGCACCCAATGAGACCATTTGCAGGTCAATCGGGCGGTTGATGTCGGGTTCTGGTTGAGCGGCAATCAACGCCTTTGTGTAGGGATGGCGCGGATTGTAGAAAAGGGTCTCGGGCGGGGCTTGTTCCACGATCAGCCCCCGGCGCATTACGGCGACCTCATCGGCGATACGGGCCACAACGGCAAGGTCGTGGGAGATAAAGAAATACGACAGGTTCAAGCTGTCCTGCAAATTCTCCAGAAGGGTCAGGATCTGCTCCTGTACCGATACGTCCAGTGCCGAGGTCGGTTCGTCACAGACGATCAGTTGTGGGTCCAGCATCATGGCACGGGCGATTGACAGTCTCTGCCTCTGCCCTCCGGAAAATGCATGGGGGTAACGTTTCAGCATATCCCCGTTCAGCCCCACGCGCTGCAACATCTCGGCGGCCTTGTCGCGTTGTTCCGATGTCGACCCGATCCGGTGAATTTCCAACGGTTCGGTCATCGCATCCTGAATGCGCATACGCGGGCTGAGCGAGCTATAGGGGTCTTGGAACACCATCTGCGCCTTGCGTTGGAACGCTGTGCGCTGGGCGCGGGTCATTTGATGTACAGGGATTGGGTCGTCTCCTGCGGCAGTTTTGAACAAAACCTCCCCGCCAGGGTCGGGCAGCTCTGCGCCCAGGGCGATCCGTGCTGCCGTGGTCTTGCCCGACCCGCTTTCGCCAACAATTGCCAGTGTTTTGCCGCGGCCAAGGTTCAGGTCGACGCCACGGCAGGCGTGGATTTCTTTGTCGGCCTGCCAGCCTTTGCTGGCCCGCATCGTGTAGGTCTTTGAAACGCCTTTCATCTGCAGGATCAGGTCTTCGTTCGGCATTGGCACCCCGACAGCATCGTTGTCAGGGATCGCGGGGGCTGCATCGAACAACTGTTTGGTATAAGGGTGAGCCGGAGCGGTGAGGATTGGCGCGGCGGGGCCTGCCTCCATCACGCGGCCCTTGTGCATCACAACCACATGTTCGGCCATGTTTGCCACAACACCCAGGTCATGGGTTACAAGGATCAGCGCCATGCCGGTCTCGCGCTGAAGCTCTTTGATCAGACCAAGAACCTGCGCCTGGGTGGTCACGTCCAACGCTGTAGTTGGTTCGTCAGCAATCAACAGGTCGGGTTTAGATACCATCGCCATGGCGATCATTGCGCGTTGACGCATGCCGCCAGACAGTTCGAACGGATAGGAATCGTAGGCGCGCTGCGGGTCAGGGAAGCCGACGCGTTCGAACTGACTCAATACCTCTTTACGGGCTTGCGCCTCGGACGCGCCGCGATGTAGCCAGAGGACCTCGCTCACCTGATTGCCGATCTTGTGCAGCGGCGAAAGCGAGCGCATTGGTTCCTGAAAGATCATCGATACCCGGTTGCCGCGTATGCCACGCATCTCGCGCTCGCTGATCTGTGTCAGTTCGGCGATACCTTTGGAATCGTTCAGAGTGATCGATCCGCTGCGGATCTGTGCGGTTCGGGGCAGAATGCGCAGGGCGGCGCGGCATGAGATGGTTTTGCCAGACCCGGACTCGCCGACCAGCGCCAAGGTCTGTCCGGCATGGACATCAAAGTTCACATCTTTGACAACAGGCGCACCTGCGCCAAAACCAATGCTCAGGTTTTTGACGGACAACAAAGCATTCATTCGGGTTTTCCACCCGGTTGGCCGCATGTTTGCATCGGCTCTGTCAACTCCCCGTGATTTTTTCGCCAGTCTCGCGCGGTTCTGCCCGTCTAGTCAAACCCGTTCTTGTGCTGAAATGTCGCGGAAATGTGAAACTTGGGGTCTGGCGACTACACAAACACTTGAGCTTTTGTCATCAAAGCCCAATTCGACTGCCCATATGCTGGCAGTAGGTATCAAGGAGAGATTTCCCAGTGTCCGAGAATCAAAGCCGTCTTGATCTGTTTATCGACCGCATGGTGTCCCAGCGAGCCTGTCTGGATTTTGCCATCGCGCAGACCCAAGACATGGACGGGCCGGTGTTTGAACTTGGGTTGGGGAATGGCCGGACCTACCACCACATGATTCAGTATGTCAGCAATCGCCCGGTCTATGTGTTCGAACGTGCGGTTGCTTCGCATCCGGACTCGACACCGCCCGAGGATCGGGCGATTTTGGGTGATGTCCGCGAGACACTACCCGCTTCGCTGGATCGTTTCGGTGCGACAGCTAGCCTGATCCACGCCGATTTGGGTGGCCACAATCGTGAAAAGAATGACGCATTTGCAAGGTTTGTTTCACCCTTGATCGAGCCGCTATTGGCCGAAGGTGGCCTAATGGTGTCGAGCGACAGGATGTATTTTGAAACCCTTAACGAGCTTCCCTTGCCCCAAGGTGCGGTTCCGGGACGGTGCTTTATCTATCAGCGCTAAGTCTGATCAACCCGGCGGCAGCGCCGGTACGGTGGTCAGTAGCGCAAACAGGAGGGACATAATGCAGGCAATTCTGACGCTGAACGCGGGAAGTTCGACCATCAAGTTCAGCGTATACAGGGCCGCGTCTGAACCTGACCTGTTGTGGCAGGGGCAGGTCGACAACCTTGGCCCGGTCGCGCAGCTGGAATTGAAAGGTGAGGGGCAGGTCCAGGTGATTGAGATCGGCCCCGCCGACCACGCTGCAGCCGTACAAGCGATTTTGCGAACGATCCAACCTTTGCTGGACTCGCACAGTATTGTTGGGGTGGGTCACCGCATCGTCCATGGCGGGCAAACGTTTGAGGGCCCCGTCATTCTGAATGATCAAATCCTTACGCAGTTAGAGGCTCTGTCGCCGCTGGCCCCTCTGCATCAGCCCCACAATCTGGCCGCTATTCGCGCCGCACAGGCAGCCTTCCCGGATGCGGTTCAGGTGGGGTGCTTTGATACCTCGTTTCACACAGGTCATGCGTTTGTAAACGATACCTTTGCCATCCCGCGGCGGTTCTACGAAAAAGGCGTGCGGCGCTATGGGTTCCACGGCCTGTCTTATGACTACATCACCGGCAAGCTGCAGCAGGATTATCCCGATCTGGCTGAGGGCCGTGTTGTGATTGCGCATCTGGGCAATGGCGCGTCGATGTGTGCTGTGACCGACGGGGCCAGCGTCGGGTCAACCATGGGGTTTTCGGCGCTGGATGGATTGCCGATGGGAACCCGGTGCGGTCAGCTTGATCCCGGCGTGTTGCTGTATCTGATGCAGCAAGGGCACGGGGTCGAGGCAATCACCCATATTCTGTACAAGAAAAGCGGTCTGTTGGGATTAAGCGGGATCAGTCACGACATGCGTACCTTGTTGGCCAGTGATGACCCGCACGCGCATGAGGCTATTGACTACTACGTGTTTCGCATCCGGCGCGAGTTGGGGGCAATGGCAGCCATTTTGGGTGGTCTGGACGCAGTAGTATTCTGTGGTGGCATCGGTGAAAACGCGGCCCCAATTCGTGACCGCGTGCTTGAGGGGATGGAGTTTCTGAACATCCATCTGAATGTTAAGGCCAATGACGGCAATTCCACTGTCATATCAGACAAGGGTGTTCCGGTGCTGGTGATCCCAACGGATGAAGAACGCGTCATCGCGCGCGCTGTGTCCCAAGCGATGGATTGAGTGACCGCCACAAAGAGAGGAAATTCAAGTTGATCTTCTACGACTGTTCGACCGCCCCGAACCCGCGCCGGGCCAGAATGTTCATCGCGGAAAAAGGACTGCAGATAGAAACGCGCGAGGTTTCGATTGCCAAGAACGAACAGTTGGATGAGGCGTTTCTGGCCGTCAATCCTCGGGCGACAGTTCCGGTTCTGGTAACAGAGGAAGGCACGGTTCTGACCGAAAATCTGGGGATCGCGGCCTATCTTGAGGCCCGCTTTCCCGAACCGCCCCTACTAGGGCGCAGCCCAGATGAGAAGGGTCAGGTTTTGATGTGGAATGCCATCGTTGAACAACAGGGCGGCATGCCTGTTGCAGAGGTTCTGCGCAATACACATCCGGCGTTCAAGGATCGGGCCATCCCCGGGCCGACAAACCATCCTCAGATCCCACTATTGGCCGAACGAGGCAGGGAGCGCATCGCTGATTTCTTCGCGTTGCTTGAGGCGCGATTGCAGGACTGCCGTTTTGTCGCGGGGGATATGTTCAGTCTGGCGGATATCAGTACGTTTGTTTTTGTGGATTTTGCACGTGTCATCAAAACGCGCATTCCCGAAGGCAACAGCGCCACTCTCGATTGGTTTGAAAACATTCAATCCCGACCCAGCGCAAACCTCTAAAATCTAGGGCTGAGCATGCGCAGATTTGAATTGATCTGCACTGTACAGAATTGTCTAGACAGAAGTGAACAGTGCCTCTAGCGTTTCCAGCGAGTCGTCCAAGGGAGGTCGGGATGAAATCGCAGTATCGCGTGGTGGTCATTGGGGGCGGCGTTGTGGGCGCCTCGGTTTTGTATCATCTGGCCAAATTTGGCTGGTCCGATGTTGTCATGCTCGAGCGGCGCCGGCTGGCGTCGGGCTCGTCCTGGCACGCGGCCGGCGGCATTCACGCGCTGAATGCCGATCCGAACATGGCGTCACTGCAGGCTTATACCATCGACCTGCTCAGCGAGATCGAGAAAGAGTCTGGCCAGAATATTGGCCTCCACATGACTGGCGGCCTGACACTGGCCGGAACACCCGAGCGCTGGGAATGGCTGCAGGCCAACTACCGGATTTTCCAATCCATCGGCATTGATGATTGCGAGCTGCTGACGCCGGAAGAGGCGCAGAGACGCTGCCCTATCATGTCCACCGATGGCGTTCTGGGCGCGATGTGGGCGGACCGCGAAGGTTACATCGACACCACCGGCACAGTTCAGGCCTATGCGACGGCGGCAAAAAAGCGTGGCGCGGAATACTACGAGGAAACCAAGGTCGAAAGCCTGACGCAGACGGCGGATGGCTGGGAGGTCGTGACTGACAAGGGCACGATAACATGTGAACATGTGGTCAACGCCGCGGGCCTTTGGGCCAAGCAGGTGGGCCGAATGGCCGGGGTGGAACTACCGGTCTCACCGCTCAAGCACCACTATCTGATTACGGATGCCGTGCCCGAGGTCGCAGCAGCCGACTTCGAAATGCCGATGACCGTGGACTTGGAAGGCTTCACCTATATGCGGCAGGACCAGAAGGGGGTTCTGGTCGGCATCTACGAGGTCGACCACGAGCACTGGGCCATGGACGGCGCGCCCTGGAACTATGGCGAAGAGCTGTTTCAGGAGCAGCTGGACCGCATCGAGAACGAGTTGATGCTGGGTTTCGAACGCTACCCTTCGATCCAGAACGTGGGCATCAAGACCTGGGTGAACGGCGCGTTTACCTTCTCGCCTGATGGCAACCCTCTGGTTGGCCCGGTCCCGGGCAAGCGTGGCTATTGGTCGGCCTGTGCTGTGATGGCGGGCTTCCTGCAAGGTGGCGGTGTAGGCAAAACGCTGGCTGAATGGATGATCCACGGCGAACCCGAGGCCGATGCCTGGCCGATGGATGTGGCGCGCTACGGCGATTTCGCCCAGAACAAACGCTACATCCGCGAAACCACCGGGCAGTTCTATTCCCGCCGGTTTGTGATGACCTATCCGAACGAGCAACTGCCTGCAGGCCGCCCGTTGAAAATGGCCCCTGCCCATGATGCGATGACGGAGGCGGGCTGCAAATGGGGCGTCAGCTGGGATCTGGAAGTACCGCTTTACTTTGCGCCGAAGGGTTTCGAGGAAACGCCGACCCTAAAGCGCTCCAATGCGCATGATATCGTGGCCGAGGAATGTAAAGTGATCCGCGAAGGCGTGGGCCTGTTGGATATCTCCGGCTTTTCGCGGTTCGAGGTGACTGGCCCGAATGCGCAGGTCTGGCTGGACAAGGTCATGGCTTCGAAACTGCCTGCGCCGGGTCGGGCCAAACTGGCGCCAATGCTGGGTGAGAACGGTCGCCTCAAGGGCGATCTGACCGTATTGAACTGGGGCGATGGTACCTGGTGGATTATGGGCAGCTATTACTTGCGCGCCTGGCATATGCGCTGGTTTGACGACCACATGATCGATGGGGTGAACATCCGCGATCTGGGTGAGGAATACTGTGGCTTCGGTCTGGTCGGGCCGAAATCGCAGGCGGTGATCGAGAAATTGGCCGAACAGGACATCTCGGGCCTGAAATTCATGGGCTGCGGCGATTTCGATGTTGGTCTTGTGCGTGCCCGCGTGGCACGCATGTCGGTGACCGGCGAAAAGGGGTACGAGATCAACTGCCGCTATGGCGATCACATCAAGCTGCGCCGGATGTTGCTTGAGGTTGGGGCCGATGAAGGTATCCGTGAGTGCGGATTCAATGCGATGCTGTCGACTCGGCTTGAGAAAAGCTTTGGCATCTGGTCGGCGGAGTTCACCCAGGCCTACACACCGGGCATGACCGGGATGGATCGTTGGATCGACTGGGACAAGGACTTTGTCGGTAAGGATGCAGCTGTGGCTGAACGTGATGGCAATGGCCCGGCGCAGGTGCAGGTGACGCTGGAAGTTGATGCGCTGGACGCGGATGCCAGTGGCTATGAGCCGATCTGGGCAAATGGGGAACGCGTGGGGTTTGTCACCTCGGGCGGTTATGGCCACTATACTGGCAAATCGCTGGCGATGGCTCTGGTCAACCGGGACAAGGCTGAGCCGGGAACGGAACTGTCCGTACATGTGGTCGGCGTCGAACGCCCGGCCTGTGTGATCGCCGCGTCGCCATATGACCCTCAGGGCAAAGCGATGCGAGGCTGATCATGGTGGCGCAAGACCAAAGGCGCCGACGGCGCGGACGCGGAGCTGAGGCCGCGCCACCCATTCTGCGGGATGTGAACTATCGCCAACTCAGGAACCCTTTCCCGCAGATGGAGGTGTTCCCGGCAGATCAGATCGCAGACATGCACGAGACCGCGCTGCGCATGCTGCAAGAGCTGGGCGTAAAGGTTTTGCTGCCCGAAGCGCGTCGTATCTTTGCCGCAGGAGGGGCCAGTGTCGACGAAGAGACCGAGATGGTCTTTATCGGGCGCGATATGGTCGAGGCAGCGGTTGCCTCGGCTCCGAAGTCGATTGCCTGTCGGGCGGGTGCACGGCATCGGGACTTCACGCTGGAACTGGGCTCATTGGTGTTTCAACCGGGGGCCGGGGCCCCGAATGCCACCGATCTGGAGCGGGGGCGTCGGCCTGCGACAGGGCGGGACTATCTTGAGTTTTTGAAACTGACCCATCATTTTGACGTGTTTCAGATGATCTCGCCTCAGGTCGAACCGCAGGACGTACCAACCAACCTGCGCCACTACTTCACGACCAAGGCGCAGATGGAACTGACTGATAAGTTTCCGTTCTTCTTCTCGCGTGGCACACCACAGGTGATGGACTGCTTTGAGATGCTGGCCACTGCCCGTGGCCTGTCGGATGACGATTTCCGTAATGGAGCCCATTGCTACACCATCATCAACACCAACAGCCCGCGCACTCTGGACATTCCGATGGCACAGGGGCTGATTGATTTTGCCAAGCACGGTCAGATGTCGATTATCACGCCGTTTACGCTAATGGGGGCGATGGCGCCGATCACGGTGGCAGGGGCGATAACCTTATCTCATGCAGAAGCGCTGTCGGCACTGACCCTGACGCAGCTGACCAATCCGGGCGCGCCGGTGTGCTATGGGACGTTCACCAGCAATGTGGATATGAAATCAGGTGCGCCCGCCTTCGGAACACCCTCACATTTCCAGGCTTCGCTGGCGGCCGGACAATTGGCGCGGCATTTGGGGTTGCCGTGGCGATCTGCTGCGGGCTCGGCGGCGAATGTCAACGATGTGCAGGCGGCCAACGAAAATCAGTTCGGACTATGGGGCTGTCTGATGGCCGGGGCGACCGTCATAATCCATTCGGCAGGCTGGCTGGAAGGCGGACTGACGGTCTCGTTTGAAAAGCTGGTCTGCGATGCCGAAGTGCTCAACATGGTGGCCGAGCTTTGCGCCGGGGCGCAGGCCGGAACGTCCGAGATCGGCTTTGACACTGCGCTGAGTGAGGTCGAGCCCAGCGGACATTTCTTTGCCTCCACCCAGACGATGGAGCGGTACAATACCGAGTTTTATCAACCCCATGTCCACGACTACGCCAATTTCGGAACCTGGACCGAGCGTGGATCGGTCGATACCAACCATCGCGCAACCGGGGTCTGGAAGTCTATTCTGAGCGATTTCAAAGCACCGCCAACCGATAATGACAATATCGGAGCCCTGCACGACTTTATCGCACGACGCACTGCTGAAGGCGGCGCACCACCGGAGAGCTGAATGAACACCAAACCGATCCTCCACCGGGATGACCCACAGGCCGAACCATTGGTCGGCAATGTCAAAGTCACGCGCGACGATTGGCTGAACGTGGCGATGGATGTGCTGATCTCGGACGGGGTGGATCAGATCAAGGTGCTGAATCTGGCCGAGCGGATGGCCGTGTCACGGTCGTCCTTTTATTGGTACTTCAAGTCGCGCCAGGAACTGTTGGACGCGCTATTGGCGCGCTGGCAGGCGACGAATACTGCCGCGCTGATCAAACAGGCTGAAATCCCAGCCGAGACGATTACAGCGGCGGTCTGCAATGTACATCGGTGTGTCGTGAATACGGAGCTGTTTGATACCGCCTTAGATTTTGCGGTGCGCGATTGGGCGCGCAAATCAGGCAAGGTACGACGCGTTCTGGATCAATCTGACGCAAAGCGCCTGGCTGCCCTGCACGCGATGTTCGCACGCTATGGGTATTCCGAGGTCGAAGCCGAAACCCGCGCGCGCGTTCTGTACTACATGCAGATTGGCTATGATCTGGCCCAGTTGAACGAACCTATGGAAACACGGATCTCGATGGTGCCGCACTATCTGTACGTTTTCACGGGCGTCGATCCGAAACCCGAGGAAGTCGAGGAATTCAGCGCCTATTCGCAGCGCTATTGGAGAGGAGACACCCCATGAGCCAGCCAGACGCAATAATCATCGGAACCGGTGTGATCGGTGCCGCGATCGCTTTTGAGATGGCCAAAGCCGGGTGGAAAACCCTGTCGCTGGATCGGAACAGTCAGGCGGGGCATGGTTCGACCGCTGGATCCTGCGCGATCATCCGTATGCACTATTCGACCTTCGATGGTACGGCCTTTGCATGGGAGGGTTATCACTATTGGCGTGATTGGGCCGAATATCTTGGTCTGCCAGCCGATGCCGATTTGGCGCAATTCCGCGAGACGGGATGTCTGGTGATGAAGACCGATGCCAACGGAATGCTGGAAAAGCATATGGCCAACAGTGCCGATCTGGATTGCCCGTTCGAAGAATGGTCGCCCGAGGTGATTAATGATCGTTTGCCGGTCTATTCGTTGGATAGTTTTGCGCCAGCACGCCGGATGGATGATCCAGAGTTCGGTTATTCCAACGGTCGTAAGATGCAGGGCGGTGTGTTTTGGCCGCAGGCAGGTTATGTCACCGACCCAGCGCTGTCCGCTCAGAACCTGATGGATGCAGCAAAGCAACATGGGGCTCAGGTGCAGACTGGGGCCGAGGTCGTTGAGGTTCTATCCGAAGATGGTCGCGTCGCGGGGGTCAAACTGGCGTCGGGTGAGGAAATCCGCGCCAGGGTCGTTGTGAATGTGGCCGGGCCGGGGTCGGCCATCATCAACAAGATGGCTGGCGTATTGGATGACATGACGATTGAGACACGACCCTTGCGGCAAGAAGTGGTCCATGTGCCCGCGCCCGATGGGTTCGATTTTGAGAATAACGGCACCATCGTCTCGGACAGTGACATCGCATGTTACTGCCGCCCGGAACATGGCAATCATATCCTTGTCGGGTCTGAAGACCCCGAATGCGACCCGCATCAGTGGTGCGAGGATGATTTGAACTACAACCGCGATTTCACCGATCAGTGGACCACTCAGGCCATGCGATATGCGCAGCGCGTGCCCAGCCTGGGCATCCCGTCGAAAACCCGCGGTGTGGTTGACCTGTACGATGCGTCGACAGACTGGATTCCGATTTACGACAAATCCAGCCTGCCGGGTTTCTACATGGCCTGTGGCACCAGCGGAAACCAGTATAAGAACGCTCCAATTGCGGGCAAGATGATGACTGCGCTGATTGAATATTGCGAAGGTGGGGCCGACCATGATGCAAAGCCGCTGCAGTTCGAATTGCCGTATATCAAGCGCATGATCGATGTGGGGTTCTATTCGCGCAAACGTCCAATCAACGAAGAAAGCAGTTTTTCGGTTCTGGGGTAGTCGACCGGTCCAAACGCGCTATGCTTTCGAAAGGTCTGAGCAAACACAGGGCCCGAGATGGCACAGTCAGGAAACCGCGTTCTGATACTGGGCAGCGCACCAGATGCGATAGAGGCACGCGCATGGCCCCGCGAGCCCTTTACGCACATAGTGGTGATTAACAACGCCTGGCGTGTGCGCGAGGATTGGGATGTGTTGGTCCATCCTGAAGATTTTCCTCCGGACAGATGGCCGGTGCGTTTGAAACCTGGGCAAAGTATTGTCACGGCCCAGGATTACGTGCCTCGGCAGAACGACTATGGCGGTTTTGTCTATGCAGGCGGCACGATGGCCTTTACAGCAGGGTATTGGGCTTTGTCGGCCCTTGAGCCCCAGGTTCTTGCGTATTTTGGGTGCGATATGGTCTATGCTGGCAAGGGTCAGACCCATTTCTATGGCACAGGTGCGGCTGATCCGCTGCGCGATGACATCACCTTACGCTCATTAGAAGCCAAATCCGCCCGTCTGGCCTTGTTTGCAGCCGCTCAAAAGTGCCGTGTTGTACGATTATCGAAAGGGGACAGTCGGTTGGTCTTTCCGTCGTCGCAGGCGTCACGGCTGACCATGGCGCCACTACCCGCGACGGCTGGAATGAAGGCGGCTTTGGCTGAAGAAGAACGGTTGGGGTATCACGTGCCATCCGGGCGCTATTGGGAAGAAGCGCAACGTTTTGATGTCGAAAAACTCGATGCTTTGGATCGGATGTGGTTGTCGGCCTATGAGCCCAGACATCTGAAACACGTCGCCTGAAACCGGTTCAGGCGGCGAAGGTAACCCAAGCCCAGACCATACCAATATAGGTCAACTGATGCATCAACTGGTCCAAACCGGCTGCGCGCCAGAATGCGGCTTGCTTCGGTTCAAGCTGTTTCTTGTCGGAATAGCTGGCCTTTGCGTAGTCGATATTGAAATGAACGACCCATTCGATCAGACCAACAATCAGGATGAAAAGCAAAGGCGCGCCAAATAGGATAAAAACAACAGTAGAGCCGACAACGTGCACACCGGCATGTTGCGCGCGACCGACATGAAAATACTCGCCACGCCCGGAAAGCATTTTGGGCGTCTGGAGGTAATAATCGGCAAACATATGCTTGATCTGCATCAAGCAGAGCATAAGAAAAACTGCGCCAAAACTGGCAGTCAAAAGGCCTCTCCCGAAAACGTCCTGAGGCGGATACTAGTCACGATTAAGTTGCTACGTAAATAAACTAGTTCACATTCGGCAAAGAAATGTTCCGCTATTGAGCTCGAATATAAGTTTTCGCTGGGATTTTGTGGCTTTATGCTGTTGAGTCTGAGGCCATGCTGAGTTGTAAATAGCAAGCAGGAACCGGTTCCATAGAGCGCACGATCTTTCGTTTTATCTGGAAGTACTCCAAACGCGACCAGCTTATCCTTCTGGCCGTGACATCAACTTTGTTTCCGTTGCTATATCTTACGCTGGAACTGCCCAAGCGCATCATCAACGATGCGATTGGGGCCAGCAGTGAAATCGTAGAGGTCTGGGGATACAGCCTGCAGCAGACCAATTTCCTAATCATCTTGTGCTTTGCCTTTCTGGGCGCAGTTCTTGCCCATGGCCTGATGAAGATGCGCATCAACACGATGAAAGGTGTTTTGAGCGAGCGGATGCTGCGTCGCTTTCGCTATCAATTGATCAGTCGGGCTTTGCGCTTCCCTCAGCCTTATTTCGAACGGGTCAGCCAAGGCGAAATGGTGTCGATGATCACCGCCGAAAGCGAACCCATGGGCGGTTTGATGGGCGATGCGATCAGCCAGCCGGTGCTTCAGGCCGGTCAGATGATCACCATTTTGTCGTTCCTGTTTCTGCAAAGCGTCTGGTTTGGCCTTGCTGCCGTCGCTTTGATCCCGGTGCAGGCGTGGCTGATCCCGAAATTGCAGCGCCAGATCAACCTGCTGAACAAGAAACGCATTCAGGAAGTTCGCCTACTGGCCGCGCAGATCGGCGAAAACGCCGCTGGTGCCTCGACCCTGCGCGCAAACGGAGGCTGGCGCTATCGCCGCGCGATGATTTCGGATCAATTGGGGCGCCTATTTGGGATCCGGTTCGAGATCTACCAAAAGAAGTTTTTTATGAAGTTCATAAACAACTTCATCTCCCAGCTCACACCGTTCATGTTCTATCTGGTTGGCGGTTTGCTGGTGTTGCAGGGATCGGTTTCACTCGGCGCGCTGGTGGCGGCGTTGGCGGCGTATAAAGACCTCAGTTCCCCCTGGAAAGAACTGTTGACCTACTACAATCAAACGCAGGATATGTCGCTGCGGTGGGACGTGGTGGTTGAACGGTTTGCGCCTTCGGGTATGCAGGATGAAGGTCTGTTCGAAGGCGAGCCGCCCGAGCGTCCGCATCTGAGCGGCGATATTGTTCTTGATCACGTTTCGGTGCGCGACATGGATGGCAATCAGGTGCTGGATGACCTGAACCTGACATTCCCGGCGGGCAAAACCATCGGCATTCTGGCGCAGAGCGAGGAAGACCGCCGCGTCGTCAGCGCACTGCTGACACGCGAAATCCTGCCCAGTGCGGGCAGGGTTGAAATCGGTGATCAGAATCTGGCTGAGTTGCATCAGGGCGTCGTGGCGGCGCGGATCGGTTATGCATCATCCCGACCGGTGATGTTCCAAGGCACGCTGGGCGACAACGTTATGATGCCTATGCGGTTCAAGCCGTTGTCTGAACACACCGATCACCCCGGTTTTGCTGAAACCCTGCGTGCAGGCAACAGCACCGACCCGTTCCAGGCAGAATGGCTCGACCCGTCCCGTGCAGGCTTTCAGAACGCGGCTGAGTTGCGGGATTGGTGGTTGAAACTGATCGATGGTATGGGATCGGGCGCGGCCTTGTTTCGACGCGGAGCCGAGCAGGAATTTGATCCGGTGGCCCATCCTCAACTTGCGGAGAAGCTGATCGAACTGCGCCCGCTGATACAAGAGACGGTAACAAAGGCGAAGCTGACCGAGCAGGCGCTGATCTTTGATCGCGAAAGCTATAACCCGGCCTTGCCCGTGGCCGAGAACCTGCTGTTCGCAACGCCTTGTGTTCCGGTCAACCAAGAGCTTCTGGCCAAGCAAACCGTGTTCTTGGGACAGCTGCGTGAGCTTGGATTGGATGAGACCTTGATCGCCCTGACGCGCGACGTGATCGACATGTTGCGGCAGATCTTTGGGCTGGATGGCACCGACCATCCCTTGTTCCGCAAACTGGGCCTGGAGGCCGGGACCTATGAGGCGGCCGTTGAATTGGTCGAACGTACCCGGAAAGAAGGGGCCGAGGGGCTGGATGACGCTCAATTGGCGAATCTGCTGGCGGTGCCATTTGTGATCTCAGCGGAGCAGATTGGCCCGGCCTTCACCGATGAGCTCAAGAGCCGCATTCTGGAGCTGCGCCATAGCCATTCCAGTAAGCTGCTGGAACCGCTGCAGGACGTGTTTGTACCGTTGGATTCCGAGCAGATCGCACCGGGTCTGTCGGTGATGGAGAACGCGCTTTTTGGTAAAGTCAGCCAGATTGGCGGGGCGCGATCCGACGAGGTACGCAAGCTGATTGTGGATGTTCTGGCCGAGAATGGCGCGCGCCCGCTGGTTGTTGAGCTGATTTATGATGTGCCGGTTTCGCTCGGGGGGCAGAACCTGCCCGCTGTATTTGCCGAGCCACTGGCGTTTACGCGTGCTACGATCAAGAAGCCGGATATCCTGATCCTGGAGAACGCGTTGGCCAGCTACAGCGTCAAGACACAGATTGCTGTTTACAAAAACCTGCGGGAATTGATGCCGGATGTCACGATCATCTATCTCAACGATCAGTTCGAAAATCCGGACGTGTTCGACATGTTCGTCGAAATCCGGCAAGGTCGTGTGGTTTCGGATGAAGGACCCATGGACGTGGAAGAAGACAGCGCCGCATCGGCTGATCTTGCGCGCAAGCTACGAGCACTTGAACAGACCCCTCTGTTCTCGGGCCTGGATCGCAGGCAACTGCGCCTGCTGGCCTTTGGTGCGCGCTGGTTTGATGCAATACCCGGACAGGTCGTGTTCCTGAAAGATGACCAACCGACCGATGGCGCCTACGTGGTATTGGACGGAGAGGCGGGCCTGTATCTGCCGCAGTCGGATGGCCCGGATCAACTGATCACCACCGTAAGCGCAGGCGCTCTGGTGGGTGAGTTGGGGTTGATCCGAAAAGAACCACGCGCCCTGAGCATGATTGCCGAAACCAACCTGTCCTGCCTACGGATTGGTGAAGAAGAGTTTCTGGCCGTTGTCGAAAATGATGCCGCCACTGCCTACAAGCTGATGCAGGTGATCGCCGGGTATGTGTCGAACTGATCCTTAGTCCTCGGGCTGGCAGAACAGCTCATACATCAATCCGATCACGCGTTGGGTACTTTGATCGGCCAGCGAGTAATAAACGGTCTTACCGTCCCGGCGGGTTGAAACCAGTTCTTCGTCTCGCAAACGTGCCAGCATCTGGCTGACGGCAGCCTGACGGATTTGCAACAGGTTCTCTAACTCTCCGACCGATTTTTCCCCATCGCTCAGGTGGCACAGGATCATCAGGCGCCCTTCATGCGCCAATGTCTTCAGGTAAGCAGCAGCACGGGTTGCGTTTGCTTGCATGCTGTCTGATGCTTCAACGGATAGAACGGTTGCGTCTTGCGGGGTCACGGATCGGCCATCTGTCAGATAGGGGTTGGAGCAATATGCCCTAACCCACGCGGGCTTGTCACCCCTCGGTCGCCGGTGCGCCGCCCTGAAAGGCATTTCCGTTGATGTAGTCGCAAGGCTCTTCCTGCATTTGCAGATGCAGCCCGTCTCCGGTGTAGGGATATGCGCGCGCCAGATCTTCGTCTACCTCAATCCCAAGGCCCGGCGCGGTGGGTGGCGTGACAAAGCCATCCTCAACCCGGATCGAGCCTTTGATCAGTTGATCATGGAACGGGGTCTCGATGGATTCCAACAACAGCAGGTTAGGGATTGAAGCCGCCAGATGGATATTGGCGGCCCATTCCACCGGACCCGCATAAAGATGGGGGGCCATCTGCGCATTAAAAACCTCGGCCATGGCCGCGACCTTCTTCATTTCCCAAATGCCCCCGGCGCGACCCAGTGCGGGTTGCAGGATTTCTGCTGCACCCGCGCGCAGGACCGCACCGAACTCGGCTTTGGTGGTCAAGCGCTCTCCGGTGGCGACGGGGATGCGGACGTTGCGCGCGACGCGGGCCATGTCTTCGATATTGTCAGGTGGGGTGGGTTCTTCGAACCAAAGCGGTGAATACGGCTCCAGCGCCTGGCCCAGCCGAATAGCGCCAGCGGTGTTGAATTGACCATGGGTGCCGAACAGCAGATCAGCCTTGTCCCCTACAGCTTCGCGGATGGCTTTGCAGAAGGCCACAGACATCGAGATATCGGACATCGCTGGCATATGCCCGCCCCGGATCGTATAGGGACCAGCCGGATCGAATTTGACCGCCGTATAGCCTTGCCGAACCATTTCTGCGGCGCATTCGCCGGCCTGATCCGGCGCAGTCCAGAAATCGTTCAGATTGTGCTGGGGTAGAGGGTAGAGGTAGGTGTAAGACCTGATGCGTTCATTCATCTTGCCGCCCAGCAGGGCATAAACGGGCCGGTCGCGATCTTTCCCCAAAATGTCCCAGCACGCGATTTCAAGCCCCGAAAAGGCCCCCATGACCGTCAGGTCCGGGCGTTGTGTAAATCCGCTGGAATAGGCGCGTCGGAACATCCGTTCGATGTTTTCGGGATTTTCACCCTGCATATGTCGCTCAAACACATCGCGGATCACATGGGTCATGGCCTCGGGGCTTACGGTTGAGGCATAGCATTCTCCCCAGCCCGTGATACCTGTGTCGGTGGTGAGTTTCACCAATATCCAGTAGCGCCCACCCCAACCGGGGGCCGGGGGCGCCGTGACGATGATATCCAGGTCTTGCAGCTTCATTCTGTGGGCTCCGGCGTTGCGGTGGTTTGGGCCACGGTGGCGTGGGAACATGCGCGCTGCAAGCTGGAAATCGTCAGATTGATGTCGTTGTTACACCGTGATGGGGCGTGCCCGAAGAAACAGAAGCACGCCGACTAGCATGAGGACCAGAGCCAGCAGGAAAGGCGCGCCCGGCAGATAGATCGCCGTGTCCGGTCGAATGAAGCGGGCAAAAACGCTGGTCATCAACAAGGGCGATATGACCATCGACAAAGCATGTAGCGATGCCAGCACGCCCTGAAGCTCTCCTTGCTGCGAATCCGGTGCGGCGCGCGACATCATCGCTTGTAACGCTGGTGTGATGACCGCGCCCAGTGCAGTCATCGGGATCAACATCAAAGCGATCAGGCCATTGGTCAGAAAGGCCAGAAACAGGAAGCTAACAATCTCGAAGGCCATACCGTAGAGGATGGTGACACGTTCACCCAGATACCGCGTGGCAGGGCGGATCAGCCCGCCCTGAACAGCGGTCATGCCAATTCCATAGACACCCAGCGACAGGCCGATCATCTGCGGCGACCAGCCGAAACGCTCGGTCGTAAAATAGGACCAGATCGCGGGGTACACATAGATTGAGACCGAATACAGGAAATAGACCCATAGTAGGGGCCGGATACCGGGCAGCGCTGCAATCGCGGTCAGCGAACTGACCGGGTTGGCGCGTTTCAGGCTGAATGTACGCCGGGTCTTGTCGGTCACGGTTTCCGGCATCACAAACAAGCCAATGGCGAAGATCAGGGCCGAAAGTCCTGCGGCCGCCCAAAACGGCGCGCGCGTACCATATTCACTCAGCAAACCGCCCATCACCGGGCCCAGAACAAAGCCCACGCCAAAGGCTGCGCCAACGAGTCCGAAATTTGCAGCTTTATCCTCTGGCTTCGAGACATCGGCCATAAATGCCGCCGCCGTCGAATGGGTGGCCGCCGTGATACCCCCGACAATGCGGCCAATCAGCAGCAGCCAGATGCTACCCGCCAGTGCCATCACCACGTAGTCCAGGGCCATGACAAATAGGGACACCAGCAGAACAACGCGCCGCCCATAGGCATCCGACAGATTGCCCAGGATAGGCCCAAAGACAAACTGCATCGCAGCAAACGCAGTGCTGAGGATACCACCCCAAATCGCCGCACTTGCAAGTGTTCCGCCCTGAACCTCGACAATCAGCTGCGGCATGATCGGCATCACCAGGCCGATCCCCATCGCATCGATCATCACGGTAGATAGAACAAAGGCAAAGGGCAGGCGCATCAGAACCGTCTCAGAGTTTTGTTCCCGGCACCCTAGGCGGGGTCCACTCTTTAAGAAAGGGGCCTTTTACCTAAACGTAAGGTCGCAAGACATTCACCTGATCAAAGCCGTTCTTCAAGGTCGGACAATACATTGGCCAGTTGATTCGGTTGCGAAAAGAACGATGAATGCCCGCTATCAATCACCCTGCACAAATCCGGGCGGATCCCGTCGCTCATCTTTTTTTGATATGCGTATGGGACAGTGTGGTCATCGCTGGTGGCGATGTATGCGCGCGGGACGCGCTGGTAGCGTTCGCCAAGGTATAGAGGTGTATCTTGCGGACGGATGGCCTGCGGACAGAGGCGTGCGAAGGCGAACGGCGTAATCTCAGGCGGGCAATCATGGTAGAACAGGTCTTTCACATGCTCCGGTCGCACAGTGTAGGACAACCCATCAGCGGACTTTTCGACGGCATTAGCAATTGTCTGGCTTGGTCCAAGACGACGCATTTCGACCATCGACAGCCCGTCATGCGGTACATATGCGCTCAGATAGACCAGGGCGCGCATGGCTGTTGGTTGTGCTTCGGCGGCAGCGCTGATTGGATAACCACCCCAGGAATGTCCTACGATAATCGTATTTGGTGTTGATGCGGCAAGGATGGCGTCCCGGCAGCCATCAAGGGTAACCTCGGCAATCGGCGTAGGGTCTGCGCCGTGGCTGGGCATGTCGATGGCGCGGGCGGAATGACCAAGGCTTTCCAGCGCGGGGATCATGTCGCGCCAACACCAGGCGCCGTGGCAAGAACCGTGAATCAGAAGGAAATCAGCCATCCAAAGGCTCCCTTAAATATGTCCAATATCTTTCAAAAACGCGTTTAGTATAGCGGCAAACTCCTCGGGTCTTTCAACACAAGGCAAATGGCCGGCCTTTCGTATCAATTTGAACTGCGCGCCGGGGATCAACTCGACCGTTTCGCGCACAAGGTCCGGTGGGGTCGAGCCGTCTTCGCTGCCAGCGATGCCCAGTGTGGGCAGCCGCAGACCTGACGTTGGGGTATAGAAATCCGTGCCGGCGATAGCGGCACAGCATCCCAGATACCCTTCAATTGGCTGCCGCACCATCATCTCGCGCCAGGGCAGGTGGTTTTGTGCGGCTCGAAACTCACGCGAGAACCAGCGTTCCATCGTGGCATCGGCCAAGGCTTCGATCCCGCCATCGCGAACAGCCTGCATCCGATCCTGCCAGATCGAGGGGATGCCGATCTTGGCGGCCGTGTTGGAAAGGACCAAAGCCCGCACCTGATCCAGACGCTTAACAGCTAGGCCCTGGGCAATCATACCGCCGATGGACAGACCCACGAACACGCAATCGCGCACTGCAAGATGATCCAACAGTGCCTCGGTATCTCGGATCAGCGATCCCATTGAATAGGGAGCAGGTGGAACCGAGGATCGACCATGGCCACGTTTGTCAAATCGGATGATCCGCAGCCCTTCGGGCAGATGTGGAATCACGCCATCCCATAGATGCAGGTCGGTGCCCAGTGAATTGGCAAACACGATGGGTGCGCCATTTGGCGAGCCATCAATCCTGTAGTTCAGGTCCACTTTCCCGATCGTCACGTGAGGCATCTTAAGGTCCTTTGGGTCGTAACACGCGCTTTATTCAATCTGACCACTATGCGTTTAACCGCTCCAATGCTTTGGCAAACACATTCGGATCGGCATTGCCGCCGGATGCAACCACCACCACATCGTCACCTTCAATCTCATCCTTGCGGAACAGGGCCGAGGCCAGCGCAACGGCACCACCGGGTTCCAATACGATTTTCAGGCGCAGAAATGCCAAAGCCACGGCCTCAAGCGCCTCATCCTCGGTTACCGAAAGGCCCGGTCCGCAGAGCCGTTGGAGAATGGGAAAGGTGATCTCGCCCGGTTGCGGGGTGAGGATCGCATCGCAGATGTTGCCGGACGAGGCGGTGTTGTTCTGTATCCGACCGCTGGCCAATGAGCGTTTGACATCGTCAAACCCGTCCGGCTCGCACGGTCGGGCGCGCAGGCCGGGTGCGTGTTTTTCCAATGCCAGAGCGATACCCGAGGTCAACCCACCACCTCCGCAGCATACCAGAACATCTGCCTTTTCAACACCGAACGCTTCGACCTGTCGCGCGAGTTCAAGGCCAACTGTACCCTGGCCGGCAATAACCTGAGGTTCATCATAGGGCCGGATAAGGGTCAGGCCTCGTTCAGCGGCCAAAGTCTCGCCAATCTCCTCACGGCTTTCGCTGGACCGATCATAGAGGACCACTTCGCCACCCAAAGCGCGCGTGTTGTCGATCTTCAATTGTGGAGCATCCGACGGCATCACGATCACCGACGCAACGCCATGTTTCGAGGCCGCCATTGCGATGCCCTGCGCATGATTGCCCGAGGAATAGGCGATGACACCACGCTGTCGCTGCTCGGGGTTCAGCACAGATATCGCCGACCATGCGCCGCGAAACTTAAAACTGCCGGTATGTTGTAGACATTCGGGTTTAACCAAAACGCGACGGCCCGCGATGTCATCCAGAAAGGGTGAGGTTAGAACGGGCGTTTCCCTTACATGCCCGAGCAATCGGTCTGCGGCGGCTTCGATCAGTTCAATACTGCTCATGTTTTGCTCAATACCTTGTGTATGAGGGCCAAAGATTCAGGTTCGTCCAGAAACGGAACATGCCCCCGGTTCGGAACTTCGGTTGAGGTCAAACCGGGATGGCGTCGGTGCATCTCAGCCAGGGTTTCCGCACTTAGAACATCCGAGTTTGCACCGCGCAACACGCCGGTTGGGATACCGTTTAGCGCTTCGAAGAACATCCACATATCGGGGATCGCTCCGGTTGCAGCCTGTTCCAGCAACGCGGTGCGCAGGGCAGGGTCATAGCGCAGTGTCAAACCGTCAGCTGTGGCATTGTACTGAACCTTAGCCTGTGCCAGCCATCTGTCATATGGAACATCAGGGAACTGTGTTGCCATCCCTGATTTCAGCGCATGTGCCGCCTGTTCATAGGTTTTTGAGGCGGGTTCTTTGCCAACATAATCCATGATCTTGGCGATGCCTGCCGGTTCGATCACGGGCCCAACATCATTCAGGATCACTTGGGTCAGCCGTTCGGGGTGGCTGGCGGCAAGGGCCATGGCGATTAATCCGCCACGCGATGTGCCCAGGATTGCTGTTCTGGGCAAGTTCAAATGATCCAACAGGTCAATCGCGTCCAGTGATTCACGGAAGATGTTGTAGTTCATGTAGTCTGGATCATGGTCTGATCGCCCGCGTCCGCGGTAATCCATCATGATGAGGTGCATGCCATTCAGGTGGGGCTGAACAAACGAGAAATCACCACTGTTGCGTGTCAAACCCGACAGACACAGTAAAGGATCACCAGAGCCGGATTGTTGGAAATACAGACGTCTGCCGTCTGATGTTCGAAAATCAGGCATCAAACCCCCGCCAGATCAGGGATCGTGGTCAGGTCCGCCAGCACATGCGCCGGTGTCCAAGGCAGACGATCCATCGGCTCGTTTGCGCGGTTTACCCATGCGGTGACAAAGCCATAACCACTGGCGCCAGCGGCATCCCAACCATTCGAGCTGACGAATAACACTTCTTCTCGGGCGCAGCCGAACCGTTGCTGCACCAAATCATAGACCCGAACATGTGGCTTGAAGACACCAAC
This sequence comes from Ruegeria sp. YTSA075, assembly GCF_059610245.1. Lineage (NCBI taxonomy): Bacteria > Pseudomonadati > Pseudomonadota > Alphaproteobacteria > Rhodobacterales > Roseobacteraceae > Ruegeria > Ruegeria sp. YTSA075. The sequence continues at coordinate 100,197 of NZ_JBXWNG010000008.1, read as the reverse complement.
GCTTTCGACGGACAGAACATCATCCAGCAGGTCGCCAATCCCGGCAGATTCAACAGCCCCGTCCAGCATTGGCGGAGATCCGTTGGAAAGGATCGCGGTTTGCAGTCCGCCGTCTTTTAAGGCCTTCAACATGTCCGGAACCTCGGGGTAGGCCTGTAGCTCCCAATACAGATCCAGCAGGCGTTGGCGCAGCTTGGCGTCCCCTTGCAGCCCGGCGGCCTCTAGCGCCCAATCCAGACCATCCTGCGTGATATCCCAGAAATCGGCATGCGCATCGGCGACGGCCCGAAGCCAGGTGTATTGGAGCTGCTTCAAACGCCAATGTCCCGCGACCTCGGGCCAGGTGTCGCGCAGCGCCTCAAAGCCTGGCTCGGACGCGGCCTGACGGGCGGCGGCGGCGACGTCGAACAATGTGCCATAGGCATCAAAAATACAGGTTGTGATTGTCATCTACGCCTCCGACATTTCTGCGCAAGTTGGCATAAGAGGGCAGGGCATGAAAGGGCGAAGGGTTTACATCATTGTGTAGGCCCCTAGGGTTGGCGGTTCACACACTTATCGGCCCGGAGGCCCCAAATGACAGACATCAAACAAGGCGACAGGGTTCGCATCCACTATACCGGTACGCTGCTGGACGGTACTGTCTTCGACAGCTCGGACGGGCGCGATCCGCTGGAGTTTGTTGTGGGGTCCGGGCAGATCATCCCGGGGCTTGATAGCGCGATGCCCGGCCTTGCCGTGGGCGATAAGAAACGGGTCGAGATTGCCTGCGTTGATGCCTATGGGCCGATCAACCCTGCCATGCGCCAGGAAATACCGCGCGAGGGTATTCCGGATGACATCCCGCAGGACCCCGGGACACAATTGCAAATGCAGACACCGGATGGTCAGGCTTTGCCGGTCACGATTGTTGACGCAAATGACGCGACCGTAACGCTGGACGCCAATCACCCGCTGGCTGGTCAGGATTTGATTTTCGAGATTGAGGTTGCCTCAATCAACTAGTGTAATTGAAGATCGATCCGAGTGTTTCAGTCAGAACGGTTGAAATCTACGCAGTACCATCGCAGGACCTGCACGGGCCTGCGCTGTTCTTGAACGCAATGAACCCGGCTTTGCCCTTATCCGATCAACGCTTCGATGGCGCTGCGCACTGGAGGTTGTGTGAAGAACACAAATAGCACCAGCAACGTGGTCAGGGTCAAAAGCAGGATACGGGCGCGCTGGCTCAGAAAGCCGGATTTGCGCCGGGCCGTGCGGGCATTGCTTGCGATGATCTGGTCAAGTTTACTCATATCGCAAACCCTGACGCTGAAAGATGGTTAAATCTGGGCGGCGTCAGGGAAAGATATGGTCACATGAAATCGGGTTGTGGCATTCCGAGCACGTGAAAACCGCCATCCACACGGATGATTTCGCCCGATGTGCAGGCGCCTGCATCCGATGTCAGGTATACCGCTGTTCCGCCGACCGCCTCAAGCGTCGCGTTCGAACGCATAGGGGCATTTTGGTCGCAGAACTTATAGGTCTTGCGCGCACCGCCGATGGCCGCGCCTGCCAGCGTTTTCATCGGGCCGGGTGAAATGGCGTTTACGCGGATACCTTCGGGGCCCAGATCATTGGCCAGATAGCGGGTCGCAGACTCCAGTGCAGCCTTGGCAACACCCATCACGTTGTAGTTCGGGACAACGCGGTTTGAGCCCTGATAGGTCAGTGTCAACAGCGAGCCGCCATTGTCCTTCATCATCGGATAGGCGCGGCGCGCGACTTCGATGAAGGAATATGCAGAGACATCCATCGAGTGTTTGAAGTTGGCCCGCGTGGTGTTCAGGAACCGGCCCGTCAGTTCGGATTTGTCCGAATAGGCAATGGCGTGGACCACGAAATCGATGGTTGGCCAGCGCTCGGCCAACTCTCCGAACGCACGATCCAAAGACTCGTCATCGGTGACATCCGCATCCACCATGAAATCGCTGCCAAGGCTTTGGGCCAGCGGTTCCAACCGCTTGCCGAATGCCTCGCCCTGATAGGTGAATGCCAGTTCCGCGCCTGCTTCGTGCATGGCTTTGGCAATGCCCCACGCAATCGAGCGATCATTGGCGACGCCCATGATCAGGCCGCGTTTTCCCTTTAGAAGATCCGACATCACATTCACCCGTTATATTTCGACAGAACCATGGATCCGTTGGTGCCGCCAAAGCCGAAGCTGTTGGTCATGACACTGTCCAGTCCTGCGTTTTCAACTGTTTCTGTTGCAATTTCACCGGGCAGAATGCCTTCGGCTAATGTGTCGACATTGATCGACGGCGTAATGAAATCATTGTCCAGCATCAGCAGGCAGAAGATCGCCTCAAGCGCGCCTGCAGCCCCCTGCGCATGGCCGGTCATCGATTTGGTCGATGAGATTGGTGGCACATTGCCTTCGCCAAAGATGCGGCGCACGGCTTCGACCTCACCCACGTCCCCGACTGGGGTCGAGGTGCCGTGAGCGTTGATGTAACCGACTTTGCGACCTTCTGGGACGGTCGCCAGAGCGAGACGCATCGCGCGTTCACCGCCCTCGCCGGATGGGGCCACCATATCATGGCCGTCCGAGGTGGCGGCATAGCCGGTCACTTCAGCATAGATTTTTGCACCACGGGCTAGGGCGTGATCCAGCTCCTCCAACACGACGATACCACCACCGCCGGAAATTACGAACCCGTCGCGGTTTTCATCAAATGCGCGCGAGGCTTTTTCAGGCGTGTCATTGTATTTCGATGACATCGCACCCATTGCGTCGAACAGGCAGGACAGGGTCCAATCCAGCTCTTCGCCGCCGCCTGCGAACATGACGTCCTGCTTGCCCAGCATGATCTGTTCCGCTGCGTTGCCGATGCAGTGCAGCGAGGTCGAACAGGCAGAGGTGATCGAGTAGTTGATCCCCTTGATCTTGAACGCGGTCGCGAGGTTGGCTGAAATCGTCGAACACATGCATTTGGGAACCGCAAAGGGCCCGATCCGCTTGGTGGCACCAGTTTTCAGAACTGTCTGATGCGCCGTCAGCATGGCGCTGGTCGACGGACCGCCGGAACCGGCCACCAGGCCAGTGCGCGGGTTGACCACCTGGTCTTCGCCCAACCCGGAATCTGCAATCGCCTGGCTCATGGCGATATGGGCATAGGCTGCGCCGGGGCCCATGAAACGCAGGGTACGCTTGTCCACATGCTCGGCCACGTCGATTTTCAGCGACCCGGCGATCTGACTGCGAAAGCCATGTTCGACCATTTGCTCATTGGCTTCGATACCGGATTTACCGGCCTTAAGTGAGGCCAGAACCTCTTGGGCATTGTTCCCGATGGAGGAGACGATCCCCAGACCGGTGACAACTACTCGACGCATGTACGTGCTCCTTATCTCAGGCTGGTCCGCCTTAGGCGTCCGACAGAACAACTTTCATGTCTTTGACGTCGTAAATCATTTCGCCGTCCGCTTCGACGATACCATCTGCGACGCCCATGGTCAGGCGGCGGGTCTGGATCGCCTTTTTGAAATCGATCTTGTAGGTCAACATCTTACGGTCCGGGCGCACCATACCTGTCAGCTTGACCTCGCCCACGCCCACGGCCATGCCGCGCCCCTGCCAGCCGCGCCAGCCCAGATTAAAGCCTGTCAATTGCCACAAGCCATCCAGCCCTAGGCATCCGGGCATAATCGGGTTTCCGGGAAAGTGGCAGTCAAAAAACCAAAGGTCGGGCGTGATATCGAATTCAGCCAGAATGTGGCCTTTGCCATGGGCCCCGCCATCCGCCGACACTTCGGTGATGCGATCCATCATCAGCATGGGTGGCGCAGGCAGTTGTGCATTGCCGGGGCCAAATAATTCGCCACGAGCACATTTTAGCAGATCTTCTTTGTCAAAACTGCTCGGGAACTGGGCCATTCTGCCGCCTCTCCTGCCTTGGGTCCGTTCGTTATATCTGGCCTCACCTAGCACCCGTATGCAAGGTCCTGCAAGAGCGCGGGCCGCAAGATGTTGCGGCACATGGCTGATTGCGAATGAATTTCATTTGAAATCCGGGTAAGAGCACCCCTATATATAAGGCAGCAAGAACAGGTATCGGATTCATGACACCTCAGAGCCGAAAAATAGCGACCAATTGGTTGGAAGGCGCTGGGCTGCGCCCAACGCGTCAGCGCGTGGTGTTGGCCGAGCTGTTGATCGGCGATGGCCGCCATCGCCACGTCACAGCAGAAAGCCTGTTTGAATCTGCCAAAACCAAAGGCGACTCTGTGTCGCTTGCGACCGTTTATAACACCTTGCGCGCGTTCTGCGATGCAGGCGTGCTGCAAGAGATCACGGTGGACGGTTCAAAAAGCTATTTCGACACCAATACGCATGATCACCCTCACTTCTTCTGGGAAGATGAAGGTCGGCTCAGCGATGCCCCGTCCGAGGAACTGGTGATCCAGCGCCTGCCAGAGGCTCCCAAAGGAGTCGAGATCGCATCGGTTGATGTGGTGATCCGTCTGCGCAAGAAAACCACCTGATCTATAGATCCTTCATTTGATCAAGTAGAGTGCGTTCTGCAGCCTGCGTTGTTGCGTCGACAGGCCCAGTGCCGTGACGCGCCAGCACGACGGCTTCGGCTACGTCCTTATCGGCGATGGGCAGGCTTGCAAGGCTCTTGTTGTCGTAGCTCAGTGCGTTCTTTGGGCTGGCATAGCTGATGGCCACCCCTTCACCATGTGCGGCGAGGCTGCGCTGAATCTCGAGCGTGGCGGCCCGGTGTCTGACTGTTGGGTTTAACCCATGACGTCTAAAGAGGCCCAGTATGTGTTGTGCAGACAGCCCTTCGCTTGACAGGATCAGCGGTTCGTTCGCCAATTCGGTCAGGGTAACCTGATGTGCCCCAGCCAGCGGATGTTTTGGCGACAGCAATGCCTGCGGGACGCTATCGAACAGTTTTTGTCGTACAAAACCGGCATCCATACCCAGATCATAGGTAATGGCGAGGTCGATCTGACCGTCGATCAAGCTGTCCAGTAATCCCTGGAAATCTTCGACCGCATAAGTCACCGAAACATTTGGCAGCGTCGCGTGCAAACAGCGCAGGGCGGGTGCAAGGTGGAACGGGGCCAAATCGACGAAGCAGCCGACAGTTAACTGATCCAGACCTTGCGGAACGGACCCAGGGTTTTCAACCTGTGCAGCAGCACTCAACAACCCTTCGGCCTGTTCGACAAAGCGGCGCCCCTGCGGGGTTGAAACCATGGCTGCCCCGCGCTTGCGAACGAACAGTGGGTATCCAAGATGTGATTCGACCCGGGTCAGCGCGTTGGACAGCGCGGGTTGCGAGACATTTAGCGCCTGGGCGGCTGCAGATAGGCTGCCCTGCCGCGCGATCGCGCATACATATTCATACTGGCGCAGTGAAATATATAACATGAGGCTAATTATATCTTCGAAAGATATGATTTGAATAGAATACCTGGGTGGTCTCTAACGGACGCATTCAAAGATAACCGAACGGAGATTGACATGCCGCACCCTCTTGTTTCGCAGCAGATGATCGACACCTATCAGAGTGAGGGCGTTGTCTTGGTCAAAGGGCTGTTTGCCGATCACGTCGAACAGCTGCGCGAAGGTGTGGCAGCCAATATGGACGCGCCGGGGCCTTATGCGTCGGAAAACAAGAAAGAAGGCCAAACCGGCCTATTCTTCGATGATTATTGCAACTGGACCCGAATCCCCCAGTTTCAGGAGGTGATCAAGACCTCTCCGGCTGCTGCTGTGGCTGCTGATCTGATGCAGTCGCAAACTGTGCAGATGTTTCATGATCATGTTCTGGTCAAAGAACCCGGAACTTCGATGGCGACGCCGTGGCATCAGGACGGGCCGTATTACTTTGTCGAAGGGCAGCAAACGATCAGCTTCTGGTCACCGCTGGATGCGGTGAAACAGGCCACGCTGCGTTGCGTTGCCGGATCGCATCGCTGGGAGAAAGAGGTGCTGCCGACCCGCTGGGTCTCGGAAGAGGGGTTCTTTGCGGATGAAGGCCAATACATCCCCGTGCCCGACCCGGATGCCGAAGGTATGAAAGTGGTCGAGTTCGAGATGGAGCCGGGGGATGCTGTGGCGTTTAACTATCGCACCTTGCACGGCGCGCGGGGCAACCAGTCGGATAGCCGCCGTCGGGCATTCTCGCTACGGTTGGTCGGTGATGATGCGCGGTATGTGGAACGCCCCGGCCCGACCTCTCCCCCGTTTCCGGGGCATGAGATGGTGCCGGGTCAGCGTCTGCGCGAGGATTGGTTTCCTGTTCTGCTGCAACGCTAGCTTCAGAACCACTGGCCGGGTTCGATCAGGCCTAAATCCATCAGTTGTCGAGAATGCCATTCGAAAGACACAGAATGGCTCCAGCGGAAACTGGGGATGTCAAAGGTCGACCCGGCATTGCTTTTCAGTGCCTTGGCAGCGCGGAATGAACAGATAGCAGCCGTCAGGTTGTGATGCCACGGGCAGGAATAGGTGTTGTATTCCGGCAGGTTGAACGTGTGATCCGGTTGAATAAGCAAATCGGCCTGCGTTTTGAACAGGGCGATCCTGTCGATCCGGCGACGGTCGTAGGGAATATGATCCTCGAACCGCCACCGCAGGCCACCCGACATATCCAACTGGCGTTCCAGGGGCCGTCCTGAGGTGTCGTGGCGTGCATGTGCGTAGTAACCTGTTCTGTCGAGCATGGCATGGTCCGGTGCGACACCGGTTGGGAACTTGGCTAGATCATCGGCGTAAAGGTCGACAACATGGCACAGCATCGCGCTGCGGCGTTCCTCGGTGTGAAAGGCGAGTATCTCACCGATGCTGCGCGTTTCGCAGAACGGATAGAACAGGTATTCAGCGTTGTAGCAGTAGTACATCCAGACGCTTGGAGCCGCTTTGATGATGTGGTTCAACGCGTCGAATACGACCGATCTGGGCGCGCAATTGAACGTAACCCGATGAACCCGCGCGCTGAGCTCCTCGCTCAAGTCGAACTCGGCTGGCATGAATGCGACGACGGATTGAAATCCAAGTGACAAGTGATGGTGCAGCGTGCTTTCAACTTCGACATCATCTTCGGCAAAGATCAGAGCGACCGGTCCCTTGGGCAAGGCGGTTTGGCCGGATTTCAGGAAACTGTCCAAGGAATCGTAGATCATCGCGCGTTCATTTGTGCCTGCTGGAAAGTCCTGCCAAATTCAGGTAAATGCGCCCACATTGCAAGCGGCGTTCGAAGCGTATAGATGACGCCGATCCAGCGAATGCAAAGGCCCGCCCCATGTCCGAACCCAAGAAGCTGTTTATCAAGACCTATGGCTGTCAGATGAATGTCTATGACAGTGAACGTATGGCCGAAGCACTGGGCGGGCAGGGCTATGTTGAAACCAAGTCAGCCGATGATGCGGATATGATTCTGCTGAACACCTGCCATATCCGGGAAAAGGCGGCCGAGAAGGTCTATTCCGAACTTGGACGCTTCAAAGGGCTGAAGGCTGAGAAACCCGATCTGAAGATCGGTGTTGCAGGATGTGTGGCACAGGCTGAAGGCGAGGAAATCATGCGCCGCCAGCCGTTGGTCGATCTGGTGGTCGGCCCGCAAAGCTATCACCGCCTGCCCGAAATGGAGGCCAAGACCCGTACCGGGGCCAAAGCGCTGGACACGGATTTCCCCGAAGAGGACAAGTTCGAAAAGCTCAAGAACCGCCCCAAGGCCAAGCGCGGCCCGACTGCGTTTTTGACAGTGCAGGAAGGCTGCGACAAGTTTTGTGCTTTCTGCGTTGTGCCTTATACGCGTGGGGCCGAGGTCAGCCGCCCGGCGGATCGGATCATCCGCGAAGCGCAGGATCTGGTGGAACGCGGTGTGCGCGAAATCACCTTGTTGGGCCAGAATGTGAACGCCTATCACGGCGCGGGTCCGAACGGAGACATGACTTTGGCCTCTCTGATCTGGGAGTTGAACAAGGTCGATGGGCTGGAACGCATCCGGTTCACCACATCGCATCCCAATGACATGGCCGATGACCTGATCGAGGCCCATGGTACCTGCGACAAACTGATGCCGTACCTGCATTTACCTGTGCAATCCGGCTCGGACCGGATTCTCAAGCGGATGAACCGTAGCCACACCGCCGAAAGCTACCTGCGACTGATCGAACGTATCCGCGCGGCGCGCCCGGATATCGTAATGTCGGGCGATTTCATCGTCGGTTTCCCGGAAGAGACCGAAGAGGATTTTCAGGCGACGATGAATTTGGTTGAGCAAGTCAAATATGGCTATGCCTATTCGTTCAAATATTCGACCCGCCCGGGCACACCAGCCGCGGAACGGGCGCAGGTTGATCCGGATGCTGCAGATGACCGCCTACAGCGACTGCAGGCCCTGATCACCCAGCATCAGCGCGAGATTCAGGATTCGATGGTGGGCCGCACAGTGCGCGTTCTGTTCGAAAAGACCGGTCGTCTCGAAGGGCAAATGGTTGGTAAATCTGAATATCTGCACTCGGTCCACGTTAAGGCCCCCGGGATTGAAGTTGGCGATCTGCGAGAGGTACGCATCACCGATTCGGGTGCAAATTCACTGGCAGGAGAGCTACTCTCGTTCGGCGATTGACCGCTGATAAGGCACCAGTTATGGGTTTTGTTTCCAAAATTTACCCTTGATTTATGGCTTAGAACTATGTTCGGACCAATGCTAACCATGTGTTCGGCGTTTATCTGAGCATCTGAAAAGCCGTATGTTGCGCTGCCCCGAAAACGTGGTCAGCGCGTGATGGAGGGTACGAGTGGAAATTATTCGGGGATTGAACAGATCGGGCCTTTGGCGCGCAGTACGGGTTGCTTGTGTTTCTGTGCTTTTTGCCAGCTCATCGCTGGCGGCTGATCGAACGGGCGAGGTTGCGGAACCCGATGTGCTTAGCGCCGAGCGATTTAGCCGTGATGTCAGCGCTTTCTATCTTGGGTTCGGCGCCGGTTATGGCGCAAACGGAAGCGACCGTTTCGGTCTGAGAACCCCCGCCGGTGTATTCGATATCGGTGGTCAGGATATCCGCGGTGGCTATTTCAGCCTGCGGGGGGGATGGCGCGGTGTCGTTCCGACCAGCCTTGGCCGCGATTATGTGTACGGATTCGAACTGGGGTATGACGTTGGAAATCTAAGCGATACGGTCTCGACCCAGATCGGTGACGACACTGTGACAGGCAGAACCGAAATCTCTGACGTGTTTTATGTGCAACTGCGCAACGGTCTGACAAACCGCAGCGGTCGGGTGCTGTACTTTGTCAGTGTTGGATACATCTGGGGCAAGGTTGATACGACCAGTAGCATCTCCTCGACCTTCTCCAGCCGGCTTTTCGAAGATTCGGATCATCGCGGTGGGTACACCGCAAGCATCGGGGCCGAGCATAAATTGAACGACAAATGGTCGATCACGGGCGAGTATCAATATGTCCAGTTCGAATCCAAGACGGTTGAATTCGGCTCGGGCTTTTCGACCAAGTCGACGCCGGGATATCGCGGCCTCAGATTTGGTCTGAACTACACGTTCTGACGCACATTTCCTGGCGATCGCAAATCGGTTGGTAGGCGGTTTTGTCGACTTGGGCGGAAATTTTAAATCTGTGGCTTGCGCCTACCAAGAAATCTTGTCTACGCTCAGGGTGCAACGCCAAGACAGGAGAACGGATTGGCCACCGGTGCCCTAACCCCACCGCCAAATGAAATGCCCGCGCGCGAGGCGTTTGTAGAGTTTCCAGACAACCGATTGCTGATCGATCTTTGCGGCGAATATGATCGAAACCTGACCGAGATTGAACAAAAGCTGTCCGTGCAAATCGTGCGTCGGGGCAATCAACTGGTTGTCATGGGTGACGAAGATTCCCAGAAAAACGCCATCGAGGTGCTTCAGGCACTCTATACGCGTTTGGAAGGGGGGCGCGACGTCGAAGCTGCGGATGTGGATCGCGAGCTGCGCATGGGCAATGCTGAGCAGGATACCGGCAGTCGTGACGGTGATCAGCTTGAGATGTTCAAGGGCGGTTCGGTCGAGATCAAGACCCGCAAGAAGCTGGTTGAGCCGCGCACCGATGCGCAGAAGGCTTATGTGCAGTCGCTGTTCAACAATGAATTGGCCTTTGGGATTGGCCCAGCGGGCACGGGTAAGACCTATTTGGCCGTAGCAGTTGGCGTGTCGATGTTTATCGGCGGCCATGTGGACCGGATCATCCTAAGCCGACCAGCCGTCGAGGCGGGTGAAAAGCTGGGCTACCTGCCGGGCGATATGAAGGATAAGGTCGATCCTTACATGCAGCCGCTATATGATGCGCTGAATGATTTCCTGCCGGGCAAACAACTGGCGAAACTGATCGAAGAAAAGCGAATCGAAATTGCGCCGCTGGCCTTTATGCGGGGCCGCACATTGGCAAATGCCTTTGTAGTGCTGGATGAGGCGCAGAATGCCACGACCATGCAAATGAAGATGTTCCTGACCCGTCTGGGGGAAGGCAGCCGCATGGTCATCACCGGTGACCGGTCGCAGGTTGACCTGCCGCGCGGGGTTCAGTCGGGGCTGGCAGATGCCGAACGTTTGCTAAAGACGATCCCGAATATCAGCTTCAACTACTTCACGTCCAAGGATGTTGTGCGCCATCCGCTTGTCGCCGCGATCATCGAAGCGTATGAGGCCGATGCAGGCCGTGAGACGGGTTAGAACCAGGGCCTTGCAATGGGCCTTGGACTGGTGAAATGAACCTGGAACTAACCATTGAAGATTCGCGCTGGCACGATTTGGAACGTCTTGCCACAGAAGTCATTGCCGAGGTTCTGCGCTTTCGGGGCCTCGACCCTGAGATATGCGAAGTCAGCCTGTTGGGCTGTGATGATATCCGCATCGCCGAACTGAACGCTGAGTTTCGCGGCAAACCTGCCCCGACCAATGTATTAAGCTGGCCTGCCGAGGATCTGTCCCCGGAAACGGCAGGCGCTACGCCCAACGTGCCCCAACCGGATTTCACGGGTGAAATTGCGCTGGGTGATATTGCGATTTCCTATGAAACCTGTGTCCGCGAAGCAGCCGATGCGGGCAAACCAATGACCGATCATGTGACGCATCTGATCGTTCATGGTACGTTGCATTTGTTGGGCTATGATCACATTCGTGACCCTGATGCCACCCTGATGGAGGCTGTTGAGGTCAAGATACTTGGCAAAATGGGTATCGATAACCCATATAATGGATGAAGCGGGTACATTCACCCGGACTATTGGAACAGGATAATGGGCGACACAGACGGCAGTTCTAGGGCGGCGCATAGCGCGCAACCACAGGACAGCAGCATTGAAATCGAAGAGAAGGGCAGCTTCTTTTCAAGGATATTTGACGCATTTTCTGGTCAGAATGATGATCAGAAAGAGGTGGTGAACGGACAAGAGACCACGGCCGCTCAACCCCGTGGAATGATCAATCTGCGCCGGATGCGGGTCGAAGATGTAGCGATCCCTACGGCCGAGATCATTTCGGTTCCTTCTACCATCACCAAAGATGAGCTAGCGCAGGTCTTTCGGGACAGCGGTCTGTCGCGCATACCAGTCTATGAAGGCACACTGGACACGCCTCTGGGGTTTGTTCACCTCAAGGATTTTGCGCTTACTCATGGATTCAACGGCGGTTCGGCTGAGTTTGATCTGACCTCCATGCTGCGCACATTGCTGTTTGTGCCGCCGTCGATGCCGATCGGTGTTCTAATGACAAAGATGCAGACCGAACGTCGGCATATGGCATTGGTGATCGATGAGTATGGTGGCGTTGATGGCTTGCTGACCATCGAGGACCTGATCGAACAGGTCGTCGGTGAAATCGCCGATGAACATGACGCTGACGAAGATCAGCTATGGTTCCAGGAAAAGCCAGGCTGTTACGTTGTTCAGGCGCGTGCTCCGCTGGAAGATTTTGAAACTGAAATCGGATGCTCTCTCACCAGTCACGAGGATGTGGACGAAGAAGAGATCGACACTCTGGGTGGTCTGGTCTTCATGCTGTCGGGCCGTGTTCCGACACGGGGTGAAGTTGTGCTGCATCCAGAAGGTCCCGAGTTCGAAGTGATCGATGCCGATCCGCGTCGCATCAAGCGTTTGCGTGTCATGTTGCCGGAACTGACTGCATGACCCTTGTCCGGGGCTGGCCACTCAGCCTGAGGATCATTTTAGCGGCAGCACTGGGCGCGCTGGGTGCGTTTGGCCTGGCGCCATTCGGGTATTGGGGCGCGACGCTTGTTGCTTTGGTTCTGATTGCGCCGCTCTTTCTGGCCTCCGAGACCAGTCGGCGCGCTGGGCTTTTGGGATGGGCCTTTGCGACCGGCTATTTCGCCCATGCGCTGGGCTGGATTGTTGAACCGTTTCAGGTGGACCCCGAGCGCCACGCTTGGATGGCCCCCTTTGCTTTGGTGTTTATGGCAGGTGGGCTTGCGTTGTTTTGGGTCGCGGCGTTTTGGGCCGCCCGTCGGATTCACGGCACAGGCATGCAGCAGGCCGTTTTGCTGGCTTTGACTTTGTCGCTTGCTGAGTTCGCGCGCGGCTATGTGCTGACCGGGTTTCCGTGGGCGGGCTTTGCACAGATCTGGGTCGATACACCTGTGGCGCAGCTTTTGTCTTTGATCGGGCCGTATGGTTTGGGCGCGCTTACACTGTTGGTGACTTTGCCCTTGGGGGCGGCGCTGGCGCGCGGGGAAGGCTTTGTTGCTCCGGGTGTTTTTGCCATCGCCAGCGTGGTTTTCGCGTTTGTCTATGCAGGTATCAGACCCGCCGTGGAGCAGACCGATAATGTCGTAAGGCTGGTGCAACCCAATGCGCCGCAGCATCAGAAATGGGATCCGGATTACGCGTCTTTGTTCTTTGCGCGTCAGATCGAGTTTACCGCGGCTGCACCACGGCCCGATCTGATCGTTTGGCCGGAAACAGCGGTGCCAGCCTGGTTGAGCCGCGCGGGTCCATTGTTGGAAACGATTGCTGGCGCGGCGCAGGGCACGCCTGTCGTGTTCGGCATTCAGCGCGCGGATGGGTTGCAGATTTTCAACTCGCTGATCTATCTAGATGAAACCGGTGTGCAGCGGGGGGTGTACGACAAACATCATCTTGCCCCGTTTGGGGAATACGTCCCGTTTGGCGATCTGCTCGGGCGTTTCGGCGTTCATGGCTTGGCCGCCACGACCGGCCACGGGTTCAGCGCCGGGCCCGGCCCGTCCCTGTTGGAAGCCGGAAAGTTGGGCCGCGCTTTACCGTTGATTTGCTACGAAGCCGTGTTTCCACAAGACGTCAATGGCGCCCCGGATCGGGCTGATTTCCTATTGCAGATCACCAATGATGCGTGGTTTGGCACCCGCTCAGGGCCCTATCAGCACCTGGCGCAGGCTCAAATGCGGGCCATTGAGCAGGGCTTGCCGCTGATGCGATCCGCCAATACCGGTGTCTCGGCTATGATCGACCCGCTGGGCCAAATCACACAGGCATTACCGTTGGGCGAAGCGGGATTCGTGGATGCCATGCTGCCTGCGCCGCACGCACCGACGGTCTATTCGCGTTTTGGAGATAACCCGGTTCTGATCTTTGTATTGTTCCTGTTCGCCGGGTCTTGCTTCTTGGCCTATCGGGGGCGCACCGAATTACCGATTGACCCGGAGTAGCAAGGCGCGTATCTCCGCAAAACCTGTCACAACGGCTTCCTGACGTGGCGGAGAAATCTTAATGGAGCAATCTTATGTCCAGACAGAACTATACTTTCACTTCGGAATCAGTTTCCGAAGGGCACCCGGATAAGGTTTGTGACCGTATCTCGGATGCCGTCCTTGACGCATTTCTGAATGAAGAACCCGAAGCGCGCGTGGCGTGCGAAACCTTTGCGACCACCGACCGTGTCGTCATCGGTGGAGAAGTAGGTCTGTCCGATCAGGAAAAGCTGCATGACTATATGGGCCGCATCGACCAGATTGCGCGCGACTGTATCAAAGATATCGGCTATGAGCAGGACAAGTTTCATCACGAAACGGTCGAAGTGACAAACCTGCTGCACGAACAATCAGCCCATATCGCTCAGGGTGTGGATGCCTCTGGCGAAAAGGACGAAGGTGCCGGCGATCAGGGCATCATGTTCGGCTACGCCACCACAGAAACCCCTGCGCTGATGCCTGCGCCGATCCAGTATTCGCACGCGATCCTGCGGCGTCTGGCCGAGGTCCGCAAGAACGGGACAGAGCCTGCATTGGGACCGGACGCAAAATCGCAGCTGTCGGTGGTGTACCGCGACGGCAAGCCCGTTGGTGTGAGTTCGATCGTACTTTCGACCCAGCATCTGGACGAGGCGCTGAGCTCGGATGACATTCGCGCAATTGTCGAGCCCTATATCGCAGAAACTCTGCCTGATGGCTGGCTGTCGTCCGAGACCGAATGGCACGTGAACCCTACCGGAAAATTCGTCATTGGCGGCCCGGATGGGGATGCGGGTCTGACTGGTCGTAAGATCATTGTCGACACCTATGGCGGTGCTGCGCCCCATGGTGGTGGTGCATTCTCGGGCAAAGATCCAACTAAGGTGGACCGTTCTGCAGCCTATGCCGCGCGTTACCTGGCCAAGAACGTGGTCGCCGCCGGTATGGCCGAGCGCTGCACGATCCAGCTGAGCTATGCGATTGGGGTTTCCAAACCTCTGTCGATCTATGCAGACACCCATGGGACCGGCCAGCTTCCGGATGCGCAGATCGAAAAAGCGGTTGGCCAAGTCATGGATTTGACCCCGCGCGGCATCCGCGAACATCTGCAGTTGAACAAACCGATCTATCAGCGCACTGCCGCTTACGGCCATTTTGGTCGCGAACCGGATGCGGATGGCGGCTTCAGCTGGGAACGCACCGATCTGACCGACGCCTTGAAACAGGCCGTCTAACGACCGTGATCCAAAGGTGCGCCCTGACGGGCGCGCTCTTTTCTCTGTGAAAATGCTTGAAGGGGGGCGAGCTGACGCCGCCTCTGACATGACCGCCCTTGAACCGGTGTCCTCTGCGCAGTAAGGGCACGGTCATGAGCACCCAAACACCCCAACGCCCCCGCAGAAACTTTTATGGTCGCTTCAAGGGCAAGACCCTGAAGCAAAGCCAGAAGACGTATCTGAACGAGGACCTCGATGCTTTGTCGCCGGGGGAAGTGGACTGGGGTGTCAACCCGGAACGCCATCCGTTGGACCTTGATGCCCTGTTCGGCGGCAAGGATGTCTGGCTTGAGATCGGCTTTGGCGGTGGTGAGCATTTAGTACATCAGGCCGCAACCAACCCGGATATCGGGATTATCGGAGCCGAACCTTATATCAACGGCGTTGCGATGTTGCTGGGGAAAATCCGCAAGGCGGGAGTTCAGAACCTTGCCGTTCACCCCGGCGATGCACGCGACCTGTTTGATGTGTTGCCCGAGGCCAGTATCTCGCGCGCTTTCCTGCTTTACCCTGACCCATGGCCCAAGAGACGGCACCACCGCCGCCGCTTTGTCACGCCCGAGCATCTGGAACCAATGGCGCGGGCGCTCAAACCGGGGTCGATCTTTCGGGTCGCGACTGACATCCCCGACTATGTGCGCCAAACGCTGGAAGAGGTTCCGCGCGCTGGCTTCGAATGGCTGGCGGACCGGCCCGCAGATTGGCGCGAGCCGTGGGGGGACTGGATTTCAACCCGTTATGAGCAAAAGGCCCTGCGCGAAGGCAGGACCCCGCATTATCTGACCTTCCGACGGTTGGGCTAAGCGTCGTTCAGGCTGGGGAAGGTACGCCCTTTGGCAAACCATGCGATCCCAAAGGCCCATAGGGCGATGGCTTCGACGAAGAAGGTTAGGTTCAGGCTATTCCACCAGTCGACGAAGTCTGTCCCGAACTTGTCCTTGATGTAGAGAGCGGCAACGCAGGCCAGAATAGTGATCCCGCAGATCGTGTACAACCGGTTGCGTTTGCGTTTGCTGTCGATCAGAACACCGTTTTTCTCGTGCCGCTCGGGGACCACACGTTTGAGTACGATCAGGCAGTAGAGGCCCAGATAGATAAATAAGATGCCAGCCGCGATCAAATGCCAGTTGCTGGCAGTGCTGAAGAGGTTGAAAAATCCCTGATGCGGCGCCTCTGCGACGGTGATTGGCGGGCCGCTGGTGACTTCTACAAAGACGCGGGACAGGAAGGTTTCCTGACCCTCGCACCCGGTGCCGAGTGTCGGGATTGAGGCGACAATGAACGCTCCGACACCTGCAACGCTACTGAGAGTGTCTTCGAAAAATGTATCACCGGTATAAGCGATCAGAAAACCGCCAATGAAATACAGCAGGCCGACGAAGATTGTGCCAAGAAACTGGGCATAGTAGAAATGGCTGATACTGTCGCGGAAACAGCTTTCTCCGAAAACGGCCCCGGCTGCCAGAACAATGGGCAGGCCAAAAGCGACCAATCCGACCAGAAACGCCAGCCGTTGTTCCAGTTTGCTTTCTGTGCGCGTGGGGTCAACGGGGTGGAAAAGCTGCGTTGGTCCGCGCTCCAACATGTTGGGTGATCTGTTCATGATAAAATCCTAAGCTTTGACAGATAAAATAAATCAATTGAGATGAATGGCTTCAGTATACCGTAAATCGGGTGTTTTGCACAGAATCGAAGAAACAGGCCTGCAGTCTAGGGCTTTGGCGCTGGACCCTGCGCCCCCAATTCGATAATCGGCCAGAGGACTGATAGCGAAAACAGGAGCCCCCATGTCCGGACACGGCACGCCCATCCCGATGACCTCGCATCCCAGCGGCCCGCTGCAAGGCACGGCCGAAGTGCCTGGCGACAAGTCGATCTCGCATCGGTCGCTGATCTTGGGGGCGATGGCTGTGGGTGAGACACGGATCACCGGCCTGCTGGAAGGTGAGGATGTTCTGGACACCGCCAAGGCGATGCGTGCCTTTGGGGCCGAGGTGACAGACCACGGGGGTGGCGAATGGTCGGTCCATGGCGTGGGCGTCGGTGGTTTTGCAGAACCCGATCAGGTGATCGATTGCGGCAATTCAGGCACTGGTGTGCGGCTGATCATGGGCGCCATGGCAACCTGTCCGATCTCGGCCACGTTCACAGGGGATGCCAGCCTGAACAAACGCCCTATGGCGCGAGTTACTGATCCGCTTGCCTTGTTTGGCACGCAATCTGTGGGCCGCTCGGGAGGGCGCTTGCCGATGACAATCGTGGGCGCCGCTGAGCCTGTTCCGGTGCGCTACGAAGTGCCGGTGCCGTCTGCACAGGTCAAATCTGCTGTGTTGCTGGCGGGGCTGAATGCGCCCGGCAAAACTGTGGTGATTGAGAAAGAAGCCACCCGCGATCATTCCGAACGGATGCTGGCGGGTTTCGGGGCCGAAATCACCGTTGAGGACACGGATGAAGGGCGGGTGATCACTCTGACCGGTCGCCCTGAGTTGAAGCCGCAGGTCATTGCCGTGCCACGCGACCCTTCCAGCGCGGCTTTCCCGGTTTGTGCGGCGCTTATCACGCCCGGCTCAGACGTGCTGGTGCCGGGTATTGGCTTGAACCCGACCCGAGCGGGTCTGTTTACCACGCTGCGCGAGATGGGGGCTGATCTGACTTATGAGAACGAGCGCGAAGAAGGCGGCGAACCCGTCGCTGATCTGCGTGCGAAGTATTCGCCCAACATGAAGGGGATCGAGGTGCCACCCGAACGCGCCGCCTCGATGATCGATGAATATCCGGTTCTGTCCGTTGTGGCCGCCAACGCAACCGGCACCACGATGATGGGCGGCGTTAAGGAGCTGCGCGTGAAGGAAAGCGATCGGATCGACGCGATGGCCCGTGGCCTGCGCGCGAACGGCGTCACCGTGGAAGAAGGTGATGACTGGTGGTCGGTTGAAGGGCTGGGTATCGGGAACGTGCCCGGCGGCAAAACCTGCGAGAGCTTTCTGGATCACCGCATCGCCATGTCGTTTATGATCCTTGGAATGGGGGCCAAGACCCCAGTAACCGTTGATGATGCAGGACCAATCGCAACATCGTTCCCCATTTTCGAGCCTTTGATGGCGGGCCTTGGGGCGCGGCTTGTCAGAAACAACCGGTGAGCCGGGCGATGACCTACAGCTTCACCGTTGCGATTGATGGCCCGGCGGCGGCGGGAAAGGGCACGATCTCAAAGGCAGCAGCGGCGCATTTTGGATTTGCGCATCTGGATACGGGGTTGCTGTACCGCGCGGTCGGGCGCCATACTTTGCTGGGCGTGGATCCGGTGGAAGCCGCGCAGACATTGACGGCTGAGGATTTGGATCAGGGCGATCTGCGCACAGCTGAGATCGCTCAGGCTGCTTCGAAAATCGCTGTGATCCCCGAGGTTCGCGCAGCGCTTGTTGATTTCCAACGCGCCTTTGCCCGGCGAGCAGGCGGTGCCGTACTGGATGGGCGGGACATTGGGACTGTGATTTGCCCGCAGGCCGAGGTGAAGCTGTTCGTCACCGCAAGTGCTGAGGTTCGGGCCGAGCGTCGGTTTCTTGAACTACAGGCCAAAGGCGCTGATGTGACCCGTGATCAGGTTCTGGCGGATGTGAAAGAACGCGATGCGCGCGATGCTGAGCGCAGCACAGCGCCGATGAAACCGGCCGAAGATGCCGTGATGTTGGATACCACAGATCTGAGCATCGAGGCCGCTTTGAACCAGGCCCTGGCCGCGATCAACGCGAAACTGCCCGCAACTGATTAAAGCCACGGGCAGCAAGGCGTAGTTTACAGATCGCCAACTGCGATGCTTTGAATGTTGGCCCACTGATCGTCCGCCGTTTTTGCGGTGCCAGCAACATCCTTCAAAAAGGCGGCGCGGGTATCTGCATTCAAGAACAGGTACAGTTTGCCATCGGCAATCAGGTATTGATCCGGATCACCATCGAACTTCTTGCCGACCGATACGCCAAACGAACAGAAACCGCCGTGTTGAGGCAGATACGCCACCGGGTTCGCCTCGAATGCTTCGAGGTTTGCGGCGGTAGTAAAATAGTATGATGCGCCATCATAGGTTGCTGTGTGGGTTGCGAAGCCTTCGACCGGGTTGCCGTTATTGACCAGTGCGACCAGATCAACACCGTGGGCAGCCAGCGGCGCACCTGCGGCTGAGATGCCGTTCGAGACGTTGATTTCATCCGCCGCAAAGGCCGGTGTGGTCAGGGCAATGGCAGCCGCGAGGGCGGTCAAAAATTGAGTTTTCATTGTGCGTTTCCTTGTTGCTTTGGGTTCAGGTCGATCACTGTGGCGACCGATGAAACATAGCTAGGCGAGGGTGATCGGACGTTTAATCGCAGATAGGTCGCGAATACTTGCAGATCGTACAACTTGTCGGATTGCAGGCTTTTGCTGTTCACCAAGCTTTGTTTGGTCATGCGAAACATCAGGCCATATGTTCACCCTATGCCAGCAGGAGAGACGCCATGATCCGACTAGCCCTGATTTTGTTCCTCGCCGCCGGAAGTTTGATGGCGCAGGAGGCTCAGCCCGAGCAGCCAGATGTCGAACCTGCGATGACATATGAGCGTCTGGGCAAGATCCTCTTTGCGCTCGACCCCGAAGCGCAGCCCTTTGGACCAGGGTTTCAGCTGACGATATCAGAACAGACAGTGCTGGTTGTCACCGATACGACATTGGATCGGATGCGGGCTTTGGTTGCGATTGGCAGCGCCGAAGATTTGTCGCCCGCAGACCTGCAGCGCATGATGCAGGCAAATTTCGACAGCACGCTGGATGCCCGCTATGCCATTGCCAATGGCACACTATGGGCGGCGTTCATCCATCCCTTGTCCCGGCTGGATAAGGACCAATTGATCTCGGGTCTGGCCCAGACTGTAAACATCGCAATCACTTATGGCACTCTGTACACAGGTGGTGCGGCCGAGTTCGGTGGCGGCGACAGTCATGACTTGCAACGCGAGTTGCTCGAAGAGCTGTTGAAGAAGGGCGAGGAAATCTGATCGCAGCTAACGATCCCCCATCCAGTTTGATAGCCGCATACCAAAGACCCTAGCTGGATGCAGTAAAGCTGCTATAGTCTCCTGCAAGCTAAATGGGAAAGCCGCCAAAAACCTCAAAAAATGGGGGGGCGGTTACAAAATCCCAAAAGCCAACAGGGACAGAAAATATGAATAATCGTTTGAGTAAGATCACCATCGTCGGTGGTGGTACGGCGGGTTGGATGACTGCGCTGATCCTGGACATGGTGTTTTCACGCACTTCCGCAACCAAGGATCGTCCGCGTATCTGCCTGATCGAAAGCCCCAACATCTCGACCGTCGGTGTGGGCGAGGCGACTGTGCCGCGTATGCCGGTCACATTGCGCCAGGCGGGGATTTCCGAGCGGGATTTTTTTCGTGAAACCAACGCTTCGTTCAAGCTGGGCGTGAAGTTCTGTAACTGGAACAAGGATGCCAAGGGAAATCGTATCGACTACGTGAACCCTTTTGCCCATGGTCAGATGTTGGAAGGGCTAGAGGCCGCAGAATACTTCCTGCGGTTCGGCAATGGGGATCGTGATTTTACGCAGTCAATCGCGCCTCATGATGATCTGGCCCGCTTGTGCAAAGGTGCGCGGCCGTTGGGTGCACCTGAGTTTGAGCAGCGCTTTGGCTATGCATATCATCTTGATGCGGTAAAGTTTGCCGGCATGCTCACACGGGTTTGCACTAAGCGTGGTGTGGAGCATATTCAGGATGAGGTGCAGTCGGTCGAGTTGGACGAGCAGGGCAATGTCAGCCACCTGATGCTGGAGCGCAAAGGGCGGCACGACATCGAGATGGTCATCGACTGTACCGGCTTCCGGGGATTGATCATCAACCAGGCGTTGGGCGAGCCGTTTATGGATTATTCGGACTATCTGCCCAATGACCGCGCCATGGCGTTGCAGATCGAGCATCCCGATCCCGAAAAAATCGAAAGCGTCACGCGATCTACCGCGCTGGGCGCGGGCTGGACATGGCGCGTGCCGCTCTACAATCGGGTCGGCACGGGCTATGTGTTCTCATCGGCGCATCGGACCGATGATCAGGCGGCAGATGAGTATCTGGAATGGCTGGGCGACAGCGGTAAAGGGGCGACCCCGCGCGTTATCCCAATGCGCATCGGGCGCGTGCGCAATGCCTGGGTCAAGAATTGTCTGGCCATTGGCCTGTCCGGTGGGTTTATCGAACCGCTTGAGAGCACCGCGATCCATATGATTGACCACGCCATCCGCTGGTTTGCCGAGCATCTGCCCACGCGCGATATCGAGCCTTCGTTGCGGGCGCGATATAATCGCCAGATGAACAAGCTGTATGATGAGGTTCTGGACTTCATCTGCCTGCATTACCGCTTGGGAAATCGCACGGATGATCAGTATTGGATTGATGCGCGCACCGAGATGAAGATTCCGGACCGTTTGGCCGAGAACCTTGAGCTGTGGCAGCACCGTCTGCCAATGGAGCACGATATCGAGTTCGCAACCCTGTTCAATTTCCGGGTCTATCAGACAGTTCTGTTGGGCAAACAGGTCTATGACACAGGCTATGGCGCGGGGATACGCGACCGGGTACGTCCGCTGAAGAAGCCGATCTGGTTCCAATGGTGGAAGGGGGCCAAGGTGGATCTTGCGCAGATTCTGCGAACCATGCCGGACCACAAAACCCTGTTGCGCGATATTCGTGGAGAGCTGGACAAACCCGCCTTTGACAAGGCTGTGGCAGCACCGACAGTGGCAATGCCTGGGCAGGTACCCGCGCCTGTGGCGATCCAGAATATGCCGAACCTTGCCGAGATCCAAAGCGGCAGAAAGGACTTGCAGCTTTTCTAAGGAACTAGCGACGGGGCGATTAGAGGCATCTGTCAAGCACTGGTGCTCTGGTTACTAAATGCCCTGCGCCCTGAGTTTATAACGTGGTCAATCCGTGTTGCAGCTCGTGGTGAGAAATGTAATATCATCACGTAATGAGGCAACCGAGATCCCAGTATAAATCCGGCGCAGGCCGCAATCTGCGGAGTGATTTGAAACGCCGCCGCCGACGGGCATCGCCTATGCAGGCCTATGATGACTTGCCGCAACCGTTGCGGCATTGGTTGGCACAGGCCTGTCTGCCGTGGAGCCCAAGCTCGGCCCTGAAAATCTGGAAACGAATTGACGGTGCCAAAAATCCCGTGGCAGCGATTGGTCGCTTGAATGCGGTTGAGCAGGCGATGTTGCAAAAGGATTCGAAGGTCTGGTCCCAATCCGGCTGATTACACGACGGTGCCTAGATTAGCCTGGGCCATGAAAACATGGGCTTTGCCCTTGCGCCCGCACTGAAATCCGCCTATACGCGCGCTGTCGATACATGGGCGGTCAACGCCCGGATGACGTTTCTGAGCAGGGCCGGGTTACCTCGGCCCTTTGTGTTTGTTTGCTCAGGGGCGCACCGGATCACGCCTGACGACATCATGAAACAAGACCGGCGGAGACAACCGCTCGGCCAGCAAAAACGTATTGTAAAGGAAAACGACGCCACATGGCTGATACATCTATGGAGGAATTCGAAGCCCTCCTGAACGAAAGCTTCGAAATGGACACACCCGAAGAGGGGTCTGTTGTCAAAGGTAAGGTTCTGGCGATCGAAGCCGGCCAAGCCATCATCGACGTAGGCTACAAAATGGAAGGCCGCGTTGATCTGAAAGAATTCGCAAATCCCGGCGAAGCCCCTGAAATCGCTGTTGGTGACGAGGTAGAAGTTTACCTGCGTGCCGCAGAAAACGCCCGTGGCGAAGCCGTCATCTCGCGCGAGATGGCCCGCCGTGAAGAGGCATGGGACCGTCTGGAAAAAGCATATGCCGACGACCAGCGCGTCGAAGGTGCAATCTTTGGTCGCGTCAAAGGCGGCTTCACCGTCGATCTGGGAGGCGCAGTTGCGTTCCTGCCCGGCTCGCAGGTTGACGTTCGCCCCGTGCGCGACGCTGGTCCGCTGATGGGTCTGAAGCAGCCGTTCCAGATTCTGAAAATGGACCGCCGCCGTGGCAACATCGTTGTGTCGCGTCGCGCAATCCTGGAAGAATCGCGTGCCGAACAGCGTGCTGAAGTTATCGGCAACCTGTCCGAAGGTCAGACCGTCGAAGGTGTTGTCAAGAACATCACCGAATACGGTGCATTTGTTGACTTGGGTGGCGTTGACGGCCTGCTACACGTTACCGACATGGCATGGCGCCGTGTGAACCACCCATCCGAGATCCTGACGATCGGCGAAACCATCAAGGTTCAGGTCATCAAGATCAACAAAGAGACCCACCGCATCAGCCTGGGCATGAAGCAGCTGCAGGAAGATCCGTGGGATCTGGTTGCTGCGAAATACCCGCTGGGCTCGGTCCATCAGGGTCGCGTCACCAACATCACCGACTACGGCGCGTTCGTCGAGCTGGAAGCCGGTGTCGAAGGTCTGGTGCACGTATCCGAGATGTCCTGGACCAAGAAAAACGTCCACCCCGGCAAGATCGTTTCGACCAGCCAGGAAGTCGACGTCATGGTTCTGGAAATCGACGGCGCCAAGCGTCGAGTGTCTCTGGGCCTGAAACAGACTCAGCGCAACCCATGGGAAGTGTTTGCAGAAACACACCCCGAGGGCACCGAGGTCGAAGGCGAAGTCAAGAACATCACCGAATTCGGTTTGTTCATTGGCCTCGAAGGCGACATCGACGGCATGGTTCACCTGTCGGATCTGTCTTGGGACGAGCGTGGCGAAGACGCCATCCAGAACTACCACAAGAACGATGTGGTACAGGCTGTTGTCTCGGAAGTGGATGTCGAGAAAGAGCGTATCTCGCTGTCGATCAAGGCCCTGGGCGGTGACAAGTTCGCCGAAGCCGTGGGCGGCGTGAAGCGTGGCTCGATTATCACCGTTGAGGTCACCGCGATCGAAGATGGCGGCATCGAGGTTGAGTACGAAGGCATGAAGTCGTTCATCCGTCGTTCGGACCTGTCGCGTGATCGTGCCGAACAGCGCCCTGAGCGTTTCAACACCGGCGACAAGGTCGACGTCCGGGTCACCAACGTTGACAGCAAGACCCGCCGTCTGGGCCTGTCGATCAAGGCGCGCGAGATTGCGGAAGAGAAAGAGGCCGTGGAACAGTACGGTTCCTCCGACTCGGGTGCGTCGCTGGGCGATATCCTGGGTGCAGCGCTGAAATCCGGCGACTAAGTCCAGGGCGCAAGCCTGAACAACATGATCGGCCCTGTACATCCGTGCGGGGCCGTTTTTGTTGCGAATCAATATGTTCCGATTCTTCGACCTATCCGGCTGATCGTTCGCGCTTTAGGTGTACAAAGCGGGTGAACTGGCAAAAAATCGCGTGAGTCTGTGCCAAATTCAGGCACTCGCGCCCATAGTTTGCTTTCCCCTGATCCGGCTTTTTCCCTATACTGTCAGAACAATAGACCTGACATATTGGCCGCCTGGGAGGGTAACGCGAATGATCCGTTCAGAATTGATTCAGAAGATTGCCGATGAAAACCCACATCTCTACCAGCGTGATGTCGAGCGGATCGTGAATACCGTATTTGAAGAAGTCACCGATGCCATGGCGCGTGGTGATCGGGTGGAGCTGCGCGGCTTTGGCGCGTTTTCAGTGAAAAAGCGCGACGCACGTGTGGGTCGGAATCCCAGAACCGGTGAGACGGTTCAGGTTGAAGAAAAATCTGTACCGTTTTTTAAAACCGGCAAGTTGCTAAGGGACCGATTGAACGGTAAAGCCTGATCCCATGATGCGCTACCTTCGATATGCTTTTCTGGCCAGCTTGGGGATCATCCTGATCTCGATTTCACTGGCCAATGTCAGCTCGGTCGAGCTGAAGCTGATGCCCGATGCTTTGGCAGAACTGCTGGGCTTTAACCTGTCCATCTCATTGCCGCTTTTCATCGTCGTTTTGGGCGGTGTTGTGGCCGGGCTGGTCATCGGCTTCCTGTGGGAATGGCTGCGTGAGCACAAGCATCGCAAAGACGCGTCGGTCAAGAAAAGCGAAGTGCGCAAGCTTGAGCGCGAGGTCAAGAAGCTCAAGAAAAAGCAGAACGAAGACAAAGACGAAGTTCTGGCCATTCTCGACGAGGCGAGCTGAGCCTACACCATGGCCGAGATATCCGTCAAAATCTGCGGCCTCACCGCGCCAGATCACGTGCGTGCCGCGGTTGATGCTGGTGCACGGTACTTGGGGTTCAACTTTTTCCAAAAATCACCACGATATGTTTCACCCGAACAGGCCGCCGGGTTGGTGACCGATGTCCCGGTTGGTGTGGCTAAGGTCGCGCTGGTTGTGAACGCCACGAATGAACTGCTTGATAGCATCACACAGGCTGCACCGTTCGACATGCTGCAATTGCACGGGGCCGAGACAGTCGCGCGGGTGCAAGAGGTCAAGGATCGCTATGGTTTGCCCGTCATAAAGGTCATCGGTGTTTCCGATGCCGAGGACCTGACCGCAATCGATATCTATAGCGAGGTCGCCGATCAGCTGCTAATCGACGCGAAGGCCCCCAAAAATGCAGTTCTGCCCGGCGGCAATGGCTTGGCGTTTGACTGGCGCCTGCTGGCCGGGCGCAAATACTGGCGCAAACCCTGGATGCTGGCCGGTGGGTTAACCCCGGATAATGTTGGCGAAGCGATTCATATGACCGGCGCACGGCAGGTTGATGTCGCATCGGGGGTTGAAAAGGCACCCGGTGTAAAGGACGCTGACATGATCAAAGCGTTCATCGCAGCCTGTCGGGGAGAATATGTCTGATCCATATGAACTGCTTCTGGGCGAGCGGAAGACTGTTACCGAGAAAGACATTGATTTCTTTGCCGAGAATCCGGATCGGATCGATCTGCTTAACACGCGTGAGACTGGTAAGGATAAGCGATTGGTGGCGTTAATTCTTAGCGCCGTGGCTTTTATTGTTCTCTCAAAGCTAGTTGTCGCTCGGTATCCTGATTTGTTGGTCCAGTTGGTCAGCGATGTGTTTGTTGATCTTTTCTTCGAACTGGGGGCGGCATTGATTGGCGCGGCTGTCACAGTTCTTTTGATCAATCGTTCGTCACTACGGCAGATGCATGAAAACTTGGAACTGCGGCGTGAAATTGAACGTCGGATCGCAGAACGGCAGGCCAAGTGATCTAGGATTCGACTCAAACCTCGATTGTAGAATGGGTCCGGTGTCGGTCATTAGAGCCTAAGGCAAAGTGTACGTTTTGCCATGGCAAATTCCGCACCTACCTCCTATGAACATCAGGTACGACGAGGGAGACACCCATGGCCAACGATCTTTTCAATTCCTTCATGTCCGGTCCGGATGAACAGGGCCGCTTTGGCATCTTCGGCGGGCGGTTTGTCAGCGAGACGCTGATGCCGCTGATCCTTTCGCTGGAAGAGGAATATGAAAAGGCCAAGGATGATCCCACCTTCTGGGCCGAAATGGATGATCTGTGGGCCAACTACGTGGGTCGCCCGTCGCCGCTCTATTATGCGGAACGTCTGACGCAGCATTTGGGCGGCGCGAAGATCTATCTGAAACGCGATGAGCTGAACCACACCGGCGCTCACAAGATCAACAACGTGTTGGGCCAGATCATTCTGGCGCGCCGCATGGGCAAGACCCGGATTATTGCTGAGACCGGAGCAGGGCAGCACGGCGTCGCCACCGCCACCGTCTGCGCCAAGTTCGGCCTGAAATGTATCGTCTATATGGGTGCGCATGATGTGCAGCGTCAGGCCCCGAACGTGTTTCGGATGCGTCTGCTGGGCGCCGAAGTGATCCCGGTGACTTCAGGCCGTGGCACGTTGAAAGACGCGATGAACGACGCACTGCGCGACTGGGTGACTAATGTGCGCGACACGTTCTACTGCATTGGCACGGTGGCCGGTCCGCACCCGTATCCGGCGATGGTGCGCGATTTCCAGTCGATCATTGGCAAGGAAGCGAAAGAGCAGATGATGAAGGCTGAGGGCCGCCTACCCGACACGATCATCGCAGCCATTGGTGGAGGCTCGAACGCCATGGGCCTGTTCTACCCGTTCCTCGACGACAAGGACGTCAACATCATTGGCGTCGAAGCTGGCGGCAAAGGCGTGAACGAGAAGATGGAGCATTGCGCCTCACTCACTGGTGGACGTCCGGGCGTGCTGCATGGCAACCGCACCTATCTGTTGCAGGATGACGATGGTCAGATTCTCGAAGGCTATTCGATCTCGGCTGGTCTCGACTATCCGGGCATCGGGCCAGAGCATTCCTGGCTGCACGACATCGGCCGGGCCAACTATGTCTCGATCACAGACAAAGAAGCGCTGGAGGCGTTCCAGCTCTGCTGTGCCACTGAAGGCATTATTCCGGCGCTTGAACCCAGCCACGCTCTGGCCCATGTCATGAAGATCGCGCCCGACCTGCCCAAAGATCACCTGATCTGCATGAACATGTGCGGACGTGGTGACAAGGACGTGCAGACTGTGGCCAAGTATCTGAACTTCGATATGTCGGATACCGAAGGGCGTTCAGCAGACTAGCTCTGGAGCTGTGAGACTGGAATGGATTGTGTCGGGCTGCGCCCATAGGCAACCCGTCTCAATCCATCAAGCCCGAACAGCTTTGAAATACGATGCCACGGCGCCCGGATGGGCGGACAATATGCAGTTGTACAACCGCACGATTCCGGCAGCTTGCTAGGGCCATCCGAGAGCATGTTGTTTCGGGCAAAAAAGTGCTCTTGCCTGACGCGGTGCTGATGCAGCGTTCACGAAAACGGGCTGTCAGAGTTCAAGGCGTACAGCAACCCTATGATGGTATCCTGGCGGCGCATATCCTGGAACATTGTCCTGATCCGGTCGATGCATTGCGTCAAATGCGCGAATTGGCTGCACCGGGGGCGACACTTTGGCTGGTCGTAAGCAAACCGCATTGGTGCAATGTGATCATATGGTTGCAGTGGCGCCACCGAACCTATCGGCCAGACGTGGTGGAAAAATGCTGGTGCCAATCAGGTTGGGTTTTGGAGGTTGAGCACAGTTTTCCAACCGGCCCGCCGTCGCTCACATCCCGTGGATATCGCGCAGTGGCGATACAAGGACATTAATCAGAGCGCTTGGCTTCCAATGCCTTCAGCGGAACGATCTCCAACGCCCGCTGATGCGTTGCTTCAAGATGCACCATCGGGGCACAGCCTTCGTCATAGGCCTGCAGGAAACGACTTGCACAAAGGCACCAGCTGTCACCGGGGTTAAGACCCGGAAAATCAAACTCGGGGCGCGGTGTGCTGAGATCATTGCCCACATATTTGGAATAGGCCAGGAATTCAGCCGTCATGACGGCGCAGACCGTGTGGCTGCCCTGATCCTCGGGGCATGTGTTGCAGGCTCCGTCCCGGAAAAACCCGGTCAGAGGATCGCGTGAACAGGGGGCCAGCACGCCCCCCAGAACATTGATACTGTCTTGTTTCTGCATATGGCAACCTTACAGGCTTCGGGCGATGCTGCGAAACATTTCAATATTTTCTTCGCTGACGCCCGGATCGCGAAAGCGCCGATCTGCGCCGGTCGTGACGATTAGAACGTCGCGAGCCTGGTCAAAGTAGATGTATTGCCCGTAAACGCCACGTGCCATGAATTCACCGTTTTCGGCACCAACTGGGATCCACCATTGGTAGCCATAGCCGATTTTGCCCGGTTTGGTTGGTGATGATGCCGCTGTTGATACAGCGATCCAATCCGCCGGAACCAGCTGTTGCCCATTGTGTACGCCGTTTTGCAAGATCATCTGTCCAAAACGGGCGAAGTCACGCGTGGTGAAGTTCAACCCACCAAGGACAAAGGCCACGCCAGCGCCGTCCGTCACATAGTAGCCGTCATGCTCCAAGCCCAAGGGTTGAATGATTTTTTCGGTCAGCAGGTCGGTAACGCTGCGCCCGGTGGCCCCGCGGATCACCATGCCCAACACATGCGTGTCGATCGAAACATATTGATAGGTCTCTCCCGGAGGCGCGAAACTTTCGTTAAGCGAGGCGGCAAACTCATCCAGCTCACCGCCTAAGGCCACGATACGGCCCATACGGTTGATGTCTGAATTGGGGTCCAGGTAATCTTCGTCAAAGGTTACACCGCTGGCCATGTTCAGCACATTCCGGATCGTGGCGCCGTCATAGGCGCTGCCCTTCAACTGCGGGGCGTATTGCACGACAGGATCGTCCAGTGAGGTAATCGCGCCTTCGTTCAGCAAGATGCCGAACAAGGCCGACAGATAGCTTTTTGCAACCGACCAAGAAATCCGCCGGTCATCCGCGCCGGTGCCCAGATAATATTCTTCAAACCGAACCTCACCGTTTTGCATGACCAGCAAAGAGGTCACGGCGCGTTCATCAACCCATTCATCTGTGCCGTCGGGAAGGTCAAAGCCAACCACATAGGGCAATTCCCAAGTTGGTCCGTTTCCACGGGGCAGGGGGGCGGTCAGAAACGCCTCATCCATGTGCGAGAAGTTGTGAACGATCTTCTCTTCGGAAAACAAAGAGTTCACAGCCATCAAGCGCTGAATCTCTTCACGCTTCCAGACCCCAACCGCGATTGCCGCCAGCACCAGGGTCAAAGTGATGCGCAGCAGCCATTTGAACACAGTTCTCATGCAACCCTCCCTGTTTCAGTTACATAGGAGCGTTGCAGGAGGCGTTGCGCAATCAATACGTAACGGAAAGCACGATCAGGATTACTTGAACTTATCCAGCAGTTTTTGCATGGCCGTCCGGTCATCTGCAGCTGGTTCGGGTCTTTCAGCGGGCTTAGATGCGGGGTTGTCGGCCGGAGACGTTTTGGATGACCGCGCGGGTGCAGTACGCAGCGCAACGGCGTTCATGAATTTGCCACCCTCATCCATTGCCAGATGTTCAGCCCCCTCTGAGACACCGCGCAGTACATTGTCCAGCCAGTCGCCCTCAGCTTTGGCAAAATCTGATAGGACGTAAGGCGATACCATTTCCTTGCGGCCAGGGTGGCCGATGCCCAGGCGCACCCGATCATAGGCCGCCCCGATGTGGTCGTGGATCGACCGCAACCCATTGTGACCCGCATGGCCGCCGCCCGCCTTGACCCGAACCTTGCCAGGGGCCAGGTCCAGTTCATCGTGAAAGACGGTTACATCCGTTGATTGAAGGTTGTAGAACCGCATCGCTTCGCCAACCGACTGGCCCGAACGGTTCATGAAAGTCTGTGGCTTTAGCAGCAATATCTTTTCCGAGCCCAATCGCCCTTCGGCAATCTCGCCCTGGAACTTTGATTTCCACGGGCCAAACCCATGATTTTCGGCAATCCGATCCAAAGCCATGAAACCGATATTGTGTCGGTTTCGGGCGTATTTTGAGCCCGGGTTCCCCAGTCCGACAAACAGTTTCATTCTCTGGTCCTTGTGCAGTGCAACAGGTTGATGGCACGGAATTGCACCTGTTTCCAGCCCGACCAAAAGAAAACGGGGCCTGAAAAGGGCCCCGTTTCATGTCTGAACTTTTGGGTCCAGGCTTATTCTTCGGCGTTTTCCTGACCGACGACTTCTACTTCGTCTGCGGCCACGTCATCGCTTTCTTCATCGTCGCTTGTCGACAGCCCGGTCGGCGCCGAGATGTTGGCGATCACAAAGTCACGGTCGATGGTCGGCTTGGTGCCAGCCGGCAATTCAACCGAGGAAATGGTTGCAACGTCGTTGATCTCCATCCCGGTCAGATCAACGGTGATCTTTTCAGGGATGTCACCGGCGGTGCACATCAGTTCAACCTCAGGGCGGACAACGGTCAGAACGCCGCCCTTTTTGATGCCGGGGGCTGCTTCTTCGTTGACAAACTCAACCGGAATGTACAGCGCGATCTTTGTGGTCCGACGCAGGCGCATCAGGTCCAGGTGGGTCGGCAGGTCTTTGACGATATCACGCTGAACGTCACGGCAGATGACGCGGACGTCTTCGTGACCGTCAACCTTCAGGTTCCAAAGGGTCGACTTGAACCGGCCAGCCTTCAGGCGCTTGAACAGTTCGTTGAACGGGATTTGAATCGGTAGCGGCTCTTTGTCGCCACCAAAAACAATGCCCGGAACCATGCCATCGCGGCGTGCCTGACGAGCGGCGCCCTTGCCTGTCCCCGTCCGTTCCAGAGCTACGAGATCAGGAATCTCTCCAGCCATGATAATTCTCCAATGTTAGGGCGGGCATCCTCCAAGGCTGTATGCCCGCGTGAAGCCGCGTCCTTAGCTTGATTCACCTCGTTTGGAAAGGGGTTTTTGACTGTCTGCAATTTTGCGAGGCTCTGCCTCGCGCTCCGGGATATTTTTAGCCAGATGAATAAAGGATCCAGACTTCATCTGGCTGTAAATATTCCCGGGGAGGCGCCCGGTACGGGCGACGGGGGCAGCGCCCCTTATGTCTCTCACTTCTGCCAGCGACCGCCGAAATCTTGGGGCACCAACAGATTGTGTCGACCTAGGTCGGCCACATTGCGTTCCCCGCATAAGGCCATGGTTGTATCAAGTTCTTTCTGAATGACTTCTAGCGCTGTTGTAACGCCCTTCTGGCCCATCGCGCCTAACCCGTAGACAAAGGCGCGCCCGATATAGGTGCCCTTAGCGCCCAATGCCAATGCCTTGAGAACGTCTTGCCCGGACCGGATGCCGCTGTCCAGATGAACCTCGATGTCGCTACCAACAGCATCCATGATTTCGGGCAGCATTCGGATCGAACTGAGCGCGCCGTCCAGTTGGCGACCGCCGTGGTTCGATACGACGATGGCGTCTGCCCCCAGTTTGGCAGCCATCTTCGCATCTTCGGCATCCAGAATGCCTTTGAGGATCACCTTGCCGCCCCATTGTTCCATGAGCTTTTCAACCTTTGACCAATCCAGGCTGGGGTCAAATTGTTCAGCCGCCCAAGCGCCCAAAGAGGAAGCGTCCGAGATGCCTTCCACATGGCCGACGATGTTCCCGAATTCACGCCTTTGGGCGCGCAGCATCTCGATACCCCAGGCCCATTTGGTCATCAGGTTTGCTATGGTTTTTGCGGTCGGTTTTGGCGGGGCGGACAGCCCATTCTTCAGATCCTTGTGCCGCTGACCCAGGATCTGCAGGTCCAGCGTGATCACTAGCGCTGAACATTTGGCCTCTTTTGCACGCTGGATCAGCCGATTGACATAGTCGGTATCTTTCATCGTGTAGAGCTGAAACCAGAAGGGTCTGCTGGTATATCCTGCCACATCTTCAATCGAATTGATGGACATCGTCGATAACGTAAACGGCACACCAAAATCCTCGGCTGCCTTGGCCGCTTTCATCTCGCCATCGGCATGTTGCATTCCGGTCAGGCCTACCGGAGCAAGCGCGACTGGCATCGCGACTTCCTGCCCGATCATCTGAGACGCGGTTGAACGCCCGGCCATGTCCACCGCAACCCGCTGGCGCAGGCGGATCTGTTCGAAATCCGAGCTGTTTTCGCGAAAGGTCTGTTCAGTCCAGCTGCCGCTTTCGGCGTAGTCATAGAACATGCGCGGTACGCGTCGTTCATAGATACGTTTTAGGTCGTCGATGGTAGTGATGACAGGCATTTGCTCGGCTCTTGAAGGGATTGGTTTGTTTTCTTTACCAATTTACGCCAAAGATCGCAACGCTGGATAATTTCGGTTGAGGGACATGGCCGCACAGAGAAAAGCCGCGCTCAGCAGGGGCTGACTGCGGCTTCGGTTCTAATTTTGGTGAAGAAAGTCAGGCGGAATGCGCACCATCCGCCAGAGTTTTTACAAATTCTAGCACGTCGGGCACGGGCTTGCCTGCCCCGATCTGGCTGACAATGGCAGACCCCACGACCGCGCCATCCGCGACTGATGCGATGGCGCGAGATTTTTCGGGTGTGTTGATTCCAAAGCCCACGATCACGGGCAGATCACTTGCGGATTTGATACGCGCGACCTCGGGTCCCACGTTAGTGGCCTCGGCCTCGGCTGCGCCGGTGATCCCGGTGATCGATACATAGTAGACAAAGCCAGAGGTGTTTTGCAGCACGCGTGGCAGGCGTTTGTCATCAGTTGTGGGGGTGGCGAGGCGAATGAAGTTCAGGCCTGCGGCCTGCGCTGGCAGGCAAAGCTCGTCATCTTCTTCCGGGGGCAGATCCACAACGATCAACCCATCAATACCAGCGGCTTTGGCGTCGGACAGAAACGCGCCAACACCGTGGCTGTAGATCGGGTTGTAGTAGCCCATCAGCACGATAGGCGTAGTGTCGTCCGCTTCGCGAAAGCTGCGGGCCAGATCGAGGGTGCGCTTCAGCGTCATGCCTTGATCCAGCGCCCGCTGGCCCGCAGCCTGAATGGTTGGTCCGTCCGCCATTGGATCGGTAAAGGGCAGGCCCAGCTCGATCACGTCGACACCTGCGCCGGGCAGACCTTTGACCACCTCGAGTGAAGTGTCGTAGTCAGGATCGCCCGCCATGATATAGGCAACGAATGCCTTTTTGCCTTCGGCTCTCAGGGCGGCGAATTTCGCGTCGATACGGGTCATCGGGTGTCCTTGCAGTCAGGTTTGAACCTGATGTGCAGAAACTTTGCCCGAAAATCAATCCCGCCCGGGTCTGATCGGCTCAGAAGCCCAGATGATACCGTACGAGCACCGCGTTTACGCCCGGGTTGAACTCTTGCGTGCTGGCATTGGATTTATGCGTGATGGCCACCGACACTTTGTTACCGCTATTCAGGGTATAGCCCAGGCCCAGCAAGCTGCGGATCTGAAAACTCCCGCCCAGATCGTTCAGATCATTGCCTTCGTTGTAGTAGCCGGGCATTACGCTGCCTTCGACGAACCAGCGGTCATTCAGATTGTAGATGCCGACGAGGCCTGCGCCGATATGGGTATCGCCGTCTTCGTCTACCGAAAGGGCTGCACCCCAGCTCGCGCTGAACCGGGTCGCCTGATGGAAGGGGCGATGCTGATATTCAAGGGATACGATGCCTTGATCCACCGACGCACTGTCAGAATAATCTGCATATCCGGCCCCAAAGATCACAGTCTGGGCCTGCGTAACTGCCGGGGTGGCAAGTGCAATCAGGGACGCGAAAAGGAAAGTCTTCATAGCCGGAGTTCTTCAGTTGTTATGTATACATGCGCTAAGTGGCTACCCTAAATCGTATTTTTCAATCGGTACAAGAACACGATTGGGGAACAGTTTTGTGATGTGACCTATCGGCCCCATGCTTCGCAGGCCCGAGCTATTGCTTGCGCATTCCACTTTAGGTGCATAGAAGACGCCGTCACATCGCTTCAGGAGGCCATCATGGGCTTTAAAATGGGAATTGTGGGTCTGCCGAATGTCGGCAAGTCGACCCTGTTTAACGCGCTGACCAAAACAGCTGCGGCGCAAGCTGCGAATTTCCCGTTTTGCACAATCGAACCAAATGTCGGTGATGTGGCCGTGCCGGATGACCGGCTGGATAAGCTGGCGGCGATTGCGTCTTCCAAGCAGATCATCCCGACGCGTATGACCTTTGTGGATATTGCAGGTCTGGTGAAGGGGGCCTCAAAAGGCGAAGGGCTGGGCAACCAGTTTCTGGCCAACATTCGCGAGACCGACGCTATTGCCCATGTGCTGCGCTGTTTCGAAGATGGCGACGTAACCCATGTGGATGGCCGGGTTGATCCGGTGGCCGATGCTGATACGATTGAGACAGAGTTGATGCTGGCCGATCTGGAAAGCATCGAAAAGCGCCGCGCCAATCTGGTGCGCAAGCTAAAGGGCAATGACAAAGAGGCGCAGCAGCAGGACCGTTTGCTGGCCGAGGCGCAAGAGATGTTGGAAAGCGGCAAGCCCGCGCGTCTGGTTGAAGTGTCCGACGAAGACGCCAAGGCCTGGAAGATGCTTCAACTTCTGACGACCAAGCCGGTGCTCTATGTCTGTAACGTGTCCGAAGAAGAAGCCGCCGAAGGGAATGAATATTCGGCCAAGGTCGCCGAAATGGCCGCGGGCCAAGGCAATTCGCATGTCATCATCAGCGCCAAGATCGAGGAAGAGATCAGCCTGCTGGAAGAGGATGAGGCCCAGATGTTCCTTGAGGAAATGGGTTTGGAAGAACCCGGCCTCGACCGTCTGATCCGCGCAGGCTACGACCTGCTGAAACTGGAAACCTATTTTACCGTTGGCCCGAAAGAGGCCCGCGCCTGGACCATCCGCACCGGCACCGCCGCACCGCAGGCTGCTGGCGTGATCCATGGGGATTTTGAAAAGGGTTTCATCCGGGCTGAGACCATTGCCTATGAGGACTATATCGCCGCGAATGGCGAACAGGGCGCGAAAGAAGCAGGTAAGATGAGGGCCGAGGGGAAAGGCTACATCGTCAAAGATGGCGATGTGATGCACTTTCTGTTCAACACCTAAAGTCGCGCAACGGGTATTGCGATTGACGCTGAGATCACCCAGCGCTAAACATGCAAAGGGTCAAAGGACGCGCGACAGAAAGGCCTTGGTGCGCGGCTCGCGCGGTTGGGAAAACAGTTGTTCAGGCGTGCCTTGTTCCAAAATGCGACCTGCGTCCAGAAAACAGACCTTGTCTGCCAGTTCTCGCGCAAATCCCATCTCGTGAGTGGCAAGCACCATTGTCATACCCTGTTGGTGCAGGTCGCGCAGTACGTCCAGTACCTCGCCTACAAGCTCGGGGTCCAGGGCGCTGGTGATTTCGTCAAACAGCATGATCTGCGGCTGCATTGCCAGCGCCCGGATGATTGCGACGCGCTGTTGCTGCCCGCCTGAAAGCTGATCGGGATAGTGCTGCATCCGGTCTTGCAATCCGAAGCGGGCAAAAAGCTGTGTGACCTGCGGGCGCAGCTTGTCCCGGCTGAGGCCGTGCACGCGGCGTGGCGCAAGCATCACGTTCTCAACCGCCGTCATATGGGGAAATAAGTTATAGCTTTGAAACACGATGCCGATCTGCTGGCGCACGGGCTGCGGATCCAGTCCGGGTTCCGATATATCTTTGCCATCCAGCCAGATCGTGCCGTCGTCGATGGGCTCGAGCAGGTTCATGCAGCGTAGCAGCGTGGATTTGCCAGACCCGGACGCCCCGATCAGGCAAACCATTTCCCCTTCGGCCACATCAAGATCGATGCCTTTGCAAACCTCATGGTCGCCGAAGCGTTTGCGCACACCTCTTAACGATAGCTTCGCCGTCATGTTCGGGCCCGGTTCTGTTTGTTCATCAGGTAATCGGCATAGCGTGTCGCGGGAATGGTCAGGGCCAAGAAAATCAGCGCGGCGCCCACATAGGGCGTGAAATTGGCATAAAGCGATTTGTAAACGCCGGCCTGACGAAACACCTCGACCGGTCCGATGAAAGACAACAGCGCTACATCTTTTTGCAGCGCGATGAACAGATTCATATTGGCAGGCACCACGTTACGAATGGCCTGTGGCAACACTACAAAGCGCATGGTGTCTTGCGCGCTTAAGCCCAGCGAGGCCGCAGCAGAGCGTTGCGACTGGTGGATCGAATCGATGCCCGACCGGATCACTTCGGCCACATAGGCCGAATACACCAGAACCAGCGCCACTGTGCCCCAGATATACGGGCTGTTCCACGGCCTGGGCAGGCCCAGCCCGGGGACGCCAAAGCCGACAATGTAGATCACCAGAACCACAGGTAGGCCGCGGAAAATGTCGGTATAGGCGATCCCAAAAAGGCGCAGAGGAAACAGCGCGGGTGCGCGCGTATCCCGGCACAGTGCGATCATCAAGCCCGTCACCGCGATCAAGGGTGCGGACCATGCAAAGATCATCACGTTCAGTACAAAGGCTTCCAGCAATCCGGGAAAGGTTGCCGCAAAGACCCTGCCATTGAAAAAGGCGCGCTGGACGGCTTCCCAGCCGGGCGCGAGCGGGATCAGGACGATCAGTGCAAGGACCACACTGACCGTTGAAATCAGTGCGATACGGTTTGATCGCCGCCTGACCCCAGCCTCATAGAGCTCACGGCGTGTTGGGCCCGAACCTTTGGGTTCAGGTGGATTTTGTAGCGACGTGTCGTTCATTTACTGGATAACCGGCACCCCGGTGGCTTCGGACAGCCATTGGGTTTCGATGGCGGCAAGCTCTCCGCTTTCAACCAGTTCCGAAATCGCCGCGTCGACACATTCTTTCAGCGGATTGCCATCTTCCATCAGTAGGCCGAACTGATCAGGGCTTTCGGATTGATCAGGTGAAAACTGCCCCAGCAATGCCCCGTTTTCAACCACGACTGCTGATAGATACAAGGCGGTGGGAAGATCATAGAGGGCGGCATCAATCTGGCCGGCGATGATCGCGGCGTTCACATCTGCATTGTCATTGTATAGCAGCGGATCACTTGTGGGTTGGACAATTTCCGTCAACATCGGGACTGCGGTGGTTGTTGCCATTGCGCCCCATTTCAGGCCCTTCAGGCTGTCTAATGTCGCCTCGGCTCCAGCATCAATCACGCCCTGCGTGGTCAACACGGCCATAGCAGACGTGTAATAGGGCAGGCTGAAATCGACCATTTCCTCGCGCTCGGGCGTGATCGAGTATTGCTGCATGTTAAAATCAAAGTTCTTTGCCCCGGGCTGGATGGCCTCGTCAAAGCTGGTGCGTACCCAGGCGACATTGTCAGCCTCAAACCCCATCTTCTTGGCGATGGCATAGGCAACGGCGGCCTCAAACCCTTCGCCGCTTTCGGGCGCGTCATTTATCACCCATGGATAATAGGCCGGGTTTCCGGTGGCGATTGTCAGCGTGCCATCCGTCAGGGTCTTACCTGCCGCACACTCCCCAGCGGCAAGCGCATGGGCTGCGGACAGAATGACGGCCAATGCCGTACCTGCAATCAGTTTCATTGAAGCATCTCCCTGGATTTTGTTTGCCCACAGGTTCTTACGGACGCGCGGATTTGTCTAGTGTGTGTCCTGATCCGATGCGATGGCACGTTGGTTCATGTGCTGGCGGATCGCATCATGCATTCCGCTCGGCCGCAGAGCCAGCTAGTGTGGGGGTCAAGCTACGACCAGAGACAGCATCACATGATTGAAATCCGCGACCTACAGCTGCTCAGTGCCCTTGCGCGGCATCGTCACTTTGCCAAGGCGGCCGAGGAATGCGGGATCTCGCAGCCTGCTTTTTCGATGCGTATTCGCAATCTCGAAGATCGGTTGGGCGTCTCGATTGTCCGCCGGGCGAACCGGTTTCAGGGGCTGACCGAAGAAGGCGAGATGATCGTCCAGCGTGCGCGACGCATACTTGACGATACCAAAGCGTTGGAACAGCAGGTTCTGGCGGCAAAGGGCGAGATCACGGGCACTCTGATCCTGGGCGTGATCCCCACCGCGATCGCGTTTACTGGACGCCTTACCAAACACCTGCGGCAGGCTCATCCGCGCATCGTGACCCGGATCGAGACCATGTCAGCCACGGCCATCCAGCACCGGCTGGATGAGGGCAGCCTGGATGCCGGGGTTACTTATGGCGATAGCATCGGTACCGATCTCAGGCAGGTGCAGCCGCTGTATGAAGAAACTTACGTGTTACTGGTTCCATCGCATATGACCGACGAAACAGGCCCGATCCCCTGGTCGCGCGTGGCCGATTTCCCGCTGAGCCTGCTCGAGCCGCAGATGCAGAACCGGCGCATTCTTGATCGGATTTTCACCGAACAGGGGCTGCACCCGGATATCGTCGCAGAAAGCAGCGGATTTACCACGTCGATGGTGATGGCGCGCGAAGGTCTGGCAGCGGCGGTCGTTCCGCGTGTTCTGGTCAAGGCTTTGGGTGATTTGAAGGGTACGAAAGTGCTGCCTTTGGTCGACCCGGTGGTCAGCAAGCCGATTTGTCTGGCGACACTGATCCGGGATCCAGAATTACCAACCATACAAGCGCTGCGCTCTGTGGTGACCTCTTTGCGGTGATAAGGTGTCGTTATCGTGCGATAGCCAAATGCGATTTGACGATATGCTGGTCTGATGAGACACGGGGCCTTAATCGGAGGGCATCATGGCACCATTAGATACCAAGCCATCAGGCGCACCAAAAGGCGTCTGGAAGTCAGGTAAAGGCAAAGGGCGGCACACGCCCAAGGGCCGTCAGTTCACGGATGAGGCACAGGCCGACATTGCGCGCCTGCTGGGCGACCGCCCGCGCCGCCGCGATCTGTTGATCGAATTTCTGCATTTGATTCAGGACGCACACGGCCATATCAGCGCTGACCACATCGCTGCGCTGGCAGTCGAGATGCGTGTTGGCCAGGCTGAAATCTATGAGACCGCGACCTTCTATGCTCATTTCGACGTGGTGAAAGAAGACGAGACACCGCCGCCCGCTCTGACGATCCGCGTTTGTGATTCCCTGTCTTGCGAAATGGCCGGTGCCCAGCAGTTGCAAAAAGCGCTGGAAGACGGTCTGGACCCGTCCGAGGTTCGCGTTGTCCGCGCGCCTTGCATGGGCCGCTGTGACACCGCTCCAGTGCTTGAGATCGGTCACAACCATATCGACCATGCGACCCCCGAAAAGGTGCAGGCTGCAATTGCTGCAGGTGACACCCATGCACATCTGCCTGACTACGAAACCTTCGCGACGTATGAGGCCGAAGGTGGCTACGCCAAGCTGAAAGAGCTGCGCGAGGGCGGCGATTGGGAGAAGGTGCAGGAAGACGTCCTGTCCTCGGGCCTGCGCGGTCTGGGCGGTGCTGGCTTCCCGTCCGGCAAGAAATGGGGCTTTGTTCGCATGAATGAAGGCCCGCGCTATCTGGCCGTGAACGGCGATGAGGGCGAGCCCGGCACGTTCAAAGACCGTTACTACCTAGAGCGCACGCCGCATGCGTTCCTCGAAGGCATGCTGATCGCCGCGTGGGCGGTCGAGGCCGAGACCTGCTTCATCTACATGCGTGACGAATATCCGGCGGTGCTGGAAATTCTGCGCCGTGAAATCGCCGCGCTGGAAGATGCGGGCATTGTTGAGCCGGGTTACATCGACCTGCGCCGCGGTGCCGGTGCCTATATCTGCGGTGAAGAATCCGCGATGATTGAATCGATCGAGGGCAAAAAGGGCCTGCCGCGTCACCGTCCTCCGTTTGTGGCGCAGGTTGGGGTCTTTGGCCGTCCGACCTTGGTGCACAATGTCGAGACGCTGTATTGGGTCACCAAAGTTTGCCGTGAGGGGCCTGAATGCCTTAACAGCACCGAAAAGAATGGCCGCAAGGGCCTGCGCAGCTATTCGGTCTCGGGCCGGGTGGCGAAGCCGGGTGTTTACTTGCTACCTGCCGGGTCGACCATTCTGGACGTGATTGAGGCCGCTGGTGGCATGGTCGAAGGCCAGACCTTCAAGGCGTATCAGCCGGGCGGTCCGTCCTCGGGTCTGCTGCCTGCGTCGATGGACGATATCCCGCTGGACTTCGACACGTTGCAACCACATGGCACCTTCATCGGTTCTGCCGCTGTGGTGGTTCTGTCCGATCGGGACACCGCCCGCGATGCGGCGCTGAACATGCTGCGGTTCTTCGAAGACGAAAGCTGTGGTCAATGTACGCCCTGCCGCGCTGGCTGCGAAAAGGCGGTGAAGCTGATGCAGGCGGACAAGTGGGACACTGATCTGCTGGAAGATCTGTGCCAGGTCATGGGCGATGCTTCGATCTGCGGTCTGGGGCAGGCGGCTCCGAACCCGATCCGCCTGGTCATGAAACATTTCGCTGACGAAATCTGAGGGAGACAGAGCCATGCTTGATGCAAGCCCAACCAAGACCGTCACCTTCAACCTGAACGGCGAAGATGTGACCGTGCCAGAAGGTTGGACAATCTGGGAAGCCGCCAAGGGGCAGGGGTTCACTATCCCGCACCTGTGCCACAAGCCACAGCCGGGTTACAAACCCGACGGGAATTGCCGTGCTTGTATGGTTGAGGTGGAGGGCGAGCGCACACTGGTTGCCTCGTGCATTCGTCCCGCAGCAGAAGGGATGGTGGTCAAGACCGACAGCGAGCGTGCGGAGAAGTCGCGCGCCATGGTCATGGAGCTGCTGGTCGCTGACCAGCCCAAGGAAGCCCACGACACTTCTAGCCACTTTTGGGACATGGCTAAGCTGAACGAAGTCAGCGACAGCCGCTTCCCGGCGAAAGAAGCTGAGAAAATCCCGCTGCTGGATGACAGCCATATTGCGATGCGCGTCAATTTGGACGCCTGCATCAACTGTAACCTCTGCGTCCGTGCCTGCCGCGACGTGCAGGTGAATGACGTGATCGGCATGGCCGGTCGAGGTCATACCGCGCAAGTGGTGTTCGACCAGAACGACCCGATGGGCGATTCAACCTGTGTCGCCTGTGGTGAATGCGTTCAGGCCTGCCCGACCGGTGCCCTGATGCCAGCCACAGTGCTGGATGACCAGCAAAACGGTGATAGCAAGGACTACGATTCCGAGACCGAAAGCGTCTGCCCGTTCTGCGGCGTGGGCTGCAAGGTCTCGCTGAAGGTCAAGGACGGTCAGGTTAAATATGTCGAGGGTATCAACGGTCCGGCAAACGAAGGCCGTCTGTGCGTCAAAGGCCGCTTTGGCTTTGACTATATCCACCACCCGCATCGTCTGACCACGCCGCTGATCCGTCGTGAGGATGCGCCCGCCAAGGGCCTGAACGTCGATCCGGGCAACCTGTCGACCCATTTCCGCGAAGCGACCTGGGAAGAGGCGATGGATCTGGCCGCTACCAAGCTGAAAGCCCTGCGAGCCGAGGACCCGCGCAGCGTTGCAGGCTTTGGCTCGGCCAAATGCACCAACGAAGAAGCCTATCTGTTCCAGAAGTTCATCCGTCAGGGCTTTAAGCACAACAATGTCGACCACTGCACCCGTTTGTGCCATGCGTCGTCCGTTGCAGCACTAATCGAAAACGTGGGTTCCGGCGCAGTGACCGCGACCTTCAACGAGATCGAAAACGCGGATGTGGCGATCATCATCGGGGCCAACCCAATTGAAAACCACCCCGTTGCGGCGACCTATTTCAAGCAGTTCACCAAACGAGGTGGCAAGCTGATCGTGATGGATCCGCGCGGTGTTGGCATGCGCAAGTTTGCGGATGAGATGCTGCAATTCCGTCCAGGGGCGGATGTCTCGATGCTCAACGCGATCATGAACGTGATCGTCGAGGAAGAGCTGTATGACAGCCAGTACATCCACCGTTGGACCGAGAACTGGGAGGCCGAGAAAGAGCATCTGCGCGCATTTACGCCCGAGGCGATGGCCCCGATCTGCGGCATCGAACCGGACCAACTGCGCCGCGTCGCGCGTACCTTTGCGCAGGCCAAGGCCGGTCTGATCTTCTGGGGTATGGGCGTCAGTCAGCACATCCACGGCACCGATAACTCGCGCTGCCTGATCAGTCTGGCGCTGATGACCGGCAACGTCGGTAAGCCCGGCGCTGGTCTGCACCCGCTGCGGGGTCAGAACAACGTGCAGGGCGCATCAGATGCGGGTCTGATCCCGATGTTCCTGCCGGACTATAAGACGGTTACAGATGACAGCATTCGCGCTCAGTTCACCGATGTCTGGGGCTCGGACGATTTCTCGAATGAAAAGGGCCTGACGGTTACCGAGATCATCGACCAGATCTATGCGCGTAATATCAAAGGCATGTATATTCTGGGTGAAAACCCGGCCATGTCCGACCCGGATGTGGGCCACGCGCGTGAGGCGCTGGCAAAGCTGGACCTGATGATCGTGCAGGATATTTTCCTGACCGAAACGGCGAACTATGCCGACATCATCCTGCCGGCCTCAGCGCTTTACGAGAAGAACGGGACGGTGTCGAACACTAACCGTCAGGTCCAGCGGGTGCGTCCTGCCGTGGCACCTCCGGGTGAGGCGCGGGAGGACTGGGCGATCACGGTCGAACTGGCGCGGCGGATAGGGTTGAATTGGGAATACACGGATGTGTCTCAGGTTTTCAACGAGATGAAGCTGACGATGGAGTCTCTCGACAACATCACCTGGGAACGGCTTGAGACCGAGTCGATCACCTATCCGTCGCTCAGCGAAACTGATCCGGGCCAATCCATCGTATTCGGCGATGGCTTCCCACGTGCGGATGGCAAAGCCAAGTTTACGCCGGCCAGCATCATCCCGCCGGATGAGGCCCCGGATGAGGAATATCCGATGATCGCCACTACAGGCCGTCAGTTGGAGCATTGGCATACCGGATCAATGACCCGCCGCGCCACGGTTCTGGATGCGGTTGAGCCCGAGGCGAACTGCTCGATGAACCCGCGCACCCTGAAACTGATGGGCATCGAGCCGGGTGAAATGATCCGTCTGACCACGCGTCGCGGCTCGATTGAGATCATGGTGCGCGCCGACCGGGCGATTGCCGAGGATATGGTGTTTATCCCGTTCGCCTATGTCGAGGCTGCCGCGAATATACTGACGAATTCTGCCATCGACCCTTATGGTAAAATTCCTGAGTTCAAGTTCTCGGCGATCCGGGTTGAAAAGATCGAAGACGCCATCGCGGCAGAGTGATCTAAAGCAACGATCAATCTGAAAGGGCGGCCCGATGGGGCCGCCCTTTTTTTCAAAATGCCGTTACGTCAGCCGCTGCTGCACCATTTTGAGCTCTCTTTGCGCCATTTACGCCACAATTATCTGTTTCTAAACATCTCCGAATGCCAAATCGTCACAAGAACGCCGCTATTCGCCGCAGAGCAACGAGAAGCAAAGGCACCAAACCCAAGGGGATTACCCAAAGGGAATGACTTGGGCGCGACCAGAGCAGCAGGGCTATATGACACTCAACGACGTGTTTCTCAGATTGAAAAGGGCCGACATTACGTATGTCGTGTTACCGCGGGTGGCGGTTCGTGCAACCTTGAACAACCTGCTCGGCTTCTTTCTGTCCAGGAACTTTATCGTGTTTCTGGTGCCTTTGATGCTTTTGCTGATTGGCGCTACATCTTCTGTGTTTGACGACCGGCTGAGTGGTTTTGGTCGCGCGGTTTACTGGTTGTCGATGTTGATCGGATACATGGGATCTGCCTTCCTCATGATCATAGTTCAGGCAAGCTGCAGCAGTTTTTTGGGCGTCAAAAGGTTCTTCTCTCCTGTCACATGTATCCCCATCGCCTTTGGTGCGATGGAGTTTGCCGAGCTTGCGACAAACTGGGTGTTGAACCTGTTTCAGACGTCGGATTTCATGTATATGCCCATGCTACTGCCGCAATACCTGCTGATCGTCGGGATTGAGAGCATTGT
Organism: Ruegeria sp. YTSA075; assembly: GCF_059610245.1. Classification (NCBI taxonomy): domain Bacteria; kingdom Pseudomonadati; phylum Pseudomonadota; class Alphaproteobacteria; order Rhodobacterales; family Roseobacteraceae; genus Ruegeria; species Ruegeria sp. YTSA075. Next base: position 55,905 of record NZ_JBXWNG010000008.1, on the reverse strand, counting down.
TATCGTTTGGGTTTTACCGCCCTATCTAGATAGGCTTAAGATAGAAGAGGGCCCAATCGAAGATACGCTTGAAAACAGTGCGACGGGTGTGGTGACAGCAAATGGTCAGAGCTTCCTGATCAAAGATATCAAGTTCGTTCAGGCAAACCAGCACTATGTGACCCTGCAGCTTGAAGATCGCGAAGTGCTGGTGCGTTCAACCTTCAAGGGGATTCTGACCCAGTTGCCTGCGGAGGCAGGGTTGCAGGTGCATCGTTCCTGTTGGGTTGCCAACTCCTGTGTCGACATCGCACGTAGTTTGAATGAGATCGGACACGTTGTTCTGTGCAACGGTGAGAAAGTGACCGTTGCCCGCAGCCGCACAGGTGCGGTACGCGATTGGCTGGCAAGCCTCGCCTGCTCCGACAGTCTGCAGAGCGTCGGAGCCTGATCACGCGAAGGCCATATCTCTGTTCGGGTTAGGTTCTACGGATGGTCGCTGATAAAAGAACACCTTCCCGCGTTTCTCGCCAATTGAGACAGTGGCACGCAGGAAGGTGAACGTATCAAATGCTTGAATGCTGAAACGGTTTGTTAGTACCACTTTCGTTTTCCCCCGATTTCGGATTTAACCCCCTCCTTCATCAGGTATTACTCGTTACCAAACACACTGGTTAAATGCGCTGCAAAACCGCAGCACACTATCTTTTTGAACATATGCCTGAAACAGGCAACGAAGTTGGTACGAAACGTCGAAAATTCGAAACGAATGGGGTCTGCAGTTCATGACTCATGAGTTGCAGGAGCAGTGTATTTCACGACAGTCTCTGTAATATGCTGATTTAAAATATTTATTTTCTTTCTGATCGTAGATGCCCTTTAAGATGAGCGTAACGTTCGGTTCCTGCATCCCGAGGATTGGGGCGGGAACGGTTCCGACTTTTTTCGTTTGCCGCACTGAATCACGCATGGTTTGAGGTCTGTAGACCGCTCCAGATCAATCCCTGAACTCCCATTGTGGAGTCCGCGTTTTTTTTGACATCTTCGGGATCGGGGGTGTTTGCCTGTATCCTCCGTTTCGTCCGGAAGTTGGGCATCATCCCTACCCGTCTAACGTGGCGGTAAAATCGTCCAGCACAACGTGGCACCAACTTTGGTGCAGGCATCACATGCTGTTTGCCCTGGGAGCAGTAGGTATCAGAAAGGAACTTTGCAAGGGCTGAACCGGATCACGAATATTTGAGTTCTAGAACTGTGACTTTTGTGACGTTTGCCCACGATATGCGCAAAAGGCTCAACACCCCTTTCTGCTTCGGGCCCCTTAATGTTGAGAGAGAAGTGAGCGGAACATATATTTAGTATTAACAAAAGGTTATCAGACTCTCGTGCCCTGTCCAAATGTTTCCTGGTAAACTCAAAACTGCATCTTTTTGTGAGGGTTTTCTCACCAAACCGACCTGCACAAAGGCGTGCGAAAGAAGACGCTGGCAGAAAACTATTCTGAGTATCTTGTGAACTGAACTGATCTGTTCGATTAGGGCTCGAGCGAAATTTCGTAGCTCGCCTATTCACACATTTACGGAAAACGACATGAAACATGTTCTCTTCGCAACAACAGCGCTAATCGCGACTGCAAGTGTCGCGGCAGCAGAGGTGAAATTCAGCGGCTATGGCCGTTTTGGTATCGGTTATCAGGAAGATCGGTCAACCGACTCGAATGTAAGCGACACAATTCTGGTTTCCCGCTTTCGTCTAAACATCGACGGGAATGTGGAAACTGATACCGGGGTCAGATTCTCGGCGCGGGTTCGATTGCAGGCCGATGAAGACAGCGATACCGGTGAGGCCAACTCAGCGGGTTTGAACGGTGCCCGCTTCTCGGTCATCTTTGGCGGTCTACGTGTCGATGCGGGCAACGTCTCAGGCGCGTTTGACAACTCGGACCTGTACTTTGGTAACGAGCCGGGTCTGGAAGAGTTTCTGGGCCAATACTCGGGTGTCGACTATGACTTCCTGGAGTATTCATCGACCGGCGCAGGATCGAATGCGGTGTTCTTCCAATATGCGGTTGGAGACTTGGCCTTTGGTGCGTCCTATGACACCGATGCCATCAATGGCGCAGATCGCTGGGACGTCAGCGCGACATATATCTTCAACAACTATTCTGCCACAGTGATCTACGGTCAGACCGAAGCTGTCGCCGGCGGTGACAAACAGGATCTGATTGTCCTGGCTCTGGGTGCTGAGCTCGGAGACTTCAGCGGCACATTGTTCGTTGGACGTGATGGCGACACACCTGTCAACGATTTTGGAGAAGAGACTGACGGTACTGTTTATGGTGCGTCGCTTGCCTACAATCTTGGTGCCGCCACCACAATCACCGCTGCTTACGGTGACGGATCGGCCGAAGGTGATACCCAGCAGTATGGTATTGGCGCGATCTATGATCTGGGCAACGGTGCAACGCTGCGCGGTGCTGTTGGTCGTGAAAAAGTTGGCCGTGCGGGCGAAGCTCAGACCATCGCCGACTTTGGTGTTCGGTTCGATTTCTGATCGAACCCCATATTGCAGGAAAAGGCCGGTCGTGGGATCGGCCTTTTTCGTGTTGGCAGCCTTACTTCAGGTGGACCTTCAGTAGTCACGTTCGAAAAACAGGCCGATCCCGGTTTCACCACGTCCGTCAACCGTGCCTCGGACGGTGATGTTGTCGTTTATGTCCAGGTTCAGATTCACCTCGGTGTCGCCTTCGGTATTGACGGTGAAATCCGTGTACAGATTGTCCCCCAGATAGGCACCAGCGCCAAGACGGCCAGCACCGCCTTCGGTCGCTCCGATATCGACTGAATCCACCCCTGTTGAGTCACGCAGCCCTTTGGTTGCGTCCCCGCCAGCACCGCTTAGCTGTGCCAGTGAAGCGGCCATCTGTGCGATGACAAAGGGGGACAGTTCCGAAAAGCGGTTCCCAAACAGAAGCATGGCCAGGGCTTCTTCGGCTGGGCGCTCGGGGTCGGAATAGACATCAACCTCTGGCGCATCCAGCGGACCTGCGATCTCGATCGTTGCGGTTCCATCGGGTGTACTGGCTGATGAGGCGAATTCGATATACGGGGTAAGATCGCCCTGCAGCGTTACGATCCCTTTGGTCAGTGCAAGGCGGCGTCCCAATATGTCGAAATTCCCTCGGATCAGTTCGATTTGACCTGATGGCACTACAGATCGCGTGGTGCCGCCAATAGCGATGCGACCGCCCAGTTCAGCGTTAACGCCGCGCCCGCGCACGAACACGGCTTTGGGGGCAGATAAGATGATGTCCAGCGCAATTCTGGAGGCGCTTTGGCCGGATTGGTCTTTTGTGACCAGCTGCGCGCGCTCTCGGGTGATGTATTGCGCACGGCTTTCTCCGATATGCGTGATCTCGGGGATCGGGGCTGCACCCACCGCGCCAGAGGCCGCCGCAAGATTGATATTGGTTTCTTCAAAGGTGATCTGCCCGGCCAGGCTGCTGTTTCCAGCCAAGGCCCCGGTCATGGCGATCTGGCCGTTTAGCTTGGTCTCGTACAGCAATTGATCCGTCAATACGAGGTTGTCCAACCGGGTGGTGATTTGCGCATTGAAGGGTGGTTTCAGATCGACCGGTCCTGTGACGGAGAATCCACCACCGGCACGCATGCCACCGTTTAGCGAGATCGTGGCGCGGCTCTGCGCCAGATTAACCGATCCGCTGATCCCACTCACGGTTTGACCCGCAGTGGGAATCGCAAAAGATGTCCCGGATGTGGTGATCGACCCCCGCAGCGACTCCAGCGCTGGCTCTCCTTGCAATGTAAGGTCGAACCGAGCCGAGCCATCGATTTTGTTGGGTGTGAGGAAGACGTTGGCGATCCCCAGATTGAGCCCGCCCTGAGCCCTTAGATCCGCAGTTCCGGCGGTCTCGTCAAACGTCCCAGTCACGGTACTGTTGATCCCTGCCGGCCCTTCGGCTTTGGCATCGATGGTCCAAACACCCTTGGCCCGCTTTGCATTGCCAGTCGCGGCAACTGTTCCGGGGAAATCGGGGGCAAAGCGTTCGATCCGGTTGAACTTGGCGTCAAAATCCAGATCGGCTGCGCCATCTGTGTCGACCGTGCCTGTCAGACTTGCATACGAGCTGTCAGGTCCTTGTAGGTTGAACTTTCCCTCCAATCCCGAACCGGTAGGGGCAACATTGCCATCCAGGCTCAGTGGGCCGGATAGTGTGTTTGAAAGCCGTCCGAGATTGTCCAGCGCGGCAGTAAAGCTGAGCCCACCAGCCTCGCGGCTCAGTTGGCCCGATGCATTCGCAGCCAGGGCCGTGCCCTGCAGGCGGAAGGTACGAATGTTCAATCCTTCATCACCGTTCAACGCGTCTACGTTCAGGGTAGTTCGGCCCTGAACCAGCCCATCCAACTGGTCGATCCCCGTTCGGATATTGTCAGACACAACTGAGCCCTTAACATCGAAAGCCTTGCTGCCGACGGTGCCATTTCCTTGTACGTTTGCTTCAACGGACCCGCCCAATTCTCGCTTGGCCAATCCCGAAAAGAGAGACAGGTCCAGGATGTTCAGGCTGGCCTCTCCGTCGACCGCGATCTCTCCGGTAGGATCATCGATAGTGGCGGCGACTTGACCTGAAACAGCTTGGCCATTCACCGTAGCCTGCCGGATCGTGATCTGATCTTGCGACAGCGCCCCGTCGAACGCGACCGAGGTTTCACCGCTCAGGAGCGGATCAATCTCGTCCATCCCGGTTTTGATGTCTCGACCCGTGACGCTTGCGGTGCCATCGAATTCAAGGGTCTGTACCGTTCCCTTGCCATCCAGACTGGCCTTTAGTGATCCACCTAGGTCCCGCTGCGCCAGCCCTGAGAAAACGGACAAATCACGGGCGGATAATTTGACCTGACCATCTATCGACAGGTTGCCATCAGGTGTTGTGACGGTCCCGTCGGCCTGCGCCCGTGCAGCGTCCGCGATCAGGGTGAAATCGCGCAGCGTGATGCCATCTGTTCCGCGCTTGGCATCCACCGTTATGGTTGTTTCGCCTTGAATGACGGGGTCTATGTCATCACGCCCGGTGGACAGATCGTCGCCTTGAACTTCAAGTTTGCCATCAAAGCTCCCCTCCAGCGGGGACCCACTGCCTGTCAGCCGCGCCGACACCTGACCCCCAAGGTCCAGTTTGGCAAGGTCGGAAAATCGGGACAGATCGGTTGCATCCAGCGTGGCAGAGCCGTCAATGTTCAAACCGCTGGTCAAGCCGCTGATCAGCGCGTCAACGCTCAGTTTGTAGTCAGTCCCGACCAGTTCAAATCCTGAAAGGTTCAAAGATTCATCGGTGCCGTAGTCGAACAGCCCGTCCAGCGTGACCCGGTCCCCCAATGCCCTGTTCAGCGCAGGGTCTTCTAGATCAATGCCGTCAAGCGCGGCCTGAAGATCACCCTCAACCTTGGTCACATTGCCCTGTTCCAACAAGCCTTGCGCGGTAATCTGCGCGCGGTCCAAGGCTATCTGTGGGGACTTAAACGCGTCTGCCGTTAGGCTCAGATCCCAAAGGTTGCCATTTGCCTGATCAAACAAAGCCGAAATCTGGGCCGCTTCGATTGAAGTTTCTCCACCTGAGGCCGGCAGGACAACGGTCTCGCCATTTGGCGGTGTAATGCGCCCCTGCAGCGCGGCCAGCTGCAGTGTCCCGCCGGTTGCCAGCTCAAGCTTACCCTCTAGTTTCAGCGCTTGTGAGGTAAAGGCCAGATCGTTGACGATCAAAGCGCCTTCGGGCTGCGTTTGGCCATCGACCAGCAAGCGCGTGTCCTGACCGAAGAAAATATCCATGTCACCGGCAACAAACGGGGTCATGTCGCCACTGATATCTGCAGTAAAGGCGATACCGTCCACGGCGGTGTCATCCACGTCAGGGGCAGCGCGCAGCCTGACCTGTCCGCCAACACGTTGCTGGTTGTCACTGCTCAGGCCGATATCGGCGGTGAAATCCGTAAGTGGGCCCGAGCCCTTGGCGCTCAACCCAATAGGCGGGCTATCGGGAATGCGCAAAGCGGTGGAGATCAGACCGCCCGAGGCCTCGGTCACGTTCAAATCCAGATCGATCTGGCTGTTTGAATTCTGGAACCCGGCTGACAGCGTGATCTCATCCCCTGCGCGATCCAGCCGCGTGATATCCAGATCAGTATCCAGCGTCCCATCTGCCAAAGACAGGTTCCCGGTCACCTTCAGCTCTGCTGCGACCCCGATCAGGGGTTGGCCCAATGCCAATTCATCAACCCGGATTTCACCGATTTCAATCGAGACCGGCAGTTCCGGCAATTGAAATGGCTGCGTTTCAGCCAAAGGCGGTGGGTCTTCGGTGGTCGTGGTGCCGGGCGCACGCGCGACATCGATCTCCTGCGCGGTCAGGGCATTGACTGAAAACCGTCCTCGAATCAGGGCGAGGCGATTCCAGTCCAGCTCTGCCCCTTTGATGGTCAGCCACACCCCTTCATCATCGGCGACCGAGATTTCCTGAATCGTAGCGCGCGAGCTCAGCGCGCCCTCTAGGCCTTTGACAGTGACGTTCTGGCTGTCTCCGGACAAAGTGTCCTGAAGAAACCGTTCTATCATGCTGCCGCCGTCCTCTTCCTGCGCGCCCGTGGTCAGTGGAACCGCGATCAGGGTACCGACCAGAAGTGGATATGAGAGACGTCGCATCAAAAGGCCTGTCCGATTCCGATATAGAATTGCAGGCCATCGCCGGTGTCGCCTTGCACCGGCACAGCCAGGTCAACACGCAGTGGGCCGAACCCACCCAGATCGTACCGGACGCCGAGCCCGGCCCCTGCATGGTCTTCGGCGCCTGAGCCCACGAAGGATGATGTATCGACGATACCGTAATCGTAAAACCCGACCAGAGAGATGGTGTCGGTGATCTTGCCGCGCACCTCTCCGGAAAAACCCAGGAAGGATTTTCCACCCGCGACACCGGTGCCAACCGGAATCCCAAGGCTTTCATAGGGTTGGCCGCGCACAGTGCCAGCGCCGCCCGAGAAGAACAAGAAGTCTGGCGTTACCCCATCGGCGGGCGGCCCGATGACCGAGCCCAGTTGAATCCGGCCTGCCAGCACCAGCCTGCCCCCGGTTCCAAGGCTTGTATAAGCTCTGCTGTCAAAGAACAGCCGCAGCCCGGTATCGGTGCCGGACAGACCAATGAACGGCATGGCCTGAGCGTCGAGATAAAAGCCTTTCGTCGCGCTGACCTTACTGTCGCGCTGGTCCCATTCGGACCGGAAGGGCAGGATGAAATAACGAAATTTGCGCCCGTCGCCATAGGCGTCATCCGCGTCAGACCATTGAAAGCCCGCCGAGGCTTCTGCGTAGAGTTGATCCGAAAATGTACGCCGCGCACCATAAGCCAGTGACGCGACCGAGACGTTGTAATTGTCGGTATTGCGACGTTCCAAGAGCGCGCTCCAGAACGTATTGTCATCGGGGCCAAGCCGGTCGGGCTGATCCAGTCTCAGGCCAATACGGCCATCCAGATCTTCCGACCCTCCGATGTTTCGTAGGGTGGCCTCGAATCGCAGCCGTTCAGCGCGTCGAAAAACGTTACGATGGGTCCAGGTCGCGCTCAGGTCGATTCCGTCTCGCGATGCCAGCTCAAAACCCAGCGTCAGGCGACGTTTGGGCAGGTCTTCAAAGGTGGCATCGAAATCTAGCGTTCCATCTGGGTTCGGGGTTTCACGCTCTTGCAGTGATACCGTGCTGAAAGTGCCCGTGCGGCGCAGGCGTGTTCCAACCTTTTGCATTTGTGCAGGCGAATAGACCTGGCCCGTGGGAAACCCGGCGATCTTTTCGATCGACCGGTGGCGCACATCTGTATCGCCCTTGATGAACATATTACCGAAAGTCAGCCGCCGCCCCGGATCAAGGTCAATTTCCGCATCCAGCTGCGCCTGCGCATGGCGCGCGATGACGCGCTGATCTGCGACATCGGCCTTTGCATGGCCTGCATTCTTCCAGGCGCGCACGCCAGCTGAGGCGGCTTGCTGAATAGCCCCCGTAGTAGCCAGTTTGCCTGTGGCAAACTCTTCGGGCAGTTCGGTATCCGGCGCCTGTGGCTGCACGATTGCAGTACCAAAGGTAAAGGTTGGTCCGGGCTCAATCGTGATCACCGCGCGTTTGATTTGGGTCGGCACTGAAAGAGAGCTCATCTCTGCCGCTTCCTGCCCATCCAGCTTGATGCTGACGACCGGGCTGAAATACCCCTCGTCATAAAGAATTTGAACCAGTGTTCGATAATCAGAAAGCGCGGCAGATAGAATTTCAAGCGGTGTGTCCAGACCCCGTTCTTCAGCCGTGGTGATTGAGGAGGTTTCCTTTAGCCGCTCGACCACCTTTTTTGGGGCGCCGGGCGCTGTCAGCGTGGTTTCCAATGCTTCGGCAATCGCGGGCGCAAAGACCATCAGCGCGCCAAATAGCCAGCATGTCAGACCGCGCTGCGGCTTGCGTCCCTGCATCAGATGGCTCCAACTGCCCCAAATTCGAAATCGCTTATGCCGCATAAATGGCGCGGCTGATCGAGTTTGAGTTAGATCATCTGAAGCGATCCGGGAAAAGGGGGAACATTCGTCAACGCGAACCAGCGCGGGCGTCAAAGCCCGGCGTTGCGGACCCAGCGAATGAGCGCGTCGCGATCTTCGGGTTGCATATAGGTGATGTTGGCCGGGGGCATGGCGTGGCTGACACCGGCCTGCAGGTAGATCTGTTTCGCATTCCGGGCAATGTCGGCCTCGGTCTCAAGCAGCACACCTTTGGGGGCCCAGAGGATGCCCTCCCAAACCGGTTCACGGGCGTGGCACATGGAACAGCGTCCCAGAACGATATCATGCGCTTCGGCAAAGCCGTCTGCTGCGGCAAAGCGCTGTTCATATGGTGTCAGTGGCTGGGCTTCGGCCTCTTCCAGGGGCTTGTACATTGGCGCTGTCGACAGCCACATGATGGCGATGAACAGCAGGGCTGTGGCAAGCCAAGTCCATGTCGGGTTACCAGCACGCGCATGGCGGGTGTTAAAGTAGTGCCGGATCGTGACGCCCATCAGGAACACCAACGCCGCAATGATCCAATTGTATTCGGTCGCAAACGCCAGCGGATAGTGGTTCGACAGCATCAGAAATAGAACCGGCAGCGTCAGATAGTTGTTGTGGGTCGACCGCAGCTTGGCAATCTTGCCATATTTCGGATCCGGTGTGCGCCCGTTCTTCAGATCATCCACAACGATGCGCTGGTTCGGCATGATGATGAAAAACACGTTGGCCGTCATGATTGTGGCAGTGAAGGCCCCCAGATGCAGCATCATCGCCCGCCCGGTGAAAATCTGATTGTACCCCCAGCCCATGGCCACCAGCAGGACGAACAGTAGCACCATCAACAGGGTTGGGCGTTCACCCAGACCGGATTTGCACAGGAAATCATAGACGAGCCACCCGATGGTCAACGATGCGGCCGAGATCAGAATGCCCTGCCACAACGCCAGATCAGCCTTTTCCGCGTCGATCAGGTATAGCTCTCCGCCGACCCAGTAGACGATCATCAACAACGCCGCGCCGCTCAGCCAGGTCGAGTAGCTCTCCCATTTGAACCAGGTCAGATGGTCAGGCATCCGTTCGGGCGCAACCAGATATTTCTGGATGTGATAAAACCCGCCGCCATGAACCTGCCATTCCTCGCCATCCGCCGGGCCGGGAATATTCCGGTTCAGGCCCAGATCCAGTGCGATGAAGTAAAAGGACGATCCGATCCAGGCCATGGCCGTGATCACGTGCAGCCAGCGCACGGCAAAGGCCATCCAGTCCCAGAACACGGCGAAGTCGTACATTTCAGAGGTCTCCGATTGGTTGCCGTCACACTAGGCAAACGGGCTTTTCTTCGGTATTCCCGTATATTGTCAAACTGTATCAAAAAAAACGATAAGATGTCCTATCTCGACAATATCCGTACCTTCGTCCGTGTCTATGATTTGGGCAGTATGTCCGCCGCTGGGCGCGATTTGCGCATTTCACCTGCGGTGACGTCGGCGCGAATCTCGCAGCTTGAGGATCATCTGGGCGTGCGGCTGTTTCAGCGTACAACGCGCAACCTGTCTCCAACCGAGCAGGGCAAAGCGTTCTACCCTGGTGCGGTGGCGGTACTAGATGCGGTCGATGAGGCCGAGGCGCAGGTGACGCATTTGACCGAAGCACCGCGCGGGTCGCTGTTCGTGGCGGCTCCGTTGGGGGTAGGGCGGCGGTTGCTGGCGCCGCATGTGCCTGATTTTCTTGCGGACTATCCCGAAATTGATGTTCGATTGCGCCTGACGGATCGGTCCGTTGATCTGACGACCGAAGGGCTGGATTTGGCCTTTTTTATCGGCCAGCCGGAAGATAGCACCTTGCGCATTCGCAAGATCGCGGATTGCCAAAGGGTATTATGCGCCGCACCCGGCTATGTCGCGAGGCGGGGCATGCCGCAATCTGGTGAAGACCTGATCAAAGGCCAATACGAATGCCTGAATCTTCGCTTTCCCGGTGCGACCGAATTTCAGTGGATGTTGCAAACCTCCGATGGCCCGAAACGGTTTGCCGTGTCCGGCCGATTTGAATGTGATGACGGGGATGTGCTGACCGACTGGGCGGTGTCAGGCCAAGGCATTGCGATGAAGCCCGTTTTTGAGGTGGCAGAGCATTTGGCGGCAGGTCGCCTGGTGCCAGTCGCGCAGCAGACGCCACCTGTTCCGGTCCAGATGGCGTGCCTTTACACACATCGGCGTCATCAGGACCCAAAGGCCCGTTTGTTCATGGATTTCATGATCGAGCGTATCAGTGCCTTCCTGCGCGGCACTGAAACCTAAGGGATCAGCTGCCGCGATAGGTGGAATAGCCGTAAGGCGACAAAAGCAGCGGCACGTGATAATGCGCCTCGGCATCTGACATGCCAAAACGGATTGGGATCTGATCCAGGAACAAGGGATCATCCCCATCTTGGCCGGTTGAACGTAGGTAATCCCCAGTAAAGAAGATTAGCTCGTATGTGCCGGTCTTGAATTTTTCCGGGGGTAGGATCGGGCTGTCAGTACGTCCATCCGAATTGGTCTCCATCTCGACCAACTTACGATGCGAGTTGCCGGAGACCCGGTAGAGTGCGATTTTCAAACCAGCGGCGGGGCAACCCCGGGCGGTGTCCAGTACATGGGTTGTCAGATAGCCTGCCACGTTAGCCTCCTTCAGGTGCGTAACTTCGCTTTGTGACAGTGTGGCGCAAACATCGAAACAGGGGAAATGCCGAAAGAAGCCGAAACAGCGTTCGGTTTGATTTGATAATCATCGCTGGATTTCTAGGATATGCCTGTCGAAACAGTTCAGAGCTCGGAAATCCCCATGCAGCCACCGCGTTACCCACGGAATATGATCGGATACGGTGCCACTCCGCCGGATGCCAAATGGCCGGGAGGGGCAAAGCTGGCTGTGCAGATCGTTTTGAACTACGAAGAAGGTGGTGAGAACTGTGTATTGCATGGGGATGCAGCGTCCGAGGCGTTTTTGTCCGAGATCGTCGGGGCCGCCCAATGGCCCGGCCAGCGCCATTGGAACATGGAATCGATTTACGAATATGGCGCGCGGGCCGGGTTCTGGCGGCTGCATCGCCTGATGCAGGACCTGCCGATCACGGTCTATGGCGTGGCGACCGCTTTGGCACGGTCTCCGGATCAGGTGGCGGCCATGAGGGATGCCGGTTGGGAGATTGCCAGTCACGGTCTGAAGTGGGTCGAACACAAGGACATGCCTGAGGCGCAGGAACGCGCCCAGATTGCCGAGGCAATCCACCTGCATACCGAAGTTGTAGGCGAACGCCCTCGCGGTTGGTACACTGGTCGATGTTCCGAGAACACCATGCGTCTGGTGGGCGAAGAAGGTGGGTTCGCCTATGTCGCGGACACCTATGATGACGATTTGCCGTACTGGGTGCAGATCGGTGGTCGGGATCAGTTGATCGTGCCCTACACGCTGGACTGCAACGACATGCGGTTTGCAACACCGCAGGGGTTCAATTCGGGTGATCAGTTCTATGCTTATCTGAAGGACAGTTTCGATGCACTCCATGCAGAAGGTGAGGCCGGTGCCCCCAAGATGCTGTCGATTGGCCTGCATTGCCGTCTGATCGGGCGGCCAGGTCGGGTCATGGCACTGAAACGATTCCTGGACTATGCGCGCAGCTTCTCGGATGTGTGGTTTGCCACACGGTTGCAGATTGCCGAACATTGGGCCGAGACTCATCCGCCCGTTACCAATCCAAAGCCATCGCAGATGGACCGCTCGGCGTTTGTTGACGCCTTTGGAGGTATCTTTGAACACTCGGCCTGGATCGCGGAACGGGCCTATGATCTGGAGCTTGGGCCGGCGCATGACACTGCAGGCGGTTTGCACAATGCGCTGGCGCGCATGTTCCGCTCTGCATCTGAGGCTGAACGGCTGGGTGTTTTGACTTCGCACCCCGATCTTGCGGGCAAACTGGCGCAGGCCAAGCGGCTGACTGTTGAAAGCACATCCGAGCAAGCCTCAGCCGGGTTGGATGCGCTGACAGATGAGGAGCGTGCGGCCTTCACAGATCTGAACACGCGGTACACCGAAAAATTCGGTTTTCCCTTCATCATTGCGGTGCGGGATCATGACAAGGCCTCGATCCTTACGGCGTTTCAGCGGCGCATCGAGCAGGATCGAGATGCGGAGCTTTCTGAAGCCTGCCGTCAGGTTGAGCGTATCGCCGAGTTCCGGCTGCGGGACATATTGCCCTCATGAACCGCCAGATCGTCGTCACGCCGCTAACCGCCGCAGCTTTCGCGCCGTTTGGGGACGTGATTGAGCTGTCTGGCGACCCTGACAAGATCATCAATCAGGGGCAATGCGGACGGTATCATGACCGGGCGCTGCTGGAGTTCACCGACGGGCGCGCCGGGATCAGCTTGTTCAACGCCAATCCGCGCGCGCTGCCCTACGCGCTGGATATGGTTGAGCGTCACCCTGATGGCAGCCAGGCCTTCATCCCGATGACCCACCAGCCCTTTCTGGTGATCGTCGCACCCGATGAGGACGGCAAGCCCGGCACTCCGCAGGCTTTCCTGACACGGCCGGGGCAGGCGGTGAACTACCATCGGGGCACATGGCACGGCGTGCTGACCCCGCTACATGCCCCCGGTTTGTTTGCTGTGGTCGATCGTATCGGTGAGGGCGCGAATCTTGAAGAGCATTGGTTCGAAACACCTTATAAGGTGGTCGCAGGCTGATCCCGGTAGGCTCCCGCCGGGTCAGGACGCATCAAAGATGCACCATGACCCGTTGGGCCAGGCAGCGTGCGGCCAAGCCGCCCGCTGCGGGTGGTCTGGATCAGGCCGCTGCCATCAATTGGGCGACGTCCAGCATACGGGCCGAGAAGCCCCATTCATTGTCATACCAACCGAAAACGCGCACTTGGGTCTCGCTCACCATCCGGGTCTCGGGGCCTGCGATGACCAGCGATTCAGGGCGGGTTCTGAGGTCGGAAGAGACCAGCGGCAGATCAGTCCAGCCCAGCACGGCCGAGGCCTCTACCGCATTGCGGAAGGCCGCATCGAAAGCTTGCGCATTCATCCCGTGTTCGAGAGTCACAACAAGATCCACGGCTGAGACGCTGGCGGTCGGAACCCGCACGGCCGCGCCCGAGATGCGCCCGGCCAGATGCGGCAGGACAACATCGATCAGATGGGTGGCGCTGGAGGTGGTCGGCACCATCGACAGTGCCCCCGACCGCGACCGCGCAAGATCGCCGCGTGGCGCGTCGACCATCGGTTGGCTGTTGGTATAGCAATGAATGGTGGTCATATGACCTGAGACGATGCCGCCGATCTGATCCAGCAGACGCACCAGAGGCGCAAGGCCATTTGTGGTGCAGGATGCGTTTGACACAATACTGGCGTCGCCCAGTTTATCCTCGTTTGCGCCCAGAACCACCGTTAGCTCGGCCGCAGGCGAGGGGCCCGAGATCAGAACCTTGCGCGCCCCGGCCGCCAGACCCCGGCGGGCCACATCGGATGTGCGCGCAATCCCGGTGCAATCCAGCAGAACGTCCACACCCGACAGATCGATGTTTGCCAGATCAGAACTGTGCGTCATCGGCACTGAGCAACCATCAACTACGAGGGCAGCGTCGCTAGTCGACACATCCCCGGCATAAGGGCCAAAGGTGCTGTCGTATTTGAACAGATAGGCGCAGGTGTCGAGCGGTGCGATATCGTTGATCAGCACCAGTTCAATATCTGATCCTTGCGGCCGGGCCAAAACCTGCCGCAGGATCGTGCGGCCGATGCGGCCGAATCCATTGATCGCGAGTTTCATGCGCAAGCTATGGCAGCCAGATCAGGCGATCTCAATGAAAGTATTGTACCAATTTCAGCCGCAGCTGACCTGCGAGAAGAACTGCCCAGAGATGTTTTGATACATGCTGGTCACGATCGGTTTGCAGCCGGTTGCCTGTTGGATCGCTGTGATGGCCTGCAGGGTACGCAGGCGCGGTGGCGGACCAAAGGGGTTGAGGTTGTTGTTGTCGCGTGTGGCGCGGTAGATGACTGGCTCATCAGACACTTTGGTCACGGCCCAGGTGCGGCTCATTACAAAGACCGATTTGGTTTCATCTTTTGCTTCAACTGGTGTGGAAACCGAGGCGGCCACCAGTGCGATTGCGGCCAGGGCCATCAGAGGGGTGCGCAGTTTCATGGGCCAGTCTCCAATACTCGAAAAACGGAATATACTGGGATTTCAGCAAATTCCGAGGTCCGTGTGAACCCCTGCCAAGATAAAATACGATGAATCCGGGTCTAGCGCGACAATGAGAGTGGCATGTGCCGGTTCACATCCTTGTACAGCAGATACCGGAAACGCCCCGGTCCACCCGCATAGCAGGCCTGAGGGCAAAAGGCGCGCAGCCACATGTAGTCCCCCGCCTCGACCTCGACCCAATCCTGATTGAGGCGATAGACCGCTTTGCCCTCCAGAACGTAAAGTCCGTGCTCCATTACATGGGTTTCGGCAAAAGGGATCACGCCGCCGGGTTCGAAATTGACGATGTTGACATGCATGTCATGACGCAGGTCTTGCGGGTCGGCAAAGCGGGTTGTGGACCAGCGACCTTGGGTTCCGGGCATCTCAACCGGCGCTACGTCGCGCTCGCGCGTGATGATGGGATCGGGGGCGGGCAATCCGGGTACAGCCTCATAGGCTTTGCGCACCCAATGGAACCGCGTCACAGCATCTGATTGATTGTGCAGGGTCCAATTCGCACCCGGTGGGATATAGGCATATCCCCCTGTTTCTAAGCTATATTGCTCACTATTCAGGGTGAGCTGTACGGTGCCTTCGACGACAAACAGAACCGCCTGAGCCCGAGTATCGGTTTCCGGCTGGTCGCTGCCGCCACCGGGCTGAACCTCCATGATATATTGCGAGAATGTCTCGGCAAATCCGCTGAGCGGGCGCGAAAGAACCCACAGGCGTGTATCTTCCCAGAAGGGCAGATAGCTGGTGACAATGTCGCGCATCGTTCCCTTGGGGATCACCGCATAGGCATCGGTGAACATGGCGCGATCGGTCAGCAACTGATCCTGGCCGGGGTGCCCGCCAGTGGGCGCAAAATAGGTCGGTTGGGTCATGGAATGCCTCGGGCTGTCTTTTTGGTACTATGAGGGGAACGTGGAGTAGCCTCTAGCGCCGGGCTGACGATAGGTTTGTTCGGGATAATTTGAAGGTCCGGCCAAGCGGGGGTTGGCCCCGATTTAGCGTGGGTATATCCTTGTGCTGTAGTTTATCTCAGTTCAGCGAGGCATACATGAAAGCCCGGATCATATTTGTTTTGGCAATTGTCAGTGCGATGGGGTTTGTCACGACCGCATCGGCTAAGCCGCTCTCCCGAATCATTGCCGAAATGGGGCTGTCGCCATCGGATTTCGAGGTGGCGAGCAAAACTTCGCGCGCCTTGCTTACTGATGGCACTCCCAGTGTCGGCAAAGAGATGGGGTGGGCAAATGGCAAAACCGGATCACAGGGAACGATCCGCATCATTGCGATCGAAGGCAATTGTGTTCGCTTGGAACACGATATTCAGCCGCAAGGCGAGGAAGCCTCTCGCGGTGTTAGAACACGCCAGTGCAAGGATGCCGGAGGGAATTGGGTGATGGCCCCCTGAATACGCTAGTAGCCGCGCGCGCGGTCGACCTCATTCAACAAAGGCGCGCCTGAGCTAAGTCTTTGGAAATTTTCGGCCACATCCGATAGTGCGTCGCCCAAGTGCCAGCCCGATACATGTGGTGTGATCGTGACACGCGGGTGGTGCCAAAGCGGGCTGTCGGCTGGTAAAGGCTCTTGGCACGTAACGTCCAGAACCGCATGGCCTGGCGTGCCCCGATCCAGTGCGGTGATCAGCGCGACTTCGTCAATCAGATCGCCTCGGCCTGCGTTCAGCAACTGACTACCGGGCTTCATCGCGGCCAGCATTTGCGCATCGAACAGACCCACAGTTTGTGGGGTCGAGGGTAAGATGGCGCAGACGTGATCGCACCGACCCAGCAACTGGGGCAGGGCATTATCACCGTGCAGGCAGGTGACATCTTCGATCTGTTTGGGTGAGCGGCTCCAACCCAAGACCTGAAACCCGACAGCGCGCAGCATCCGCGCGGTACGATCCCCGATATGGCCCAGCCCCAGAACGCCGACAGTCGTATGAGGTGTAAAGATTGGCTCTTTCGGCAGCCATTCGGCACGGGCCTGTGCGGCCTCGTGAAACGGCATATGGCGCTGGGCGCGCAGGATGTAGGCAAGAAACCACTCGGCGATGCCCTGTGCTGGTGCATCGGGTTTCAGACGCGCGACCCGCATGTGGCTGGGCAGGTTTGGATTGCCAACGATAGTTTCCACACCGGCCCCAAGCTTTTGCACCAGTTTCAGGTTCGGCAACTGGCGCAAGTGGTCGTCTTTCAGGCCGACAACAGCAACCATCGTGATTTCATCAGCGTTGCCGATTGTGTCTGGCGTGCGAATATCGGCACCTGGTAGTGCGGATCGAATCTCATTGGCGATCTCGGCATCACTGATCCAGTTCGTGAGCCCGGTATCTATCAACAGCGCCATCGTGGTCCCTTCGTTTGAAAATGACTGGTGACGTTCCGTCACCCAACTGGACAGAGTCCCGACAGTTAAGCCATCCTCGGGGCGCGAGGTACAGCCCGGATTTCACGGGGCAGGAGGGATTCTCATGAATATGTCTTTTGGTCTGCGCGAAGAGAACCGCGCCCTTTTGCAACGTGTTGCCGATATGGTCCGCGATGAGATCATGCCGCTGGAAGAGGAATACCAGGCCGAGATCAACAAAGGCGACCGCTGGCAATATACCGAACGCCAAGCCGAAATTCTTGAAGGGTTGAAGGCCAAGGCCAAGGCGGCTGGGTTGTGGAATTTCTGGCTGACAGACAGCGACAAGGGGTTCGGGCTGACGACTGTGGAATATGCCTATTTCGCCGAAGAGATGGGAAAAACGCCGCTGGGCGCTGAGGTGTTCAACTGTTCCGCGCCGGATACCGGCAACATGGAGGTGTTCGAACGCTACGGGACCGAGAAGATGAAAGAGCAATGGCTGAAACCACTGCTCGATGGTCAGATCCGTTCGGCCTATTTGATGACCGAACCGGATGTCGCCTCGTCCGATGCGACCAATGTGGCGATGTCCTGCGTGCGGGACGGTGATGACTATGTTCTGAATGGCGAGAAATGGTGGTCATCGGGCGCTGGCGATCCGCGCTGCAAAGTGTATATCGTGATGGTAAAGACGGCCGGAGAGGATCAGCCAAAGCATCAGCGCCAGTCGATGATCGTAGTGCCAGCAGATGCAGAGGGGATCGAAATTCTGAGGCCCATGCAAGTGTATGGTCACGATGACGCACCGCATGGCCATATGCATATTCGGTTTACCAATGTGCGTGTGCCTGCAGAGAATATTCTTTTGGGCGAAGGCCGGGGATTTGAGATCGCGCAGGGACGGTTGGGGCCGGGACGTATTCACCATTGCATGCGTGCCGTAGGTCAGGCCGAAAATGCGCTGGAACAGATGTGCAAACGCTCCATGCAGCGCGAGGCGTTTGGCAAGAAACTGGCGCAGCTGGGGGCCAACTACGACATCATCGCTGAATGCCGGATGGAGATCGAGATGGCCCGCCTGCTGTGTCTGAAAGCGGCGTGGTACATGGACCAGGGCGATGCGCGGGCGGCGGCCCCTTGGATCAGCCAGATCAAGGTTGTTGCGCCGCGTGTGGCACTCAAGGTGATCGATGAGGCGGTACAGATGTTTGGCGGTCAGGGGGTCAGTCAGGATACACCTCTCGCCACCGCCTGGACCCATGTTCGGACCCTGCGGCTGGCCGATGGGCCCGATGCGGTTCACCGTCGTCAAGTCGCACGTGCAGAATTGAAAAAGCACACGCAGGAAAAGGTCTGATCCCAGATGGCCGCAGCGCTGGATTTCGAAGGTTTGGCCTATTTTCATCAGGTCGAAGATGGCGCCTTTGTCGGAAACGATCCGGCCCGTGGCCCTTGGTCAGCAGATCATTGTCATGCCGGGCCAGTTGCGGGCCTGATCGTGCGCGCAGCTGAAACCGAGGTCGGTGCCGAGAAGATGCTGACCCGGCTGACGGTCGATCTGCTGCGCCCCTTACCCTTGGCCGGGTTGCGTGTGGCGGCAGAGACGACACGACATACCAAGACATTGGCAACAACGCGTGTCACGGTCCACGATCTGGATGATACGCTATGTGCAACTGCTTCGACCATGCATCTGGTGCGGCGTGATCTTGGAGCTGTGCCCAATGTCGATATCATCGGGCCGCGTTATGACACGGCGGTTGATGGCCCGTTTCCCATCGGTGAGGTTCGTCACAAAAAACTCGGTTTCGCGCATTTCAGCGATGTGAAACACCCTGCGGGTACGCAGCATGGGCCCGGTCCGAAAACCGTCTGGATGCGCACGCCTCAATTGCTTGAAGGCGAAGCGCAATCACCCATTCAGTCGCTTTGCGCGCTGGCGGATTGTGGCAATGGCATCTCATGGAATGCGCCGACATCTGAAATGGGCTTCATGAATACGGACCTGACCGTGAACATCCACCGTGAACCAGCGTCGGATTGGTTGGCGTCCGAGGCGCTGTCACACTGGCAGCCGTCGGGTGTTGGTATGTCGCAATCCGTACTGTTTGATACCGAAGGTCCTGTTGGGACGGCACTGCAGACACTCATATTGTTCCCACAAACCTAATCCCATCGGCTGGTTTTTGCATGATGCGTGCGAAACGCGTTGCCGCTGTGAGGCCCGCACCCTATCTTGCGCGCATGCGTTGGCTGATACCACTCCTGACCTGTTGCCTGCCCTTACCGGCCTTGGCCCATCCGCATGTCTTCATCGACACCGGATTGGAATTTATCGTGGATGAGGCAGGCCAGTTAACCCATATCCGCGTGACCTGGGCCTATGACGAATTTTTCTCGTTGCTACAGCTCGAGGATATGAAGCTGGATCAGGATGGCGATGGTGCGCTGACGGCACGCGAAGAAGACATCCTGACAGGTTTTGATGCGGAATGGATCGAAGGCTATAATGGAGACCTTGTTGTAACTGCGGGCGGCGTCGCGGTTGCGTTGTCCGGTCCGCTGGAGCCTCATGCCACGGCGGAAAACGGGCGGATCATCACCTCGCATCTGCGCGCGGTCGAAGGCGGCGCTGTTTCGGCGGCTGCCCTGTCGGCCAAACCGTTTGATGAGACCTACTATACCGCTTACGAGGTGAACCGACCGGTAACCGTTACCGGGCCTGTATCATGTGTGATGGAGCGGATCGACCCGGATATTGATGGACAGTTGGCGCAGATGCAGGCGTTCCTGCTGACCTTGGATGCAGAATACGATCTGGAAGAGAATGATATCCCGCTGGTCGGGGAAAGCTTTGCCACCGAAATCCTGATTTCATGTCCAAATACCTGATTGTACCTGTTGCGCTTGCATGCGGCCTGTTGCTGTGGTTCTGGGGTAGCGGCGGCTTTGACAGCCTCGCGGCCTGGGCCGCCGGAGAGCAGCGCGAATTCCAGAACCAAATCGCGCGTGCCTTGCGTGCCACTCGCGCCGGAGAGCCCGAGGCCGTCGCAACGCTTCTGACCGTGTGTTTTGCCTATGGGTTCTTTCACGCGATTGGACCGGGGCATGGCAAGGTTCTGATCGGCGGATATGGCCTGGGCCGGCGCGTTGCATTCTGGCGCTTGTCAGCCATCAGTGTGCTGTCGAGCCTCGGGCAGGCGGTTACGGCAGTGGTTCTGGTTTATGCGGGGGTCCTTGTTTTTCAGACATCGCGTGAGGCGCTTGTGGGCGCGACCGAACAGGTTATGGCCCCAATCAGCTACGCTGCAATTGCCGCAATTGGGCTTTGGCTTGTTTTCAGGGGCACGCGCAGTTTTGCAAGGCGATCACGTAATGCTGTCGAGCCTGCGCAGGCTCATACTCATACTCATGGTCATGCCCACGATCATGACCATCACGACAAGGGTGAGGTCTGCTCGGATTGTGGCCATCGACACGGCCCCAGCGCGGAGGAGGTCGCCAATGTCGGTAGTGTTCGCGAAGCGATCATCCTGATCGCGGGGATCGCTGCACGACCTTGTACCGGAGCGCTGTTTGTCCTGATTCTGACATGGCAGATGGGCATCGCCTGGGTCGGAATCGCCGGGGCGTTTGCTATGGCACTGGGCACCGCACTGGTAACCACATTGGTGGGTTGGACGTCTTTTGGCCTGCGCGGCGGTTTGCTTGCTTCGGCTTCGGCCACACGATTCGCGTCGATCCTGGCCCCCACCATCGAACTGGTGGCTGGGCTTGTGATTGTTGTGATTGCCAGCGGTCTTTTACTTCGCGCGATCTAGAAGACCGGATCGGGATACCCAACCCGCGCCAGATACAGCCCCTGCGGCGGGCAAACCGGCCCGCAGGCGGAGCGATCTTCGGCTTCCAGCGCGTTGCGCACATCCTCAGGCGACCACGACCCTGCGCCAACACGTTCCAACGTGCCAACAAAGCTGCGCACCTGATTGTGCAGGAATGACCGCGCCCGCACGTGGAAATGAACCTCGGGGCCCGAGAAACCCTGCACCTGTTCCACCCGCAACTCATCCAGAGTTTTCATTGGGCTGGCCGCCTGACAGATCGAGGATCGGAAGGTGGTGAAATCATGCCGTCCGATCAGCATATCAGCACCCGCCTGCATGGCTTCGACATCCAGCTGATGGTTGATCTGCCAGACCTGCCCTTTGTCATGGGTAGCAGTCGCGCGGCGCATCAGGATGCGAAACAGGTATTGACGTTCAACCGCCGTGAAGCGCGCGTGCCAGTCGTCATCAACCTGCGCTGCCTGAACAATCGCTACCGGCTGCGGCTTCAGGTGATAGTTCAACGCCTCGGACAGGCGGAACGGATCCCACTCTTTGATCAGATCGCAATGGGCCACTTGCCCCAATGCATGTACGCCCGCATCCGTGCGCCCGGCGGCAGCAATGGTGTGATCGCCCGGTTGAATGCGGGACAGAGCGTGCTCGATGGCCCCCTGAACCGAGGGCAGCTCTTTCTGGCGCTGCCATCCGGCAAACGGCTTCCCTTGGTATTCGACTTTCAAAGCATATCTGGGCATGGGCCGCTGGTAGCGCGCAGCGCGCGAACGGGCAAGGGGGCGAAAGCGCTGGCATGTCCGGCAGCGGCTACCTATCTTGGGCGAAACGATTATTGCGGGGCGACAATTTGGTCATCTCATCCCTGGCAGACAGTCTTGTGCGCGGCGTCGAAACCATCGGCGACAGCGTGTCCGAGACGTTTTTCGAGCCGGTCATCCGACTGGGCGTCACCGGTTTGGCGCGCTCTGGCAAGACGGTATTTATCACGTCGCTGGTGGCAAATCTGCTGGACAGGGGCCGCATGAGCGGCCTGGTCGCGCAGCAAGAGGGACGCATCAACGCGGCCTACCTGCAGCCGCAGCCAGACGATACGGTCCCGCGGTTCGACTACGAGTCTCACCTCTCCGACCTGACAGGCCCACAGCCGCACTGGCCCGAAAGCACGCGCGCGGTGTCCGAGTTGCGCCTGTCGTTCAAGGCGCGACCTGCGGGGTTGCTGGCAGGGCTTCAGGGGCCGCGCACCGTACATCTGGATATCGTGGACTATCCCGGCGAGTGGCTTCTGGATCTTGCGTTGCTGGACAAATCCTACGCCGATTGGTCGCAGGAGACCTTGGCGCGCATCGAAAACCGCCCTGAGGCGGCCGGGTTTTTGCAACAGGCCCTTGCGACCGATCTGACGGCTGTTCATGATGAACCCACTGCGCAAGCCTTGGCTGCCGCCTTCACGACTTACTTGAACACGGCGCGGGACGCCGGGTTCTACGACTGTACGCCGGGGCGGTTCCTGCTGCCGGGCGATCTGACGGGCTCTCCGGTTCTGACCTTTGCGCCCTTGCCGGTGACGGAAGTATCGCGCCGCCGTACCTTGCAGCGCGAGATGGAGCGGCGCTACGAAGCTTACAAGGCGCAGGTGATAAAGCCCTTTTTCCGCGATCATTTCTCTCGCATCGACCGCCAGGTGGTGCTGGTCGATGCGTTGGGCGCGATCCACAAAGGCCCGCAAGCGGTCGAGGATATGCGCCGCGCCATGGGCGATATCCTGTCGGCGTTTCGTCCGGGGCGCAACGCGTGGCTCAGCCAGTTGCTGCTGGGCAAACGGGTCGAACGTATTTTGTTTGCGGCCACCAAGGCGGACCATCTGCACCACACGCAGCACCCCCGCCTGACCGCGATTATGGAGGCGCTAACACGTGAGGCGCGCGACCGGGCGAGCTTTGCAGGCGCCGAAACAGCGGCGCTGTCACTGGCTTCCTTGCGGGCCACAACCGAAGAGATGCGCAGTCATGAAGGGGCCGAATTGCCCTGCGTGCGCGGCAGGTTGCAGGACAGTGGTAAACAGGCGGCGTTTTACCCCGGCGAGTTGCCGGATGACCCGGCCCATCTGCTCGGCCCAGCCCGAAACGGGGCCGAGACATGGTTGGGGGATGACTTTGGTTTTATGAGGTTTGCCCCGGCACAGCTGACCCTGCGCCCCGGCGATGGCCCGCCACATATCCGGCTGGACCGCGCGGCGCAGTTCCTGATCGGAGACCGCCTGTGATGGTCACGTTGCGCCCTGCCTGCAGCACCGATGCCGGGAAGACCGGGGAAATCCTACACGGGTTTGCCCGCGAAAACGACTGGATGCCGGAACTGCATAGCTGCGCAGAAACCATCGCCTTTTGCGGTTGGATGATTGATCAGGGTTGGGTCACGGTGGCCGAAACCCCGGACGGGGTGGTTGGGTTTCTGGCGTTGAACGGATCGGATATTCATTCGTTGTACCTGAGGGCCACTGCCCGGGGGCAGGGGATCGGTACACGCCTGCTGGATCATGCCAAGGCGCAGCACCCGCAACTCAGCCTGTTCGCTTTTCAGGCAAATATCGGCGCGTGCAGGTTCTACGAACGTCATGGCTTTGCCGAGGTTGCCCGCAGCGATGGGATCGACAACGATGAAAACATGCCGGACATCAAATATGTCTGGCATAGCGAAAGGGCAGCACATGGCTAAAGGCCCGGTTCTAATTGATCTCGAAGCAGAGGAACCCGTCACCGATGTGGCCATGGCCCCACCGGTGCCTGACCTTGCTCAGCCCCAGGGTCAAGCGATGCAAAGCGCGGCGCGTTTTGCCGCGCGCAAGCACTCAGCCCTGTCGCGTTGGTTCTGGGGGCTGGCGCTGGCGGTTATTGGGGCCACGATCTCGATCGCCGCCTGGGATTTCACCACCTCACTGGTCGCCCGCGCGCCTGTTCTGGGGTGGATCGTCACCGGGCTGATCGGGGCGCTGGTTTTTGTCGCGTTGATCATCGCGATCCGGGAGTTGGCAGCGATTGGTCGCCTGACCCGCGTCGATGGTTTGCGCCGCGCTGCCGATGAGGCGCTGACCGACGCCGATCTGGCCAAAGCCCGCGCTGTCACGACCCGGCTGATCGCTTTCTACAAAGGGCGGAATGAGACCCAATGGGGTCGCGACCGATTGTCCGAGCGGATGCCCGAGCAGTTTGACGCATCAGGCCTGTTGGCTTTGGCCGAGGATGAGTTACTGGCCCCGCTAGACGTCGCCGCAAGCCGCGAGGTTGAGGCCGCAGCGCGTCAGGTAGCGACGGTGACGGCCTTGGTGCCCTTGGCTTTGGCGGATGTGGTGACCGCCCTTGCAGCCTCGTTGCGGATGATCCGGCGGATCGCGGAAATTTATGGCGGACGCGCCGGATTTCTGGGCAGCTGGCGTCTGACCCGTGCGGTGTTTGTGCATCTGGTCGCAACTGGCGCGGTTGCGGTGGGTGATGACCTTTTGGAACCGGTGCTCGGTGGCTCGGTACTCAGCAAACTGTCCCGCCGGTTTGGCGAGGGGTTGGTGAACGGCGCGCTCAGCGCCCGAGTGGGCGTCGCCGCGATGGAGGTGTGTAGGCCCTTGCCTT
Source organism: Ruegeria sp. YTSA075 (assembly GCF_059610245.1). Lineage (NCBI taxonomy): Bacteria > Pseudomonadati > Pseudomonadota > Alphaproteobacteria > Rhodobacterales > Roseobacteraceae > Ruegeria > Ruegeria sp. YTSA075. The sequence continues at coordinate 31,266 of NZ_JBXWNG010000008.1, read as the reverse complement.
TCTCGGACCGCCACAAGCCATCGACCCGCGCCGTGATCAAGCGGGCATTGAAGGGGCTGTTTTCCAAGGGTTGATCTGACGCAAAGCGCATCTGACAGCCCTTCGTCACACTGAACGGGACGGAGGGCCAGCCATGACAGAACACGGTCACAGCCAGCAGGAGATCGCACAGCGGATCAACGCACCACCGGGCCGCGGCGTTCTGCGCGATGTGGTTTATGGGGGTATCGACGGTTCGGTCACCACATTTGCCATCGTGGCTGGGGTTGCCGGCGCGGGGCTGTCATCGTTTGTCATCGTGGCGCTGGGGCTGGCGAATGTTCTGGCCGATGGTTTCTCGATGGCGGCAGGGAACTACTCGGGCACCAAGGCTGAATTGGACAACATCAAACGCATTCGTGCGATCGAAGAACGCCACATTGCGCTCTACCCGCAAGGGGAACGGGATGAGGTGTGTGAGATTCTGGCGCAGAAAGGTTTGTCAGGGTCTGTGTTGGACGACGCAACAGCTGCCATCACCTCGAACCACGAAAGCTGGATCAATCTTATGATCGAGGGCGAATACGGGTTGGGCAGCGTCGATCCGCATCCCATCAAGGCAGCGCTGGCGACGTTTTTTGCTTTTCTGGTGGCTGGTTTGATCCCGTTGTTACCCTTTTTGATCGCACTGGAGAACGCCTTTGTAATCTCGGCTTGGATGACGATGGGTGTGTTCTTCGCCATTGGCGCGTTGAAAAGCCGATGGTCGTTGGTGCGTTGGTGGAAATCCGGGTTTGAGACGCTGCTGATCGGCGGCGCAGCGGCGGCGATTGCCTATCTGGTGGGTTCGCTGTTTCATCCCTGACCGTTTTGGCCGGAATTCCTGACTGTTGCTCTGGGGCACACGCGGTGTAGCTTGCGCCGATAACAGCTACGGAGCTTCAATTGGAATCGCTGCTTGTTCTTCTTGGCCTGATTGTTTTGGCGATACCTGTCTCGATCATTGTGCTGTTGGTTGGGCAAACACGATTGCGCCGCAGGGTCGAGCAGTTGGAACAGCAACTTGTGGCCATGCCACCAACACCGAAAGAGGCTCTGCCGCCAGAACCTGAGGTTCAGTCGGAGGAGCCTGCACCTGCAACGGAGCCTGCTCAATCGCCCTGGCCCGCTGTCAAGATCGAACCTGAGACAAGCGAAGTGGAGGACACGCAAGGCGCGGTTGTCTTTCGGCAGGATCGGTTTGCCGCGCTTTGGGGCTGGCTGCGTGAAAACTGGTTCTATGCCGTCTCAGCCCTGTCCTTGGCGCTGGCCGGAATTTTTCTGGTTCAATACGGGGTTGAGAACGGTTTGCTGCCGCCATCGGCACGTGTTGCCGCCGCTTTGGCCTTTGGCGCGGTCCTGATCGCTGCTGGTGAATATGTCCGTCGCAGGTTTGGCGATGATGAAGACGCGAGCACAGCCTATCTGCCATCCGTCTTTTCTGGCGCGGGCCTGGTAACCTTGTTCGGAGGTGTTCTGGCCGCCCGGCAGCTGTACGACCTAATTTCACCCGAAACCGCACTGGGCGGCATGGTGTTAATCGCACTTCTGGGATTGGTTCTTGGTTGGTTTCATGGTCCGTTGCTGGCCGCCGTTGGCTTGCTGGGCGGTTTTGCAGCGCCCTTTACGGTCGGCGGATCTTCGGATGATCCAACCTGGCTGTATGGATACTTCATCATTCTCACCCTTCTGGGGCTGGGTATCGATACCGTACGCCGCTGGGCATGGATCACGGTTTTGACCTTGTTTGCTGCCTATGTGTCCAGCCTGCTGCTGGTTTTGTCTTCGCCGTTAACGGAACCCGGATATCTGACCTGCGCCACGGCACTGGCGGTGCTGGCGATTGCGGTCCCCGCACGGCGCCTTTGGCCCGATCACACCGGCCCAATGGTGGCTGAACTGATCCGACGCAAGAAAGGGGATCCCTGGCCTGAGTTTCCGACCCGTGTGGCCTTTGCTGCAGTCGCGGTCAGTTCAGCGATCCTGTCGCTGCATTGGGCGGATTCGTCTGGCGAATTCTGGCTGGGCATCATCCTGCTGACAGGGCTTCTGCTGGGCCTGATCCTGTGGGGCAAAGATGCGCCCGCTCTGCAAGACGTGACCGTGTTCCCAGCCATTGGTTTGATCGCTTATGTGTTGATGCATGGGCTGGACGGAGGGATTGTGGCGCAGACCTTCGCGGCCACCTATGCCGAAACCGTTGAAGCAGATGCCCCGATGGTGGTCACTGGCCTTGTCGCTCTGGCCGCGTTGATTTCCATCCTTGCCGCCTGGCGATCCTTTGGCGCGCAGCGTTATGCTGCTGTCTGGGCCGTGGCGGCGGTGCTGTTTGCCCCGGCAATGGCCATAGCATTGGAAATAGGCTGGAAACCCGCCACCGTGATCGGCCCATACCCTTGGGCATTGCACGCTATCGCTTTGGGTGCGTTGATGGTGGGGCTGGCAGAACGGTTCGCGCGGGTTGATGCGGATAACCGATTGCGGCCTGCTCTGGCCACCTTATCCGCGCTGTCTTGCCTGGCCTTTGCCTGTGTCATCGTCCTCAGTTCGGCCGCCTTGACCATCGCGTTGGTCGCAACGATTGTCGTGGCGGCGGCACTGGATCGTCGGTTCATCCTGCCACAGATGAGCTGGTTCATCTGGGCCGGAGTGTTCACGGTGACCTTGCGTCTGGTGTTGGATCCAGGCTTGCACTGGGCAGACACTGCGCCCGTGTGGGAGATGACATTGGTTTACGGCGCAGCAACGATTGGTTTCGTCGCGGGCTGGATCCTGATCAAACCGCTGGACCGCCCCATTGCCACGATGCTGCTGGAAAGCGCCGCCTGGGCGACCGGGGGCATCCTGTTGTCGCTGCTTTTGCTGCGCTGGCTGGAAACCTTCGGCGAAGGCGGCGCGCAGAACAGCCACTGGGGCCTGGGCCTGCTGGCCGTCATCTGGTTGTTGCTGGCTTTTGCGCAAGTGCAACGGTTCGAATTGGGCGGCAAACTGATCTATCTGCGATATGGGCTAGCGGTGTTTTTTGCCGGTCATGGCCTGATGCGTTTGTTCGAAGCGTTGGAGATCAGCAACCCGCTGCTGAACCCTTTTGCCCAGCCGGTTCTCGGCCCACCGGTGCTGAATACGCTGGCCGTTGCCTATCTGTTGCCCGCACTGGCAATTGCGTTTTCGGCATGGCGTATTCCTGCGATGCCTCTCTGGTTGCAGCGCTCCTGCTATGGCCTGAGCATCGCATTGACGGCTGTTTGGCTGGGTCTGATGATCCGTCATGTCTGGCAAGGGGCTGATGGCATGTATGAGGGCAACGGGGTCACCCAGCCAGAGCTATATACTTATACAATGGCCTTGTTGTTGATTGGCGCTGCGCTGTTCTACCAATCTCTGGCGCGTCGGTCTGACCTGATGCGCAAGGCGGGGCTGGTGGTGATCGGGCTGGCGGTGGCCAAGGTTTTCCTAATCGACATCGCGGGCCTGGGCGGGCTGATCCGGGTGTTCTCGCTGCTCGCGCTGGGCCTAGCGCTGGCTGGTCTGGCATGGCTCAACCGCTGGGCAAAACTGCGCCATGGGGTGGAAGGCCCGGACCCTCTGGACCATTAGGCTCGGGCGTCCTATAAGCGCGGCCATGTTTGACCGTTTGGCCATCATTATTCGAATTATATCCCCGGCGCTCTGATATCGCGAGACGCCGGGCAAAGGTGCTTGAGTTATCGCACTGACCGCTTCGATCTACATACGACCAGACCATCCTGAGGACGCCCCAAATGTGCGCCGACACGACCCAAACGCCTGATTACAAAGACACGCTGAACCTGCCCAAGACTGAATTCCCTATGCGCGCTGGCCTGCCCAAGCGCGAGCCCGCATGGCTGGAGCGTTGGGAACAGATTGGTGTTTATGACCGCCTGCGTGAAAAAGAGGGCCGCACGCCCTTTACCCTGCATGACGGCCCACCCTATGCCAACGGCCACCTCCATATCGGCCACGCGCTGAACAAGACCATCAAGGATATGATCGTGCGGTCCCATCAGATGATGGGGTTCGACGCGCGGTATGTGCCCGGTTGGGACTGCCACGGCTTGCCCATCGAATGGAAGATCGAAGAGCAGTACCGCAAGAAGGGCAAGAACAAGGACGAGGTGAACATCGTCGACTTCCGTCAGGAATGCCGCAAGTTCGCCGAAGGCTGGATCGACATCCAGCGCGAAGAATTCAAGCGTCTGGGCATAACTGGCAACTGGCCCAATCCCTATATCACCATGGACTACCATGCCGAGGCGGTGATCGCCGACGAGTTCATGAAGTTCCTGATGAACGGCACACTCTACCAGGGGTCCAAGCCCGTGATGTGGTCGCCGGTCGAAAAGACCGCGCTGGCCGAGGCTGAGGTCGAATATCACGACAAGGAAAGCTTTACCATCTGGGTAAAATTCAAGGTCGTGAATGCGGGCGATCTGGATGACGCTTTTGTTGTGATCTGGACGACGACCCCGTGGACCATGCCGTCGAACAAGGCGGTCGTGTATGGCAAAGACATCTCCTACGGCCTCTATGAGGTCACCGGCGCACCCGACGAATGTTGGGCCAATGTCGGCGACAAGTTCCTGCTGGCGGACAATCTGGCTGCTGACGTTCTGGGCCGTGCACGTCTGAGCGATGACCAGTGGGCTCGCGTCCGTGACGTGACCGCTGACGAATTGGAAGGTGTCCAACTAACCCACCCGCTGGCCGGGGCCGACGGTGGCAATGGAGAATGGGACGACATCCGCGACTTCCGCGCCGCTGAGTTTGTGACCGATACCGAAGGCACCGGGTTCGTCCACTGTGCGCCGTCGCACGGTATGGAGGAATTTGAACTCTATCGCGATCTGGGCATGTTGGAGCATGTCATCACCTATAACGTGATGGACGACGGCTCGTTCCGCGCCGATCTGCCGTTCTTTGGCGGCAAATACATCCTGTCCCGCAAGGGCGGTGAGGGTGACGCGAACAAGGCCGTTATCGACAAGCTGGTCGAGGTAGGCGGGCTGCTGGCGCGCGGCAAGATCAAGCACAGCTATCCGCATTCGTGGCGCTCGAAAGCCCCGATCATCTACCGCAACACGCCTCAGTGGTTTGCATCCGTCGACCGCAAGCTGGACGATGGAATGGGTGAGATGGGTGACACCATCCGCGAACGCGCCCTGCGCTCGATCGACGAGCTGGTGAAGTGGACGCCGCAAACCGGCCGAAACCGGCTGTATTCCATGATCGAAGCGCGCCCCGACTGGGTTCTGTCCCGTCAGCGCGCCTGGGGTGTGCCGCTGACCTGCTTCACCAAGAAGGGTGCTCTGCCCACCGACGCGGATTACCTTTTGCGCAACGAAGACCTCAACGCCCGCATCAAATCGGCGTTTGAAAAGGACGGCGCAGACATCTGGTACACTGATGGGTTCAAAGAGCAGGTGTTGGACGGCATCGCCAACCCCGAAGACTACGATCAGGTGTTTGACGTTCTGGACGTTTGGTTCGACTCCGGCTCGACCCACGCCTTTGTTCTGCGCGACCGGGAGGACGGAACCGAGGACGGCATCGCTGATGTCTACATGGAAGGCACCGACCAGCACCGGGGATGGTTTCATTCGTCGATGCTGCAGGCCTGTGGCACCAAGGGACGCGCGCCTTACCGCAATGTGATCACGCATGGCATGACGCTGGACGAAAAGGGCATGAAAATGTCGAAGTCCATCGGCAATACCATCGTGCCCGAGGAAGTGATCAAACAATACGGCGCGGATATCCTGCGCCTGTGGGTGGCTCAGACCGACTACACAACCGATCAGCGGATCGGGCCGGAAATCCTGAAAGGCACCGCCGACAGCTATCGCCGGCTGCGCAACACGATGCGCTTCATGCTGGGCTCTCTGGCCGACTTCACCGAAGCCGACCGGATCGATCCGCAAGACATGCCGCGTCTGGAACGCTGGGTGCTCAGCCGTTTGTCGGAACTTGATGAACAGGTGCGCAAGGGCTATGCGTCCTTCGATTTCCAGGGTGTGTTCAGCGCCGTGTTTACGTTTGCGACCGTCGATCTGTCATCCTTCTATTTCGACGTTCGCAAGGACGTGCTGTATTGTGACGGCGATAGTGACCGCCGCCGCGCTGCGCGGACTGTTCTGGACATCCTGTTCCACCGCCTGACCACGTGGCTGGCCCCGGTTCTGGTCTTCACCATGGAGGAAGTCTGGCTGGAGCGGTTCCCGGGCGATGACAGTTCGGTCCATCTGGTGGACTTCCCGGAAACCCCCGCCGATTGGCGTAATGAAGAGCTTGAGGTCAATATGGCCAAGGTCCGTCGTGTGCGTCGTGCGGTTACTGCCGCGCTGGAGGTTCAGCGTCAGGACAAGGTGATCGGATCGAGCCTGGAGGCGGCGCCGGTCGTGCATGTGGAAGACAGCGAAACCCGCGATTTGCTGTCGACCTTCGATGTTGATGACATGTGCATTACTTCGGGCCTGACTGTCACAGGCGACCCGTCCCCGGCCGAGGCGTTCCGCGTGCCAGAGATCGAGGGTGTCGCTGTGGTGTTCGAAAAGGCCGAAGGTGCCAAATGCCAACGCTGCTGGAAGATCCTGCCGGATGTTGGGCTGCACACCCACCCCGGCGTTTGCGGACGCTGCAACGAGGCGCTTGGATAAACCTATCGCCCCCTCTGAAAACAGAGGGGGCACGCCTGTTCAGTGTCTCTTGGGATTGAACAGGTGAAACCCGATCTTGTCTCCGGTCAGTTCTTTCCAGACCTGATAATCCGTGAAGTATCCGGTATGTCCACCCGGATCGACATCGATATTTCGGTCAGCGGGAATCAGGTTTCCATCTATCCGCGTGCCGACAAAGTCATCCTGACGGAAGATGTTGAACCATTCAGCGCCCAGCTTTTGCGGATCGACGGTGAACATTTCCGGGAAATAGCGTTGATAGATATGCGTTACCGGCGCGCCCATTGTGATTAGCGTAACCGGGCAGTCACCGATCTGTTCTTTGACGCGCCCATCCATCAGCATCTGTGTGGCGATCACCGTGCCTTGGGAATGTGAGATCACCGTGATGTGGGTTGGGGAGAAGATGTCCATTGCGTAGTAGAGCGTGCGATAGAATCGGTCATCAATCGCCTTGCGATCGGAATAGTTGCGGCGGCGCGTTTTCAGGTCTTTTCTCAAAGAACACGTGTCGCGGATGGCATAGGTGACGATATCCCGCGCTACACCCAAACCGGCTGCGACAAAGTTGGAATATCGGTACAAGGCGACCGTGATCGCAAGCACGACAAGCGCAATTGTAGCCTGATAAGTGGCGAGCAGGTTTAGAAGATCACCCGCAGCATTACAGACCAGAGTATTCAGATCGTCGACCTTGACGATTGTACAAAAGGGATCTTGCCCCTTCCATTTGTCGATGATTCCGCGAAACGCAACGACTGACATGGCCGCGGCAGATAGCAGGAAAACCGCTTGCGCAGGCCGGTTCAGAATCGCGCGTCCGAGAAAGCTGTGCCGGTCTTGCAGATTGGATTTGCCCAAACGTCGACCAACATACACAATCAAACCAACGACGGCCAACACGACAATCGCTGCAAATGTGATGCTGAGGGTCTCCATCGCATCATTCAGATGGTTTTCGAACAACCTGTTCAAGCGGCTGTTTTTGAGCACATCAATCGAGCCAACGAGCTTTTGAATCGCAAGCCAGAAGCCCGAGATGATGAACATCCAGAACACCTGCATGCCCGAGCAGATGCTGGGATAGATGCGCCGATGCTCGGTTAGGCCATCATTGACTTCAAGCTTTGCCAAAGAGACGAAGTACAGAATTGCGGTGGTAAATATTGCAATGATCCAGCTGCCGGCGAGCAGGAACAGTTGGAAATCCACGAATTGCCCGATGTTGGCTCTGTTGCCCCAGCATCCCAACCCTAATGGTCCGGTTATCAAGCCGCCGATCAGGATCAGCCCGAACACAGCCATGCCGCGCCAGAACACCCGCCGCAGATAGGTTGGGGCTGAGTTCCAGCGCCAAAGACCCATTGTGGTCGCAATCGCATACGCGATGAGCAGGACGCCAAACAGCGCCTCTGTGCGCCCCGCCTCGGTAAACGGCTTGAGTTTTATGAGTGTGGCGATATCGATCATCGATGCTGCCGCACCGATCAGAAGATATGTGTTCAGTGTTGCGACCGCGCCGAAGAAAACCCAGGTAAACCAGTGAACAAGCAGGGCAGCGACAGTAAGCCGCCCGTCCTTAGCGGTTGGATCAACCCCATTACGCCTGTGGGTTTGTTCGACATTGTCCATCGCCAGATACCCAAGGGCGAGAACCACCCAAATCAGGTCAATCGCTGTTTTGATGCTGCCTTTCGGGGCAGGGGAACGATCCGCCCAGAAGACCTCGGCAAACAGGGCCTGATCCCTTGTGTCATTGGGTTTGGACACTTTGCGCAGATTGACCTTGAAGAGCTTGGCGTTGCGGCGTGATCCGTCGAAATTGCTTTCGGCCAGCTCGATCATCTCACGCTCGACTTCGATAGGCGGTTTGGCCTTTTTGTCTAGCCATGTGGTTGCCGCGCCAACCACCTGATCCACGGTTTCACCGGGTTTCTGTTCGCCGATGCCATGGACCGTCAGGACCAAATGTCGTCCCATGCGCGTAGCTCCAATTCCTTAAACAATGGAGTAAGCTTAGCATGAAATTGCCGAAATCCCAAAGCAGGCGCTGACGGACTCTCTTGCACTGGTTGCTCTGATCTGAAAGCCTTGGTCTATGGCCATGATCGCAGTTGAAACACAATTCGGAAGGTTAGGTGTTGCCGAGGTGGCTGGGGCCATCACTCGGTTGGTGTGGAACGGCCAGGATGACGGCGAAGCTACGCCTTTGCTGCGCGAGGCGGCAGCTCAGTTGCGTGCCTATGATGCCGGAGAGCTGACACGCTTTGATCTGCCCTATCACATCAATGGCTCAGAGTTTCAGCGGCAGGTCTGCGATCTGATGTATGCCATACCCTTGGGCGAAACCGTGACCTATGGTGAGATCGCAAAACAGCTTGGACAACCGGCTCAACCGGTCGGGCAGGCCTGTGGGGCCAACCCGATCCCGGTGATCATACCGTGTCACCGGGTTCTGTCGGCAACGGGTCTGGGCGGGTTCTCGGGCGATGGTGGGGTCGAAACAAAGGTCGCGCTTTTACGTCATGAAAAGGCTGCAGGCCTGTTGATCTGATAACCGGATTTCAGTTGCATTCCGGCGAGCAGGTGCACAACTTATACAAGATACCGCAGTTGAAGGGATCTTATGATGACCGAGGCAGATCGCGCTGCTCGCAAGAAAGCAATTACTGATAAGCTGATGTCGCTGGAAGCACAGGAGCTTGCCACGGCACAGGCGCACTATGACGCCTTTCTGAAAGATGCTCAGCTGGACGACCGCGAAGCGCATGACAAGGATGACATCGCGGCCTCGCGCGAGAATGCGGATTTGGCCGCCGCTTTTGACGCACCTGTCCACGCTCATCACGCCAAGATTGATGTAATCGAAAACACTGACTTTGGTTTGACCGATACGGTTCAGCCCGGGGCGGTTATCAAGTTCAACAATCGACGTTTCGTTGTTTGCGTCTCGACAACCCGTTTCGATGTGGACGGAAAAACCTATATGGGCATTTCAACGCAAAGCCCCATCTACCTTGCCATGGTTGGACTTCAGGCAGGTGATGTCTTCACCCATAACGGAGCTGAGTTCGAGGTGCAGGACGTTATGTAGCCTTGCGCTGTGGTATGATCTGCTGTCCGATCCCGGCAAAGACCAGATAGAGACTGGAGATCACCAGGCCCCAATGCGCCCAGCTTTCGGGGTGGAAATCAACCCAGGCCGCCCAGCCAGCAAAGAAGGTCCAGGCAAAAGCAATGGGTAGTGTCAGGCTGCGCCACCGCTCAGTCCGTACTGGGTGGACGAATTTAAGTGGTAGGAACATCGCAATCGACAGCAGTGTGACAAGGACCAGGCTGACCCAGAAGTTGGGTTCAAGCGCAAAGATCACGATCACAACCATGTTCCAGCATCCTGGAAAACCCGAGAACGAATTGTCTTTTGTCTTCATGCGCGTATCGGCAAAATACATTGCGCTGGCAAAGGTGATCACGATGATCGCAAACCAGCCTGTCCATCCATCCATCAGGCCTGACTTGAACAAGGCATAAGCCGGGATGAACACATAGGTCAGATAGTCGATGATCAGATCCAGCAGGACACCATCAAATTCTGGTGCGTTCTTTTTGACATGGTAGTGCCGTGCCAGTGGCCCGTCGATCCCATCGACAATGAACGAGACCACCAGCCAAAGATACATCAGGCTCCATTCACCTTCGACCGCGGCCAGCATGGCCAACATGGCAAAAACGGCGCCCGTTGCAGTAAAAAGATGGACGGCTAAAGCTTTGAATCTGAGTGTCATGCAGCTGTCATGTACGATGCGTGCCCAAGATGCAAACCAAAAGCCCGGTTGCGTGGCCTACTGCCCAAGAAACCTTTTTGGTCAGTGTCAGGCCTTGGGATGAGCGCGGTTATAGACCTCCATCAAGCGGGCGGTATCAACCGCTGTATAGGCTTGGGTGGTCGAAAGTGAGGCGTGCCCCAACAGTTCCTGAATGGCCCTCAGATCTCCACCTGCAGATAACAGATGTGTGGCAAAGCTGTGCCGCATGGCATGAGGTGTTGCGGTTGACGGCAGACCCAGCTGCATTCGGGCTTTGGCCATCACCCCTTGGATGGCGCGCGGGTTCAATGCGCCACCGCGGACACCGCGGAACAGAGGTGCCTCGGATGATTGAGGATGCGGGCAGAGGTGCAGATACCGGTCAACAGCCTCACGCGCGACGGGGATCACCGGCACGACGCGCTCCTTGCTGCCCTTACCCATTATGCGCAGGGTTCGTGGCAGTGGAGCATCTGACCCGGTCAGTGACAGGGCCTCAGAAATCCTCAATCCACAGCCGTAAAGCAGGGTAACAACGGCCGCATCCCGCGCGGCAATCCAATCTGATGTTGCTTGCAGTTCGACCGTATCGATCATAGCCCGGGCGGCATCCTCGGCCAGAGGACGGGGTAGCTTTTTGGTGAATTTGGGCGCGCGGGTGGACAGGACGGCCGTGGGTTCAAACCCTTCCCGTTCAGCCAGCCAACGGTAGAAGCTTTTGACTGCCGAGAGTTTGCGCGCAAGCGACCGCGCACCAACCCCATCTGCGCGCAGCTGTGCCATCCAGGCCCGCATATCCGAGATTGAGATGCGTTCAAGCGCCGCCAGTCCCTGACGATCCCCGTGATGGAGTGTCATGAAGGATAGAAAATCAGTGACATCGCCGCGATAGGCGGACTGGGTGTTGTCTGTTCGTCCGGCTAGTGCACCGAGGCTTTCCAGCCAGTGTTGCAGGGCATCCCTGCAAGCCGGTGAAATCAGGTTCACGACAGCCAGTGGCGCATCGAGCGTTCGAATACGCCAGCGAAGAAGGCCAGAAGATCAGTGCCAAGCTGTGGTGTGAAATGGCGCGGGTCAGTGGCGCCCATCACGATCATGCCGGGCAGGCGGCCTGCACCCAGATCCAGCTTGAGGCACGCCTCGGATCGCAGATGGTCGGCGTCGCTGCCAAAGATGCGTGGGTTGGGCTGCCGGATTTCGCGCAGAGTGACATCGCGCACCGTGCTGCCGCGATCCTGCGAGAGGTATTTGTTGACATAACCAGGTTCAACGACCGTCAGAACACCGCCCAGCTTGTCGATCGCCGGGTCGTCTTGCAGGATGGCCGTTTCCAAAACCAGCGTGATCCGCTCGACACGCAGAATTTCGGGAACTTCATTTCCCAGGATGCGCAGAAAATCCTCGAACTCGACCGGTTCGAGAAGCCGTAAAACGGCGCGATGGATCTGATTGGTGCCGGCCAGGTTTTCGTAGGCTGCAGCAATTACCGAACGATGCGTGTCTTCCAGCCGGTCCAAGCGCGCTTCGAGCCGCTGCATGGCAATGCCGCGCAGGTCGATCACGTTTTCACCGCGCGCCTGTTCATTGGCGCTGACCAATGCCTGCATCAAGTCTTTGTCGTCTAGCAAGACGTCTGGTTTGGCCAGAATCGCAGCGCGGAGGCTGTCTTCAAGTTTTGGGTTGCTGCTCATGTCCCGTCCGGTCGGTGTTTTTTGTTTTGGCGGCTTATAACATGATCGACCGGTTTTGCCTTGGGAAAAATACACCTTTCGGTGGAATAGTCGGCCTGTGTGGCGGACGCTCCCGCCTGCAAGAGCCTGATCACAGATCAGGCACCGGCAGTTGGGCCGGGCGCGGGGCCTGACGGCACCGCGCGGTCGCGCAAAGGATCAGAGGATTTTCTGACCGGTTTTGGCCCAGTCGGCCAAGAAGGTTTCAAGGCCTTTATCCGTCAGCGGGTGGTCGGCCAGTTTCTTGATCACGGCGGGCGGGGCGGTGATCACATCAGCCCCGATGCGCGCGCTGTCGGTGACGTGGTTTACAGTGCGGATTGACGCAGCGAGGATCTCGGTTTCGAACCCATAATTGTCATAGACCTGACGAATATCGGCGATCAGGTCCATGCCGTCGAGGTTGATGTCATCCAGACGACCGATGAAGGGCGAAATGAAGGCCGCACCCGCTTTGGCGGCCAGAATTGCTTGATTGGTCGAGAAACACAGGGTGACATTGACCATCTGGCCCTCGTCGCTGAGGGTTTTGCAGGTTTTCAGACCGGCCCATGTCAGCGGTACTTTGACGGCGATGTTCGGAGCGATTTTGGCCAGCTTGCGACCTTCGGCGATCATGTCGTCGGCTTCGGTGGCGACCACTTCAGCGGACACGGGACCGTCGACCAGATCACAGATCTCTTTGGTGACTTCTAGAATGTCGCGGCCCGATTTCAGGATCAGCGAAGGGTTGGTGGTTACACCGTCCACCATGCCCAGATCATTCAGTTCGGCGATGGCGTCGATCTCGGCTGTGTCTACGAAGAATTTCATGCGGGCAGTCCTTTGATGGGTTGGCCTTGGTCGCCGATGGCTTTACCTCAAAGAAACCCATGCTGAAACCCCCTGGCCCAAGGATATGCGGTGAGCGCGCAGGAGTATTTCGACCAAGGTGAACTGGTGGCGGTGCTGACAACGCAACCGCTGGACCGGACGCTGGACTACAAAGCGCCCGAAGGCGGGTGCTTTCTTGGGGCTTTTGTCGAAGTCCCCTTGGGGCCGCGAAAGGTGTTGGGCGTGGTTTGGGGGCCGGGGCAGGGCGGTTTCGACCTGTCCAAGGCACGGTCGGTGATCCGGGTGCTGGAAGTCGCGCCGATGCGTGAAGAGATGCGCGTGTTTCTGGGAAAAGTCGCAGACTACACGCTGACACCGATGCCGGCGATGTTGCGCTTGGCAACGCGCGCGCCGGGGCTGGGTGATCCGCCGTCGATGCGGAAGGTTTATCGCCTGGGTGTTGCTGAGCCGGATCGGATGACCGATGCGCGGACCCGTGTGCTTGAGGTGCTAAGAGAATATGGCGGTTTGGCCTTCACCCTGAAGGAGCTGGCAGAACAGGCGGGCGTAACTTCGTCCGTAGTGAAAGGGCTGGTCAAACAAGGCGCGTTGCGGGAGGAGGACAGCCCCCGTGATCTGCCCTATTCGCATCTTAACCCGGATTTGCCCGGCAAAGATCTGACCGATGATCAGGCGGCGGCGGTCGCCCGGTTGCAAGCCGGTCAGCGCACGGGCGACTACGGCACCACATTGCTGAAGGGCGTGACGGGTTCAGGCAAGACGGAGGTGTATCTGGAGGCCGTAGCCGAGGCGTTGCGGGTAGGACGTCAGGCGCTGGTTCTGTTGCCTGAGATTGCCTTAACCGCCGAGTTTCTGACCCGCGTAGAAGCGCGTTTTGGCGCGCGACCAGCCGAATGGCATTCAGGCGCAACCATGACCGAACGCCGCAGGGTCTGGCGGATGGTTGGGCAGGGTGATGCGCAACTGGTGGTGGGCGCACGGTCGGCTTTGTTTTTGCCGTTCCGGGATTTGGGTCTGGTCGTGGTCGATGAGGAGCATGACACCTCATACAAACAGGAAGACGGGGTGCATTATAGCGCGCGCGACATGGCGGTTCTGCGGTCCGCCATTTGTGGCGCGCGCGTGGTTCTGGCCAGCGCGACGCCCTCTCTGGAAAGCTGGGCAAATGCCGAGGCGGGCAAGTATGAAAGGTTGGACCTGACGTCCCGCTTTGGCGCGGCCATGCTGCCCGAGATGAAATCAATCGATATGCGGGCCGAACCATTACAACCCAATAGCTGGATCTCTCCGTCCCTGCGGCAGGCCGTGCAACAGCGGACCGAAAAGGGTGAGCAATCTTTGCTGTTTATCAACCGCCGCGGCTATGCGCCGGTGACCCTTTGCCGGGCCTGCGGCACCCAGATCGCCTGTGATCATTGCGACGCACGGATGGTGGAACATCGCTTTCTCAAACGTCTTATGTGCCATCAATGCGGTGAGACCAAGCCGATGCCCGATGTCTGTCCGTCCTGCGGCGTCGAAGGCAAACTGGCGCCGGTGGGGCCGGGAATCGAACGGCTGGCGGAAGAGGCCGAAGCCACCTTTCCTGACGCCAAGATCACCATGCTGAGCTCGGACCTTTTCGGATCGGCCCGGGCGCTTAAGGCAAAGATCGAGGAAATTGCCGCAGGGGATGCCGATATCATCATCGGCACGCAGTTGGTGGCCAAGGGGCATAACTTCCCCAAGCTGACATTGGTCGGCGTCATTGATGCGGATCTTAGCCTGCATGGGGCTGACCTGCGAGCGGCCGAGCGCACCTTTCAATTGATGCGGCAAGTGGCGGGTCGAGCGGGGCGTGCGGACAAACCCGGTCAGGCCCTGTTGCAGACCTTCCAACCCGAGCATCCGGTGATCCGGGCGATCCTGTCAGGGGATGAGGAAGGGTTCTGGAAAACCGAAGCCGCTGCGCGACAAGCAGCTGGTGTGCCGCCTTATGGGCGCATGGCGGGTATCGTCTTGTCCGGACCAGAGGTTGGGCCGGTGTTCGATATCGGCAACGCCATGGCTCGCAATGATGCGCCACTGCGCGAGATCGGGGCGCAGGTCTTTGGCCCGGCGCCCGCCCCAATAGCGCGTATTCGCGGGCGTCACCGGGTGCGTCTGTTGGTCAAGGCCCCAAAGGGGGCGCCAATACAAGACGGCATCGCCCGCTGGATTGCGCCGTTGCGCCTGAAAGGCGATATTCGTCTGACGGTCGATATCGACCCGCAGAGTTTCTACTGATCTCTGCACCTGTGCAGACCCATTGTGCGCTCCGTGCTTTCCTCTCGCCAAACCCTGGAAATGGGCGTAGAGGGACTCTCATGCTGAAACCCATGCCCCTTGCCGAGGCGCAAAGCCTGCCGTTCTGGCGCCGCCCGATCACGCTTCTTTTTGTGATGGCGATGACCATGCCGATTGCGTTCAACGGCTGGAGTGCCCTGCTGAACAATTTCGTCATCGAGGTGGCGAATTTTGATGGCGCGGATATCGGCCTGCTGCACACGGTGCGCGAAATCCCGGGCTTTCTGGCGGTTGGTGTGATTGCGGTGATCATTTTCGTCCGCGAGCAGGTCTTGGCCATGATCTCGCTGATGATGCTGGGTGTGGCAACAGCGGTGACGGCATGGTTCCCCAGCCTGGGTGGGTTGCTATTCGTGACTTTGTTCAGCTCGATCGGCTTTCACTACTACGAAACGGTAAACCAGTCGCTTCAGCTGCAATGGTTGCCCAAGGACAAGGCCCCGCAAGTGCTGGGCTGGCTGGTGGCCATGGGGTCGGCTGCAACGGCGGTGGTCTATGGACTGATCGTGTTGACATGGGATCGGTTCGATCTGTCCTACAATACCGTTTTTTTGGCCACCGGAGGGGTGACTGCTCTGCTGGCGCTGTTCAGCCTGATTGCTTATCCGCAATTTGACGCGCCCACACCGCAGACTAAGAAACTGATCCTGCGCAAACGCTACTGGCTATACTACGCGCTGCAATTCATGGCCGGAGCGCGTCGCCAGATCTTTGTCGTCTTTGCGGGCTTCATGATGGTTGAGAAATTCGGGTTCGAAGTTCACGAACTCACCAGCCTGTACCTGATCAATCTCGTGATCAACATGGCCGCCGCTCCGATGCTGGGCAAAGCAGTGGCCACGTTTGGCGAGCGCCGCACGTTGATCTTCGAATATACCGGCCTCGCGATCGTCTTTGCAGCCTATGGCGGCATCTATTGGTTTGGCTGGGGCGTTTTGCTGGCGGCGATCCTTTACGTGATCGACCACGTTCTGTTTGCTTTGGCGCTGGCGCTGAAAACCTATTTCCAAAAGATCGCGGACCCTGCGGATATCGCTCCAACTGCGGCCGTGGCCTTCACCATCAACCATATTGCGGCGGTGTTCCTGCCTGCGCTGCTGGGCCTGCTTTGGGTCGTGTCGCCCGGAGCCGTCTTTGGCCTGGCGGCTGCAATGGCCATGATCTCGCTGCTGCTATCGCTGCTCATCCCGCGCCATCCTGAGCCAGGGAACGAGACCATCTTGTCTAAATACGCTCCGGCCCCTGCGGAATAGGCGCCAACGCTTGACCT
Source organism: Ruegeria sp. YTSA075 (assembly GCF_059610245.1). Lineage (NCBI taxonomy): Bacteria > Pseudomonadati > Pseudomonadota > Alphaproteobacteria > Rhodobacterales > Roseobacteraceae > Ruegeria > Ruegeria sp. YTSA075. Next base: position 14,588 of record NZ_JBXWNG010000008.1, on the reverse strand, counting down.
TGGCGGGCCCACGCCATAGGCGCTGTCTCAACCAAGACAGGAGCTCCCCATGCCCACATTTACCGCGTTGACGACACTGACTGGCAAAACTGCCGCCGAAGGTCTGGGCGAGGCGATGGAGCGTTTGGACCCGGAACCAACTGGTGTTGGTGTGTTCGAGGTCGAAGACGGCTCGGGCCTTTGGGAAGTTGGGGGGTATTTCACTGAAGCCCCAGATGAGACAGCCCTTGCGGTTTTGGCTGCTGCGTTTGAGGCCAAATCCTTTGTCGTCTCGGAACTGCCTGAAACCGATTGGGTTGCCCATGTGCGCCGCGAGCTCGCCCCCGTTGAGGCAGGCCGGTTCTTTGTCTACGGCAGCCACGATGCAGACAAGCTGCCCGAGGGTCGGATACCCTTGCTGATCGAGGCCGCGATGGCGTTTGGCACAGGCCATCACGGCACCACGCTTGGGTGTTTGAAAGCGCTGGATCGTTTGCTGGATGACGGATTCAGCGCCGCGAAAGTTGCCGATATCGGATGTGGCACCGCCGTTCTGGCTATGGCCGCAGCACGTGTTTGGGATGGCGAGATTCTGGCCAGCGATATTGATCAGGTTGCTGTTGACGTGGCCGAGGCCAACCTGAAGGCCAATGGTATGGCCGGTTCTGTTCGCTGTGTCGAGGCGGCGGGGTTTGACCATCCAGAACTCCGATCTGCGGCGCCTTATGACCTGATATTCGCAAATATCCTCAAGGGCCCGCTGGTGGCCTTGTCACCGGAAATTGCCGCGAATCTCTGTACGGGGGGGTACGCAATTCTGTCGGGAATCCTCAATGAACAGGCTGATGATGTCGTGTCTGTTTATTCCCAGAATGGATTTAATCTGACCGACAGAAGTGAGATTGGTGAATGGACGACGCTAATCTTAAGCAAACAGGGCCCAATTTAGACCATTTGCAGGAGTTTTATGGATTTTTGCCACGGTTTTGTCGCATTCTCTACTTACCGTTTTTTGATCAACTTGATGGGGGGCGGTTTTGTGGAGGCTGCCATGACGACAAAACAACTGGAATTCAGTCAGCGCGTACATCGCCTGAACAAGAAGCATCACAAGATGAGCCGAGGCTATCGTGCGACGATGCGCAAGGATGGCTTGGTGGTTATGAAACCACAGCGCGTTCGATCAGCTGTTCCGGCCAAAGTGTTGTTGTTCTGCCTGCTTGGGTTCTTCGGGTTCAAAGCGTTCCTGCTCTCCAGCCTCGGGCCATCCGGATACCAGTTTCGGATCGATAGCCTGTATCAGGGCACCTCGGTCGAACAAGCCGGCGCTTGGGTGATGCAGATTGATCCCTTATCCGAAGCGCTGGCGGTTCAGTTGAACAAGGTTATCTACTGATACCCACCAGTATTTGATCAACAGAATAGAAAAACACCGCGTGCTGATCAGCGCGCGGTGTTTTCTTTTTACCCCAGTGGGAGGAGAAGGGGCAGTTATGTGGTCGTCGTAGTTACCGGCGGCCTTCGGCGATCATGTCGATGTCGCCACGGCACAGGCCGATATCTTCCAGTTCGCGGTCCGTCAGGCCAGTCAGCGCTTTGCGTGTCGCGCGGGCGTCGTTCCATTCAGCAACGACATTGAATGCCGATACAAATAGCGCGCCGATACGGCCAACGAGGCCGAACGAGCCAGTGGTGGCGATGCGGGTGGTGTCCAGTGCAGCCATATCCTGTTTCCTTCTGGTTTGAGTTCCATTTTGATCTTGCGATCTGCCGGGCATTTAGTGCGGCCAAAATGTTCGTACAAGATCATTTTTTGCATATATCCTATGCAATTCTTGCAAGCCTCATCTTCACCACGATTAGGCCGTAATTCACTTAAATTATTGGTTAATTCGCGTTCATAAATTGGTCGAAAACAGACTATTCGAAGTCGCAATCGACGCGCGGTGTCGTTGGCAGGACAAAGCTGTCGGTTTTTGTCCATAGACCAATTCGCTTGGAAAATGTTCACGCTTCGTGCTAGGCGTTGAAAAAAGATCACATAACCCGAGCAGGCCGAGGCACAACATGCGAATTTTGGGCATTGATCCGGGGTTGAGAACCCTGGGATGGGGCGTCATCGAATCGCATGGCAGCCGTCTGAGCCATGTTGAGAACGGTTTGTGCAAATCGGATGGCGACGATCTGGGCGAACGATTGCTGTCACTGCACAACCAGATTGTCGAAGTGATCGCCGAGCATCAACCAGATCAGGCTGCGATTGAACAGACATTCGTAAACAAGGACGGGGCCGGGACCCTGAAGCTGGGTCAGGCGCGGGGTGTGGCGCTTTTGACCTTGGCGCAGGCCGGCCTGCCGGTGGGAGAATATGCGCCGAACCGGGTTAAGAAAACGGTGGTCGGTGTCGGCCATGCTGAGAAAGAGCAGGTTCTGCACATGGTCAAACTGCAACTGCCCGGCTGCTCGCCAAAAGGCGCGGATGCGGCGGACGCGCTGGCGATTGCGATTTGTCATGCCTATTACGGCAAGACGCAGCAATCGCGGTTGAAAGAGGTGGGCGCATGATCGGCAAGCTGACAGGGCGACTGGACTATCGTGCAGCGGATCACATCCTGATTGATGTGCGCGGGGTTGGTTACATCGTCTATTGTTCGGACCGAACTATGGCGGCTCTGCCAGGTGTCGGCGAGGCAGTCTCGATCTACACCGACATGGTCGTGCGTGAGGACCTGATGCAGCTTTACGGGTTCCTGTCTTTGGTCGAGAAGGAGTGGCACCGGTTGCTCTGCTCGGTTCAGGGCGTTGGGGCCAAGGTATCCTTAGCTATACTGTCGGCGCTTGGCCCCGACGGTGTCAGCCGCGCAATTGCATTGGGCGATTGGGCGGCGGTGAAAGCAGCCAAGGGTGTCGGGCCAAAGACGGCGCAGAGGATCGTACTGGACCTGAAAGACAAAGCGCCAGGCGTCATGGCCATGGGCGGCACGGTGACCGAAGCGATGGATGGCCCTGCGTTGGATGTGGTTGAATTGACTGAACCAGCCTCCGCACCGAAACGCGTGGTGAACCCAGCGTCGGGATCGGCGGCGGCATCGGCGGGCGCGTTGTCTGCCTTGTCAAATCTGGGGTATGGCCCGTCTGAGGCCGCCTCGGCTGTGGCCGAAGCGGCGGCAAGCCTGCCGGAAGCGGGTGAAGCTGAACTGATCCGTGCTGCTCTGAAACTGTTGGCGCCAAAGGGATGAATGAATGGTAGACGCTGATCCCACCTTGCGCCCCGATCCTTTGCCCGAGGATAATGACCGCGCTTTGCGCCCGCAGGGTTTGGACGAATTCATCGGTCAGGCTGAAGCCCGTGCAAACCTGCGCATCTTCATCCAATCGGCCAAGCAGCGGGGCGAGGCGATGGATCACACGCTGTTTCATGGTCCTCCGGGTCTGGGGAAAACCACGCTGGCCCAGATCATGGCGCGTGAGTTGGGTGTAAACTTCCGCATGACGTCGGGCCCGGTTCTGGCCAAGGCAGGTGATCTTGCGGCGATCCTGACCAATTTGGAATCGCGGGATGTGCTGTTCATTGATGAGATTCACCGCCTGAATCCGGCGGTCGAAGAGGTTCTCTATCCCGCGATGGAGGATTTTGAATTGGATCTGGTCATTGGCGAAGGCCCGGCGGCCCGTACAGTACGGATCGAGTTGCAGCCGTTCACGCTTGTCGGGGCGACCACTCGGATGGGTTTGCTGACGACGCCGCTGCGCGATCGGTTTGGTATTCCAACACGCTTGCAGTTCTACACGGTGGATGAGTTGCACGAGATCGTCAGGCGCAACGCGCGCAAACTGGGTGCGCCGGCGGATGATGATGGCGCGCGCGAGATTGCGCGCCGGTCACGCGGGACACCTCGGATCGCCGGGCGGTTGCTGCGCCGGGTGGTGGATTTTGCCATCGTCGAAGGTGATGGCCGGATCACGCGTGATTTGGCCGACGGGGCATTGACACGGCTGGGTGTGGATCATCTCGGGCTTGATGGCGCGGACAGGCGATACCTGAAGCTGATCGCTGAGAATTATGCTGGTGGACCTGTGGGTATAGAAACCCTCTCTGCAGCGTTGTCGGAAAGCCGGGATTCGCTGGAAGAGGTGATCGAGCCCTATCTGTTGCAGCAGGGTCTTATTCAGCGCACGCCGCGTGGGCGGATGTTGGCGCAAAAAGCGTGGACTCATCTGGGAATAGCCCCGCCACGCGGCCAGAACGATCTGTTTGGTTGAAGCCGCGCGCTGGAGATTTTAAGCCTTCAGCGAGAGTATTTTCAAAAGACGAAGGGTTGGATGTGACTCTGGACGAGATCGAAGCGCTGTTTACCCGCGAAAACGGTGAGTTTCTGTTTGCGCGCTGGGGGCGGCCCATCGTGCCCATCGTGTTCGGGGTCGAGGACGAAACGCTTGCAACCGTGAAAGGCGCGTTTGAGGCGGTTGTTGCATTGGCCGATCACAAGATGGCTGAAACCGACCCCGAACTGGGCGCCAATTGCATGGTGTTCTTTTTTCGCGATTGGCAGGAACTGCTTGAGGTGCCGGATCTGGATCGTCTGATCCCTGACCTCGGACCATTGGTCGAACGGCTGTTAGCCGCAGAGGCCAATCAATATCGGATATTCCGGTTCGAAGAGGATGGCGCGATCCGCGCCGCGTTTGTTTTCCTTCGTATGGATAAGGAATTGTCCAAGGTGCCGGCAGAAACCCTAGCGCTTAGTCAGGTAGTGCAGACGATCCTTTTGTGGTCGGACACCGCGTTTCGGGCGCAATCTCCACTGGCCGTAGCAGGCGAGACAACGATCCTGAGGCCCGAAATCGCGGCACTGATCCGCGCCGCGTATGACCCGATTTTGCCGGGCGCGGCGCAGGATGCCTCGCACGCTTTACGTCTGTTTGCCCGGTTGGAGACATTGCAATGAAACACACCTACCCGGTTCGTGTGTACTACGAAGACACCGATATGGGCGGTGTCGTCTATCACGCAAATTACCTGCGATATATAGAGCGTGCCCGTTCCGATTGGGTGCGCAAACTGGGCAATGACCAGAATGCGATGCGGGAACAGGGTATTGTCTGGGTCGTGCGACGCGTCGAGGCCGACTATCTGGCCGCAGCGCGGTTCGAGGATGAGCTGGTCGTGGAAACCGAGATGGTTTCGCTCTCTGGTGTGCGGTTGACCATGTCGCAGTTGGTGAAACGAGGCGAGACCGAGATTTTCCAGGCCGAAGTGACCGCAGTGTGCATGAATGCGCAGGGTAGGCCCGTCCGCCTTCCGGCAGAGATTCGCGCATTGATGTAACAATTTGTGGACCAGGGGTGGTTCTGTTGGCTTTTCAGCCCCAACTGCGATAGCGTTTGTCAAAACAAGGCCAAATCAACGGCCATTCAGGCAAAAACAAAGAGCAGGTTCATGGAAGCTGAAACGCTGGCGCTGGCGCAGGAGATCGATTTCTCCATGTGGGGGCTGTATGCCCGCGCGACCTTTATCGTCAAACTGGTGATGCTGATGCTGATCGCGGCATCGATCTGGTCCTGGGGCATTATCATCCAGAAACTCATCAATTATCGTGCGGCTCGGCGCGAGGCGCAGGTGTTTGATGAACATTTCTGGTCTGGCAACCCGTTGGATGAGTTGTTTGAGCAGATCGGCTCGCAGCCTGATGGCAGCTCCGAGAAGATATTTGCCGCCGGAATGATCGAATGGCGCAGATCGCATCGCACGGATGGCGGGCTGATTGCCGGGGCAACGGCGCGCATTGATCGGTCGATGGATGTGGCCATCGCAAAAGAGGCTGAGACCTTGCAAAAAGGTCTGCCCATTCTGGCCACTGTCGGCTCGACCGCACCGTTTATCGGCCTTTTCGGAACCGTTTGGGGCATCATGAATGCCTTTATCGAGATCGCCGAGCAGCAAAATACCAACCTTGCCGTTGTGGCGCCGGGGATCGCCGAAGCGTTGCTGGCGACAGGCCTGGGCCTGTTGGCCGCGATCCCGGCGGTGATTTTCTACAACAAGCTCAGCGCGGATAGTGACCGGATCGTTGGTGGCTATGAGGCCTTTGCCGATGAATTCGCCACCATCCTGTCGCGTCAGTTGGACGGCTGAGCGATGGGCGCGGCGGTTCAGCAGAGCTCTGGCAACAACGGGCGCAGACGCGGACGGCGGCGCGGTCGCGCTCAGCCGATGGCTGAGATCAATGTCACGCCATTTGTCGATGTTATGCTGGTGTTGCTGATCATCTTCATGGTTGCGGCGCCTCTTTTGACGGTTGGGGTGCCTGTCGATCTGCCCAAGACTGCGGCAAGCGCTTTGCCCGGCGATAGTGAAGAACCGCTGACCGTCACGCTGACTGCCGATGGCCGTATTCAAATTCAGACCACCGATATTCAGCGCGAGGAATTGATCGGACGGCTACGTGCCATCGCGGCAGAACGCAGCAGTGATCGGGTCTTTCTGCGGGCGGATGGGGCGATCCCCTATGCGCAGGTGATGCAGGTGATGGGCGCGTTGAATGCGGGCGGTTTTTCGAATGTGGGTCTGGTGACGGATACCGGCGGGCCGACGCTGGATGACGGGTAAAGGTGGGGTCGCGCGGTGGATACCGGCACCAAAATCTCGGCGATTGCGCATGTAAGCCTGATTGGCTGGGCCGTGTTCGGCGGTACCTTCCGGTCCGAGCCGTTGCCGATGTCTGTGCAGGATGTGTCCGTGATTTCGGCTGAGGAATTTGTTGCGATGACAGCGCAGACAAATGCGCCCGAAGTGCCGACCTCACCCGACAGATTGGAACAGCCGCCCGAGCCCGAGACTGAAGCCAAAGCGCCCGAGGTGGCACCGGAAGAACAACCGCGACCCGAACCTGTGACGCCATCTGAACCGGAGCCCGAGGTTCAGCCCGAGACGGTTGAAGTGCCGCCAGAGCCCGAATTGCCGCCAGAGCCCCCGACACTGACGGAACCGGAAACGACGGCCTTGGTTGCGCCTCCGGGCCCCGAGGCAACGCCCAGCCCGTCCGAGCGGATTGCACCTGAACCCGTCGCGCCACCACCGCCCGAGGCGAAGCCGGATGAGGTGGAAACGCCCCCCGTTTCGTTGGACGAAGGTGCCGAAACCCAGCAGGAACAACAGGATCAAACCGCCCCGGAAGAGGCTGCGCCTGAGATCGTGACCGAGGCCGAGGAGACCGACGAGCAAGCACCGCTGACATCGCCACGCCCGCGTGTGCGCCCAAATCGCCCTGCGCCTGCGCCGGAAACAGAGGTGACGGAAACCCCGGAACCAACCCCCGAAGTGCCAGCGCAGAACAATGATGATGCCATCAACGATGCCCTTGCCGAGGCTTTGTCCGAACCAGCCGCACCCTCTGGCCCGCCGCTGACCAGCGGTGAGAAGGATGCGATGCGTGTGGCGGTGTCGCAATGCTGGAATGTCGGCTCGTTGTCGACCGATGCGTTGAACGTTGTTGTTGTGGTCGGGTTTTCACTCAATCGTGATGGAACGGTTGTAGGTGGAAGCGTTCGCTTGCTGGATAGCTCTGGCGGGTCAGCAGGTGCTGAAAATCAGGCCTATCAGGCCGCACGACGGGCAATTTTGCGCTGTGGCGCGCGTGGGTACGATCTGCCTGCTGACAAATACGATCAGTGGCAGGATATTGAGATTACATTCAATCCCGAGAGGATGCGGATCAAATGATGAAACTTCTGACCAGCCTCGTCCTTGGTCTGACCCTGATGTCGGCCCCGGTATACGCGCAGAGCGGCCCGCTGCGCCTGGAAATCGACGAAGGGATCATCGAGCCGATGCCCTTTGCGGTTCCGAATTTTGTGCCGGATGGACCATCCGCGACACAATATGCCGCCGATCTTTCCCGCGTTGTCGCGGCGGATCTGACTGGAACGGGGCTGTTCCGCGAAATCTCCTCGGACGCATTCATCAGCCGCGTCAGCAGCTTTGATGCACCAGTGCAATTTGCCGATTGGAAAGCGATCAATGCGCAGGCACTGATAACCGGCGCGGTCAATGTCTCGGGCAAGCGGCTGACGGTCAGGTTCCGGGTCTGGGATGTGTTCTCAGGTCAAGAACTGGGCAACGGGCTGCAGCTGGCCGGAACCACCGATGGGTGGCGGCGCATGGCGCATAAGGTTGCCGATCAGGTCTATAGCCGGATCACGGGTGAGGGGGGCTATTTTGACAGCCGCTTGGCGTTTGTCTCGGAAAGCGGCCCCAAGAACCAACGTCTCAAACGGTTGGCGATTATGGATTATGACGGAGCAAATGTTCAGTACCTGACAGACAGTTCCGCGATCGTTCTGGCCCCGCGCTTTTCGCCCACCGGGGACCGGCTTCTGTATACCAGCTATGAAACGGGCAGCCCGCGTATCTACGTGCTGGATGTCGGCAGCGTGCGGCGTCAGGAATTGAATACGCAGGGTGGCACCATGAGTTTCTCGCCCCGCTTCTCGCCGGATGGAAGGTCTATTGTCTATTCGCTGATCCAGGGCGGCAACACCGACCTTTGGAAGATGGATCTGGCCTCGGGACAAAGTACGCGGCTCACCAATACGCCCGCGATTGAAACCGCGCCCAGCTATTCGCCGGATGGCAGCCAGATCGTTTTTGAAAGCGACCGTTCGGGTACGCCACAACTCTATGTCATGCCCGCAAATGGGGGCGAGGCAACGCGGATCAGCTTTGGACAAGGTCGTTATGGCACACCCGTCTGGTCGCCGCGCGGAGATTTGATCGCGTTCACCAAGCAAAACAAAGGCCGTTTCCATATCGGTGTGATGCGCACCAATGGGGACGAAGAACGCCTGCTCACATCGTCCTTCCTGGACGAAGGGCCAACATGGTCCCCGAACGGGCGGGTCATCATGTTCACTCGTGAGACACAGGGCGCAAGCGGTCGGGCGACGCTTTATTCGGTAGATATCTCGGGGCGGAACCTGCGCCCGGTGCGCACACCGGACGGTGGCAGCGACCCGTCATGGGGTCCGTTACAGAATTGATCGCTGCAGATGTGCGGGAACGTTCACAAGAAACCGCCCCTGTGGTAGACAGGCAGCAACGAACAAAACAACGAGGCACTTGAGATGAACATATTGGGCAAAATCCTGGCACTGGGCGCGCTGAGCGTGGTTGCAGCCTGCGCAAACAATGATCCTTCGGCTTTGGGCGGTGGCGGTCCTGGTGGCAGCGGTTCGATTGTTGCGGGGTCACCCAGTGATCCGCGCTCACCTGCGTATTTCCAGCAAACGGTTGGGGATCGCGTCTTGTTCGCGGTGGATCAGTCGACCCTCTCGCCGCAGGCTCAAACGGTGCTGCAGGGGCAGGCCGAGTGGTTGATGGCGAACCCTGACTATGTAGCCACAATCGAAGGCCATGCCGATGAGCAAGGCACGCGCGAGTATAACCTTGCGCTGGGTGCTCGCCGCGCCAATGCCGCGCGTGAGTTCCTGATTTCGCGGGGTGTGGCGGGCAACCGACTGACCACTGTAAGCTATGGCAAAGAGCGCCCGATTGAAATTTGCAGCACCGAGGAATGCTATTCCAAGAACCGCCGCGCGGTAACAGTGCTGACCGGTTCAACCTTGGGGTAAGACGATGAGACTTGCAGGATGGGTTTTGGCCGCAGTTGTCGCAACGGCGGGCGTGGCGCAAGCGCAGGATCAGCAGACACTGGCGGATATCCGGCAGGAACTGACGGTGCTGCATGTGGAGATACAGCGCCTGAAGCGCGAGTTTTCGACCACCGGCTCTCCGGCGCCGAACCTGTCCGGCAGTTCTGTGCTTGAACGCGTCGACGCGATTGAGGCCGAGCTACAACGTCTGACGCGTCAGACCGAGCAATTGAACCAGCGGGTGCAGAACATTGTGACCGATGGGACCAACCGGATCGGGGATCTTGAATTCCGCCTTTGTGAGTTGGAGACCAATTGTGAAATTTCTGGCGAACCAACCAGTACACTGGGTGGAGAGGACACAGGTTCGGGCGCAGCGGTCATAACACCGGCCACACCTCCTGCGACCGAGCAGGCGGAACTGGCCGTTGGCGAGCAGGCGGATTTTAACGATGCGTCGCAAGCGCTGGCCGATGGTGATTTCCAGACCGCCGCGACCAAGTTTGCGCAGTTCGATACATCCTATCCCGGCAGCCCTTTGGCGCCCGAGGCGCATTTGAAACGTGGGCAGGCACTGGAAGGTCTGGGTGACACGCGCGAAGCGGCACGCGCCTTTCTGGCCAGCTTCACCGGCGATTCCGAAGGGGCGGTTGCCCCCGAGGCGTTGTATGAGCTCGGCGCGGCGCTGGGCCGTCTGGGTCAAACCGATCAGGCCTGTATCACCCTCAGTGAGGTTGGCGTTCGGTTCCCGTCCTCTGGTCCCGCGTCAAATGCCACACAGGAAATGGCCTCACTGGGGTGTTCTTGAGCCGGACCCCGACCAGCCTGAAATCCGATATTCGCGCCCGGCTGCCTGAACGGCTGCCGCAACGACTGGGTATCGCCGTCTCGGGCGGTGGCGACTCGGTGGCGCTGATGCACCTTCTCGCTGAAATCACTGCGCATGAAGGGACTGAACTATATGTAGCCACGGTTGACCACGGCTTGCGACCAGAAGCGGCCGAAGAGGCCCAAATTGTAGCGCGGCAGGCGGCTGACCTGGGGCTGAAACACGATACCCTTAAGTGGCAAGGCTGGGACGGCTCAGGTAATCTGCAGGATCAGGCGCGGCAGGCACGGTATGCATTGCTGGCTCAATGGGCGCATGCCAATAATATCCCTGCGATTGCTTTGGGTCATACTGCGGATGATCAGGCAGAAACCGTGCTGATGCGGCTGGCCCGCTCCGCTGGGGTTACAGGCCTTGCAGCCATGCCAGTTGCGCATGTCCGAGAGGGTGTAACCATTCTGCGCCCGATGCTTGGGACCACCCGCCATAGCTTGCGCGACTATCTATCGGATAAGGGGCTGAAGTGGATCGAGGATCCATCGAATCAGGACAAAAGGTTTGACCGGATCAAAGCCCGAAAGGCACTTGCTGACCTATCTCCGCTGGGGATAACGCCGGAAACCTTGTCGCGTGTCGCCAGCAACCTTACCCAAGCGCGTGAGGCGCTGGACCTGTTTACGCAGGAATCCGCCCGCAAGGCCGCGGTTGTGGTCGACGGGGATGTTTGTGTGGATCGGGCCGCGTATCAAACCTTGCCAGCCGAGATCAAACGCCGGCTACTTGTTGGTATCCTCAGCTGGATCTCAGGGCCCGGATATCCACCACGTCAGTCTGCTTTGAACCAAGCCGTAGAAGCGCTGGACAATGGGGAAGCTGGATCGCTAAGCGGGTGTCTGCTGGTGCCTCAAGCCGCGAACACTTGGATTTGCAGAGAGTTTCAGGCCATTGCCAGCCTGAGAGCGCCCCCCGCCGCGCGCTGGGATGCGCGTTGGATTTTAGCTGGGCCGGGGACCGACGGATTTGAAATCCGCGCGCTGGGTGAGGTCGGGCTTGCCTTGGTTCCAGATTGGCGCGCAAAGGGGCGTCCGCGCCTTGCACTACAATCCTCACCAGCGGTCTGGCGCGGCGATGAACTCCAGGCGGCGCCTTTGGCAGGCTTTCCCAATGGCTGGACCGCAGAACGGGCACCGGAATGGCCCGAGTTTCACGCGTCGTTTTTATCGCATTGAACCTGCGCCAATCCTCTCTATTTTAAGAAGCAACCCGGCAAATTGCTATTTGCCGAAATCTTTTGGGAGAATTTCCTTGGGCAACGCTCGCAATATCGCCTTCTGGGTCGTTCTGTTCTTGCTGATCCTTGCACTGTTCAATTTGTTCAGTGGACCGGGCGGAACGCTTCAGAGCAATGAACGAACCTATTCCGACTTTGTCAGCGCCGTGCAGAACGGTGAAGTCAAGAATGTGACACTGGATGGCGAACAGATTCGCTATACCACCGAAACCGGCGGAACCTATGTGACGATCAAACCTGGCGATGCCGAGGTCACAAAGCTGCTGATCGACGAGAACATTCCTGTGCGCGCTGAGAAACAGCAGCAGTCTGGCTTTCAATCTTTCCTGATCACTCTGCTGCCCTTCCTGCTGCTGATCGGGGTTTGGGTCTATTTCATGAACCGGATGCAGGGCGGCGGCAAAGGCGGTGCGATGGGTTTTGGCAAGTCCAAGGCCAAGATGCTGACCGAAAAGCATGGCCGCGTGACGTTTGATGACGTGGCGGGCATCGATGAGGCCAAGGAAGAGCTGGAAGAGATCGTTGAATTCCTGCGCAACCCGCAGAAATTCTCGCGCCTCGGCGGCAAGATCCCGAAAGGCGCGCTTCTGGTCGGCCCTCCGGGCACCGGTAAAACGCTTCTTGCCCGTGCGATTGCGGGAGAGGCGGGGGTGCCGTTCTTCACCATCTCAGGCTCTGACTTTGTTGAAATGTTCGTGGGTGTCGGTGCATCCCGTGTGCGCGACATGTTCGAGCAGGCCAAGAAGAACGCGCCGTGTATCGTGTTCATCGACGAGATCGACGCCGTGGGCCGCCATCGCGGCGCGGGTTACGGCGGTGGTAACGATGAACGCGAGCAGACCCTTAACCAGTTGCTGGTCGAAATGGACGGGTTCGAGGCCAATGAAGGTGTGATCATTCTGGCGGCCACCAACCGCAAAGACGTATTGGACCCTGCCTTGCTGCGTCCGGGCCGGTTTGACCGCAACGTGACCGTCGGCAATCCTGACATCAAAGGCCGTGAGAAGATCTTGGGCGTACATGCGCGTAAGACACCTCTGGGCCCCGATGTCGATCTGCGGATCATCGCGCGGGGTACTCCGGGCTTTTCCGGTGCCGATCTGGCAAACCTTGTGAACGAGGCCGCGTTGATGGCTGCTCGTGTGGGCCGTCGCTTTGTCACTATGGAAGATTTTGAGAACGCCAAAGACAAGGTGATGATGGGGGCCGAGCGCCGCTCGATGGTGCTGACCCAGGACCAAAAGGAAAAGACCGCGTATCACGAAGCCGGTCACGCGGTTGTTGGTCTGGAACTGCCCTTGTGCGATCCAGTCTACAAGGCGACGATCATTCCGCGCGGTGGTGCGCTGGGTATGGTGGTGTCACTGCCCGAGATGGACCGTCTGAACTATCACCGGGATGAGTGTGAGCAAAAGTTGGCCATGACCATGGCAGGCAAGGCCGCCGAGGTGATCAAATATGGTGAGGATCATGTGTCGAACGGCCCCGCCGGTGACATCATGCAGGCCAGCCAATTGGCGCGCGCGATGGTGATGCGTTGGGGTATGTCCGACAAGGTCGGCAATATTGACTATGCCGAAGCGCATGAGGGGTACTCGGGCAATACAGCCGGATTCTCGGTGTCCGCGCATACCAAAGAGCTGATCGAGGAAGAAGTGAAGCGTCTGATCCAGCAGGGATATGAGCACGCTTACAAAATCCTGACCGACAAGAACGAGGCGTGGGAGCGTCTGGCCCAGGGTCTGCTGGAATACGAAACCCTAACCGGGGACGAGATCAAGCGCGTCATGAATGGCGAGCCGCCCAGCGAAAGCGACGACGAGGGCGATAAGCCGGATGAGGGCAGCGCGCCGAGCGTTACGGCGATTCCCAAGACCAAGGCCAAGAAATCCCCACCCGAAGGTGGGATGGAGCCTGAACCAACGGCATAATCAGAAAACCCGGAGCCTGCCTCCGGGTTTTTTCTTTCCATCGCTGCATGCATGCGCATTATGCGCGCGTGGCACGATAGAGAAGGATAGCCCATGCCGTTTTTGCGCGAAACAGAGTATTCAGCCGAGGTGATCTGGTTGGGGTATGTCCCTGCAGGGGCATCATTGCGTGCACAGGCGGTCGAAGCGCTGAGGCTTGAATTTGAGGGTGTTCAGGGTGAGCGCCATGAAGGGCTCAATCGCGCATCCTGTGTCCGGGTTGGGAACCTTTACCCAAAAGGGACTGAAATCCGAAATGTGCGTCAGCTCTCGATTTTGTCTGTTGAAGAACTGGACGAGATCGCCGCCGAGATGAGCCTTGATCAGTTGGATCCGTCTTATCTCGGCGCTTCGATTGTTCTACAGGGGATCCCTGACTTTTCGCATATTCCACCTTCGTCCCGATTAAAGGGCGACGGTAATGTAACGCTCACAGTCGATATGGAGAACGCGCCTTGTATCTTGCCGGGGCGTGAGATTGAAGCGGAGCACGCCGGCCACGGGGCAGGGTTCAAGCCTGCTGCGAAAGGGCGTCGCGGGGTGACTGCATGGGTCGAGCGGCCCGGTGAGTTACGCATTGGCGAGCGGATGAAACTGCTTGTTCCCGATCAACCGATTTGGGCGCCATAGGTGGCCAGGGTTTCCGATTAGAAACGGTGAAGTCGATCTAACGCCGTTTCGCGGCATGAATATGTCGGAATCCATAGCCACTGGATTTGTACACAACGGTATGGGTTGCTCAGCATCGGCGCGCCGCGCCGTATTTGCACGGCATTCAATCAGGGACCCTGCCCAATGAGCTATAAATCTGACATCGAAATCGCGCGTGAGGCGAACAAGAAGCCGATTCAGGAAATCGGTGCCAAGC